>NZ_CP076019.1:0-612703 GCF_018623055.1 Halorubrum sp. 2020YC2
CTCCGCGAGCGCGTCGCCGGCGAGGTCCAGTTCGACGAGTACGCGCAGGTGCTGTACGCGACCGACGGGAGCGTCTACCAGGCGCGGCCGGCCGGGGTGGTGATCCCGCGCTCGGTCGAGGACGTGCGGGCGACGATGCGGGTGGCGGCCGACCACGGCGTGCCCGTCATCCCGCGGGGCGCCGGCTCCTCGCTGGCCGGGCAGAGCGTCGGTCCGGGCTGTGTCGTGCTCGACTTCTCGACGCACATGGACGAGATAGTCGAGGTCCGGCCCGACGACCGGCGGGCGGTGGTCCAGCCCGGCGTCGTTCAAGACCACCTCGACGACCGGCTGGCCGAGGACGGGCTGAAGTTCGCCCCCGACCCGGCGTCCTCGGCGCGCGCGACCGTCGTCGGCGGCATCGGCAACAACTCCACGGGCGCGCACTCGGTGCGGTACGGGATCACCGACGCGTACACGGAGCGGCTGAAGGTCGTGCTCGCTGACGGCTCGCTGATCGAGACCCGCGAGGTGGTCCTCGACTCGCCGGAGTACGAGGAGATCGTCTCGAAGGACGACCGGGAGGCCGCGTTATACGAGACGACCCGGAAGCTCGTCGAGGAGAACGAGGGGGAGATAGACGAGAAGTACCCGAACCTGAAACGCTCCGTCTCCGGCTACAACCTCCACAAGGTCGTCTACGAGAACGACGACGGCGAGGCGGTGATCAACCTCACGAAGCTGTTCGTCGGCGCCGAGGGGACGCTCGGGACGATCGTCGAGGCCGAGGTGTCGCTCGTCACCCGCCCCGAGGAGACGGCGCTCGCGCTGTACACGTTCGACTCGCTGGTCGACGCGATGAAGGCGGTGCCCGAGGCGCTGGAGTTCCCCGTGAGCGCGGTCGAGCTGATGGACGACGAGGTGTTCTCGCTGGCGGCCGGCTCACAGGAGTTCGCGCAGTACGCCGAGCCGATCCCGGACCGCGCGGCCGCGGCGCTCATGCTGGAGTGGGACTCCGAGCTGGTGGACGACTTCGAGGCGGCGATGGCCGACACGACCGCGCACTTCGTCGACGGGGGCGACGCCTTCGACGTGCTGGAGGCGTACACCGACGAGGCCCAGGCGGACCTCTGGAAGCTCCGGAAGGCAGCCATCCCCCTGCTGATGAGCATGCGGGGCGACCCGAAGCCGTACCCGTTCATCGAGGACGCGACGGTGCCGCCCGAGGAGCTGGCGGAGTACGTCGGGCAGTTCGAGGCGGTGCTCACCGACCACGACACCTCCGCGGCGTACTTCGCGCACGCCGGGAGCGGCACGCTCCACATCCGCCCCATCCTCTCGCTGAAGGAGGAGGAGGGCGTCGAGAAGATGCACTCCATCTCCGAGGACGTCACCGACCTCGTCTTGGAGCACCACGGCGCCTTCTCGGGCGAGCACGGCGACGGGCTCGCGCGCACGGAGTTCAACCCGAAGATGTACGGCGAGGACCTCTGGTCGGCGTTCCAGGAGCTGAAATCGACGTTCGACCCCGAGTGGCGGATGAACCCCGGGAAGGTCGTCTACGTCGACGGCGACACCGCGAGCGAGCGCGGCTACCCGGACACCGCCGCCGACACGGACATGCGCGAGAACCTCCGGTACGGCCCCGCCTACGAGTCGATCGAGCCGCAGACGGAGCTGGACTTCTCGGAGGAGGGCGGCTTCTCGCACCTCGTCGAGCTGTGCAACGGCTGCGGCACCTGCCGCGAGACGGACTCGGGCGTGATGTGCCCGACCTACCGCGCCTCCGAGGAGGAGATACAGGCCACCCGCGGCCGCGCGAACATGCTCCGCGCGGCCATCAGCGGGGAGCTGGACGACGACGAGATCCACTCCGACCGCTTCCAAGAGGAGGTTCTCGGCCTCTGTGTCGGCTGCAAGGGGTGCAAGAGCGACTGTCCCACCGGCGTCGACCTCGCGAAGCTGAAGGCCGAGGTGAAACACGAGCACCACGAGGCGGAGGGGTCGGGGCTCCGCGAGCGGCTCTTCCGCGACATCGACCGGCTCTCGGCGCTCGGCAGCACGCTCGCGCCGGTGTCGAACGCGGCCTCGAAGCTCCCCGGCGCTCGGCGGGTGATGGACGCGGTCGCGGGGATCGCGCCGGACCGCGAGCTGCCGACCTTCCGGTCGACGAGCTTCGAGGAGTGGTTCGCGGCGCGCGGCGGCTCGACGGTCGACCCCGCGGAGGCGGTCGACACGGTGACGCTGTTCCCCGACACGTACACCAACTACAGCTATCCGGCGGCCGGCAAGGCCGCGGTCCGGGTGTTAGAGGCGGCGCGCGTCCGCGTCGAGGTGCCCGACGACCTCGCGCCCTCGGGCCGCGCCGCGTTCTCGACGGGCTTCCTCGATACGGCCCGCGAGCGCGCAGCGACCAACGTCGAGCAGCTGGCGCCCCGGGTCCGCGACGGCCAGTCGGTCGTCTTCGTCGAGCCGTCGGACGCGGTGATGTTCCAAGACGAGTACCTCGACCTCCTCGACGGCGACGACGTCGAGGCCGTCTCGGCCGCCGCGTTCGGCGTCTTAGAGTACTTAGACGCCGGCCGCGTCGACGAGCGGCTGGCGTTCGACGCGCCCGCCGAGTCGCTCACCTACCACGGTCACTGCAACCAGAAGGCGACGAACAAGGACCACCACGCGGTCGGCGTGCTCCGCCGCGCGGGCTACGACGTGGACCCGCTCGACTCCTCCTGTTGCGGGATGGCCGGCTCGTTCGGCTACGAGTCGGAGCACTACGACATCTCGAAAGCGATCGGTCGGATCCTCTTCGATCAGGTCGACGAGAGCGACGGCGACACGGTGACCGCGCCGGGCGCCTCCTGTCGGTCGCAGTTGGGCGACCGCGAGGGCGACACCGATGCCCCGCCGCACCCGATCGAGAAGGTCGCCGAGGCGGTGACCGGATCCGCCCCTGACGCCGTCGCCGACGCCAGCGCCGCCGACGCGACGGCGCCGTCGCCCGCGGACGACTGAGGCGGCATCGGCGCTCGTCGCCCGCCGCCGGCTACGTTCGGAGTCTGTCAGGACGGGCTCGAACTCTTTGACAGCGACGTCTACAAGAGTAATCGCGAACTGACCATAATCATTGTTTCCAGCAGATTTAATTAACGAGATTGCGATACCATTGTCATGCCACCTCGTGGCAAATCCACGGCGCGGGTCCACTCGAGAGTGGGCCTCCGGGGTATCGGAAGCGGAGAGAACGACCCTGCGGCGACGGGGGGCGGTTCCCGTGGCTGACCCGCTGCTCATCCTGTTGGCGTTGCTGCCGCTCGCGGCGATCGCGGTCATCATGGTCCTCCTTTACCAGCCGGCGACGATCACGATGCCCATCGCGTGGGTCATCGCGGCCGCGGCCGCGTACATCGGCTGGGAGATGTCTCCGACGCTGATCGCGGCGGCCTCCATCCGCGGGGCGATGACGGCGACGCGGATCCTCGTCATCGTCTTCGGCGCGATACTGCTCCTGTACACGCTCAAGCAGTCGGGCGCGTTCGAGGTCATCAACGCGGGCTTCTCCTCGATCAGCGACGACAGGCGCGTTCAGGTCGTCCTGCTCGTGTTCCTCATGGGGTCGTTCATCGAGGGCGCGGCCGGGTTCGGGACGCCGGCCGCGATCGTCGGCCCGCTGCTCGTCGGGCTCGGCTTCCCGCCGCTGGCCGCGGTGGTGGTCGCCCTGACCGGGAACATCCTCGCGATCACCTTCGGCGCGGTCGGGACGCCGCTCATCATCGGGTTCGAAGACGTCGTCTTCGGGCAGGACCCGACCGAGGCCGGCACGGCGGCGTACCAGGTCGTCCAGACCGGCGGCTTCGAGAGCGTCGGCGCCTACGTCGCACAGATCGGGTTCTGGGCGGCCGTCATCCACGCCATCGTGGGCATCGCGATTCCGTTCATCGGCGTGGCGATGATGACTCGCTTCTTCGGCGAGGAGCGCTCGATCAAGCCCGCCATCGAAGTGCTCCCGCTCACGCTGTTCGCGTGGGGCGCCTTCGTTGTTCCGTACCTCCTGACGGCGTACTTCCTCGGCCCGACGTTCCCGGGACTGCTGGGCGCGATGGTCGGCCTGCTCATCGTCGGCTCGACGCTCCGCGCGGGCTACTTCCTGCCGGACGAGGAGTGGGACTTCGGGCCCCAAGACCAGTGGCCCGATCACTGGATCGGCACGATCGAGCCCGGAACGGGGATGGGCGACTCCAGCTCCGGCCAGCGTGTCGCGACCGACGGCGGAACGAGCCGCTTCGAGGAGCTGCACAGTCAGGACATGTCGCTCGGGATGGCGTGGGCTCCCTACATCCTCGTCGCCGCCCTGCTGATCGTGACCCGAGTCATCGGCCCCGTGCAGAGCTTCCTCTCGTCGACCGGCGTCATCACGTGGAACAACATCCTCGGGACGCCGTTCTCCGAGGGGATCGAGATGCTCTACCTCCCCGGGTCGCTGTTCGTGCTGGTCGCGGTCGTGACGTACGGGCTCCACGGCATGGACGCCGAGGGGATCAGGGACTCGTGGAGCGAAGCCGTCTCGAACATCATCCCGGCGGTCATCGCCCTCTGGTTCGCCGTCGCGACGGTGATGATAATGCAAAAGACCGGCGCGCCCGTCGTGATCGACAACGTCGAGGCCGTCAACCTGGGTATGCTCCAGCTGCTGTCCGACGCCACGGCGAACCTCACCGGGCAGCTGTTCCCGTTCTTCTCGGGCTTCATCGGCGCGTTCGGCGCGTTCATCGCCGGCTCGAACACGGTCAGCGACATCCTGTTCGGCCTCTTCCAGTTCGAGGCGGCCCAGCAGATCGGCGCTCCGACCCAGATCGTGGTCGCCGCGCAGGCGGTCGGCGGCGCCATCGGGAACCTCATCGCCATCCACAACGTCGTCGCCGCGCTCACCGTCGTCGGCCTCATCGGTGAGGAGGGGCGCGTCATCCGACTGGAGCTGATACCGGTGCTGTACTACGGGGTCGCCACCGGTCTTATCACCCTGCTCCTCGCCTACGTGGTGGTTCCCGCGACCTTCTGAGGGAGCCGCGGACCCGTTTCCCTCGCTCGCGGCGCTTTTCGCGGCCGCCGTCAGCCCGAGGAATCATGCCGCTCGCGCCCCTGCTACCCGTATGGACCGAAACGAGGTACGCCGCGCGTGGGACGAGGTGGCCGAGACGTACGCCGCCCGGCGCGACCCCGACGGCTCGGACGCGGCGCTCGTCGACGACCTGCTCGACTCGCTGGCGAGCGACCCCGCGGCCGACGGCGAGGACCCGCTCGTCCTCGACGTCGGCTGCGGCGACGGCGCCCGCACCCTCGCGAACCTCCCGCCGGGCAGCGTCGGGCTGGACGTCTCCCGGCGCGGCCTCGACCTCGCCCGCGAGACCGTCTCCGACGCGCGACTGGTCCACGGCGAGATGTCGGCGCTCCCGTTCGCGGCCGACCGCTTCGACGGGCTGACTGCGTACCACGCGGTGTTTCACGTCGAGCGCGAGCGCCACCCCGCGGTGTACGCCGAGTTCGCCCGCGTCCTCCGTCCCGGCGGCCGGCTCCTCACGACGCTCCCGGGCGGCCGCTTCGAGACGGTCCGCCGGGGCTGGATGGGCGGCCGGATGTTCTTCTCCGCGCCGGGTCGCGAGCGCACGCTCGACCAGCTCCGCGAGGCGGGGTTCACCGACGTCGAGACGCGGACCGCGACCGACCCGCTGGGGAGCAGCACCGAGTTCGCCTTCGCGAGGCTGGACCCGGAAGCGGCGACCGGCGGGGACCCGGACGACTCGCGCGCGGCCGATCCGGACCGGACCGACCCGTGACCGCCCCCGACGAGGTCCCGCACGACGTTCGCGCGAGCCTCGAACAGCTGCTCGCGGCGGCCGCGGACGCGGCGGCCGAGGGCGACGCGGCGACCGCGCGCGCCGCCCTCGACACGGCCGAGACGGTGGCGACGAACAAGCTCCCGCCCGGCGAGCGGCGCGACCGGGTCCGGTGGGGCTGCGCGGCCGCGCTCGACGCGCTCCCGAACGGCGACCTCGCGGCCGCGTACGCGACGGCGACCGCGGACGCCGTCGACGAGTAACGGCCTCCGGCGGCGCCGAACCCGGGAGCGCGAGATTTTTTCACGCGAGGCGTGCTGCGGGCGACCATGGAACGCCGAGACGCCCGCTTTATCCTCGTGAGCACGCTGCTCGCGGTCACGCTGTTGAACTCGCTCGACGCCCCGACCGCGGAGTGGTTTCGGACGGCGTCGTTCGCGCTGGCGTACGGGGTGCTGCTCTACGTCGGCTACGTGGCCGCGCGCCCCGTCCTCGCGTGGCTCCCCGCCCGGTAGCGGCCGACTTCGGACCCCTCACTTTAGTCGACCGAGCGCGTCGCTTCACGCATGCGCGTCGCCTCCCTGCTGCCCTCCGCCACGGAAACGCTGTTCGCGCTCGGCGTCGAGCCGGTCGGCGTGTCGCACAGCTGTGACCACCCGCCGGCCGCCCGCGAGTTACCGACGCTGACGAGCACGGTCGTCGACCACGCCGACCGCTCGGCCGCCGACATCGACGAGCAGATGCGCGAGGTCGACGGCGCCGTCTACGACCTCGACGAGGCGCGGCTCGCGGCCCTCGAACCCGACCTCCTCGTCACGCAGGCCACCTGCGACGTCTGCGCGGTCGACGCGAGCGAGGTCCGCGCGGCCGCCGCGCGCCTCGACCCCGCGCCCGACGTGCTCGCCTGCGACCCTCACTCCTTCGCGGACGCCCTCGACGACGCGGTGCGGATAGGCGAGGCGGTCGGGGAGGAAGCGGCCGCGAGCGCGCTCCGCGCCGACCTCCGCGAGCGCGTCGACGCCGTCCGCGAGCGCGCGGCGGCCGCTGTCGCGGACGAGGGTCGCCCCCGGACCGCCGTCCTCGACTGGACCGACCCGCCGATCCGGGCGGGACATTGGGTGCGCGACATGGTCGAACTCGCGGGCGGCGACCCGTCGTTCCAGCCGGACGGTCCCTCCGAGCCGGTGGCGTGGGACGACGTGCGGGCGCACGACCCCGAGGCGCTGGTCGTCGCGCCCTGCGGGTTCGACCGCGACCGCGCCGTCGACGCGGTCGACGACCTCTCCGCTCGTCCGGGGTTCGACGACCTCTCCGCCGTCGCGGCCGACCGCGCCTACGCGGTCGACGGCAACGGGCTGTTCAACCGGCCGAGCCACCGGCTCGTCGACTCGCTGGAGGCGCTGTTCGCGTGTCTCCACCCCGACCACGCCGCGACGACGCCGCGCGACCACGACCGGGTCGTGCGGGTCGACCGTGCGCCGTCGCCGTCGGTGCGCGCCGACGGCGGGTAACCCGTCGCGTCGCCGGCGAGCGAGTCGCCGCACGGTCGACGCGTCAGGTGTCCGCTCGCTCGCGAAGCCCCGACAGCGTTGCCGCCTCGCGGAGGTCGTCGACCGTACAGTACCACGCGCCGCGCACGCCGTTCAGGTCGTTCTCGACCGGCCGCTCCAGCGGCACGAGGTCGTCGAACTCGAAGACTACGACGACCCGCTCCTCGGAGAACGGGTCGATGAGCGCCTGCCAGTCGTCCTCCTCCATCGGGCCGGAGTCGCCCCGCGTCTGTTCGGTCCGGTCGACGACCCGGGCGTAGTGGGTCACCGCGGACACCGGCGCGGTCCGGTAGAAGGCCATGTACTCGAACGCCGCGCGGGTGCGGTCGTACGAGCGCGGCGCGGGGTAGAAGCCGGCGCGGCAGCGCTCGAACGTTTCTGGTTGGGTCGCGACGACGCAGACGCGGGCGTCCCCGGGCGCGTCGTCCGCCGGGGCGTCCGCGGCGAAGCGGTCGAGGTCCACGTTCCGGTTCACCGCCGAGCGCGGATATATCCGCCGTCGGTGCGTACTGAAAGACGATGGCACGGAGCGCGACGAGCGCGCGCGGCGGTCCCCGCGAGCGCGACGAGACGGACGCGGCGCGCGGCGACGAGTCCGCCGACGGCGAGACCGGGTCGCCGGCGCTCGCGATAGAGGGCCTGACGAAGCGATTCGGTGACGGCGACGACGCGGTGGTCGCCGTCGACGACGTGAGCCTCTCGGTCGAGCGCGGGTCGGTCGTCGGCCTGCTCGGGCCGAACGGCGCGGGCAAGACGACGCTGATCAAGTGCGCGCTGGGGATCGTGGTCCCGGACGCGGGGTCGGTGCGGGTGTTTGGCAGCGACGTGCGCGACGGCCGGCGGGCGGCGTACGCCGACGTGGACGCGATGCTGGAGGGCGCCCGCAACGACTACTGGCGGCTCACGGTTCGGGAGAACCTCCGCTACTTCGCGACGATCAGCGGCGTCGACCCCGACTCCGTGGCGGCGCGCCACGACCGGCTGCTCGACCGCCTCGACCTCGCGGACAAGGCGGACACGCCGGTCCGAGAGCTCTCCCGGGGGATGAAACAGAAGGTGTCGCTGGCGAGCGTGCTGGCGGGCGGCGCCGAACTCGTCTTCTTGGACGAGCCGACGCTCGGGCTCGACGTCGAGAGCGCGCGGACGCTCCGGGCGGAGCTGCGCCGGCTCGCGGCCGAAGAGGGGCTCACCATCGTCGTCAGCAGCCACGACATGACGACGATCGAGGCGGTCTGCGACCGCGTCGTCATGTTATCGAACGGGCGGATCGCCGCGGACGACACGGTCGGGGCGCTGCTCGGCGCGACCGGCAGCGACGTCGTCCGGGTGGCTAGCCCGGACCTCGATCCGGAGACGGTCGAGGGGCTCCGCGAGCGGTTCGAGGTCGTCGACGTCGACCGCGACGCGCGCCCGCCCGCGGTGACGGTCGCGGCGGGCGGCGACCGGCTGTACGACCTGACCGACGCGCTCCGCGCGGTCGGGGTCACGGTCTCGGACATCCGCACGGTCCAGCCCGACCTCGAAGACGTGTTCCTCGAACGCACCGGGAGCGCGCCCGGCGCCGCCGGTCCCGAGTCCGGGGGTGAGTCCCCGTGAGCGCGGACGCGTCGGCCGGGGATCCCGCGGCGCTCGACGACGAGCCGCGGCCGGCCACCTACTACCACCTGGCGCGGGCGGTGCTGTACCGCGAGTTCCTGATCTTCGTGCGCTATCCGGCAAACGCGATCGGGGGGATCGTGGTGTCTCTGTTCTTCTTCGCCGCGCTGTTCCTCGGCGGCCAGCTGCTCGCCGGGCAGGCGCTGACGGACTCGATAGAGGGGATCGTCGTCGGCTACTTCCTCTGGACGCTGTCCGTGGGCGCGTACTCGTCGGTGTCGAACGACATCGGCAGCGAGGTGCAGTGGGGGACCCTCGAACGCCACATCACAACCCCGTTCGGCTTCGCGCCCGTCGCGCTGTTGAAGGGGGTCGCGAAGGTGGTGCGGACGTTCCTCACGAGCGCGGTGATCCTCGCGGTCATGCTCCTCGCGACCGGAACCCGCCTGAGCCTCGCGCCCGTAACGGTAGTCGCCGTCGCGGGGCTGTCGATCACGTCGGTCCTCGGGCTCGGCTTCGCCGCCGGCGGGGTGACGGTGCTGTACAAGCGGATCGGCAACTGGCTCAACCTCCTCCAGTTCGGCTTCGTCGCGCTGATCTCGGCGCCCGTCTTCGATCTCCCGTGGACGCGCGTCCTCCCCTTGGCGCACGGCAGCGCCATGCTCCAGCGCGCGATGGTCGACGGGACCCGGCTGTGGCAGTTCCCGGTAGCCGACCTGGCGCTGCTCGTCGCGGTCGCGGTCGGCTACCTGCTCGGCGGCTACCTCGTGTTCCAGGTGGCGACGCGGCGGGCGCGGCGGCTCGGCGTGCTCGGGGATTACTGACCTCAGCGGCCCTCTTCGGGTTCCGCCGCGAGCGCCTCGTCGCGGAGTTCGCGGCAGCGCTCGCCCGTGACCTCCAGCTCCGGGACGGGCGTCGGGTTTCCGTCGGCGTCGACGGCGACGAACACGAAGTACGACTCCGTCGTGAGTTCGCGCTCGCCCGTGCGCGGGGACTCGCGGTACGCGCGGATCCGCGTCCGGAGGCTCGTCCGCCCGACCGCGTACACGTACGACTCGATGACGCAGGTGTCCCCCTGCGGCACCGGCCGCTTGAAGTCGAGCCCGTTGATCTTGGCCGTGACGCAGGTCTCGCCGGCGGCGCGCATGGCCGACATCGCGCCGATCTCGTCCATCCACTTGACGACGTTCCCCCCGTGGGCCGACTCGTAGTTGTTCGTGTGGGTGGGCTGGACGCGCTGGCGGTTCTCGATGTACGTCTCGCTGACGCTGGACATACTCGGGGGTGGCGCGGCCGCGGGAAAAACACCCGTCCTCGGTCCGGCGGGCTCCCCGCACTCGGCGGGCCGGTCGCCCCCGACGCGCCGCGAGCGCCTCCCCGCCGGCCGCCGCCGACCCCGCGTCAAATTATCGACGCCTGTAATTTGGGCTTTAATCATAAATAGGAGATCCGGCTCCTCACAGACGAACTATCCATGTTGAACGCGATCACCGCGCGGTACGGCCGGCGGGTCGGGGCGGCCGTGGTCTTGACCCTCGGCGTGACGCTCGGGTTCATCGCCCTCTTCGCGGGGCACGTCGCGACGGTCGGGACTCCGGCGGCCGCGACGGCGGCGCTGACCGCGGTCGGCGTCGTCGTCACGCTGAATCTCGGGCTGCTGGGTATCGTGCTGATCGGGAACGTCGCGGTCGAGCTCCGACGGTTGACGCAGACGGCCGAGGCGGTCGGCCGCGGCGAGTTCGACGCGAGCGCCGCCTCCGACCGCGGCGACGAGATCGGGCGGCTGTTCGACGCTTTCGACGAGACGCGGCGGTCGCTCCGCGACGCGGTCGCGGAGTCCGAGCGGGCGCAGTCCGAGGCCGAGTCGGCCCGCGAGGAGGCGGAGGCGATGTCTGACACCCTCCTAGAGCGCGCCGAGGACATCGGCGGCGCCATGGAGGACGCCGCCGAGGGCGACCTCACGCGCCGGCTCGACGAGGACAGCGAGGTCGACGCCATCGAGCGCATCACGGCGGCGTACAACGAGATGACCGGCGGGCTCTCGACGACGGTCGAGGACATCCAGTCGTTCGCGGGCGACGTGGAGGCGACGAGCGAGGAGATGGCGGCGGAGGCGGACCAGGTCGCCGGGATGAACGAGGAGGTGGCCGACGAGATGCGCGCGCTGGCCGACGAGCTGGACGAGCAGACCGACCGGCTGCGCGAGACGGCCGCCGACACCGACGACTTCTCCGCGACGGTCGAGGAGATCGCCTCCACCACCGACGAGGTGGCGGGCGACGCGAGCGCTGCGGCCGACCTCGGCGAGGAGGGCGAGCGGCGGGCGACCGAGGCGGTCGAGGCGATCGTCGCGATCGGCGACCTGCTGGAGGACCTCGACGGCCTCGTCGCCGGACTCGACGACCGGATGGACGGCGTCGCGGAGACGACCGACGTGATCGCGGACATCGCGGAGCAGACCAACATCCTCGCTTTGAACGCCTCGATCGAGGCGTCGCGGGCGGGCGGCGACGGCGACGGGTTCGCGGTCGTCGCGGACGAGGTGAAGGGGCTCGCGGAGGAGACGCGCGAGTCCACCACCGAGATCGAGGCGACGATCGGCGAGGTGACCGAGGACGTGTCGGCGGTCGCCGGCGAGATGGACCGGACGATGACGGAGCTAAACGAGACGACGTCGGCGGTGCGCGCCGCGGGCGACGCGATAGAGGAGCTGACCGGCACCGTCGAGGACGTCGACGTCGCGATGGGCGACATCGCGCGGGCGACCGACGAGGGGGCCGAGGGGATCGAGTCGGTCGCGGCGCGCGTCGAGGCGGTCCACGGCTCCGCCACCGACGCCGCGGACCGCGCGCGCTCGCTCGCGGAGACCGCGGACGACACCGCCGAGACCGTGGGCGACCTCGCGGAGACGGCGACGGCGCTCGCTCAGCGGACCGCGTCGCTCACCGAGCGCCTCGACCAGTTCGAGACGCGGGCAGACGCGGACGCGGCCGCGGTCGACGCCGCGGGGGCGGACGCCGCGGCGGGGGTACCGCCCCGCCGGAGCCGACCGCGGAGGGCGACGCGGAGGTGAGCGCCGATGATTGAGCCGTCGACGGTGCGGTTCGCCTCCGCGGCGATATACGCGGTGTCGGCCGTCGTGCTGGTCGCGCTCGCGCGGCGCAAGCCCGCCGAACTGCGCCGGTACTGTTACCCCTTCGTCGCGGTCGTGGCGCTCGCGGGTGTCGGGGTCGCGGGCTGGGGCGCCGGGATCGGAACGTTCTCGGTCGCGAGCGGAACGTTAGAGGGCGGACAGCTGCTCACCGACTACGTGGCGTACCCGTTCCTGTTCGGCTTCGCGACGTTCGTCGCGGGGGTGAGCCGGCGGTACGTCGGCGGCGTCGTCGCCGTCACCGTCGCGATGCGGCTCGGCTACGACTTCGCGGAGGTGTTCGAGGGCCCGCTCGCGACCGCGGGCACCGCTGGCATCCTCGTCGGGTACGCGACGCTGGTCGCGCTGTTCTTCGGGCCGGTGGCGAGCGCGGCGGCCCGGCAACCCCCCGCGCGGGAGCTGTTCTACAAGAAGACGCGGAACCTGTCGCTGTTCGCGTTCGGCGTGCTGATCGCGTGGGCGATGCTCCAGATCGCCGGGCTGTTCGATCAGTTCACCGCGACGGTGACCCTGGAGTACCTCGACCTCCTGCTCCGGGTCGGCTTCGCCGGCTTCGTGTTCGCGAACGTGGAGACGCTGGCGGCGGAGGCGGAGTCCGGGGTCGGGGGGGACGGCGGCAACGTGAGTCGGGACGCGGGCGCGACGCGGTCGGCGTCGAGCGCGGACTGAGTCGGTGCGGTCGGTTCTGCGCGCGGGACCGGTCGATTCGGCCGTACTCGGTCTACCCGCGCCATGGGTGGTCCCTGCGGTTCCGTTCATTCCTGCCGAAACTGACGCCGCGGTGTGAGAGCCCGTTTCGTCTGTCTCGCGTTCCCGCGCTTTCGGCTTCGATGGGAGGAGAGAGTACATTTCGTCTGTCTTCAGTCGGCCGGCCGGGTGATCGGCCGCGATCACTCGACTCAGCGGTCGTTCAGAGAGTGGGTTTCGTCTGTCTCGGCGGGTGTACCGACGCCGACACCGCACCGAACGGCGTTCGGGACAGTCCCCGCTCCCGACAGGACTACGATTAGCTGAGACAGACGAGACAAACAAAAACTGGTTTTAAATATACCTGCCTGTTTGGCGTGAACAGAGAGATGGCCGGACCGTTCAGCGACATCGAGCGTTCGATCTTCGCCGCCAAGGAAGTTCTCTCTGAGGACTACCAGCCCGATCAGATACTCGAACGCGACGACGAGATCGACGAGTATCGCCACGCGCTCGAAGACGTTCTCTTCGGCCGGACCCCACAGAACGTCATGTTGTACGGGCGGGCCGGACTCGGGAAGACCGCTGTGACGACTTACATGACGGAGGCGCTACGAGACGAAGTTGCGGAGCGTCCCGCCGCGGACGAACTGTTCGTCCACGAGTTGAACTGCAACGGGAAGACGGTGTACTCGGTCGTCCGAACGCTGGTCAACGAACTGCTTCCGGAGGCGGCCAGCGACTTCCCAAAACGAGGGCTCAGTACCGCTGACGCGTTCGAGGAACTGTACGCGCAACTCGACCGGCGGGGTGGGACGCATCTCGCCGTGTTCGACGAGATCGACCACCTCGGCGACGCCGACACGCTCCTGTATGAACTCCCTCGGGCGCGCTCGATCGGTCACATCGAAGACTCGAAGGTCGGTGTCATCGGTATCAGTAACAACTACACCTTTCGTCAGGACCTCTCCCCGAAAGTCAAGGACACGCTGATGGAGGCCGAGATTTCATTCAGCCCCTACGACGCCAGCGAACTTCGGGCGATACTCGCAGACCGCGCCGACCGCGCGTTCGTCGACGGCGTCTGTGACGACTCGGCCGTCGCGAGGGCGGCCGCGATCGCAGCGAAAGACGGGGGGAACGCTCGCCAGGCGATCGACCTCCTCCGGGTCGGCGGCGAGGTGGCGAAGAAGCGTGGCGACGACAGCGTCGACGATTCACACATCGTCGAGGCTCAAGACCTCGTCCAGCGCGGTCGGCTCCGCAATCGAATTCGAGACCAAACCCAACACGCCCGGTTCCTGCTCGAAACGCTCGCGTACCTCGAAGACCGAGGAGAAACGCCCGCGCGTTCGAAGACGATCAAAACCCGGTACGAGCGCGTGGCGGACTCACACGCGGTGGACCCGCTCACGACGCTGAAAAGCATTCAGAACCACCTCTCGGACCTCCACATGCTCGGATTCCTCCATCGAACCGACCGAAATCAGGGCGAGAGCGGCGGCCGTTATTACGAGTACGGTCTCGACCTCGACTCCGATATCGTCCTCGACATCAGAGGTGAGATCGAGACCGAACGGGACCGGTGAGGAGGGCGAAGACAGACGAAACGTCCTCTCTCACAGCGCGCATCGAGTTCCGCTTCGAGGTCGATCTCTCCTCGAGTTGACGCCCGAAGGGGAATCCCTACGACCCCAGTCACCGGCACGTCGTGACGCGTGGCTGTCGCACGGCCTTCTCGCTCGTCGACGAGTACCCGGTCTGCGTCGACGTCGATGGCGTACGCGACGGCCGCGGCCTCGCCGCGATCGAGTCCCCGTCGCGACCGTTCGCTCACTACGTTCGGTCACGGTCGCGACTGGCCCCACGCTCACTCGCTTCGCTCGTTCGCGTGGATCACGTTCGAACTCGGTTCGCAACTCCGTCGGCTCCGGCGAGACCACCCGCATCCCGCCTCGATCGCGGAACGCCTCGATGCGGTCGCGACCGTCGAACCCGGCCGTGAGTTCGTTCCAGACCGCCGTCGGGACGACGACCGCACCGAACTGGGATTCGACCAGCCGGAGCCGCTCGATGAGTGCCAGGTTCAGCAGGGGTGACGTGTTCGAAACGACCGTCATTCACGGGCGTACTCGACGTCGAGCGCGAGATCATCCGCGGTGTAGTGACGCTCGACCTCGCGCTCGCCGAGCAGCCGATGGAACTCAGCCTTCGAGAGGCCGGCCAGCTCTCGTGCCTTCCCGAAAGAGAGGTACTCCTCTCGATACAGCGACACGGCGAGCTCCTGCCGGACGATGGGCTCGCGGTCCGCCGGCGGTGCCGCGATCGCGTCCAGCACCCCGGCGGGCAGATCGATACTACTCATACCTCTCAGTTCGGCACCGCGGAAGTTAATATCGCCACTCAGGGCGGCGACCCGTAGCACAAATTCAACCACCCTCGTCGTAGTACAGCGGCCGCGTCATACGGCGGCCGGCTCGGAGGACGACGACCGGAAGTCGTCGATGTGGTCGTAGCCGTACGCGAGCGCTCGGTGGACGTCGCCCGGCGTGCGGTCGGGGTACAGCCCCGCGATTTCGTCGGGACCCTACCCGCTGTGTTCGGACGCCGATGCGACGTCTTTCACGCGGATCCCGGTCGCTCCGACGGTCGGCGCACCGTCGCTATGGTCGCTCTCCCGAACGACTCCCATACCGGAGAACCGACTCGTCCCGAGTTGAAACGTATGGTCCAGCGGATCATCGTCGAGACCCCATCTCGGGCCACTCCCCGGCCACCAAACGGGTTTGTCCCCCGCCGTACTGGTGTCGGCACGGCGGGAGCGAACCACGGGGAACCGCCCGTCGAGGGCGTGGACGTGGCGGCGATTCGGCGGTATCTCGCGGAGACGGACGTCCGCTTCGCGATTCTGTTCGGCTCGCGAGTCCGCGGCGACGTCCACGAGTCGTCCGACGTCGACGTCACTCTCCGGTTCCCGGACAACCTGTCTCCCACGGAGCGGTTCCGTCGCCGGAACCGGATCGACGCGGACCTCCAGGGCCACGCGGACGCCTTCGTCGACGTGAGCGACATCGAGGGGCTTCCGCTCCCGATCGCGCGCGTCGCCCTCCGGGACGGGATTCGGCTGGTCGGAGACGACCGGGACGTCGACGCCTCTCGCGAACGGGCCGAGGCCGAGTACGAGGAGACCGCCACCGAGCGGGAGCGGGACCGTCGGGAGTTCGTCGATCGGATCGCGACGGGAAACGTATAGACGGTCGACGAGGCGGTCGTCGCGGTCACTGTCCGGCGTCGAAAAGCGACGTGAGCCACTCGATCTCCGCCTCCCGGTTATCAACCGATACCGCCCGGCTACGTTTCGTCTCCAGTGAACGTGAGCGTCTCCGGAACGAGTCGGGAGACGATTCCGTCGAAGTCGTCGTCGAAGCTCAACACGCCATCTATCCCGTGGTATTCGACCATCGCGACGGTCATCGCGTCGGTGAAACTGAGATCGTGGTCGGCGTACGTCTGGTGGACGGACACGGCGCGATCGAAGAGCGACGGAGACGAGTGGAGCAGTTCGATGGCCGACGGGTATCCCGCGCCGCGAATGCGCCGTCCCACTTCGAGACCGGCGTCGACGTCCCCCGTCCGCATCTGTGTGAGGGTGACCGTTTCGTCGTAGACGTAGTCGCTCGTCATCACGTGACCGTATTCCGCCGACGAAAGAACCTCATTCAGCGCGTCGGTACCGACCGCGTGTCGGCTGGCGTCGGTGTCGTGATGAGCGTAGAACACGCCGGTATCGACGAAGACGCTCATCCGTAGAGGATGTCGTCGATGTCGTCTTCCGTCGTTTCGACACCGGAAGCGATTTTTCCTTGGTTGAACGCTTCGAGCTCCGTTTCGTTCATGGCCACCGTTCCGTCCCGGAACGAGTCGATGAACTCAGCGCGGGAGTCGACGGCCGACTGGATCAGTGTCGAGAGGAGCTCCTGTTGGGTGACTTTCTTTCCCGTTTTCAGCCGGATCTCCGCCTGAAGCTCCTCGAGCTTCGATTTCGCGTCCTCGTCCATCTTTACTGCCGTCGACATAGATGAGAGTTGTAGCTACAACACAGTTAACGTTTCTACCAAAACTCGACACGCTCTCACAGGAGACTCAGGAGGAAGCTCACGACTTCAGTCGTGGGTCACTGACTGACTGACGCTCCGACATAACTGAAGCGGAACGGATGCCTCGTTCTCGCGCGTAACAGGTGCTCGACCGGACGCGACAGCATATCTATCCGTGGTTCCGACGTAGTGACTCGTATGTCCGGGCTCGGAGCGGATCTCGATGCCATCGCGGCCGCCGGCGGCTACGACGACACCGACGCCGTGGTCGAGGAGGCCGTCCGTGAGCTGTTGCGTCGGCGTCCGGAGCTTCGGCTCTCGCTCGCGGTCGAGCAGTACCGCACCGGAGCGGTGAGTTGTAACCGGGGTGCCGAACTGGCCGGCGTCTCGACTGAGTCCTTCGTGCGCGAACTCGCGGATCGGGGGATCGACCGGGAGGCCGGATTCCTGAGCGAGGCCGCCCGCGAGGATCGCCTGGAGACGTTCCTCGAGTAGATAGACGGCTGGCGCTCGTCGACAACAACGTCCCGAGTTCCCTCGCGAAGATTGACCGGCTGGAACTGCTCCCGTCGGTGTTCGGAACCATCGAGACGCCCGTGTCGGTCATCGACGAACTCGACCGTGCCGCGGCCGAGGGATACGATTTTGTCACGCGTATCGACGCCGTCAAATCGTACAACGACGGCTGGCTCGAAATCGTCGCTCCGACGGGAGCCGAACTCGAACTGGCGGACGATCTGGGCGATCACGCGCTTTCCTCGGCCGACGCGCGGTGCCTCGCGATCGCGTCGCAACGTGACGCGCGACTCGTAACCGACGACGCGCACGTCGGGACACGCGGAGCGCAGATCGGCGTCGAGGTCTGAGATCTCGTCCTGTTTCTTCAGGCGGCGATCCACTACGATGCGATCTCCACGAGCGAGGAACTGTCGACGCTCGTTGCGGAACTGCGAGACCGAGACGGCTATCGGTTCTCCGAGGAAGACCGGAATACGCTGTCCGAGACTATCGACGCGAACGAGTGACGCTACTCCCGTCGCAGTCGTACGCGAGCGCTCGGTGGACGTCGCCCAGCGTGCGGTCGGGGTACAGCTGCGTCAGTGCCCCACGACTTCAGTCGTGGGTCACTCACCGGTTCGCCGCTTTCGACTATATGATTCGTCGACACCAGAATTATATAGTGATCTCTACTATCGACGGATATGCCCTCTGACGGTCCAGACCGAGAGTTCGGACTCGCCGAGGGGTTCAGCACGGATCTCGACGCCGAGCCCGCCGACGAGCGCGTGTACCGGGTCGCGCTCCAGCTGTACGAGCCGGCGGGCGTGTCGGCAATCGCCGAGCGCGCCTCGTGCGCTCCGGACACCGCCCGGCGACATCTCAAGCGGCTGGCCGATATCGGCGTCGTCGAACGCGTCTCGGAGTCGCCGCTCACGTTCGCCCGCAACGAGTCGTACTTCGAGTGGCGACTTCGGAACCGGCTCGAGGCCCTATCGCGCGACGAGCTCCACGAGAGGCTCGCCGAGCTCACCGAGCGCGAGTCCGCGTTTCGCGAGCGCTTCGACGCCGAGTCGCCGACCGACGTGGACGCGTTCGACCACGCGGAGTACGACGACGTCGAGACGGTGTGGCTCGCGTTGAGCGAGTGGCACACCGTCAGGGAACGGATCGACCGGCTGGAGGCGGTCCGTCGCGACCGCGGCTCGGACTCCGCTCCCGGGGAGAACGCCGCGTGACCGACTCCGACCCGTCGCGGTCCGCCGACGTGGCGACCCTTCGGTATCTCGGTCGCGCGTTCGGTCGACGGGACGAGGTGCGCCAGACGTCGCTGTTCCCGTCGAACAAGCCGGAGAGCCTCGTCGTGACGCTCGACGTCGAGTACTATCCCGAGTCCGTCGACGGCGTCTCGCTCGAAGTTCGCGCGTACACGAACGGCGACTTTCACGTCTCGTACCACGAGAGACGCGCCGGCGACCGGCGGGGGTGTCGATGGGACCGACACGACCAGCCGCACAACACGCGGGACCATTTCCATCCGCTGCCGGACGCGGCCACGGACGCTGCGGTCGATCGAAGCTACGCGACCGACCTCACGCGTGTCATCGAGGGGGCCGTGCTGCCGTGGGTCGACGAGCGGGTCGGCGCGCTGTGGGAGTCGGACACGAGCTAATTATACGGGCGATAGTATTATTGCGTTCATAAGATTTGTTCGGGGCAGCGATGACGACCGCTCTCTCGGCACTGCCCGAGGATACCCTCTGAGGCGACGGCCGTCCGCTGTCCCTCCGAGTGTCCCTCGTTCCGACTAGCGAGGACGGCGCCCGTCGGCAACGGGAATCCAGATACTCTCGTCGCAGTACAGCGGCCGCGTCATGCGGAGGCCGGCTCGGAGGACGACGACCGGAAGTCGTCGATGTGGTCGTAGTAGTACGCGAGCGCTCGGTGAACGTCGCCGAGCGTAAGATCGGGGTACAGCTGCGTGATCTCGTCGGGGCTGTACCCGCTGTGTTCGTACGCTGACGCGACGTCTTTCACGCGGATTCCCGTCGCTCCGACGGTCGGCGCCCCGTCACTATGGTCGCTATCCCGAACGATTCCCATATCGGAAAGTCGGCTCGTACCGACTTGAAACGTATGGTCCAGCGGATCATCGTCGAGAACTCGCCTCGGACCACTCCGTCGGCCACCAAACGGCTTTGTCCCCCGCCACACCGGTCTACGGCACGGCGGGAGCGAACCACGGGGAACCGCCCGTCGAGGGTGTGGACGTGGCGGCGATTCGGTGGTATCTCGCGGAGACGGACGTCCGCTTCGCGATTCTGTTCGGCTCGCGAGTCCGCGGTGACGCCTACGCGGCGACGACCGTCATTCACGAGCGTACTCGACGTCGAGCGCGAGGTCCGCCGCGGCCCAGTGACGCTCGACCTCCCGCTCTCCGAGCAGCCGATGGAACTCCGCCTTTGAGAGACCGGCCAGTTCTCGCGCCGTCCCGAAGGAGAGGTACTCCGCTCGATACAGCGACACGGCGAGCTCCTGCCGAACGATGGGCTCGCGGTCCGCCGGCGGTGCCGCGATCGCGTCCAGCACCCCGGCGGGCAGATCGATACTACTCATACCGAGCAGCTCGACGCCGCGGAACGTACTATCGCCGTTCAGAGGGCCCGACCACGAGGTCGGGGGCTCCACGACGATCGCCACCGGTTCGAGCGCTTCCAGCGGGACGTCGCGGGGTGGCTTCGAGACCGCGACTCGTAGTCCACTCGTACCGAGCCGGGCGAGAATCGTTCAAGCGAACCGAGCCATACGCGCCCGCCCGCGAACACAAACCCCCAACCCCACCCACCGACACCCGCGCAGCCGACTCTTTTTATACCATTTCGCGACCCCGCCGCCACCCCCGCCGTTCGGATCCAATTTCGAAAACGGGCGTCTCACCCGCCTCAGACGCCTGTGGGACGCGTTCACACACTTCGGGGGACCACACAAAGCATTTATACTAACCGCTTTAACAGATGGACGCAGCCCCTACCCCATAATGCGACACGACGCGAGTAATCCGAGTCGAGTCCGGTTGCCCTACGACGGCGACGTTGGTGACGACGAACGGGCGACGGAGACGCGGACAAAGCAAACTGTCGCGACGCAGAACACAACACAACAATGACAAACGACAATACCACACGCAAGAAGGCTAACGCGGTCTTCTTCGCGGCGGTCATGGTTGTTTCCATGGTCGCAGTTGGATTTGCCGCCGCTCCCGCAGCTGCGGTGGCTGGTTCCACCCTAGATATTGGTGCCGGTGATGACACCGACCTAACCAATCAGAGTGGAACTCTCAGTGATGTACAAGTTGATGACGATGGAGACACTGACGGTACTCCCGGTATGTACGTCTTCATCGACGAGAACGATAACGGCGAGTTCGATGATGGCGAAATAAATGCCACGAACACTAGTACGTACTCGGAAAGTGACACCGACATCGACATCGGTGACCTCGACACGAGTGGCCTCGATGAGGGTACGTACACTGTCTACGCCGTTGAGGCTGGTAGCCTGAGCGACGGTGACAGCACTTTCGACACGGACGTCGATCTCACCATCGACGATTCCTCCGAGGAACTTCGGAAGGCGACTCACTACGTCAGCAACGATTCTGACATCGGTGCGACCATCGAACTCCCCTTCACGGATTCTGTCGACACCAACACGATCTCTGGTGACGACGTCACCGTCGGGATCGGTGGTGACACGTTCGACCTCGACGATTCCGAACTAGGCGTATCCGGCCAGTCGAGTGGTGGACAGGTCTTCATTAACACGTCGAATACCGTCTACAATAATGTTGAGAACGTGTCTATCTCGGGCATCGAAGACGACGCGGGTAATTCCGTAGTTGAGGACACGTACGACGTGACCTACGCCCCGTCGACGGTCGACACTACCGCTGACAACGCCGACACCACGACGTTCGAGGCCTTCTCCGGCGAGAACGTTGTGCTCGAAGGTGACGCAGATGACACCTTCGACATCGAAGGACCCGGCGTCGACCGGACCCGTGGTTCTGGCTCGAACAGCCAGGTCTACACCCTCGACACGGACGACTTCGAGTCCGGCGAGTACAATATCACCAACAGCGACGACGAAGAGACGATTCTCGAACTCAGCAGCCTCGGCCTCGAAGTCGAGTCTGACGAGGACGAGTACACGACTAACGACGACGTGACGGTGACGGCTACGTCCGACTCCATCGACCGCAGCCTCACGGCAGAGCTGCTCGACGAGGACGGTGACGTTGTCGACGACACCACCGCCTCGATCGACAGCGACGGTGAGGCCGCCATCGACTTTGGCGAGCAGGACACCGGCACGTACACCGTCGAAGTGACGGACGACGACGCCGGAATTTCCGCCGAGACCGGTGAGTTCGACGTCACCGAGGCTCCCGAGGGCGACATCTCCTTTGGGGAGAGCTTCGTGACTGAGCAGCGCGGTGACACTGCGAACATCACGCTCGACTTCCAGGGCGACGTTGAGACCGCCTACCTCCGCGTCGGTGACGACGACGAGTCCGGATACGAGTCCAACATCACCGTCGACTCCGGCGGTGAGGACAGCGTGACCGTCGCGTTCAACACCTACCGCGCTGGCAACGCCAGCGCCTCTGGTGATATCGCGTACGTCGCTGACGAAGACAGCGACGCCGAGATTACTGATCAGAACGAATCCGCCGACGACCTCGCGAACATGCTCGCGACGGGTACGTACCCGATGGAGCTGTCTAGTGAGGGCTTCGGTGCGATCGACGACGACAACTCCGATTCGGTCGGTGACCTCGAACTCGAAGAGCGCTCCGTCGATGACTTCCAGCTGTGGACGACCTCGTCTGACGTCTTCGATGACGTTGAAGACACCGACGACATCACGGCCGGTGTCGAGGATGACGAGATCGTCGAGACCGACTCGCTGACCGAGGGCGACGTGCTCGTCCACGAAGTCAGCGCGACTGGTTTCGAAGGCATCATCGAATCGCAGGGCAGCTTCGAGGATGTCGTCGACAATGATAACGTCAGCGTCAACATCGAACAGACCTCCGACACGACCTCGCCGAACCGCGACCCGAAGCAGGTCGACATCCAGCAGATGATCGACGACGACGAAGTCTCGTTCATCTCGAGTGAGGGATCGTACTTCATCGCGTTCAACGCGGACGATGTCCAGCTTCAGGACAGCGACCGCGAGGTCTCCTTCGACGACGCGTACGAAGTGACCGTTGAGGTCCGCGACGAGCGGCTCCTCAGCCCCGACCGTGACGATCTCGCCGACGCCGACGACGGCCTCGAAGAGTTCTACGAGAGCATCAGCGCTACCTTCGACCTCGAAGAGGCCGAGGGTGAATTCGACACGCCTGTCGAAGTGGAAGCCACCGAGAACCAGTCTGTCACGGGTACGACCAACGTCGCGCCCGGTCAGGAGTTCACGGTCCGCCTCCGCTCCGACAATGATGTCTCGCCTGGCTTCGTCCAGTCCGCCGAGGAAGTGACCGTCCAGGCTGACGGCACGTTCGAGGCCGAAGGGCTCGACCTGAGCGACGCCTCGGCGAACGACACGTTCACTGTGACCGCGCAGCAGGCGACCTTCGACGCTGAGGAAGACGGCTCTGTGGTCGAAGCGACCGAGGACGGCGAGGCGACCTTCGAGGTCTCCGAGCTTGACCCGGCCGAGGCCTCCGTGACCGCTGGTGACGACGTGACCGTTTCGGCCACGATCGAGAACACCGGCGACGCGGAAGGCACCCAGTCCGTCGCGCTCACGCTCGACGGCGAGGAACTCGACTCGAGCGACGTGACGCTCGAATCTGACGGAAGCCAGACTGTCGAGTTCACGGCTAGCACTGAAGGTCTCGACGCCGGCGACTACACGCACGGCATCGCGACCGACGACGACGAGGCGACCGGCACGCTGACCGTCGAAGGTGACGGTGACGGCTCCGGCGACGGTGACGGCTCCGGCGACGGAGACGGCTCCGGCGACGGTGACGGCGAAAGTGACGGCGAAGGTGACGGTGACGGCTCCGGCGACGGAGACGGTAACGGCACCGACGAAGGCGAGACGGACAGCGAGACGCCCGGCTTCGGCGCGCTCGTTGCCCTCGTCGCGCTCATCGCCGCTGCGCTGCTCGCGACCCGCCGCAACGACTAACGTCGCTGCACACGGTCGCGACTCGTAGCCTCGCAACCATCGGCCCTCGCGGGCCGACCCACACGCGGTCTTTCTTTATCGCGCTCGCCTCGCCCA
Organism: Halorubrum sp. 2020YC2; assembly: GCF_018623055.1. Lineage (NCBI taxonomy): Archaea > Methanobacteriati > Methanobacteriota > Halobacteria > Halobacteriales > Haloferacaceae > Halorubrum > Halorubrum sp. 2020YC2. Next base: position 23,690 of record NZ_CP076019.1, read on the forward strand.
GCGGCGGCGCTCGCGTTCGCGACGCGATGCTCGTCGTGTGCGCTCGGGTCGAGTCTCCGAGTGGGATAACTGTTAAGACTGTCAGCCCTGTACGTCCGTACAGAACCATGTCGGCAGACAAGCGCATCCCGGTGACCGAGGAAACCCGGAAGGAACTACACGAACTGAAGGAGCCGGGCCAGACGTACGACGACCTACTGAAGCAACTCGCACAGCAGCGCCGGCGGCGCGACCTCGAGCGACGCTTTCAGGAGTTGGAGGACGCGGATCGAGACGAGCTAACGTCCCTCTCGGATGTCTGAGTACGAGGTCCTGCTTGGCGACGAGGCTCGGGAGTTTCTCGACATCGCCGACGAGAAGACCCGACGGATCTGTTCGGAGAACCTCGGGTATCTTGCCGAGAATCCGTATCCGGGACGCGGACGCGGGGACAAAGAGAAGCTCCCTATCGACGGTCGCCGTGACCGGTACCGGCTCCACATCTCGCGATCCTACACCGCGATCTACACCGTTCTGGAAGATCGAAACGAGGTGCGCGTACTGGAGATCGTCCCCATCGACGAAGCGCACAAACGGTACGGATTCTGATCCGGTCGTTCCTTCCTCGGTCGATCGCGAGCCGATTCCTGCCGCGGCCGTTCCGTATCCGACCCGACTACTCCGTCTCGAGTCGCTCGTAGATCGTCGCGTGGCGTTGCCCGTCGATTTCGCCCATCTCTAAGTCGATTGCTCGGCGTTCCGCGTCCGTCTCGGCCGACTGATACCGCTCGTACAGGCGGCGGACTTCGTCGTCGACCGAAGTCGTGGAATCGCTACTGGACGCCATTCGTGTGGTGTTGTTCGTTCCGCACCCCGTTTAGCCGTTGCGGCGCGCACACGTACGAAAATACACGACGGCCGTCGCGACATCGACGTCCGATTCGGCAGTCGCAAACCGGTAGAGCAACGCTCGAATCTCGTCGCCTCACTATCCCCGATCGGTCACCATCCCGACCGCCTACTCCTCGTCGCGCTCGATAACGACCCGCCGTCCGGTCAGCGTCTCGGGCGCGAAGCGGTAGAGACCGATGTCCAGATCCGGCTTGTCGTCGGCCCAGATCTCGAAGAGGGGGCGCTGCGCCTCGCCGTACTGCGCGATCGTCTCGGGGTGAGTTCGTCGAGGTCGACCCGCTCTAAGGTTCCGACGCCGACGACGCTCGCGTACTCGTCCGCTTCGTCCTCGTACACCACGACCCGAGCCTGCGGCGTCGACGCGAGGAACTCGCGCTTCTCGCTGTCGGGCGTCGACACCAGCCGGAGGTACAACGCGCGCTCGTCCGCGTCGTAGCCGTAGGAGATCGGAATGGCGTACGGCGCGTCGTCGCGCGCGAGCGCGAGGACCCCCGTCTCGTGACGGGATAAGAGTGCGTCCACCTCGGCCGGCGACATCTCGACCTCGCTGTTCGTCGGCATACCCCGAATTTCTTCGCACGGCGGCATAAAGGGCACGAGACGACGCGGGAGTGGACGTGCGGGCGACGGGACGCGGCGGGGCGCGGCTGGCGATCGGAGCGGGGACCGGAGGCCTCACCCCATCGTCGGCGCGCCGCCGATGTCCTCTTCGGTCACCGGCGCCCCGCAGACGACGCAGCCCGTCTCGAGCAGCGTCGCCTGCATCGCGTCGTCCACCTCGATCGAGCGCCGACACTCCGGGCAGACGAAGGTGCGGGTCGGTGGGGGCGTCATGGCTGTGCGTACGATCCCCACGCACATCAAACGAGACTCGGATTCTCGCGGTTTCGGAACGCGATAAACGATCGGTGAACTACCCGGACCTACTCACTCGCCGCTGGCGTGGCTCGCTTCTTCAGGTCCGGGCTTCCTGTTTCTATGACGCGCTGTACAGGGACCGAATCGGTCCCCATAGGGAGCGCAGTCTCCGCAGGCGTTGTTTCGGAGTGTCCCGCTCCTAACTGCTCGAGTCCCCGAGAAAGGATATTCCATGCCGCATTCCGGTCTCTGTCGGCGGTGAAGCCGCAAGAAGGGCAAGAGTGTTTGCGAACCCATAGTGGCTTGTCCGTCTCAACCCCACAGGCAGCGCACTCTTTGCTCGTCCCTGCCGGGTCTACTGCCACGAAGTGCGTGCCTTCGCGTTTGCACTTGTATTCCAGCATCCGCAGGAACGTACTCCATGCCGCTCCCGCACGGTTGCGCGAGTTCCCCGGCAGCTCGATCAGCCCCTTCACGTCGAGATTTTCCACAGCCACGAGGTCATACTCACTCGCATAGTAATTCGACAGCTTGTGAAGAAAATCGCGGCGCTTCCGTTTCAGGTCGGCGTGACGCCGAGCGACGGTCTTGCGCTGCTCTTCCCAGTTGTTCGACCCGTGTTCTTTTCGGGAGAGGTCACGTTGGGCACGCTCCAACCGCTCGCGTTCGTCTGAGAGGTCGAGCGACTCGACAACTGTACCATCGGTGTCGCTTGCGTAGTTGAGTATACCGACATCGATCCCGACCGTCTCTGTCAACTTGTCGGGCTTCTCGGGTGGGTCGTTGGGTGTTTCGAGTTGGAGTGAGGCATACCAGTTGCCAGTCGGCTCGCGTTTGACGACGACCCCTTTCACCTCGGCGTTGTTCGGAATCTCACGGTGAGCAACAACGGGTACATCGCCGATCTTGTTGAGGTACAACCGATCTTGGCCACTCGTTTTCTTGAGCTCGAAGCCAGATTGATTGTACTCAAAAGATTGGTAGTTCCCTTTACCCTTCCACTTCAGTTGCCCGACTGTGTACCCCTTCTCTTTCTTTTTATTGAGATTCGATCGATCGGTGTAGAGTCGTCGCACGACCATCTGAAGGACCTTTGCGTTGACATCCTGAAGCTCGGTCCACCACTCCTTGAGGTCGGGGAGCCGATTCTGTTCAGACGTGTATGTCGGGTTCTCCACACGGTTCATGCGGTGGAGAAAATGATTACGAACTTGCCGACAGGTATCCAACGTCCAGGCTAGTTGCTCCCGCTGGTTGGGCGTGGGGTTGAGCCGGAACCTGTAGGCGAAGTTCATGCTTTGTTACTCTTCGGGTTTGGTAGGCTCGGAGGTACGGACTACTTTCACATTTGCCCCGAGCCACCGCTTCGGGATAGTGATATGAGCACCACCACTCCCGAAGGGCTTCACTTCCCGCTCAAGAACCTCTTCGCCTTCAACTGTGAATGACGCCACGCCATCATATATAGTGGACATATAGAAGGATGCTTCGGTGTTTTAGTCTGTGGCCCGACAGCATCGGAGATATAAACAGGTGATGACGGCGCTGTCTCGCCCCCTACTCGCTACCTTTGGTTCGATACTTGTCAAAAAAGACTTCGCGTCTGTAAACTATCAGTCGAGCAGCGCCCCGAACAGCTTCCGCTGGGCGGCCGCGAGGTGCTCCGTGAACGTCGACCGGCCGATGCCCAGCGACGCCGCCACCTCCCCGGCGTTGGCCCCCTTCGGGTGGTCGAAGTAGCCCGCCTCGTGGGCGGCCGCGAGCACCTCGCGCTGGCGCTCCGTCAGTTCGCTCCGGTCGACGGTGACCAGGTCCGACTCCGTGGGCGTCGTCGTCGACTGGAGCAGGCGCTTCACCTCCATGTCCGGGCTCCCCTCGCGGAACGCCTCCAACACCGACCGCAGCGTCGGCAGGTCGCTCGCGTGGAAGGTGATCCGCAACCGGTCGTCGCGGACCACCGCCTCGGAGACGGGCGTCTCGTGACGGTCGAGCACCGCGAACGGCGAGTCGGCGTCGACCGCCGTCTCGAAGCGGTACGCCGCGCGGCCGCCGTAGTCGAAGACGACCTCGACGCCCTCGGGGACCGAGAGGTCGGCGTCTGCGATGAACTCCACGACGACGCGCTCGCGGTCGTCCGCGGGCGTGCAAAGCGAGACCTCGGTGACCGGGGTCGCTCCGTCGACGACGCCGTCGAACGGGGACGGCGCGGTCGGCAGCGAGACCTCCGCCCGAATTCCCGATCCCATCTCGTTCGTCCGTACCCGCCCCGGGCAAAAACGTTGGCGGGCCGCCGCCGCGGTATAAAACCCCCAGCATATGATGGGCCACCGTTCGGGGGGCTGGAGCGGGTACGTACAGGTATGAAACGCCCCCCGCGAACGGACGACGCCACGACGACGACCGAACGAGACGCGGCGCTCGACGCGACGTTCGAGGCGCTCGCGGACGCCGACTGTCGGGCGATCCTCGCGGCCGCGGCGACGCCGAAGACGACGAGCGAACTGGCCGACGACTGCGACATCGCGCTCTCGACCGCCTACCGGAAGGTCGAACTCCTGAGCGAGACGCCGCTGCTCGCGGAGGGGATCCGGTTCGACCCGGACGGTGACCACGCCGCCGAGTACGTCCGGGACGCCGAGACCGCCGCCGTCGAACTCGACGACGACGGCGTCGCGCTCAGCGTCGACGACGAGGGGGCCGACCCCCTGACCGCCGCGCTCGACGCCCCCGGCGTCTCGGCCGACTGACGGCGGCCTCCGGACGCGACGCCCGGACCCGCACGCGCGGCCGGGTTTTCGAACGTGATAATCACACGGTCAAGGTTATACGCCCGTTCGGAGAGCTACCTGACATGTCTCGCTCGCCGGAGCCAGAGACCCTCATCGATCTCGCGCAGGACAAGATCGCGGTGATCGACGAGTCGGGTCGGTTCCGGTATCTCAACGCGGCCACGCGCGACCTGCTCGGGTTCGAACCGGACGCCCTCGTCGGCACGGACGCGTTCGACCTGATTCACCCGGACGACGTCGACCGCGTCCGCGCGGCGTTCGAGGCGCTCGCCGCCGACGGCACCCCTCCGGACTCCCCGCTGGAGTACCGCTACCGCACCGCCGACGGCGACTGGGTCTGGTTCCGCACCCGCGTCTTTCCGCCGGCGGAGACCGGCCTCGACGGCTACGCGCTGAGCTCCCGCGACATCACCCTCGAAGTCGAGTCCCGTCGGCGCTTAGAGACCATCGCGTCGACGTCGCCGGACGTGTTGTGGATGTTCAACGCCGACTGGAGCGAACTGCTGTTCGTCAACCGGGCGGTCGAGTCGGTGTTCGGGATCGACCCGGAGACGCTCGACCGACGGCCGCGGCTGTTCCTCGACGCCGTCCACCCCGACGACCGCCCGGCCGTCGAACGCGCGATGGAGCGGCTCTCCGCGGGGGAGTCGACGAGACTCGACTACCGGATCGGCTCTCCCGACGGGCCGACGAGCTGGGTCCGGGTGCCCGCGCGCCCGGTGCGGGAGGCCGGGGAGGTCGTCGCTGTCACCGGGTTCGCCCGCGACGTCACCGACGAGTACCGTCGGGAGCGACAGCTCACGGTGATGGACAACCTGCTCCGGCACACCATCCGCAACGACATGAACATCGTCGACGGCACCGCCGAGCGGATCGCCGACCGGATGGACGACGCCGTCGCCGCGGCGTCGACGGAGGCGGACGAGGGCGCTCCGGCGTCCCCGGACACCGACTTGGCCGCGCTCGCGGCCGACCTGATCGACCACGCGGAGACGATCCGCGGGGTCGCGGACGACCTGTTGACGACGGCCGAGAAGCAGCGCGGCGTGATCGACCTCCTCCGGCAACACGAGCCGCCGCAGCCGCTCCGCGTCCCGCCGCTCGTCGAGAGCGCGGTCGCGGACGCCGTGGGGGACCCGAGCGACTCCCCGGTGGCGGTGTCCGTCTCCTGTCCCGACGACGTGCGGGCGTTCACACACCCCGAACTCGACTACGCGATCGCCGAGCTGATCGAGAACGCGGTCGAACACGCGACGGTGGCGCCGACGGTCGAGATCGAGGTCACCGCGCCCGCCGACCGCGTCGAGATCGCGGTCCGGGACAACGCGCCGCCGATCCCGCCCGCGGAGCGGGAGCCCATCACCGACCGGTGGAAGATGGACGACCTCAGACACACCGGCGGGATGGGGCTGTGGCTCGTCTACTGGATCGCGGACCGGTCCGGCGGGGACCTGACGTTCGACACCGGCGCCGACGGCAACGAGGTGACGATCTGCGTTCCCGACGCCGACTGCGAACCGTCCTTCCCGGCGGCGGATCGGGGCCTGCCGGCGGTCTCCGACTTCGGGCCGGCGGCGGCCGAACCGGACGGCGGAGCGGCGACCCCGGCCGCCGGCTCCGGCGTCGTCGACTCCGAGCGGACCGGATCGAAGTCCGTCGCGTCCGACGCGGAAGCCGACGCGAACTCCGAATCCGACGCGGGCTCCGAATCCGACGCGAACTCCGAATCCGACGCGAACTCCAAATCCGACGCGAACTCCGAATCCGACGCGAACTCCGAATCCGACGCGAACTCCGAATCCGCCGCCGGCGCCGACGAACCGTCGCCGGAATCGACGGACGGCTGACCGAAACCCGATCGATCGTTCACCGTTGACTCCGATTTCGAAGAACATCCCACCGATCTTAAGCCGTCGCTTCGCGTACTACCGAGTTGATGGGTACGCTCAACGAGCTGTTCGACCCGGACCGGGTCGCCGTCGTCGGCGCGACCGCCCGCGAGGGCGCCGTCGGCCGCGCCGTCACGTCGAATCTCCTCGACGATTTCGACGGCGACACGGTCCCCGTCAATCCGAACTACGACGAGGTGCTCGACACGCCCTGTGTCGACGACGTCGCGGACGCGGACGCCGACGTCGCGGTCGTCGTCGTCCCACCGTCGATCGTGTTGGACGCCATCGAGGCGTGCGGCGAGGCCGGGGTCCGCAACGTCGTCGTGATCACCGCCGGGTTCGGCGAGACGGGGGAGGACGGAGCGGCGAGGGAGCGTCGCCTCGCGGAGCTGTCGGACGAGTACGACCTGAACCTCGTCGGTCCCAACAGCCTCGGAATCATGTCGACGCCCTCGGGGATGAACGCCACGTTCGGCCCCGAGAACGCGCTCCCGGGCGGGCTCTCTTTCATGAGCCAGTCGGGCGCGTTCGTCACCGCGGTCCTCGACTGGGCCAACGACAACGGGATCGGCTTCAAGGACGTCGTCTCGCTCGGCAACAAGGCCGTCTTAGACGAGACGGACTTCGTCGACCACTGGGGCGACGACGAGGAGACGGACGTGATCATCGGCTACCTCGAAGGGATCGAGGACGGCCGCGAGTTCATCGAGACCGCCCGCGAGACGACGGACGACACCCCGATCGTCGCCGTGAAGTCCGGGCGGACGAGCGCGGGCGCGCAGGCCGCCTCCTCGCACACCGGCACGCTCGCCGGCTCCGACAAGGCGTACGAGGCCGGACTCGATCAGGCCGGCGTCATCCGCGCGGAGTCGGTCGACGAGCTGTTCGACGCCGCGGGCATCCTCGGGAGCCAGCCGCTGCCCGACACCGACAGCGTCGCCATCGTCACCAACGCCGGCGGCCCGGGCGTGATGGCGACCGACGCGGTGGGCGACGCCGACCTCGACATGGCGTCGTTCTCTCGGGAGACGAGCGACGCGCTCGCGGCGTCGATGCCCGAGGAGGCGAACATCCACAACCCGGTCGACGTGATCGGAGACGCCGACGTCGACCGGTTCCGCGAGGCGCTGGAGATCACCGTCGCGGACGACAACGTCGGGGCCGCCCTCGTGCTGGCCGCGCCGACCGCCACCATCGACTTCGACGAGTTGGCGGACGCGATCACCGACGTGAGCGACGAGATGGACGCGCCCGTCGCCGCCTGCCTGATGGGCGGCGACCGGACCCGCGAGCCGAAACAGCGGCTTCAGGCGAAGGGGATCCCCTGTTACTTCGACCCCGCGCGCGCCATCGATAGCCTCGCGACGCTCGCGACGTACCGCGACATCAAGGCGCGCGAGTACGCCGACCCGATGTCGTTCGACGTCGACCGCGAGCGCGCCCGCGAGATCCTCGGCACGGTGCGCGACCGCGACGACAACCGCTTGGGCGTCGAGGCGATGGAGCTGCTCGACGCGTACGGCATCCCCACGCCGGACGGCGAAATCGTCGACTCCCCCGACCGCGCCCGCGAGGTCGCTGAAGGCGTCGACGGCGACGTGGTGATGAAGATCGTCTCGCCGGACATCCTGCATAAGTCCGACATCGGCGGCGTCGCCGTCGGCGTCGCGGACGACGAGGTGGCCGACACCTACGAGGACCTGATCACCCGCGCGCGCAACTACCAGCCGGACGCGACCGTGCTCGGCGTGCAGGTGCAGGAGATGGTCGATCTCGACGACGGCGTCGAGACCATCGTCGGCATGAACCGCGACCCGCAGTTCGGCCCGCTGCTGATGTTCGGGCTGGGCGGCATCTTCGTGGAGGTGATGGAGGACACCACGTTCCGCGTCGCACCCGTCTCGGAGCCCGAGGCCCGCGAGATGACCGAGGAGATCCAGTCGGCGCCGCTGCTGCGGGGCGCGCGCGGCCGCGACCCGGTCGACGTGGACGCCGTGATCGAGACGATCGGCCGGCTCTCGCAGCTGGTCACCGACTTCCCGGCCGTCCTCGAACTCGACATCAACCCCCTTGTCGCACTGCCCGACGACGACGGCGGCACGAACGCCGCCGCCGTCGACGTGAGACTCACCGTCGATCCGGAGGCGCTCGACCCGCCGGAGACCGACCCCAAACCGCTCGACGCGGAGGAACCCACCGATGACTGACACACCCACCACACTCGTCACCGCGACCGGAGACAGCACCGGAAAGACCGCGATCACCGTCGCCTTAGCGCGGCTCGCCGCCGACCGCGACCGCAGCGTCGGCTACATGAAACCGAAGGGCACCCGGCTCCAGTCGAACGTCGGCAAGACGCTCGATCAGGACCCCATGCTCGCCCGCGAGGTGCTCGGCTTGGACGCCGAGATGCACCAGATGGAGCCGGTCGTCTACTCGCCCACGTTCGTCGAGGGCGCGATCCGCGGCACGGAGGACTCGGACGCGCTCCGCGACCGGATCCGCGAGGAGTACGATCAGATTGCGGCCGACCACGACCAGGTGTTCGTCGAGGGCGGCGGCAGCTGGACCACCGGCGGCGTCGTCGACCTCACCGACGTCGACGTCGCGGAGCTGCTCGACGCGCGGGTCGTCCTCGTCGCGGAGTACGGTTCGCCCAACGACTTAGACGAGGTGCTGGCGGCCGCAGACGCCTTCGGGGACCGCCTCGCCGGCGTCGTGTTCAACAAGGTGTCCGACGACGCCTTCGAGTCGCTCGACCAGGACGGGATCCCGTTCCTCGAATCGAAGGGGATCACCGTGTTCGGCGCGCTCCCGTACGAGAAGGAGCTGGCGGGCGTCACGGTGGGCGAGCTGGCGGACGAGCTGGGCGCCGAGCTGCTGACCGACGCGCCCACCGACGCGTTCGTCGAGCGGTTCCTCGTCGGCGCGATGGGCGGCGACGAGGCGCTCCGGTACTTCCGGCGCGCCCGCGACGCCGCCGTCATCACCGGCGGCGACCGCGCGGACGTCCAGACCGCCGCGCTCGACGCCTCGGGCGTGGCCTGTCTCGTCCTCACCGGCGGCCATCGCCCCTCCGGCGCGGTGCTGGGCAAGGCGGCCGACGCCGGCAAGCCCGTCCTCGCGGTGAACACCGACACGGTCACGGCCATCGACCGCGCCGAGGAGGTCGTCCGCGGCGGGCGCACGCGCGACGTGCGGACGGTCGACCGGATGGCCGAACTGCTCGGCGACAACGTCGACGTCGACGCGCTCGTCTGAGGGCGGGTCTCCCCGTCTGACTCGCCCGCAGTTCGCGGTCGCGCTCCGATCGCGACTCGTGATCGTCTGACGTACTGTTTTCACGGTGGACGACATACTCCGCCCATGACCAGTCTCTCGGAGGCGTACGGCGGACGGGGGCGCTCCGGGGTCGACCCGCGTCGGCTCTATCTCGGTGTGGGGTCGTTCGTCGCGGGCGCGCTGCTCGTCGTCGCGGGCATCCTCGTGGCGGCCGAGGTGGTACTGTCGTCGGGGTTCACCTCCGCCACGGCCCGGGAGGTCGGCGGAATCCTCGGCGGCGTCGGCGTCCCGCTCGTGTTGCTCGGCGTGATGGCCGTCCTCCCGGCCGACCGCAACACCTACGCCGCCGCGGTCGTCGGCGCGGCCGTCATGTGCCTCGGCGTCGCGCTGTTCGCGCACGCGTACCCCCAGCAGTGGGTGGGCGGCCCGCGCCCGGAGCTGACCGACCTCACGCTCCCGACCGCCGGCGTCTACTTCCTCGGCGCCGCGACGACGCTGTGGAGCGTGTTCGTCGGCGTCGCGAACTTCAAGACGCGCAACGACCCCGGCGGCACCGTCACGATGGAGGTGACCCACAAGGGGAGACGAAGGTGGTCGAGGTGTCCCGCGACCAGCTGGGCGGCCCCGGCGGCGTCGGCCTCCTCGGCGGGACCCCGGACGGCGACGTCGAGACCCAGACCAACCGCCCCGCCGCCGACTCGGGGAGCGCCCCGTCGGAAGGTGGACCCGGCTCCCCGTCGGGAAGCGGACCCGGCTCCCAGTCGAACGGTTCGCCCGCAACGGCGACCGACTCCGGACCGTCGAACGCCGCCACGGGGCGACCGAACGGGACGAACCGCTCGGGCGCCGGCGGTCCCGGCTCGGCCGGCGTGAGCGACGGCGGCAGCGCCGACACCGACATCACCTCGCCGCTCGACGACGCCGGGCCGACCGACGGGCCGTCGTCGCCGGCGACGCCGGAGTCCGCGCCCGCGCCCGGCTCCCCCGCCGCCCGCGACGGCCCCGGAGACGCCTACTGCGGGAACTGCGCGAAGTTCGACTACGTCCGGACGGACGACGGGATGCGCCCCTACTGCGCGCACTACGACGAGCTGATGGACGACATGGAGGCGTGCGACTCCTGGACGCCGCGCTAGGCGACGGCCTCTTTTGACTTACACCGGCTCCGCCGACGGGAGCTGCGACTCCGCGACCGCGAACGCCAGCGTGCTCAACACGCCGATGAGCGTCCCCGCCGCGAGCGCCATCGCCAACTCGGAGAGGCCGAGCGCCGTCACGCCCGGCGCGTCCGGGAGGAAGAAGCCGGACACCGCGAATAACACGACGGCGATGGACACCACGTAGAACGGCGCGTTGAGGTAGCGCCACCGGAACCGGCCGGCGAGGTACTCGTCGGTGATCTGGCCGAGGCTGGAGGTGACGCCCGCGACGCTGAGCCACTGAACGAACCCGTGGACGAACGCCGCGAGCGTCGTCCCGGTCGCGAGCGATCCGCCCTGAACGCCGCGGACGGCGTCGACAGTGTCGATCCCCTGAACGCCGCCGACGACGATCAGCGCGAGCGCGACGACGTACGTGACGAGCGTCACGCGCCCGGTGTAGAGGACGTTGCGGACGCTCTCCGCGGCGCCGTCGACGCTCTCTTCGAGTCCCAGCCCGCGGAACAGCGAGTAGAGCCCGACCGCGCCCGAGAGGATGCCTAACACGGCCGCGCCGGCGACGTCGAAGAGGTTCGCGACGACGACGAGCGGGTAGATCAAAAGGAGGACGCCGAGCGGGATGAGGATCGTCCCGCGGGTCTCCGGGTCCGCGAGCACCTGCTTGATCGTGTAGTAGAGCGATTCGAGGTCTTGCGCCTGCCGGACGACGACGCGGCGCATCCCGTCGATCGGCATCCGCGAGCGGATCACGGGGAGGACGGACTCGTCTTGGGCGCCGTCGGTGATCACGACCGCCGAGACCTCCTCGCCGGTCGACAGCTCCGCGAGCACGCGGTCGACCTCTTGGCCCACCGCGCGGTTCGCCTTCACGTCGGGACCGTCGACGCCGGTGACGGCCGCCACCTCGACGGCCTCGCCCTCGGCGGCCAGCTCGTCGTGGACGTTGACGCCCTGGAAGAGGACGTTGACGTCCGAGTCCTCCGGGTCGGCGGTCGCGAGCGCGACCGCGGCCTCCGTGACGTCCTCGTCCCCGATGACGGGGGTCGGGATCCCCGTCTTGCGGCCGAGGTCGTCGTCGAGGTCGACACAGAGGACGAGCAGCATCGTTCGGGGCTACGCGAGGCACCGGCATATGTTTTCGGCTCGCGTTACCGCCTCGCGAACACGCCGACCGCGGCGCCGCGTCGGTCGCCTCCGTCGCCTCGCTTTCGTCGTCGTCTCACCGCTTCGTCCGCGCCGTCCCGTCGGTCTCGTCGTCTCTTCGCTCGCGCCGTCAGCTCTCCTCGTTCGGCTCGTGTTCGACTCCGTTCATCATCCGACGGACGTTCTCGCCGTCGCTGAACGCGGCCGGGTACGCCGCCAGCGGGAGCACGAAGTCGTCCTCGACGCCGACCGGCTCACCGACGTGAAGCTCCAGCTCGACGCTCGCGCCCGTTCCCTCTATCTCGCCGTCCGCCGTGTACACGACGACCGCGGCGTCGGAGCCGAGGACCTCGGTCGAGTACTCCGACCCGCGTTCGAGGTCGCCGACCCCCTCGTAGCGGCTCAGGATGAGGTCGGCGCGCTCGCGGGTGCCCAGCTCGGCGATCGGGTTGAGCGCCCGCCCCAACACCCGGATCTGCGGCGTCGTCACCGCGGCGAAGACGGCGGCCTGGTAGCGCTCGCCGAACAGCTCGACGGCCTTGTCGTACTCCGCGACGGTGTTCGTCACGCGCACCTCGCGGGTCTGGCCGCCCGCTTCGACCTCCTGCGAGAGCGTCTCGTCGGACACCTCGTTGAGCGAGTACCCCGTCTCCGAGAGCGTCTCGTCCGCGACGGTCGCCGTGCCGGCGGCGAACTCCGCCGGCTCGCCGCCGGTGGCGACGTCGAGCGCGGCGCAGCCGGCGAGGCCCGCGAGTCCGACGGCGCCCGCCAGCCCGAGCGCGCCCCGACGGGTCGTCGCGTCGGTCGTCGAGCGGTTCTCGTCGGCGGAGTCGGACGCCTCACCGGGGTTCATACCCCTCCGTACCGGCGGCGGGGGTACATACTTTGTGTCCGGTGCCGAGCCGAACGGCTTCGGCGGTTCGACGGCGTTTATCGCCGGATCGGGGGGCCGTGCCAACGCATCTCTCGGAAACGCGCGGTTCGGACGCTTTTTGAGGCCGCGGCCGATAGGAAGGGGTAGATGATCTCCAAGGGCTGCGAACAGTGCGCCAAGGGCGGGAAGATGGTGCTTTTCGTCTACGGCTACTGCGACCAACGGGACTGCTTCTACTGCCCCCTCGGAGAGAACCGGAAGAACGTCACCGACGTGTACGCCAACGAGCGGAAAGTCGAGTCCGACGCGGACGTCATCGAGGAGGCCAAGCGCATGAGCGCGCTCGGCACGTCGATCACCGGCGGCGAGCCGCAGGAGGCGATGGCGAAGACGACCCGGTACCTCGAACTGCTGAAAGACGAGTTCGGCGAGGGCCACCACACGCACCTCTACACCGGGATCACGGGCGGCCGCGAGAACATGCGCCGCCTGAGCGAGGCGGGGCTCGACGAGATCCGCTTCCACCCGCCGCTGGAGATGTGGGGCGACATGCACGGCACCGAGTGGGAGGAGATACTCCACATCGCCCGCGAGGAGGGACTCACGCCCGCCTTCGAGATCCCCGGCATTCGCGCGGAGCCGGAGTTCTTGGAGTTCTTAGACGAGGGCGCCGCCGAGTTCTGTAACATCAACGAGTTCGAGATGTCCGACGGGAACTACCGCCGGATGCAAGAGGAGGGGTTCGAACTCCAAGAGGACCACATGTCCGCGGTCGAGGGGTCGAAAGACGACGCCATCCTCGAAGAGATGGCGAGCCACGAGAAGGTGTACTTCTGCACCTCGGTGTTCAAAGACGCCGCCCAACACCGCAACCGCCTGAAGCGGATGGCGAAGAACATCCGCCGCGAGTTCGACGAGGTGACCGACGACGGAACCTTAGTCTACGGGAAGGCCTTCGCCGACGCCGACCGGTTCGAGGCGCTCGGCGTCCCCGAGGAGTTCTACACCGTCAAGTCGGACCACGTCGAGGTCGCGTGGTGGCTCCTCGAGGAGATGGTCGAGGACGGCGACTTAGCCGAGGGCGAAATCGTCGAGCAGTACCCGACCGTCGACGGGACCGTCGTCGAGCGCACGCCGGTCGCCTGACTCGGACATTCTCGGTCTTCTGAGTCGCTTTTCGCTTCGTCGTGATTTGTCTCTCGTGTGGAGCCACCGGTCTGCTGTGCGGTGGCGTCGCCGGCGGCAGAGCCGCCGGCTGTAAGAGGCGCAACGCGCCTCCCTGCGCGCCTCCGAGCGGCCGACAGGCCGCGAGGAGCGCGTGCGAGGTCGCCGGCGCTACGCGCCGGCTGTCACCGGGCGAAGCCCGGTTGCCAGAGGGACGAAGTCCCTCGCTGCCCGTGGCGCGTAGCGCCTCGCGGCTGGGGCTTTAGCGGTGTTCGCCGCCGATCCACAATCGACCACGTAGAGTCGAGCGACTGGGGCTTCGGAGATGTTCACAGCCGATCAGTCGCCAGCGCGGCCCGATCCCTCGGTGCCATCGCTCTCTGGTGTGTGTCGTGCCACCTACTACCACAATTATAAGTGATAAACACGTATAGCCGCGCATGGCCTCCGACGAACCCGTATTCTCTGACGTGAGTATCGGGCAGACGGTGTACGACGAGTCGGGCGAGGAGCTCGGGACGGTCCGCGGGGTCGACGATGCCGGGTTCTACGTCTCCGCGCCGACCGGGTCGGACCCGCTGGCGCTGACCGACGCCCGCGACGTGTTCGGCACCGCCTACGTGATGTGGCGCTGCTGGGAGTGCGGCGAGATGGGGGAAATCGGCTCGGAGCTGCCGGCGAACTGCCCGAGCTGCGACGCGCCCCGCGAGGACCTGTACTACTGGGCCGAGGACTGAGACAACGACGGCGGGAACTGTGTTCGCGTCCCCGTCGTTCATTTATAATTGGTTGACTGTGGATCGACGGCGAACACCACCGAAGCCCCAGCCGGTCGGTTATAAACAACCGTCAGCAGATCGACGGCGAACACCACCGAAGCCCCAGCCGGGAGGACTCGATGCGCTCGTTGCGGTCCTCGTCGCTCACTTCGTTCGCTCCTGCGGTCCTTACTTCGCGCGTCTTCGTCCTCCCGGCTGCCCCTTCGAGTCCCGCCCCGCACAGCACGGCGACCGCACCTCACGCCTCCCCAGCCTCGCGGTTCGCGCTCTCCGAGCGCTCACCGCGTCCCTCGCACGCGCTCCTCGCGCCCTGCGGGCGCTCGGAGGCGCGCGCCACCGCACGTTTCCTTATAAATAGACCCAACCGCTTCTACAGTCGCTTATAAATGGTCGTCGCCGGCAGCCGGTTCAGTCCGCGTCGACGAAGTCCGCGAGGTTCGCCTGAAGCCCGGCCGCGAGCGTCGACTTCCGGCGGAGGCGCCCGAGCGAGACCGGGAGGTGGTCCGCGACGCCGCGGACGGCCTCCCCGAACGTCTCCGCGGTCCCGAGTTCGCCCTCGAAGGCGTTCCGGACCGCCTCGCGCACCTGCCAGACGCCGACCGGGCCCCAGTAGTCGTCGGAGACGTGGCGTAAGACGAGCGCCTTCGCCTGTCGCCCGCGGTCGTTGAGGTGCTCCAAGACGCCCAGTCGGGCCGCGTAGTAGGCGCCCGCCGTCTCCTCGACGTAGCCGGTCCGCCCCTCGCGCCCCTCGCTCGCGGCCGCGAGGTAGACGCCCGCCTCGGGGTCGGGGTTCCAGATCGATCCGGGCGATTTCATCTCGACGAGTTCGTACTCCCACTGTCCCGGGACTAAGATCACCCAGAACGCGTTGCCGAGGTACTCGTTGCGGTGGACCTCGATCCGGTCGACCGTCGGGTTGTCGCGGATCGACCCGCGGAGGAACTGCCCGACCGTGTCGTCAACGGCCGTGATCGACCAGCGCGTCGGGACGAGCCGGCGGTTCTCTCCCCGCCCGAGCGCGCCCGCCGAGAGGATCGTGTTGATCTCGTACACGTCGAACCCGCGGCGGTAGAGGAACGTCATCGCGCCCTCCGCGCGCCAGTCGTCGTCTTCGAGCGTCTTCTTCACCGGGCGCGGGACGTGCGGGTTCTCGCCCAGATCGGCGGTCCGGGCCGCGGCGCGCGGCCCGGTCGGCGTCTTGATGTCCTCCGTGCCGACCTCGAAGTCGAGGTCCGGCCGGCCGTCGAGTCCGATCTCCACGTCGACCGGGCGGTCCGCGATGGCGACCTCGCGTTGGACGCCGAGCCAGCCGTTCCACGCGTCGTGGACGCTCTCGGCCGGGCCGCCGCCGCCGCCGACCGACTTCACCCCGCCGGTCGCGCCCGCGTCCGCCACGTCGACGCCGCGCGTCGAGTTGAGCAGGCTCGTCCGGCGGTCGAACACGTCCGAAATAGAGACGCCCTCGTCGTACCACGCCGCGGAGGTCTCGAACGTCGCGGCGCGCTCCTCGCGGCCGACCGGCGAGAGCAGCCCGGTCGAGACGTTCGGGTAGTCCGCGCGGCCGACGAAGATGGAGGGGGAGACGCTCCCGACCACGGCGTCGTCGGAGACGTGCTCGTCGAAGCGCCGCTCGAAGGAGTCGAGGTGGTCCAAAATTCCGTAGTCCTTCTCCGCGGCGAGGCGCCGCCGCTCGGCGCGCTCGTTCGCCTCGAACTCGATGAACTCGTCGAGCCGCATTCGGATCTGGGTTGGCGGCGCGGCGGCTTGAACGTTTCCGGCGAGCGAAAGGGATCAGGCGAGCCGGGAGACGAGACGCGATCGACCGGTCCGGCGTCGCCTAACTGTGGATGCCCATCGCCTCGATCTGCTCTTGGTACCGGTTGCGGATGGTGACCTCGGTCACCTGCGCGACGTCCGCGACCTCGCGTTGGGTCTTCTTCTCGTTGCAGAGCAGCGAGGCCGCGTAGATGGCGGCGGCGGCGTAGCCGGTGGGCGACTTCCCGGAGAGGAGCCCCTGCTCGGCGGTCGTCTCGATGATCTCGTTGGCCTTCGACTGGACCTCCTCGGAGAGTTCGAGCTCCGAGGAGAAGCGCGGGACGTACTTCTTCGGGTCGACCGGGCGCATCTCCAAGCCCAGCTCCTGTGAGATGTACCGGTACGTCCGCCCGATCTCCTTGCGGTCGACGCGGGAGACCTCCGAGATTTCTTCGAGGCTCCGGGGGATCCCCTCCTTGCGGCAGGCGGCGTACAGCGCGGCGGTGGAGACGCCCTCGATGGAGCGCCCGCGGATCAGGTCCTCGTTGAGCGCGCGTCGGTAGATGACCGACGCGACCTCTCGGACGGACCGCGGGACCCCCAGCGCGCTCGCCATCCGGTCGATCTCCGAGAGCGCGAACTGGAGGTTGCGCTCGCCCGCGTCCTTGGTCCGAATCCGCTCCTGCCACTTGCGCAGGCGATGCATCTGCGACCGCTTCTTCGAGGAGATGGAGCGCCCGTAGGCGTCCTTGTCCTTCCAGTCGATCGTCGTCGTCAGCCCCTTGTCGTGCATCGTCTTCGTCGTCGGGGCGCCGACGCGCGACTTCTCCTGTCGCTCCGAGTGGTTGAACGCGCGCCACTCCGGGCCGGGATCGATCTGCTCGTCTTCGATGATCATCCCCGTCTCCTCGTGTATCAGCTCCCCGTCGGCCGTCCGGGTGAGATCCTCCGGATCGAAGTCCTCGGGGTCCAGTTCGTCGACGTCCTCGATGTCGATCTCGTCTTCCTCGGCGTCCTCGTCCCCCACGCGCTGCCGGTCGTGATCCCGTTGCCGGGTGGGCCGTGTCATCGCATTTATATGCTATCGAAATGGTTTAACTTAAAAGTTCGTTACCATGTGGATCCATACCATTGATGGCGAGCCGCCAGTCGGTCTCGTGCGGACGGCGGACGGACAGCCCTTTGTCCGCCGGGCGCGGAACCCGGACGAATGCCGACGATCGACTGCGACCCGGCCGCCGCGCGCGAGCGCCTCGCGGACGCGGGCGTCCGGATCGACGAGGGGAACACGCCCCACGAGCGGTGGCGCGCAGAGCGCGAGGGGGCCGTCGCGGTCGCGTACGACGACAAGGTCGTCGTCCAGGGGAGCGACCCCACCCGACTGACCGCCCTGCTGCGCGACGGCGGCGGCCGCGCGCACGTCTACTTCGACGGCGCCTCCCGCGGGAACCCCGGCCCGGGCGCGGTCGGCTGGTGTCTGGTCACCTCCGACGGGGTCGTCGCGGAGGGCGGCGAGCGTATCGGCCGCGTGACGAACAACCAGGCCGAGTACGCCGCGCTGATCCGCGCGCTGGAGGGGGCCGACGAGTACGGGTTCGACGCGGTCGACGTCCGCGGCGACTCCGAACTCATCGTCAAGCAGGTCCGCGGCGAGTGGAACGCCAACGACCCGGCGCTCCGCGAGAAGCGGGTCCGCGCCCGGGAGCTGTTGGAGCGGTTCGACCGGTGGTCGATCGCCCACGTACCGCGGGAGATAAACGAGCGCGCCGACGATCTGGCGAACGAGGCACTCGATGACGCGAACTGACGACGAACCGCCGGAGTGGGCGAAGGAACGGGCGCGAGAGATGATGGCGGCGGAGGGGGCCGAGGGGGGGACAACCCCGCGGACGCCGCCGAGGAACCCGACCGCGACGACGACCGCGTCCCGGACGTGCCGGTCGAGGCGGTCGACGAGGCGGAGCGGCTCACGCGGCTCGCCCGCGAGGCCGAGTCCGCGGAGCCGACGCCGGAGATCGAGGAGGCGGCCGACCAGTACCGGGAGCGGCGCGACGCGCTCGCGGCCGAGTACGGCTACACGGCGCGCGTCCGCGAGGAGGACGACGCGCTCGTGTTGTACCCCGACGAGTGGATGGACGAGGGAACCGTTCAGCTCGACCGCGTCGAGGACACCGACCGCGCCGTCGAGGTGTCGCTCTCCGGCCCGGGCGACGCCGACCGCTACCGCGAGGTGGCCGCGTACAACGAGACCGTCGCCGAGGAG
Organism: Halorubrum sp. 2020YC2; assembly: GCF_018623055.1. Classification (NCBI taxonomy): domain Archaea; kingdom Methanobacteriati; phylum Methanobacteriota; class Halobacteria; order Halobacteriales; family Haloferacaceae; genus Halorubrum; species Halorubrum sp. 2020YC2. The sequence continues at coordinate 42,540 of NZ_CP076019.1, forward strand.
GTCGCGGAGCGGAAGGCCGAGGTTCACGCGCGCAACGCCGAGACGTTCGCGACGTTCATGAGCAACCACTACGTCCGGCCGGTGGACGACGCCACCCCGGAGATGCGCGCCGAGTTCCGCGAGGAGTACCTCGTCCGGAACGGGTGGCCCACCGACGAGCAGCTCGACGCCGTCGACGAGTCGCTGTCCGCGATCGAGTCGGTCGCCGCCGACGTCGACGATCCGACGTAGCGGCCGCTCACCGGAGAGAAAACGCGGCTTTCGCCGCGCCGTGTGCCAAAAGTGTTCGGTCGGATTCGATCCCTCTGGCCGCGCGGGAGCGGGTTTCCCCTTACTCCAGCAGTTCGCGGACCTCGTCGGCGCGCGCCTCGTCGGTGACGAAGCGGTCGAGGACCCACTCAATCTGGCCGAGGACGACGTCGTGGCCCTCGTCGGTCAGCTCGTACTGGTTCGTCCGCTTGTCCAGTTCGCTCTTCTCGACTAACCCGACGTCGACGAGGTCGTCGAGGTTGGGGTAGAGCCGACCGTGGTTCACCTCGGAGCCGTAGTACGCCTCCAGCTCGCGCTTGATGGCGAGCCCGTACATCGGCTCCTCGGCCAGGATGGTGAGGATGTTCTGCTGGAACGCCGTGAGATCGCTTGCGGCCGTCGATTCATCAGTGACTGTTTGTGCCTCTGACATACATAGTAAAAGGGAACCCGAACTTATAGTCTTTCTCAACAATCACTATCGTTGCGATGCCTCATCCCCCACGAACGTCCGGATCGGCCGGTATCAACGGCCGTCTCGGCGCACGTCCGTCCGATCCGGCGGTACGGGGCGTTCGACCGATCGACTCCGGTCCCGCCGGATACCCGACGGATCGTCGGCGTGATCCGGAGTTCGGCTCGCGATCGAAACCGTCGGATCGCCGGTTCGCGGGGATCCAGAACGGTCGGTGTCGGTCCCGTGGGCCCCGATGCGACCGTGCCGGATCGACGGATCCCGAAAGGACTTTGGGCGCCATCGACGCACCAACGGACACATGGTCAACCTCTGGGAGGACCTCGAGACGGGACCGGACGCGCCGGACGAGATCTACGCCGTCGTCGAGTGTCTCAAGGGCGAGCGCAACAAGTACGAGTACGACAAGGACATTCCCGGCGTCGTCTTAGACCGGGTGCTCCACTCGAACGTCCACTACCCGTACGACTACGGCTTCATCCCGCAGTCGTACTACGACGACGAGGACCCCTTCGACGTGATGGTGCTCGTCGAGGACCAGACGTTCCCCGGCTGCGTCGTCGAGGCTCGCCCCGTCGCGCTGATGAAGATGGACGACGACGGCGAGCAGGACGACAAGGTGATCGCGGTGCCGACCGAGGACCCCCGGTTCGATCACATCGAGGACCTCGAGGACATCCCCCAGCAGATCCTCGACGAAATCGACGAGTTCTTCGCGACCTACAAGAACCTCGAGGCCGGCAAGGAGGTCGAAACGCTCGGCTGGGAGGACAAGGCGGCGGCGAAAGAGGCGATCGAGCACGCGCAGGACCTCTACGACGAGCAGGTCGCGTAGGGCGGTATAACCGGAGCGCATCCGCCGCCCGCGCCCGGATGCGTTATGCCTATGGGTAATTTTTAGGGTGGCCGTCGCGTGTTCGTTAGTAGAGCCATGAGCGCAACCACGCCCTCCGTCGGCATCGATCACCCGACGGTCGTGCCCGCGAACTTCGACCCGGACGACGACGCGACGGCCGAGGCGGCCGACGACGAAGCGGCCGCGAGCGACGACGCCTAGGGCCTGCAGGCACCGTTCTCAGGCGCGTTCGAGGACCGCTGAGAGCCGCGTCGCGTCGGCTCGAAGCGACGCGAACGCGTCGTCCACCCAGTCGACGACCGTCTGGTCCGTCGATTCGAGCACGCACCGCGGGTTGTTCCGCTGGTCGTACGCGGTCACGCAGCCGACGTCGCCACAGCGGAGGAGCCCGTACTCGATCGGCTCGGCGCTCACGTACACCTCGGCGTGCTCGTCGTCTAACGCTCGGTCGGTCGCCGGCCCGAACTCCGCGATCGACGCGTCGGCCACGTCGCGGTCGATTATCAGTTCGACGCTCGCGCCGTCGTCCAGCGCCGCCGCCGCGGCGTCGTTGAACGGCTGGATGACGACCGGGGAGACCGCCCGGATGTCGGCGCCGCGGCTCTCGTGTAGCAGTCCCGTGAGCCGGTCGACGGCCGCCAGCGGGTTCTGGTCCGACGCGACGGTGAGGTCGCTGTCGGGGATCCCCTCGGGCGGGAAGTCGACGCCGATGCGCTCGAGGGTCGCGGCGAACCGGCCGTAGCGGTCGCCGCGCTCGACCTCCGTCAGGAGGCTCTCGTACGCGTCGTGGACGCGTTCCCCGGTCGGCGTCACGCGGTAGTCCGCGTCACGTTTCACCACCCAGTCGCGCTCGCGGAACCCCGCGAGGATCCGCTGGACCGTCGTTCGGGTCGCGTCGACCGCGTCGGTCAACTCGGTGGGGCGCCGCGGGTCCTCGCGCAGCGCCCGGAGTATCGCGACCCGAACGGGCGAGCCGGCGAGGTACTGTGCGCCGTCGTGTCCGTCCTCGGCCCTCATCGTACGATCCCTGTGTACGGGTACCGCCCTGTTAACTATTATTAGTCGCTAAGTCTCCCTCTTCAAAGACCAACGCAGGGAGCGAAGCGACCGAGTAGCGCAATAAGGAGGGGATACAGCACTGTCATGGTCTTCTAAACACTCCGCGACGACATGCCCACAGGCCTACGGCAATGATAAACTATTTGTATGTAAATTATGGTGTGGCAACGCGAAAGACCATTTCTATCCGCGACGACCAAGAAGAATGGATTCAGGACAACCACCTGAGTCTCTCCTCGTTCGTCCAAGAGAAACTGGACGAACTCATCGAAGAACGAGAATCGTAGATGCAGTACAACTACAAGTATCGACTCAACCCAACAGAAGCCCTCTCTGAGACGCTCCTGTCCCACGTCGATACTTGTAGGCAACTATACAATCACGTCCTTTATCTGCTCAAGGAGGAAGACGACATTCCCGCCCGATACAATGTACAGGGGCAACTTCCCGACCTCAAAACGTGGTGGGACGACCTCGGAAACGTTCACTCGAAAGTGTTACAGATGGTCGTCAAGCGCGTCTACGACAATCTCTCCACGCTCAAAGCGCAAAAGCAGAACGGACGCGCTGTTGGAATGCTCAAGTGGAAACCACCCCGAGAATATCGTTCACTCACCTACAACCAGTCCGGCTTCAAACTCAAGAATACGAGTGGTCGGCCTGTCCTGTGGTTGAGTAAAATCGGTGAGATTCCGATTCACCTCCACCGAGACATTCCCAAGAACGCGACAATCAAACAGGTCACGATCAAGCAGGAGCCAACTGGCGAGTGGTACGCTACGTTCGGCGTCGACATGGACGAAGCCACACCCGAGAAACCAGAGATGCCAGAGGAGGTCGTCGGAATCGACGTGGGGATTCTCACGTATGTACACGACACCGACGGCACAGCCGTCGAATCGCTCGACTTGTCCGACGAACGCGAGCGGTTGGAACGCGCCCAGCGTGACCTTTCACGGAAACAGCACGGGTCTGCGAATTGGGAGAACAACGGGGTCGTGGCCGAGCGCCACGCCGATCTCAAGCGAAAGCGTCGTGACTTCCTACACAAGCTCTCAAACTACTACGTACCGAGTACGACCTCGTAGCGTCGAAGACTTGGACACGAAGGAAAATCGAACTCCCGGTAACTCACGGAATCGAGCAGGTGCGGCGTGGGGAACGTTCTTTCGGATGCTTGAGTACAAATGTGAACGCGAAGGAACGCACTTCGTGGCGGTCAACCCGAGAGGGACGACCAAGGAGTGCGCGTCATGTGGTGCCTCGACGGACAAGCCGTTGTGGGTTCGTGAACATTCATGCCCCTCGTGCGGGTTTGAGGTGGACAGAGACGCGAATGCGGCATGGAACATTCTTTCTCGCGGCCTCGAAGAAGTAGGGGTGGTTCACTCCGAATTAACGCCTGTGGAGACTGCGCTCCCTACGGACACCGTTGTGTCTGCAAAGCGCGTCGTTGAAACAGGAAGCCCCACTCTCAAGGAGCGAACGGCGCAGGCCGTGAGCAAGTAGGGTGGGGTAGTTCACTCGTACCGCGTCGCGGCCGCGGGGCTCCCACCCGTCTCGGCCGAACGCGTCAGTCCCGGTAGCGGAACGACACGACGGTGCCGACGGTGTCCTCGCCGGCGATGCGCTCCGTGGTCACCGTCACGGCCGCGAGCGAGTCCGCGCCGAGCGCCTCCTCGATCACCGCCCGCAGCGCATCCGGGTCGGCGCCCTCCTGTCTCACCGGCACGCGGACCTGTCGGCGGTTGACCGCGATGTCGCCGAGGTCGTACTCGGTGTGCTCGAACGCCTCCCGAATCGTCGCTTCGATGTCGGTCATGGCACGCTACGTTCCGCGCCCGGTAGTGAAAAAACGCGGTCCTCGGTCGAAGGTGCGGAGGCGGGTGTTTCCCCACCCACATTAGTAAAAAAGAAAACGTCCGGGAACTCGCCGCTTCGACGCCGTGTCAATTTAATACGCTATAAATATACTTTAAATATCGTTTATATCCAACCGCACAACAATCTCAATATTTATTTATCCTGATACTTTTCGAATATGCACGAAAGTGTCGCGGACTACGTGGCAGAGCACCCGAAGATGGCCGGCGTCCTGTTCACCGCACTGCTGCTGCTGACGCAGGCGGCGCCCGCGGCGGCGAATATTGCTAAAACAAACCCCGGACCGTAAAATATCTTATATAAAGGAAGTATTGTCGCTCCAGTATAATTTCCCGTGATAAAAAACCGGCACTGTTTCTAACTCAAGTGCCTCCCGTAACTGGTCCTCACTAACTGAGTCTATTATTGCGTTTGAGGGGACGGTATAGTTTTTAGACATGTTTACTATGTTTGGTATATAAAGACTTCCGACACCATATGGTCCATTTGGGAAGGTACGCATCTCAAAATCCCACGAATCTTTTCTTGATTTTATATCGATTACAACTGCCATCCCGCTCCGACTCTGACAGATAGTCGTTCCCCCGTCCCCGACGACGATGTACTGGTGGCCGGTGATCAGTTCCCGTTTCGCCACGTGAAGCGCGGTCCGGAGGTTGAACCCGCTGTTCATCAGGCGCGCGATGATCCGGCCGAGCGTCGTCGCGGGCGAGTTCGCCACGTCGGAGAGGGTGACGATGCCGCCGCGCGAGCCGCGGTGGACCAGGGCCTCGCCCTGCTGGTAGGACTGGCAGGCGTTGAGCAGAAAGGCGCTGACGCCGATTTCGAGGTCCCCGTCGGTCAGGTCGAGGTACCCCTCGGCGCACTGCATCCCGCGGTCGTCGACGTGGCCGATGTAGTGGAGGAAGTCGACGTCGGACGCGAGGGCGTCGCGCATCTCCCCGCGGGAGAGGTCGTGGCGTACCTCGATGTCGAACTGGACCATGTCGCGGAGCCCGTAGAGGTCGGCCACGTCGCCCTCCTCGCGCATCTGCTCGTCGTTACAGACCACGAGGACGGAGATGCGCGACTGCTCCACCTGCCCCGCTTCGAGCCGGCGGTGGTACGCGTCGAGCGTCGCCTTGTTCGCGTCGAGGGGGACCCCGTCCCCGACCCACGCGTGCTCGACGGTGTCGACGGGCTCCGGTCGGACGAACTCGGTCTGCGCCGAGACGGCGCCGCGGTCCGCCGAGGCGCCCGCGCCGCGGGTGGCTCCCGCGCTCGCGGCGCCCGCGCTCCCTCCGCCCCGAACGAACTCGCCGCCGAGGCCGCCGCCGTCGAGTTCGCCGCCGTCCAGCCCGACGCCCTCGGCCGCGGGCTCCGACTCGGCCGTCGGTGACGAGCTCCGCTCCGTGCCGCCGAAGAACCCGACGCCGACGCCCCCGTCGTCGCCCGCCGGGGTGACCTCGGTGGGCGAGCGGACGATCGACAGCTCGCCGGCGACGAACGGGAGCATCTCCACGTTCTCCGGGTCGGGACGGACGTCCGTCGTCAGCGTCCACTGCGGCAGCTCGGGCTCGACCGCCTCGAACGGCACGTCGAGGTACTCTCCGAGGCGCTCCGCGAGCGGGAGGTCGTACAGCCGCCCCCAGTCGAGGTCGAGGGCGGTCGTCTCGCGCTCGTGGAGGTCGACCGGGTAAAAGCCCTCCGTGCGGGCGAGACAGTCCATGTGGAACGACTGCCTGAGCACCTCCGCGGTCCGCGTCTCGAACCCCGGTTCGAGCGGGTACGTCCAGCCGTCCCCCTCGATCCGCGGGGCGTCGCCGGGGACGACGTCGGCCGCGAAGTAGTAGGCGAGCGAGACCACCGGGTAGAGGTAGCGGTACTCCGGCGGGACGACGATCCGGACCCCGCTGTCGACCGGCTCGACCCGCTCGGGGACGCGGAGCTCCTCGCCCGGTCCGATCAGCGGTGGGTGTCCCCGCAGGGTCGGGAAGGACCGCTCCGGGCTGGTGGTCTGGAGCGCGGAGCCGAGCAGCGAGACGGCGTCCATCAGCGACTCCGGGTCAGTCGGAGTGGTGATCGTCCCCGCCGGGGTCTGGTGGAGCGACCGGAAGCCGAGCCCGACCGTGCCCGGCGTGTCGAGGTCGATCCGGGTGGTCCGGTCGGTCGTCGAGACGGAGAACCCGGAGTCGAAGGTGAGGTAGAGCTTCGTCGGGGCCGGGTTGATCCCGACGTGGTAGGTGCCGCTCGGCATCGTGTAACAGTCGCCGTGGGTCAGGAGCGTCCCGTCGCCGGCCCGGGTCTCGACGACCGCGACGCGGGGGATCTCGATCGACCCCGCCTCGACCGCGACGCTGGCGTCCACCGGGAAGTAGTGGTCCGACCCGGGGCGCGAGCGCGGGTCGACCGGGCGGTCGGTGTACACCTCGAACTGCGTGTTCTCGATGTGGTCCGTGACGGTGATCCCGTCGGCCTCGCACAGCGGGTCGATATCGATGCTCATTGGGTGTCACCGCGGCGGTCGTCGGGGGCTGCGGGGACCGGCGCCGCGGCGGTACGTGCCACTCCGTAGTGCGATAGCGGCGATAAAGCTTGTGTCGGTCGGATCGCCGCGGACCGAACCGATAAAGTCCCGGCCGCCCCACCTTCGCGTAATGATAACGCTGGGAACGGCCCGCGCCTCCCCGGGCGAGACGGACACGGGCCGTCTCGAAGTGGGAGAGATGCGGGACGGGAGTCCCGTCCGGCTGCCGGTCGCCGTCGTCAACGGCGCGGCCGACGGCCCGACGCTGTACGTCCAGGCGGTCAGCGACGGCGACGAGCTGAACGGGTTAGGTGTCGTCAACCGCGTGGTTCCGCGCCTCGACCCGACGGAGCTGTCCGGCACGGTCCTCGTCGTCGGCATCGTGAACCGCTTCGCGTTCCAGGCGGCGGAACATCGGAACCCGGTCGACGACCGGAAGATGAACCGGGGGTACCCGGGCGACGCCGACGGGACGACCAGCGAGCGGATCGCCCACGAGACGTTCCAGGTCGCCAAACGGGCGGATTACATCCTCGACCTCCATCAGGGGTCGACGAGCCGGATGATAAACGAGACGCGCGTGCGCTGCGGCGTCCGCCACCGGCTCCACGGCGACTGCCTGGAGCTCGCGAAGGTGTTCGGCTGCGGCCACGTCCTCGACATCAAGGGCCCGGACGGGCAGCTCGCCCGCGCCGGGCCGGAGCACGGCATTCCCACCGTCGACCCCGAACTCGGCGGCTGCGTCGGCTGGGACGAGGAGTCGATTCAGTACGGCGTCGAGGGCTTGTTCAACGTGCTCCGCCACTACGGGTTCCTCGACGGCGACGCCGCGCTCGAATCGCAGACCCGCGCCCGCGGCTTCGACCAGTACGGCTCGCCCGCCGGCGGACTGGTCCGCTTCGAGCGCGAACTGGGCGAACGCGTCTCCGCCGGCGACGTGCTGTTCGAGGTCACCGACACCTTCGGCGCGTTGGAGGGTCGGGTCACCGCCGACACGGACGGCATATTCTGGCGCACCCGCCGGCTCCCGCAGGTGGCCGCCGGCGAGTACGTCTGCTCGGTCGGCACCAACGTCGACCGGTACTGATGGGCGACCCAGACGCCCCGGAGCGGGGACCGCACGCGCCCCGTCGCCTCCGCTGTCCCGAGTGCGGGGAGACGTACCGCGATCGGTGGCGCTGCCGGTGCGGCGCCCCCCTCGACTTCGCGGACCCCCCGACGCCCGCGGGCGACGCGCCCGCCCCCGAGTCGTTCGACGCGCGCGGCGGGCTGTGGGCGTTCGACGACCTGCTCGCCGTCGGTAACGACCCCGGCGACCGGGTGACGCTCGGCGAGGGGACGACCCCGCTCGTCGACGCCGACGAGGGCCGCGAACCCGCCGGGGACGGGGAGACCGAGGTCCCGCCGTGGAACGCGTCGTTCAAGCTGGAGTACGTCTTCCCGACGGGCTCGTTCAAGGACCGCGGCGCGACCGCGACGCTGACCCGGGCCCGCGAGCTGGGCGTCGAGCGCGTCGTCGAGGACTCCTCCGGCAACGCGGGCGCCGCGATCGCGACGTACGCCGCCCGCGCCGGGATCGCGGCCGAGATATACGTCCCCGCCGACGCCAAGGAGTCGAAGCTCCGCGCGATCCGACGCGCCGGCGCCGACCCGATCCGGATCGAGGGAAGCCGAGGAGACGTGACGGACGCGTGCGTCGCGGCGCTCGACGCTGCTGCGGATACTCCTTCGGGGACCGACGCCTGGTACGCCAGCCACGCCTGGAACCCGGCGTTCTTCGAGGGGACCGCCACGGTCGCGTACGAGACCGCGCTCCAGCGCGGCTGGGACGCGCCGGACGCCGTCGTGACTCCGCTGGGCCACGGGACGCTCTTCCTCGGCGCATATCGGGGGTTCCGGCGGCTCGAACGCGCCGGGTGGATCGAGTCCGTTCCGCGGCTCTACGGCGCGCAGGCGGCCGGCGTCGCGCCGATCGTCCGCGCGCTCTACGGCCCGGAGGCGGCCGACCCGGAGGGAGCCCGCAACGACGCGGCCGACGGGATCCAGATCGCCAAGCCGGTCCGAGACCGGGGGATCCGGGAAGCGATCGACGCCACCGGCGGCGACGCGCTCGCGGTCACCGAGGCGACCGCGACGCGCGAACTCGACCGCCTCCACGCCGCCGGCTTCTACACCGAGCCGACCTGCGCGGTCGCGCCCGCCGCGCTGCGAACCCTCCGCGAGCGCGGCGAGATCGGTCCCGACGAGGACGTCGTCGTGCCGCTGACGGGGAGCGGGCTGAAGAGCTGAGCCGGGGCGCCCGGGTCTCGGGACCGAACCCACCGGTACCCCTATTTCGGTCGACGCGCGTGGTACTACGCATGGAGGTGCTCGTCTACGGCGCCGGCGCGCTCGGGAGCCTCGTGGGGGGGCTGCTGGCGCGCGAACACGACGTGACGCTCGTCGGGCGCGACCCGCACATGCGGCGGATCCGCGGGGACGGACTCCGGATCGACGGCGAGGTCGACGTCCGCGTCCAGCCGCGCGCGCTCACCGACGGGACGCACCGAGCGGCGGACCTCGCCCTCGTCACGACCAAGGCGTACGACACCGACGCGGCCGCCCGGGCGCTCGCGACCGGCGAGTACGAGGTGGTCTGCTCGCTCCAGAACGGACTGACGGAGGAGCGGCTGGTCGCCGCGCTCGACGCGACGGTGCTCGCCGGCACCGCGAGCTACGGCGCCCGGTTCGCGGAGCCGGGCCGCGTCACCTGTACCGGCGTCGGAGAAGTGGTCGTCGGGCCGCTCTCCGGCGGCGCCAGCCCCGCGGCCGCGCGGGTCGGCGCCGCCTTCGACGCGGCCGGCGTCGAGGCGGTTGTCGCCGAGGACATGCCGGTGCGCCGCTTCGAGAAGCTCGCGGTCAACGCCGGGATCAACGGTCCCTCCGCGCTCGCGCGGACCGAGAACGGGGAGACGCTGGGGGGTCCCGCGGGCGACGTGTCGCGCGAGGCCGCCCGGGAGACGGCCCGCGTCGCCCGCGCGGTCGGCGTCGACCTCCCGGACGAGCGCGCGGTCGCCGCCGTCGAGCGCGTCGCCGCCGACACCGCCGCCAACCGGTCGTCCATGTACGAGGACGTTGAGAACGGGCGGCGGACCGAGGCCGACGCCGTCTACGGCGCCGTCACCGACCGGGCGGACCGGCACGGCGTGGCCGCGCCGACGTGTCGGACGATCGGATCGCTGATCCGCGGCTGGGAGGCGGCGCGCGGGCTTCGGTGAACCGGGAACGCGGCGGCGCTACGGCGGGAAAAAGAACTCAGCCCCGCCAGCGACCGGCGCGGCTCAACACCACTCCTCGAGGACGGTCGCGTCGGTCTCGTCGACCGACACCCACGCGTCCTCTCGCGAGACGTCCGCGATGACGAGCTCCGGCCGCGACGACGAGGAGTCGATGGACGCCATCACGTCCGGCGCCTCGGCGGCGTCGAGCGCCGGGTCCGTCGGCAGCGCCGTCCGACGGCGGTCGGGGTCCGGGTCGTCCCAAGGGGTGGAACTCCGTGACATGGTTGTGAATAGTTCACAGTACGTATAAGCGTTGCGAACCGGACCGAGATCGGCCGTCGTATCCCAGATTTCGGGGACGCTCCGCCGACGCATCGCCCGTCGAACGGGCCCTCGAACGACGATCCGCCGAAACGTGTCGGGTTTCTCATCGGCCCGACGGGTCCGCGGCCCCCCGGCGCACCGGGTCGGCCGCCGCCGTTCCGATCTCACGGGCCGGCGGTCCGGCTCCGCACACCTTCGCAGTATACAAGAGGTGTCACGCTGAACAACGGGCATGAACGTCGCAGACGCCATGACGCCCCGCTCGGAGCTCGTCGTCGTCGAGATTCCCGGGAGCCGGAACGACGTGTTGGAGTTCATTCAAGAGCACGGGTTCTCGTCGGTCCCGGTCGTGAAGGACGTCGACGGCGACGAGGTGTACCGCGGGCTGGTCACGCGCGATGACCTGATCGACCAGCCGGACGAGGACCAGCTGGCGCTGCTGATGCGCGAGGTGCCGACCGCGGCGGCCGACGACGACATCGTCGACGCCGCCCGGACGATGGTCGCGGAGGGCTCGCGCCGCCTCCCCGTGGTCGACGGCGACGAGCTGGTCGGCATCCTCACGGTCACGGACGTGGTGCGGGCCATCGCCCGCGGCGAGGTCGACGGCGAGACCCGGGTGGGCGAGCTGGCGACCAGCGCGGTCAACGCGACCCACACCGAGACGCCGCTGCCGGTCGCGGAGCGGGAGATCGGTCTCTCCGGGGTCCCGTACGCGGTCGTCCTCGACGACGAGGCCGCGGTCGCGGGGATGCTCACCGAGGTCGACATCTTGGAGGTCGCCCGCGTCGTCGAGGGCGAGGCGAGCACCGGCGACTCGATCGCGGAAGAGGACTCCGAGTGGTCGTGGGAGGGGATCAAGGCGACCGGCGCGCGCTACCTCCCCACCCGGAACGTCGAGATACCCGCCGAGGCGGTCCGCCACTTCATGACGGCGGACCTGATCACGGTCAACGCCACGCGGACGGCCAAGGAGGTCGCACAGGAGCTCATCAGCAACGACATCGAGCAGGTCCCGCTCGTCTCGGGCACCGACCTCGACGGCATCGTCCGGGACGTGGACCTGCTGGAGGGGCTGTAGATGGCGGCCGACGCGCTCGCGGAGCTCGCGAAGCGTCGCGGGTTCTTCTTCGGCTCGAACGGCGCGTACGGCGGCACCGCCGGCTTCTACACGTTCGGGCCGCAGGGCGCCGCCCTCAAGCGCAACGTCGAGGACGCGTGGCGAGACCGGTTCACCATCCGCGAGGGGAACCGCGAGATAGAGGCGCCGACGGTGATGCCCGAGGCCGTCTTCGAGGCCTCCGGCCACTTGGAGGGGTTCGACGACATGCTCGTCGAGTGCCCCGAGTGCGCCGAGTCCCACCGCGCCGACCACCTCGTCGAGGACGCCACCGCGATCGAGGACGCCGAGGCGCTCCCCGGCGAGGAGGTCGCGGAACTCATCGCCGACAACGAGATCGCCTGCCCCGCCTGCGGCACGCCGCTGGCCGGCGAGCCGGTCGAGGCGTTCAACCTCATGTTCGCGACCGACATCGGGCCCGGCGACGCCCAGCCCGGCTACCTCCGCCCGGAGACCGCACAGGGCATCTTCGTCGAGTTCCCGCGGCTGAAGGAGTACGCCCGCGGGAACCTCCCGTTCGGCATCACCCAGATCGGCCCCGCCTACCGCAACGAGATATCGCCCCGCGGCGGCCTCCTCCGCCTCCGGGAGTTCACGCAGGCCGAGTTAGAGCAGTTCATCGACCCCGAAGAGGACGAGCCGCCGCTCGACCGCGTGCGCGACGTCGAGGTCCGGCTGTACCCCGCGACCGAACAGGAGGCCGACGACGGCGACTACCTCGATACGACGGTCGGTGAAGCCGTCGACGAGGGAGTCATCGGCTCCCCGTGGGTCGGCTACTACCTCGGCGTCGCGCAGGAGTGGTACGAGCGCGTCGGCGTCGACACCGACCGGTTCCGGTTCCGCCAGCACCTCGCGGGCGAGCGCGCCCACTACGCGGCCGACTGCTGGGACGCCGAGAGCGAGGTCAACGGCGACTGGATCGAGATCGCCGGCTTCGCGTACCGCGGCGACTACGACCTCTCGAAGCACGGCGAGTACGCCGACGACGCGTTCACGGTGTTCAAGCGCTACGACGAGCCGAAGACGGTCGAGCGCGCGACCGTCGACCCCGACATGTCCGTCCTCGGGCCGGAGTTCGGCGGTGACGCCGCCGCGGTCGCTGCGGCCCTCGAAGCGCTGGCCGAGCGCGACCCCGACGCCTTCGACGGCGAGACGGTCGAGGTGACGGTCGGAGAGGGCGCCGACGCGGAGACTCACGAGGTCGACGCCGACGTCGCGAACTTCTCGGTCGAGGAGGTGACCGAGAGCGGCGAGCACATCACGCCGCACGTCGTCGAGCCCTCCTTCGGCGTCGGGCGGACCGTCCAGACGCTGCTCGCGCACGCGTACAGCGAGGACGAGGTCGACGGCGAGGAGCGGACGTACCTCTCGCTCGACCCCGAGATCGCCCCGCAGGACGCCGCCGTCTTCCCGCTGGTGACCAACGACGACCGGCTCACCGCGCTGGCCGACGAGGTCGCGGCCGACCTGCGGGCCGCGGGGCTCGCGGTCGCGTACGACGACTCCGGCTCGATCGGCCGCCGCTACCGCCGGCAGGACGAGGTCGGCACGCCGTTCTGCGTCACGGTCGACCGCGACGGCATCGAGGGCGACGGGCCCGACACCGTCACGCTCCGCGAGCGCGACTCCGCGGCGCAGGTCCGGATCCCGGTCGCGGACCTGGCCGACGAGCTGACCGCGCTGCGGGAGGGCGAGCCGTTCGAGTCCGTCGCCGCCCGGTACGACGCGGTCGACACCGATGTCGACACCGCGGGGAGCTGAGGGCGTGCGCCTCCCGGCCGCGTCGTGGCGCGAGCGCGTGGAGTTCGAGCGGCGGCTGGTGCACGCGAGCGGCACCCTCTACCCGGTCCCGTTCCTGTTGGGCTGGGTCTCGTGGGAGACGACGGGCCGGCTGCTGATCGGCAGCGTCGCGGTCGCGGGCGCCCTCGAAGCGCTGCGGCTCTCCGGCTCCGCGGGGCCGCTCGACCCGCTGTACGACGCGCTCGTCCGCGAGTACGAGGCCGACGGGGTCGCGGGCTACGCGCTGTATCAGGTCGGGATGGCCGCGGTCGCGCTCCTGTTCGCGCCGGTGTTCGCCGTGCCGGCGATGTGGATGCTCTCGATAGGGGACCCGATAAGCGGCGGCCTCGGGGAGAACGCGGCGACCGAGCCGAAGCGGCTCTCCGTGGTGGCGGCGATGGTGTTCGTCTGCTTCGGGATCGCGGTCCCGTACGCCATCCCCGAGTTCGGGCCGGACCCGGGCGTGATCGTCGCGCTCGCGGGGGCGGTCCCCGCGGCGGTCGCGGACGGCCTCCCGCCGCTGATCCGCGGCGTCGCCGTCGACGACAACCTCACCATCCCGCCCGCGGCCGCGAGCGGGATGTTCCTCGCGGCGTCGCTGATCGCGTAGTCCTCGCGGCGTCGCTGATCGCGTAGTCCTCGCGGCCGCGCTGATCGGGTAGCGCGGCCGGGCGGGTAAAACTCGTCTCGGACGCGACGGCGCCGCGGCTCACCGAACGGGACTGAGAGAAGCGCCGAGGCGGAGATTTGAACTCCGGTGTCCGAATGGACAGTAGATTTCGAATCTACCGCCTTGGCCAGGCTAGGCTACCTCGGCTCGTGTCGACGTTGGCCGGTTCCGCTGTTATGCGTTTCGATCGCGCCCGCGGCGCGGTCCCGGAGTCTCCGCCCGTCGGCCCGTGCTCCCGGCAACGCTTTTCGGCTCGGCCCCCCTGCGGTCGGTATGGACGTCCCCGAAGCGGCCGACGTCTGCGCCCGCGTCGTCGACGAGGTCGGCGGCGCGGTCGTGGCCGACCGCGAGTTCCTCGACCGCGTCACCCTCGGCATCCTCGCCCGCGGCCACGTCCTCTTGGAGGACGTGCCCGGCACCGGCAAGACCCTCTCCGCGCGCTCGTTCGCGACCGCGCTCGGCTTAGAGTTCTCGCGGGTCCAGTTCACGCCCGACCTTCTCCCCGCCGACGTCACCGGGACCAACGTGTTCGACGAGCGCGACGGCTCCTTCGCGTTCTCGCCCGGCCCGATCTTCGCGAACGTCGTGCTGGCCGACGAGATCAACCGCGCGCCGCCGAAGACGCAGGCCGCGCTGCTGGAGGCGATGGAGGAGGGGCAGGTGACCGTCGACGGCGAGACCCACGACCTCCCCAGCCCATTCTACGTGATCGCGACGCAGAACCCCGTCGAGAGCGAGGGCGCGTTCCCGCTGCCGGAGGCCCAGCTCGACCGGTTCACGATCAAGACCTCCATCGGCTACCCCGACGAGGACGGGGAGCTGGAACTGCTCCGCCGCCGCGCCGGTCGCGTCGAGCAGTCCCCCGCGGTCGACCGCGTGCTCGACCCCGACTCCGTGGCGGCGCTGCGGGAGGTGCCCGAGTCGGTCCGCGTCGACGACGACCTCCTGCGCTACGCGGCGTCGCTCGCGCGGGCGACCCGCGAGGACCGCCGCGTCGAGGCCGGCGTCTCTCCCCGGGGGACCCAGCGCCTCTTCGAGACGGCCCGCGCGGCCGCGGTGATCGCCGGCCGCGAGTTCGTCACGCCCGACGACGTGAAGCGCGTCGCGGAGCCGACGCTCGCCCATCGCCTCGTGTTGACCCCGGACGCGGCCGTCAACGACGTCGACGAGCGCGACGTGATAGCCGACGTGCTCGGCCGCATCGCGGTGCCGACGGTGGAGGCGCCCGGGGCGTAGCTCGGAGAAGCGGTTCGGCCTGCCGAGCTACTCCGCGCTCTCGTCCCGCTCGGCCAACAGCTCCGTCGCCGTGAGCAGCGACTCCAGCTCGACGTCGTGTTCGGCCAACAGCTCCGCCGCGCCCTCCTCGCGGTCGACGACGACCAGCACGCGGTCCACGGTCGCGCCCGCCTCCCGGAGCGCCTCGACGGCGTCGACGGCGGACTGGCCGGTGGTGGCGATGTCCTCGATGACGACGACCTCCTCGCCCTCGTCGAGCCGCCCCTCGATCCGGTTGCCCGTGCCGTACTCCTTCGCCTGCTTGCGCGCGATGACGTACGGGCGCCCCAGCTCCGCGGCCGTGACGGCCACGAGCGGGACCGCGCCCAGCGCCACGCCGGCGAGCTTCGCGTCGGTGTCGGCCAGCCGGGCGGCGAACGCCTCGCTCACGAGCGTCAGCGCCTCCGGGTCGGTCTCGAACAGGTACTTGTCGACGTAGTAGTCGCTCGTGCCGCCGTGCGACAGCTCGAACTCGCCGAACCGGACGGCGTCGGCCGCGGTGAGCGCGGCGATCAGCTCCCGTCGTCGGTCGTTGTCGGTCATACGCCGAGAACGGCCGCCACCGACAATAAACGGGTCGGAACGCGGCAGCGGGCCGGCGGTCCCCTCGCGGTTCTCCGAGGCTTCCCCTCGGATCCGTCGCTGCGGTCGTCCCGACACGATTTAGGCGGCCCGCTCACAACGGGCCGGTAATGAGCACGCAGGCCGCGACGGCGGACCGGACAGTCGTGATCGGGCTGGAGGTCCACGTCCAGCTCGAGACCGACACGAAGATCTTCTGCGGCTGCTCGACGGAGCCGGCCGAGGGTGAGGAGCCGAACACGCGCACCTGTCCGACCTGCCTCGGGCTGCCGGGCGCGCTCCCCGTCCTCAACGAGGCCGCCGTCGAGGCCGCCGTCAAGGTGGGGAAGGCGATCGACGCCGACATCCCCGAGACGACCACGTTCCACCGGAAGAACTACTACTACCCCGACCTCCCGAAGAACTTCCAGCTCACCCAGTACGACGCGCCGATCTGCCAGTCGGGCGAGCTGGAGGTCCGCGTCGACGGCGACCCGCGGACGATCGGGATCACCCGCGCGCACCTCGAAGAGGACCCCGGCAGCCTCCAGCACGCGGGCGGCTCCATCGAGTCCGCGACCCACACGCTGGTGAACTACAACCGCGCGGGCACCCCCCTCATGGAGATCGTCACGGAGCCGGACTTCCGCTCGCCGGCCGAGACGCGCGCGTTCCTCGCGAAGCTGGAGGAGGTCCTCGAATACCTCGGCGTGTTCGACCCCGGCCGCGACGGGAGCTTACGCGTCGACGCCAACGTCTCCCTCGTCCCCGCAGAGCACGTCGACGACGACGGGACGATCGACGACGCGGCCCTCGACGACGTGAACCGCGCCGAGGTGAAGAACATCTCCAGCCACAGGGGCGCCGAGCAGGCGCTCGCCTACGAGGTCACTCGGCAGGAGAACGTCCTCCGGCGCGGCCGCGAGATCGAACAGGAGACCCGGCACTGGGACGAGGACCGCGGCGTCACCGTCGGGATGCGCTCGAAGGAGGCCGAGAAGGACTACCGCTACTTCCGCGAGGGCGACCTCCCCGCCTTGGAGGTGGCCGACTGGAAAGATCGGATCGCGATCCCGGAGCTCCCCGACGCCCGCCGCGAGCGCTTCCGCGAGGAGTACGGGGTAGACCGCGAGGCCGCCTCCAAGCTCACCTCCACGAAGGCGGTCGCGGACTTCTTCGAGGACGTGGCGAGCGAGTTCGACCCCGACCTGGCCGCGACGTGGGTCGCGGACAACCTGCTGGGCGAGCTGAACTACCGCGAGATGGAGATAACCGACGTCGAGGGCCGGCTCGACGAGTTCACGCGCCTGATCGAGCTGGTCGCGGCCGACGAACTGACGGTGAAGAACGCCGAGGAGGTCGTCCTCCGCGAGATGCTCGACGAGGGCGACGACCCCGAGACGGTCATCGACCGCGAGGGGCTCGGGAAGGCCGAGAGCGGCGAGGTCGAGGCCGCCGTCGCGGCCGCCATCGACGAGAACCCAGACGCCGTGAGCGACTACCACGACGGCGACGAGGGCGCGATCAACTTCCTCGTCGGGCAGGTGATGCAGGCGACCGGCGGCAGCGCCGACCCCGGACAGGTGAACGGGCTGCTCCGCGAGGAGCTGGACGGCTGAGACGGTCGGTCGCTGAACGGTTTCGGGAAGAGACGAATCGGAGCGGCGGCGGCGACGTGATATTTAAACTCCGTTAGCGGCGGCGACGACTATTTATAAAGAACGACGTGGTCGGCGCGTGCCGACGAGCGGCCGGAGGCCGCGAGTCGCACGCGCGAGGGAGTCAGTCGCCGGAGCGAAGCGACGGCGACTGACGAGGCTGGGGAGGTGTGAGGCTGCGGTGCTGTGCGGTGCGGGGTGGGACTCAAAGGGGCAGCCGCGAGGGCGAAGCACGCCGCAGTAAGCACCGCAGCGAAGGAGCGGTAGCGACTGAGGGAGGCGCGCAGCAAGGCGCGCGAGCCCTCGCGGCTGGGGCTTTGGTGGTGTTCTCCGTCGATCCGCAAGTGACTATTTATAAACGAGCGATTGGGGATTCGGCGGTGTTCGCCGCAGCGACATCACTCGCTTATTTATAAAAGCCACGTCGCAAATCCGATTCACCCATCCCAACGACTGACTGTTTTTATTCCAATCGCCTGACGTACCTCCACGCATGGCCCTCCCCGCCACCCTCCTGTCCGCGTTTCCGATCGGCCTCTGTCTCCTGCTCGCGTGGGCGATCCGGCGCCGCGGGAAGGTCGGCCTGATCGCCGGCTACGACGGCGACCTCTCGCCCGAGCGCGAGGCCGAACTCGCTCGCGACGCGGCCCGGGTCCTCGCCGTCGCCGCGGCCGCCACGAGCCTCCTCGTCGTCGACGCGTGGACCGGCGCCGTCCCCCGCCCCGGCCTGTTGGTGACGCTCCTGATCGCCGGCGCGGTCGGGTGGTTCCTCTGGAAGCGGAACGTCCGCGCGGAGCGCCCCGCGAAGTGACGCTTCCCCCGCCGAAACCGTGCGATTGACGCCCGCCCGCCCGCTACCGCGCTCATGGACGTGACCGTCGAGGTCGTCGGGGAGGGGACCGAAGAGCACAGCCTCGCCGCCGACGCAACGTACGACGACCTGATCCGCGCCGCGGGCTACCACCCCCAGGAGGCGTCGGCGCTGGTCGACGGCTCGCCGGTCCCGGGCGACCGCGTCGTCGACGCCGACGAGGTCCGAGTCCTGCGACTGATAAAAGGCGGCGCGACGGACGGCGGCGCGTGACCGGGGAGCGCGGCCCGTCCGATCCCTCCGCCTCCCGTGACCTTCCCGACCCGCCCGAGGACGTGATCGTCGATCAGGCCAGCCCCGACGACCGCCTCGACGTCCTCCGGGTCCTCGACGCAGCGATGCTGGAGACCGACGCGGACGCCGTCGACGACCGGATCGCGGCCGGCGACGCCCTCGTCGCGCGCTCGACGCGGACCGGCGGGGTCGTCGGCGCCCTGGTCGCCATGCGGCCCGACCCGGATCGGCTCCACGTCGACGCCGTCGCGGTCAGGCGGGCGCGTCGCGGTCAGGGGATCGGCTCCGCGCTCGTCGCGGCGGCGGTCCGGCGCGGCGAGTCGGACCCCGCGGTCGAGGGCGTCACCGCGGCGTTCGACGCCGACTTGGCCGCTTTCTACGAGGCGTTGGGGTTCGCGGTCGACGACGGCGGCGCGGGCGAGGGGCGACGCGTCGGCCGGCGCTCGGCGTAACTCCCCTCGCGGTCCCCGCGAACCGGCGGCTTCCGGCGAACGACGCCGATAAACGGCCGGCCGGCCTACGAGCCGCCAATGAGTGGAAAAGACGACTATTACAACCGGTCCAAACAGCAGGGGTACCGCGCCCGGTCCGCCTACAAGCTGAAACAGCTCGACGAGGAGGCGGACCTGCTCGCCCCCGGCGACACCGTGGTCGACCTCGGGGCCGCGCCCGGCGGCTGGCTCCAGGTCGCCGCCGAGGAAGTCGGCGAGGGCGGCACCGTCGTCGGCGTCGACCTCCAGCGCATCGACGACCTCGACGACCACGAGGCGGAGACGATCCGCGGGGACGTGACCGAGGAACGCACCCGCCACTACCTGCGGGAGGCGGTCGGCGAGAGCGGCGCGGACGTCGTCCTCTCGGACATGGCGCCGAACATGACCGGCGAGTACAACCTCGACCACGCCCGGTCGGTCCACCTCGCGCGGCAGGCGTTCGACGCCGCCGACGAACTGCTCGCGACCGGCGGCGACTTCGTCGTGAAGGTGTTCCAAGGCGAGGACCTCGACGCCTTCCGCGACGACGTGAGCGAGGCGTTCCAGTACGTCCGGACCGTCTCGCCGCCCGCCTCGCGCGACGCCTCCTCCGAGGTGTACCTCGTCGCGAAGGGGTACACCGCGTCGCCCGTCTCCGAGGGCGACCGGGTCGAGGTGACGGTCGAGGAGGAGGGCGACGAGGGCGACGGCATCGCCTACGTCGACGGCTACACCCTCTTCGTCGACGCCGACGTGGGCGAGAGCCTCGCGGTCGAGGTCACCGACGTCAAGCCGCGGTTCGGCTTCGCGGAGCGCGCCGACGGGAAGCGTGCCGACGAGGACGAGCCGACGCGGTCGGCCTGAGTCGACGCGGTCAGTCTGAGCCGACGCGGTCGGCCGATCTCTTGCGCCACCGCCCGGCGCCCGCACGTCTTCGCGACCGGTATCAAGCGAGATAATTCGACTCTCGGTCTTATATACCCCCGTAGGCGAGTGGCGACAAATGGACGGCGACGACGCGAGCGACCGGTCCGGTCCGGGTCCCGCAGGCGGGGACCGTTTGACGGCATCGACAGGCGCGGAGGCGACCGCCGACGGCGGGGTCGCGGCCGAGGAGACGGCGGCCCGCGGGACGGTCGCCGGAGGCGACGTTCCGGTCTCGGCGTTCCGCGAGACCGCGGAGCGGCTCGCGGAGGGCGACCTCGGGGCTCGGTTCTCGGCCGACGAGATCGACGGCGAGGCGGCGGCGCTGGCGGCGGCGCTCAACGAGTTCGTCGACGGGGTCGCGGAGACGGTGTCCGCGGTCGACGGCTTCGGCGACGAGGTCGCGGGCGCGACCGAGCACGTCCGATCGAACGTCGACCGCGCGAAGGCGCAGAGCGACGAGGTGTACGCCGCGGTCGACGACATCGAGTCGGCGGCGGCCCGCCAGCGCGACGACATCGCGGCCGCGACGAGCGAGCTTCAGACCGTCTCGGCGGCCACCGAGGAGGTCGCCGCCTCCGCGGACCAGGTGGCCGAGACCGCGGCCGGCGTCGCCGAGCGGACCGACGAGGGGACCGACGCCGCGAGCGCCGCAATCGAGGACCTCCGCGTCGTGGACGAGCGGACCGAGGAGGCGCTCGAACGGGTCGAGACGCTGGAGTCGGAGGTCGCGGCGATCGAGGACGTCACCGACCTGATACAGGACATCGCGGACGAGACGAACATCCTCGCGCTCAACGCCTCGATCGAGGCGGCCCGCGCCGGCGAGGCCGGCGCCGGCTTCGAGGTGGTCGCGGAGGAGGTCAAGAGCCTCGCGGAGGAGGCCCGCGACGCGACCGGCGAGATCGAGTCGTCGATCCGGTCGGTGCGCGCGGAGACGGACGCGACCGTCGACGAGATGACCGAGATGCGCGAGCGCGCCGACGAGGGGATAGCCACCGCCGAGGCGGCGCTGGAGGCGTTCACCGACCTCGCGGCCGACGTCGAGGAGACGACGAGCGGGGTCGCGGAGATCCGCGACGCCACCGACGACCAGGCGACCTCGATCGAGGCGGTGGTCGACGCGGTCGAGTCGGTGGGCGACTTAGCCGAGGAGACGGTCGCGGACGCCGGCGACGCCACCGCGGTCGCGCACGCGCAGAAGACGTCGCTGGCGGAGGTGGCCGCCGGCGCCGCGACGCTCTCCGACCGGACCGGCACCCTCGACGACGCGCTCGACGCCTACGACGCCGACGGCGCGGCCGACGACGACGCAGTCGTCCTCGACTTCTGGCACGCGTTCGGCGGACGCAAGGCGCGGCTCCTCGACGAGTTCGCGGCCGAGTTCGCCGCGGAGACAGACGGAATCGCCGTCCGGCCCTCCTCGAAGGGGAGCTACCGCGGCGTGTTCGAGGCGACGCTGGCGGCGGCGGACCGGGGCGACCCGCCGGCGATCTCGCACCTCTACGAGATCGGCACCCAGCGCGCGCTCGACAGCGGGGCGTTCACGCCGGTCGAGCGCCTCCTCGACGCGGAAGCCGGCGGTGTCGGCGCCGGCGGAGCCGGGGGGACGGACGCCGCGGCCGGTCCGGCCGCCGGTTTCTCCCCCGACGACCTGCTCGCCCCCGTGGCCAACTACTACCGGACCGACGGGGTCCTCCACTCGATGCCGTTCAACGCGTCGACGCCCGTGCTGTACTACGACCGGACGGCCTTCGAACGCGCCGGGGTAGACCCCGACGACCCGCCGGAGACGTTCGACGAGGTCCGCCGCTGCGCCGAGCGGCTCGTCGAGAGCGGCGCGACCGAGACGGGGATCACGTTCGCGACGTACTCGTGGTTCGTCGAGCAGTGGTTCGCGGAGGCCGGCGAGCCGCTCGTCGACGCCGACAACGGGCGGGGCGGCACGCCGACTGAGAGCCGCTTCGACGGCCCGGTGGGCGAGCGGGTCTACCGCTGGATCGCGGAGATGGCGGCCGACGGCCTCTACCACGACCCCGGCATCGAGGCCCGCGGGCAGGCCCGCGAGGCGTTCCACGAGGGGCGCGCCGGGATGCTGATCGGCTCCACCTCCGCGATGGTCGACGTGCGGGAGGGGGCCTCGTTCCCGGTCGGCGTCGGCTACTTCCCGGTCGCGGACGAGCGGCACGGCGTCGTCGTCGGCGGCGGGTCGCTGTGGGTCGCGGACGGCGCGTCGACCGCCGAGCAGCGCGCCGCGGCGGCGTTCCTCGGCTGGCTCGCGGCGCCGGAGCGGCAGGCGCGTTGGCACCGCGAGACCGGCTACTTTCCGGTCCACGAGGGCGCGGTCGACCGGCTCGACCGCGACGGATGGTTCGACGAGAACCCCGGCTACCGGACCGCGATGAACCAGCTGCTCGACGCCGAGGACGCGGTCGCCACCACGGGCGCCCGGATCGGCCCGTTCGACACGGTCCGGACGCTCGCGGCCGAGGCGTCCGTCGACGCCCGCGAACACGGGGTCGAGTCCGCGGTCGAGCGGCTCGCGGACAGCACCGCCTTACAGCTCGACCGCTACGCCGAGGAGCAGGCCGACGGGTCGTAACCGCGACTAGCGGCTCCCTGTCGCGGATCGGGTCCTCGCCGGGGTATCGATTCCCCGTCGGGGGCGGCGCCGTTCAGCGCTCCCGGCGCACCCACTCGCGCAGCGTGAACCGGTCGTACTCTGTCTCCTCGGCCACCTCCCAGCCGGCCTCGTCCCACTCCGGGTAGTACGTGTCGCCCTCGTAGGCGCCGTCGACGTGACTCAGCGCCATCCCGTCGAGGTGCGGCTGGAACAGCCCGTAGATCCCGCCGCCGCCGAGGACGTACACCGTCTCGTCCGATCCCGGTCCCGGCACGAGGTCGGTCTCGCGCGGCTCCGGCATGGGGTCGGCCTCGGCCGCGACCCGTTCCGTGCCGCCGGCCGTCGTCGGGTCGGCGGCGCTCGCGGCGAGGTCGCGGGCCAGCGCGAGCGCCTCCTCGGCGCCGTTCGCGACGACCGCGGTCGGCACGTCGACCGCGTCGACGCTCCGGCTCACGACGATCTGTCGGCTTCCGGGTAGGTCGTCACGCATGGAGTCGAACGTCCACCGACCCAAGACCACCGGCGAGCCGGCGACTCGCTCCCGGTACTGTCTCACGTCCGCCTCGATGTGCGGCCACGGCACCTCGCCGTCCTTCCCGATCACCCGGTTCTCCGCGAGCGCGGCGACGCTGACGAGTTTCACGGACGGCGTACGCGAGGGGGAGACAAAAACGGTCCGTCGCTCAGCCGTCGAGGCCGAGCAGGTCGAACGGGTAGCCGTTGTCCAGTTCGTCGGCGCGCTCGTAGACGACGCGCGCGGCCGCCACGTCTTGGATCGCGAGGCCGGTGGAGTCGAAGACGCTGACCCCCTCGACGCCCGCCACGTCTGCCGCCGTCCCCGGCGTGCCGGGGCGACCCGCCCGCCGGCCGACGACGATCTCGCCTATCTCGCCGTAGATGTCGTCGTCGGTGAGCGTCCCTGCGGCGTAGGGGACGTTGATCTCGCCGGAGTGGGTGCACTGCTCGTGGTCGTCGATGACGATGGTGGCGTCGGTGAGGAGGTCGTCCGCCAGTTCGTGTTTGCCCTCGGCGTCCGCGCCCATCGCGTTGACGTGCGTGTGCTCGCCCACGTCGTCCGGGCCGACGATCGGGGTCTCGACCGGGGTCACCGTCGAGAGAACGTCACAGTGGCCGGCCTCCGAAACCGAGCCGGCGCGCACGTCGAACCGGTCCCCGAAGGCGTCGATGAAGTCCGCGACGCGCTCCTCGTCGAGGTCGCTCACGACGACCTCCTCGACGTCCCGCACCGCCGCGATCGCCTCCAGTTGGGTGTACGACTGGACGCCCGCGCCGACGATCCCGAGCGAACTCGCGTCGGGGACGGCGAGGTGGTCGGTCGCGACCGCGGCGGCCGCGCCCGTCCGCTTCATCGTCAGCGTCGTCCCGTCGAGGACCGCCAGCGGGAACGCCGTCTCCGGGTCGGAGTAGATCATCGTCCCCATCACGGTCGGGAGGTCGTGGTCGGCGGGGTTGTCGGTGTGGACGTTCACCCACTTTATCCCGGCGGCGTCCCACCCCTCGCCGGTCTCGGTCTCCTCCGCGACGTCCTCCTCGCGCACGTCGAGGTAGGCGGGCATCGACCGGAAGTCGCCGTCGTACTCGGGGAGGTCGATGTACGACTTCGCCGGCATCTTCGCGTCGCCGCGCTCGTAGGCCGTGAACGCGCCGCGGACCGCGTCGATCACGCGGTCCATCTCGGCGTTCTCGTCGACGTCGTCCGCGTTGAGGAGCAGCGTCTGCATGTCGCAGAATTTGCCGGCCGTTACTTAGTCCCTTCCGAACGCGACTCCCCCGCCGGAATCACGGACACGCGGAGGTCGTTGACGTTCGTCCCGGTCGGGCCGGTCCGCAGCAGCGCCCCCGCCCCGTCGAGCGCCGGGTACGCGTCGTGCGCGTCGAGCGCTCGCGCGGCCGCCTCGCGGTCCAGCGACCCGTCGGCGCCGCCACCGCCGTCGCCCACGAGGCCGTCATCGACCAGGGCGCCCGCGGCGTCCGTGGCGCCGTCGATCCCGTCGGTGTCGACGCTCGCGACGGCGACCGCGGCCGCGTCGCCCGCTTCCGCGCCGCCGGCGTCGAGTTCGAGCGCCGCCGACAGCGCGAACTCCTGATTCGGCCCGCCTGTCCCGGGATCCTCTCCGAGCGTCACCGTCACCTCGCCGGCGGAGAGGAGGACCGCGGGCGGTTCGATCGGGTTGCCGGCCGCGCGGCACTCCTCGGCCACCGCGGCGTGCGTCTTCGCCGCCTCCCGCGCCTCGCCGCGCACGCGCGAGGAGAGCACGAGCGGCTCGTACCCCGCCGCTGCGGCGACCTCGCGGGCGGCGTCCAGCGCGGTGCGCGCGCTCGCGACGATCCGAACGTCGGCGCCGTCGAACGCGGGGTCGCCCGGCTTCGGGGTCTCCGCGAGTTCGCCCGCGGCGCCGCGTTCGAGCCGCTCCGTCGCGGCGGCCGGCGCGTCGACCCCGTACCGGTCGAGGACCGCGAGCGCGTCCGCGTACGTCGTCGGGTCGGGCGAGAGGGGGCCGCTCGCGATCACGGCCGGGTCGTCGCCGGTCACGTCGCTGACCGCGAGGCCGAGGGCGTCGGCGGGCGCGGCGGCCCGCGCTAGTCGCCCGCCCTTCACCGCCGAGAGGTGTTTGCGGACCGCGTTGATCTCCGAGATGGTCGCGCCGCTCGCCAGCAGCGCCGCGGTCGTCCCGCGGAGGTCGTCGAGGCCGATTCCGCTCGCGGGCGCGGCCAGCAGCGCGCTCCCACCGCCGGTGATCAGGCCGATCACGAGGTCGGACTCGCCGGCGTCGGCCGCGACCTCGCGCACCGCTCGGGCGCTCTCGACGCCCCGCTCGCTCGGCGTCGGGTGGTCGCTGGGCAGGACGGCGATCCGTTCGGTCTCGACGGGGTCGTCCGTGACGACCGCGCCGCCGTCGACGCGGTCGCCGAGGAGTCCCTCGACCGCGGCCGCGAAGTGCCCCGCGGCGTTGCCGGCGCCGACGACCAGCACGCGGTCGTACGCGGCGAGGTCGTAGGCCGTCGAGGTGCCGTCGACTGCGGTGACCGTGAGTCGATCGCTGTCGAGCGCGAGCGCCTCCGCGACGATTCGCTCCGGGTGCGCCGCCTCGATCCCCGCGGTAACGCAGTCAAGCGCGAGTTCGCGAGCCGGGTCGCTCGCGTGTCGCTCGCGGTCGGCGACGGTCACGGCGAAGCCGTCGGACTGGTCTGTCATTGTTTCGGTCGCCTCGGTCGGGATGCGCGCTGACGGCTCAAGAGCGTTCTGCCGATATAAATAGTCGACTCCGGATCGACGGCGAACACCTCCGAAGCCCCAGTCGCGAAGGCGGCGCACACTCGTTGTCGTTCGAGACGCCTTCGGCGTCTCGTGATGTCGTCAGAACGCTTCGCGTTCTGATTGGCTCACGAGAGCTCCGCTCTCGTGAACGCCTGCGCCGCCTTCGCGACTGCCCCTTTGAGTCCCACCCCGCCCCGCACAGCACCTCACGCCTCCCCAGCCTCGCGGTTCGCGCTCTTCGAGCGCTCACCGCGTCCAGCGAGAATCGAAGATTCTCTGGTAGCCGGCGCGTAGCGCCGGCGACCTCGCGCGTGCGACTCGCGGCCTCTGGCCGCTCGTCGGCACGCGCCACCGCATCCGTCTTTTATAATAGAAGTGGCTTTCGCTCGTGGACATTTATAAGTCGAAAAACGGTGTGCGGAAAACTCAGCGCGCCGCGTCGCCGCTTCAAAGGATGAGGTCGGCGGTCGAGAGGACGTAGTAGACGGCGAGCAGCGCGGCGATGGCGTACTGGCCGAGCGCCACGTCGTCGCCCTCGCCGACGGCGAACTTGATGATCGGGTACGCGATGATACCGGCCGCCAGCCCGTCCGCGATGGAGTAGGCGAACGGCATCACGGTGACGGTGAGCCCGGCGGAGACGGCCCACGCGGGGTCCTGCCAGTCGACCTCGACGAGCCCCTGGAGCATCATCACGCCGACGACGATCAGCGCGATGAAGGAGGCGTACTCTGGGATCGCGGCCACGACGGGAATCACGGCGAGCGAGCCGACGAAGAGGAGCGCGACGACTAAGGCGGTGAGGCCGGTCCGGCCGCCCTCCTCGACGCCGGCGGACGACTCGATGTACGTCGTCACCGTGGAGGTGCCGAGCATCGCGCCGGCGGTCGTCCCGACGGCGTCGGCCATCAGCGGCCTGTCCATGTCGGGGAGGTCGCCGTCCTCGTCGAGGAAGTCACCGAACTGCGAGACGCCGATGAGCGTCCCGGCGGTGTCGAAGAAGTCGACGAAGAAGAACGTGAACACGACCAGCACGAACGTGAGCGGGTCGATCCCGGAGAGCCCGTCGACGAACGCGCCCGCGAGCGGCGTGATGTCGTACTGCGGATTGGGCAGCGTTTCCGGCGTGACCGTCCCGCGGGCGAAGACCCCGCCGAGCGTGAGCGCCCACCCGGTGACCGCGGTGGTGATGACGCCGAGGATGATGGCGCCGGTCACGTTACGCGCCCACAGGACGAACGTCAACACCAGTCCGAGCACGCCGAGGATCGACCACGGGCTGCCGAAGACGGTCCCGAGCGTGACGAGCGTCGTCTCGTCGTTCGCGACGATCTGAAGCTCCTGGAAGCCGATGAAAAGCAGGAACAGCCCGATACCGGCTCCGACCGACCGCTTCACCGGCTCGGGGAACAGGCGGATGACGTACTCGCGGGCGCCGACCGCGGTGAGCAGTATGAACACCACGCCCTCGACGAAGACGGCGGCCAGCGCCGTCTCCCACGGCACGCCCAGTCCCAACACGACCGTGAACGCGAAGAACGCGTTGAGCCCGAGCCCGGGCGCGAGCCCGAACGGCCGGTTCGCGTACAGCGCCATCACCGCGGTCCCGACGGCCGCCGAGAGAATCGTCGCGATGGCGATCATCTGGAACACCTCTCCCTGACTGTACCCCTCGATCTGAATCGCCTGAGAGAGGATCGCGGGATTCACGACGATGATGTACGACATCGCGAGGAACGTCGTGAGCCCGGCGATCAGTTCGGTGCGGACGTCCGACCCGTTCGCCTCCACGTCGAACCGCGCGGCCAGCGTGTCTGAAAGCCCCATTGAACGCGTGGAGGTTCCCGCGGATCGAGTGATAAGCCTTGCTGAACGAGCCGAAGGCTGATCCGAGAATGTGGATCAAAACGGGCGTAATTTCTGTTTATTCTCGAATAGTATGCGCAAACGTGGCTACTCGAACGTCGTCAACGCCCCGACCGGGGCGTCGGTGATCGCTCGCGCGCGGTCCATCCCCTCGTCGCCGACGGCGATGAGCGCGAACACGCCGGTGACGTCGGCGTCGCCCTGGAGCGCGATGTCCAAGAGGAGCTCCTGGGTCTCGCCCGAGCGGATCAGGTCGTCGACGACGAGGACGGTGTCGCCGGCGTCGATCGCGCTCGCGGGGAGGTAGTAGGTGAGCTCGATGCCGGAGGCGAGCCGCTGGCGCGACTCGATGAACTCCTCGACCGCGGTCTCCTTCGACTTCTTCGCGTACGCCAGCCGCGCGTCGAAGAAGGAGGCCATCGCCGCGCCCAACGTGATCCCGTCGGTCGCGGCCGTCAGGACCACGTCCGGCGACTCGAACTCGAACGTCTCCGCCGCGACGGGCGCCACCAGGTCGAGGAACGACTGGTCGAAGACGACGCCGGAGTTGTCGACGTACCCCTCGTCGTCGAACTCGACGCGCGCGACGAGCTCGTCCGCGAGCGCCTCCCGCCCGACCGACTCGACGACCTCGCTCGCGCGGTCGGTGCCCGGCAGCACGTGGCCGTTCACGTAGCGGTTCAGGTCGCCCGCGGGCAGCCCGGTGACCTCGGACAGCTCCTCGTACGTTCGCGTCTCCTTCAGCATCCGCAACACGGCGACCGCCTGTAGCTGGAGGGCCGCCTTCTCTGCGCGATTCATACGAATGATCGCGATCGCACAACTATGAATACGTCGAAGTCGATCGCGGTATCGATACCCACGAGCGTGCGTTTCGGCGGACGGGCCTCTCGGCTCTCGCGTTGACCGCCGCGACAGCCTCACGCCTCGGGCGCGTCGAAGAAGACAGCCGGCTCGTCGACCGCGATCTCGACGCCGTCGCGGTCGTCGAGCGGTCGTAACCGGACGGTGAGCGTCCCCGTCGCCTCGGCGGCCGCGCGCATCGAGGTGAGGTCGTCGCTCGCGAGGTACGTCGGCACGCAGAGCGCCACCTTCGCCGCCTCGTCGGTCGCGACCACAAGCCGGTACGCGACGCCCCCGGCGGCGCCCGCGTACACGTCGACGCCGTCGATCACGGCGTCGTCGACCGCGGACAGCGCCGCCTCGAACTCAGACCCGGGCAACAGCACGTCGATCCGCGCGGCGTCCGCGACGGGGTTCACCTGTCCGGGGTGCCCCGCGACCGTGGTCCAGCCGCGCTCTCGGTACGCCGCCGCCGTCGACTCCGCGTCCGCCTCAACCGCCCCCCACTGCGGTCCGGGATCGGGTGCGTCCATGTCG
This sequence comes from Halorubrum sp. 2020YC2, assembly GCF_018623055.1. Lineage (NCBI taxonomy): Archaea > Methanobacteriati > Methanobacteriota > Halobacteria > Halobacteriales > Haloferacaceae > Halorubrum > Halorubrum sp. 2020YC2. The sequence goes on from NZ_CP076019.1 coordinate 71,870, forward strand.
CGCGGGTACCGCCGGCGCCCCTACATAGGCGTCGGTTTCCGCTCGTGTCAGATTCGCCCGTTCCGCCGTTACACGCCGGGGAATTCGTGGGTCGTACTGTCAGCCGATCGCCAGCAAGCGGTCGCGACAGACGCTGTGTCTGCCGGTAGGTTCATTACGTTCTGTCGTATGGGATCGTCCATGCCTACTGACAACGACACGCACGTCGATAGGCGGACGGTGCTCAAGTACGCGGGAACGGCCGGTGCTGTCGGCCTCGCGGGCTGTTCCGGAAACGGCGGCGACGGCGGCGACGGGTCGGACGGCGGGGACGGCTCCGACGGCATGGACGGCGGCGACGGGTCGGACGGCGAGGACGGCTCCGACGGGGGCGACGACGCCTTCGAAGTCGGCGTCACCATGGGCCAGATGGACTCCGGGCTCGACCCGCAGGACCACGCGGAGACGAACACCGAGATCATCGTCGGGCAGCTGTACGACGGCCTACTTGACCGCGACAAGGAGGGCGGCATCATCGCCGGCCTCGCAGAAGACTGGGAGCGCAACGACGACGGCAGCGTCCGGTTTATGCTGCGCGACGGGCTCACCTTCCACAACGGCGACGAAGTCACGCCGGAAGACGTCCGGTACAGCATCCGCCGTATCGTCTTCGAGGACGTCGGGTTCGCCAGCCCGCAGTCGAACGACCTTGGCTCCGTGTCAGAGGTCACGACCGGCGACGGGGAGGTGACGGTCTCCTTCGAGGGATACAACCCGATCGCCTTCCAGCTGTTCGCGACGAACGGTCCCGTCGTGCAGCAGTCGTGGGTCGAGGAGAACGGCAGCGACTACATCAACCGGAACGCCAACGGCACGGGACCGTTCCGCCTCAGCGAGTACGACTCGGGCAACGAGGTCGTCTACGAGCCGAACGAGGAGTACTGGGACGGCGCCCCCGAGGTCGACGAGCTCACCATGAGCGCCTCCAGCGAGTCGAGCACGCGGGTCAACCAACTGCTCGCCGAGGAGACGGACATCGTGACGAACGTCCCGCCGAACGAGGTCTCTCGCGTCAACGACTCCGACGTCGCGACGATTAACTCCGTGGCGAGCGCGCGGATCATCTTCCTCCAGATGCGCTACGACGTGGAGCCGTTCTCCAGCCAGCAGTTCCGGCAGGCCCTGAACCACGCGGTCGACGTCGAGAGCATCATCGAGAACGTCCTCAACGGCTTCGGGAACATTACCGCCCAGCCCACCCTCGACGGCCACGTCGGCTACAACCCCGACATCGACCCGTACCCGTACGACCCCGACGAGGCCGAGCGGCTCGTCGAGGAGTCCGGCCACGCCGGCGTCGAGATCACGCTCGAGACGCCGATCGGCCGGTACCTCCGCGACGTCGACATCGCGCAGGCGGCGGCCAACCAGATCAACTCGCTGTCGAACGTCACCTGCGAGGTCGAACAGCGCGAGTTCTCCTCGCTCGTTCAGGACGTCACCGCGCCGGACATCGAGGACCGCCCGCATTTCAACCTCCTCGGCTGGGGGAACGGCGAGTTCGACGGCAGTCAGACGCTGACGCCGCTGCTCTCTTCGAGCGGCGCGCTCACGGTGTTAGAGAACGACGAGCTCGACGGACTCCTCGAAGACGCCGAGGCGACCGAGGACCCCGACGAGCGGGTCGAGATCCTTCAGGAGGCGAACCAGCTCGCCCACGACCTCGCGCCGTGGGTGTTCATGCACCAGCAGTACAGCGTCTACGGCGTCTCCAGCGACATCTCTTGGGAGCCGCGGGCCGACGAGTTCATCGACCCGGACACGGCCACCCAACAGTAACGCGACCGCCATCTCCCCACACCGTTATTAATGTCATTCGGAAGATTCGCACTCAAAAGAAGCCTCCAGGGCATCGGCGTCGTCTGGGGCGTCGTCACCGTCGTGTTCGCGCTCCGGTTCGTCACGCCCGGCAGCGCGATCAACGCGGTCGCACCGCTCGACGCCACGCAGGAGACCCGACAGGCGATCGCCGCCGAACTGGGACTCGACCAGCCGCTGTACGTCCAGTACGGACAGTACGTCTTCGACCTGCTTCGGGGCGACATGGGCCAGTCGTACATCAAGGGACAGGAGGTCACGACGCTCGTGTTCAGCCGCCTGCCCGCGACGATCGAACTGGCCGTCGCCGCCAGCGTCGTCGCGATCGCCCTCGCGATCCCGCTCGGCGTGATCAGCGCGACCCGCCGCAACGAGCCGGTCGACTACGGCGCGACGCTGCTGTCGCTCGGCGGCATCTCGACGCCGAACTTCTGGCTCGGGATCATGCTCATCCTGATCTTCGCCGTGGAGTTCAACATCTTCAACACCAGCGGCCGCGGGGTCGACGTCGGTGACGTCGCGCTGTCGGTCGTCAACGCCGAGCCGTTCGTCGGGACGCTGCTGACGTGGCTCGCGTACATCACGCTGCCGGCGATCGCCCTCGGTACGTACTTCATGGCGCTTATCACCCGACTGACGCGGTCGGGAATGCTGGACGAACTCAGTAAGGGCTACGTTCAGGCCGCGCGGGCCAAGGGGCTTCCGCGGACCCTGATCCGGTACAAACACGCGCTCCGGAACACCCTCATCCCCGTGATCACCGTCCTCGGCTTGCAGCTCGGGACGCTGATCGGCGGCGCCGTCATCACCGAGGCGGTGTTCTCGTGGCCCGGGCTCGGCACGCTAGTCATCGAGAGCATCAACCAGCGCGACTGGCCGGCGCTTCAGGGGAGCCTCATCGTCATCGGGACGAGCTTCGTGTTCGTCAACATCCTCGTCGACGTGGTGTACGCCTACCTCGACCCAGAGGTGGTCAACGACTAACATGGTCTCTTCACGTGTCATACGCAATCTCAAAAAGGAGTTCAGAGGAAGCGGGCTCGCGAAGCTCGGGCTGGCGCTGGTGGTCCTCATCACCTTGACCGCCGTGTTCGCCCCCTTCATCGCGCCCCACAACCCCACCGACCAACAGCTCGACCAGAGCGAGCTGCCGCCGATCGGCTTCTCGGAGACGTCGGAGCGGACCTCCTCGCAGATGGTCGACGGCGAGATCCAGACGGTCACCGAGGAGGTCGAGATCACCGCCGACCCCGACCACGTGTTCGGTACCGACGGGCTCGGCCGCGACATGTTCTCGCGGGTGGTGTACGGCGCTCGGACGTCGCTGGTCGTCGGCGTGCTCGGCACGCTGCTGGCGGCGTCGATCGGCGTCCCGGTCGGCCTACTCGCCGGCTACCACCGCGGCCGCGTCGACGACGCGCTGATGCGGATCGCGGACGTGAGCCTCGCGTTCCCCTCGCTCGTGTTGGCGGTCGCGCTGATCGGGCTGTGGGGCCGCGCGGCGGTCGACGTCCCCGACCCCTTCGTCGTCGCCGGGCTGGCGCCGGAGATGCCGGAGAGCTTCGTGTTGCCGATAACGGTGGTGATCGTCGTCGGTCTCGTCAACTGGGTGTGGTTCGCCCGCGTCGCCCGCGGGGAGGCGCTCTCCTTACGCGGGCAGGAGTACGTGAAGGCGTCGCGCGCGCTCGGCGCCGACGACAACACGATCATCCTCCGACACGTCCTGCCGAACGCGATCACGCCGATCATCGTCCTCGGGACGGTGCAGGTGGCGGCGATCATCCTCCTCGAAAGCTCGCTGTCGTTCCTCGGCTTCTCGGGGACGACGCTGTCGTGGGGCTTCGACATCGCGCAGGGGCGCGACTACGTCTCCTCGGGGCAGTGGTGGATCGCCTCCATCCCCGGGCTCGCGATCATGCTCTCGGTGATCGGGATCAACCTGCTCGGCGACTGGCTGCGTGACGCGCTCGATCCCGGGATCGAGGGCGAAGGGGGTGCCGCATGAGCGACGCGTTCGAGACCGGCGACGCGGCCCCGACGGGAGTGCCCGCGGCCGACGACGTGCTGTCGGTCCGCGACCTCTCGACCCGCTTTTTCACCGAGGAGGGACAGATCAACGCGGTGGAGTCGGTGTCGTTCGACCTCCGAGAAGACGAGATCCTCGGCGTCGTCGGCGAGTCCGGGTCCGGCAAGTCGGTGACCGCGCTGTCGCTCGTGGACCTCGTCGAGACGCCCGGCCGGATCACCGCCGGCGAGGTGTGGTACCGCGACCCCGACCTGGCCGACGAGTTCCGCGACGCGGACGCGGTGCGGGTCGACGGCGACCACGTCGACCTCCGGACCGCGCCGCCGGGCGTCCGCCGGTCGCTGCGCGGTCCCTCGTTCAGCGTCATCTTCCAGGACCCGATGAGCAGCTTCAACCCCTCGATCACCGTCGGCGAGCAGATCGCCGAGGCGGTCGAAGTGCAGCGCCGGGCGCGGGCGAACCCCCGCTCGACGCGCTCGCGGACGCAGGGGTACGGGCTGGGGCAGTACTTACTCGACGGGATCGTCCCCGGCCGCGACTACACGAGCGAGGAGAGCATGGACCGCGCGGTCGAACTGCTCGGGCAGGTCGGGATCCCGGACCCCGAGGAGCGCGTCGACGAGTACCCCGGCCAGTTCTCCGGCGGGATGCTCCAGCGCGCGATGATCGCGCAGGCGCTCGCCGGCGAGCCGGACGTGCTGATCGCCGACGAGCCGACGACCGCGCTCGACGTGACGATCCAGGCGCAGATCCTGAACCTGCTGAAGGAGATTCAGGCGGACCGCGGGATGAGCATCGTCCTCATCACCCACGACCTCGGCGTCATCGCCGAGATGTGCGACCGCGTCTGCGTGATGTACGCCGGCGAGATCGTCGAGCGCGGCACGCTCGACTCGGTGTTCGAGGACACGGTCCACCCGTACACGCAGGGGCTGCTCGGCTCGATCCCCGACGTGGACGACCCGCGGGCGCGGCTCGAACCGATCGCGGGCAACGTCCCGAGCCTGGTCGACGCCGAGATGGACGACCGGTGTTACTTCGCGGACCGGTGCCCGAAGGCGATGGACGCGTGCCTCGAGAAGCCGCCCGAGGCGACGGTCAACGCCGCGACCGACCACGGCGCCAAGTGTGTCCTCGCGGACCGCGAGTACGACCCGGCCGACGCGCTCCCGGACGACTACTTCGGCGGGGACGGCGACGCCGCCGACCCTGACGCGGCCGCGACCGACGGGGGTGACGGCGAGTGAGCGACCCGCTGCTCTCCGTAGAGGGGCTGAAGAAGTACTACGCGGACGACCCGTCGTTCGTCGACCGCCTGCTCGGCCAGGAGTCGGAGAGCGTCAAGGCGGTCGACGGCGTCTCCTTCGACGTGCGCGAGGGCGAGACGCTCGGGCTGGTCGGGGAGTCCGGCTGCGGGAAGTCGACGACCGGCGAGACGGTGCTCCGGCTGCGCGAGCCCACCGCGGGCGAGATCACCTTCGACGGGACCGACGTCCGCGGGATGACCGACGCGGAGCTGAACCAGTTCCGCCGGCGCGCGCAGATCGTCTTCCAGGACCCGTTCTCCAGCCTCGACCCGCGGATGACCACCGGCGACATCGTCACGGAGGGACTCCGGATCCACGGCATCGCGGACAAAAAGCAGCGCCGCGAGACGGCCCGCGACCTCCTCGAACGCGTCGGGCTCTCCGCCGACCAGATGGACCGGTACCCGCACGAGTTCTCGGGGGGGCAGCGCCAGCGGATCGGGATCGCCCGGGCGCTCGCCTTGGACCCCGACTTCGTCGTCCTCGACGAGCCGGTGTCGGCGCTCGACGTGAGCGTTCAGGCGCAGATCCTGAACCTGCTCGAAGACCTTCAGGACGACTTCGGGCTGACGTTCCTCTTCATCGCGCACAACCTCGGCGTGGTCCGGCACGTCTGCGACCGCGTCGCGGTGATGTACCTCGGTGAGATCGTCGAGATCGGGCCGGTCGAGGAGATATTCGACGACCCCGCGCACCCGTACACGAAGGCGCTGCTGTCGAGCGTCCCGCGGGCGACCACGGAGGCGCGCGACGAGGAGTTCACCACCCTCCGCGGCGACGTGCCCTCGCCGCGGAACCCGCCCGCCGGCTGCCGGTTCCACACGCGCTGTCCGCAGGCGCGCGCGGCCTGCCGGGAATCGGCGCCGCCGGCGTACGACGTCGGGGACGGTCGGACGACGACCTGCTTCCGGTCGGACGACGACCACGTGTACTGGGACAGCGAGCCGATCGGGGAGAACGCGGCCGGCGAGGAGGCGGCGGACGCCGGCGAGCCGGCGGACGACTGAGCGCACCCGCGGGCGACCGCCCGGACCGGTCGCGGCGGTGGTCTCCGCGACCGCTGCTTCTTTGATATATTCCCGCCCGAACCGGTTCGTCGATCGTATCCCGAACCGGGAACCCGCGCCCCGGTTATTCCTCCCCGTCCACTCGCTCGAGACATGACGCACAGCGACTCCGGTTCCGACGGCGGCTTCGCGCGACGATCGATCCTCCAGGCCGCGGGCCTCTCGGGCGTCGCCGGGCTGGCCGGCTGCCTGAGCGAGGCGGCTCCCACCGCCTCGGCCGACAGCGCCGCCGCGACACAGACCGAGGACGGCGAGCCCGCGCTCCCCGAGACGGGGTCGCCGGAGGTCGTCGACCTCGACGAGCGCGGCCGCGAGGTGACGCTGCGCTCGGTCCACGCCCGCCACGCGGCCCACCCCGGCGACTCGCTGGGCGGGCCGGTCGAGATGCCGGTGACGTGGGCGTTTCAGGCCGACGACGGCACGCCGAGCGTCCCCGGGCCGGTCCTCCGGGCGACCGAGGGCGACGACCTGTCGATCACGCTCGACAACACCGACGGGGAGATGCCGCACACGCTCCACTTCCACGGCGTCTCGAAGTCGTGGAAGGACGACGGCGTCCCGTCGACGACCGGGATCACCGTGATGCCCGGCGAGAAACACACCTACGAGATCGGCGCGGACGTGCCCGGCACGCACCTCTATCACTGCCACTTCCAGACCCCCATGCACATGGACATGGGGATGTACGGGATCCTCCGAATCGACCCCGAGGGGTACGAGGCGGCCGACGTCGAGCAGTTCATGACGCTGAAAGACTGGGACACGCGGCTCTCCCGGTCGTACGGCGGCGAGGACGCGACCTACGACGTCGAGAACCGCCGCCCGGACGCGTTCACCATCAACGGGCGGGTCGCGCCGTACACGTTCAACCCGGACCACGGCTCGCCGATCGTCGTCAGCGAGGGCGACACCGTGCGGCTCCACCTGGTCAACGCCGGGTTCATGTCGCATCCGATGCACACGCACAACCACCGGTTCCGCACGGTCGAGAAGGACGGCGCCCCGTACCCCGACGTGATGCAACTGCCAGAGGACGTGGTGAACGTCGCGCCCGCGGAGCGGTACACCGTCGAGTTCGAGGCGGACGCGGACCCGGGCATCTACCCGCTACACTGCCACAAGGTGGACCACGTTCGCAACGGCGGCTCCTACCCCGGCGGGATGCTCACCACCATCGTCTACGAGCGGGCGATGGGGACGGACGTGTTCGCGGACCTCATGGACAAGGCGGGCTACGAGCTCTGAGGCCCTCAGCGACTCCCCGGCCGACCCTACCGCTCCCGAACGACGACGAACTCCGCGAGGTCGCGGAGGTACTCGATCGCCTCGGTCTCCGGGGGGTCGGCGTCGTCGAGGGCGGCGAGCGCGCGCTCGGACTCCTCCCGGGCGCGATCGTTGATCTCCTCGGGCGACAGCGACGTGACCTGGAGGACCGAGGGGCGATCCATCTCGGCGTCCTGCCCGGTCGGCTTGCCGAGGTCGTCGGCGTCGGCGGTGGCGTCTAACACGTCGTCGCGCATCTGGAAGGCGACGCCGACGCGCTCGGCGTACTCTCCGAACGAGTCGATCGCGTGCGGCTCCGCGCCGCCGGCGACCGCCCCCAGCTCGGCGGCGGCGCGGAACAGCGCGCCCGTCTTCCGGCGCGCGAGCTCCATGTACTCCGCCTCGTTCGTCGGTCGCGCCGCGAGTTCGGTCGCCTCGCCCTCCCCGAGTTCGACCATCGCCTCAGCGACCGTGCGCATCGCGCGGGGGTTCGTCGAGAACAGCGCGAACGCCTCGCCCAGCAGGCCGTCGCTGGCGATGATCGCCGGGCCGTAGCCGAACTCCGACCAGGCCGCGGCGGTGCCGCGGCGGACCTCCGAGCGGTCGATGATGTCGTCGATCACGAGCGAGGCGTTGTGGACGAACTCGATGCCGGCCGCGAAGTCGACCGCCGCCTCGGGGTCGCCGTCGAACGCCTCGCAGGCGAGGACGGTCACCGCTGGGCGGACCCGCTTACCGCCCGCGAAGACGACGTGCCCGACCTCGTCGGACAGCTCGTCGGGCTCGACGTCGTCGATGACCGACTCGATCCGGTCTTCGACCAGCCCGACCCGACGCTCCAAGTACTCCATCTACCGCACGGTGGGTCCCGGCGCGCAAAGGCCTAACGGAACGCCCTGCGACCGCCGGATTCGAACGACGGCGACGACGCCACTCCGACCTCAATCACCGCGGTGGCGCGTGCCTGCGAGCGGTCGCCGGAGGCGGTCGCGAGTCAGCACGCGCGAGGGACGCCGCGAACGCCCGCAGGGCGTGAGCGGCGAGGCTGGGGAGGTGTGAGGTGCTGGGCGGGGCGGGACTCGAAGGGGCAGCCGGGAGGACGAAGCACGACGACGTAAGCACCACAAGGAGCGAACGGAGTGAGCGACTGAGGAGCGCAGCGAGTCGCGCGAGTCCTCCCGGCTGGGGCTTCGGCGGTCGTGTTCAGGTCGGTGATCGCGTATCGCCTCGCGACCGGGGCTTCGGCGGTGTTCGCCGCGGATCCGCAGCCACTCAGTTATAAGCGATCGGCCACCGGAGCGGCGACCGCCCCCGCCGCTCGATTCTATTTATAATCCCCACCGAACACCCGGCTGTTCATTTATAAGCAACCCGCTCAGAACGACCTTTTACTGGAATCGGACGCCGAGGTCGTGGAGGCCGTCGTTGTTCGAGGCGACGTTGATTAAAAGCGGCGTCAGCCCCTCGATTTCGGGTGCGTTGGCGATCCCGCCGGCGTCGAGCGCGCGCAGGCCCTCGATCCCCTCGGCGACGTCCGCCACGGTCTCTTTCGCGTCCTCGTCGTCGCCGATCACGAGCGTGTCGACCCCGAGGTCGGCGTCGAGGTTCGCGAGGCGCGCGGCCGCGAGGTTGTGGAACGCGCCGACGACGGCGACGCCCTCGGGCGCCGCGCCGGCGACGATCTCCGTCACGGAGCCGGCGCCCGGCTTGTGGTAATGGAACCCCTCGTCGTCGCGTTTCATCCCGGTGGCGGGCGAGACCAGCACGTCACCCGCCTCCAGCGACTCGGCCACCGCCTCCACGGTGTCGCCGACGTGGTACGGCGGGACCGCGAGGACGACGATCCGGGCGTCGGCCGCGACCGCGGCGTTCTCGCCGCCGGTCACCGCGGCGTCGAGGCCGCGGCTCTCCAGTTCGGCGGTGTACTCCTCGGCCCTGTTCGCCGCCTTCTCGGCCTCTCGCGAGCCGACCGCGACCCGGTGGGACGTGTCGGCCGCAAGCCGGAGCGCGAGTCCCTCACCGATGTCGCCGGTGCCGCCTAGGATGGCGATTTTCATACGGTCTGTGGGGTCGCTCGCGTATTAGGGGTTGCGTGACCGGCCGTCCTCGCCACGGTCGGAACCGACGGGCTCGCCGCGGTCGGAGCGGGGGATTCTTGTCCGAACGCCCGGTGGCGACGCACATGGACGAGCAGGACCGCGTCGCCGCGTTCGTCGACGAGTACGGACTGGAGACCGACCTCGCGTACCACGCCCTCGACTTAGAGAGCGAGGTCGGCGAGATCGCGAAGGAGGTGACGACCTCGACCGACTACGGGCGCAACCCGAACGCCGCGTCGATCGCGACCGACGAGGTCGGGGACGCGCTGTTCGCGCTGCTCGCGCTCGCTGAAGCGGCCGGCGTCGACGCCGACGCGGCGCTCGACGAGGCGCTGGCGAAGTACGAGGCGCGGATCGATTCGTCCGGCGACCCCGGCTCCGGCGAGTAGCGACCCGCCCCGATCGGCGGACCGGTTCCGACCGGCAGCGACCCGACCGGCGACCCCGGCTCCGGCCGGCAGCGACGCCCCGGGAGCGTCGGTTCAAGTGCCTCGACCGCCTACACACCGCATGACCGACGCCCCGTCGCTCGCGCTCCGCTACGTCGCCTGCGACGCCTGCGAGACGGTGTTCGCGCTGCCGGACGACCCCGACGAGCCGCCCGCCTGCGGTCGGTGCGGCGCCCGGGCCCTCCGCGAACTGCGGGACGTTCGCGGGCCGGACGCGTACTTCGCGCCCTGAGTTCGGCGCGCGCCGCGGATCCCGGGAGGCTCGCGTCGCGGTCGCCGCCGCCGCCTCACCGCAGATCGTCGATCTCCAACTCACCGGCCGCGACCGCGCGGAGCTCCTCCTCGGAGAGGCGATCGATCACGAACTGCGGTAGGCCCTCCGGCAGCCCCGCCGGAACCGACCGGCCGTCCGCCGCCTCCTCCGCCCGCGTTCCGCCGTCCGTTAGAGACGCCCCGTCGGGACCGCCGACGCCGCCGCCGGCCCCGTCGTCCACGGCCAACCGGCGCACGGTGCGTTCCAGCTCCTCGACCGCCGCCGACTGGCGCTCGCTTTCGGTCGCTAACTCCTGCATCTCGTCGCTGATGCGGTTCGACCGCTCGACCACCCCGTCTATCGTCGCGGCGATCTCCTCGGCGGCGGCGGCCTGCTCGTCGGTCACGTCGGAGACCTCGTCGATCCCGTCCGCCGTCTCCGTCACCGCCTCGGCGATGGCCGCGAGGCTCTCCGTCGCGTCGTCGACGCGCTCGCTCCCCTCGTCGACCCGCACCGTCGTCTCAGAGAGGCTCTCGACGGTGTCTTCGGTGTCGGTACGGATCCCGTCGACCATCGACTCGATGTCGGCCGCGTGCCCCTGTGACTCCTCCGCGAGCGACTTGATCTCGTCCGCGACGACGCCGAACCCGGCGCCGGCCTCGCCGGCCCGCGCCGCCTCGATCGAGGCGTTCAGGGCGAGCAGGTTCGTCTGGTCGGCGATCCCGTTGATCGCGTCGACGAACTCGTCGATCTCCTCGACGCGCTCTTGGAGCGCCTCGACGTCGTCCGCCACCTCGTCGACGGCCTCCCCGATGTCGTCCATCGCCGCTGCGGCGTCGTCGGCCGCGGCCCGCCCGTCCGTCGCGAGCGTCTCCGCTCGGCCGCTCGTGCGCTCGACCTCGTCGGCGGTCGAGGCCACCTCCTCGACCGTCGCGGAGAGGTTCGCGACCTCCGAAGAGATCTCCGCGACCCGCTGTGACTGGTCCTCCGACGCCTCGCCGACCGCGGCGGCGCTGTCCGCGACGTCTCCCGCCGACTCGCGGAGGTCGCTGATCGGTTCCTTGACCTCGTCTTCCACCTCGGCCATCAGCCGCTCGTTCTCCTCGACCGCCTCCGTGAGCTTCTGGCTGTACGAGTGGATGTACGTGTCCGTGACGACCTGCATGTCGAGGTTGACGATCCGGAGGACGGACAGCAGGTCCTCGATCGCGTCGTCGACCTCCTCCTCGACCGCCGTCGCGGTCGCCTCGTCGACGCCCTCGCCGGCGGCGTCGGGAGCGAGGCGCTCGGTGAGCGAGTCGACGAGGCGGTCACCGACGAGCGGGAGGATGAGGTCGTAGTACACGCCGTACTGCCCGAGGTAGTGTTTCATCGGCATCTCCAGCATGTCGTGGATCTTGCCGATCCGCGCCCGGTCCTCGAAGTACTCCTCGCCGTACTCGCCCTCCGCGAGCGTCACGAGGTACGCCGACTGCGTCCGCTTGAGCTGTTCGAGCCCCTTCTCCGACCGGCCGATCACGTCGACGGTCTGCTCGCGCCCGGTGAGGTTCTCGTAGAAGTCATCGGCGATCTGCTCCGCGTTCTCCGCGAACGCGTCCTCGTACCGGCTCAGCCGCCGCTCGTCCTCCTCGTCGAACCCGACGAACTCCTTCCGCCACGCGATCTCGTCGGCGTCTAACCCGATCTCGTCGACCAGCTCGGACACGTCGAGTCCGTCGTTCATGCCGCCCTGACCGAAGTCCTTCCGACCGTACTCGCCGGATGTAGCCATGCTGAGGGTTCTCCGCTTGGGTTATATAAGCTACCACACCCGGATCTCACGAGTGATACCGAACCGCGCGTCGGCGGGCGGGAAGCGGTCGTCGACCCGCGGCGTCGGCTCGGGGTCGCGACCGCGCGCGGCGACGCCCGGCTCAGTCGGCCCCGGCCGCCTCGCTCTCCGCGGCCGCCTCCCCGCCGTCGTCGACCGGCTCGACGGCGACCGCCGAGTGCTTGAACTCCGGGATCTTCGCCTCGGGGTCGAGCGCGTCGCCGGTCAGGGCGTTCGCGAGCGGCTCCGCGTAGTGGAACGTACAGAACGCGACGCCCTCGCGGACCGCGGGGGTGACGTCGGCCGCGACCGCGACGCTCCCGCGCTCGTTCGAGACGGTCACGCGGTCGCCGTCCTCGATCCCGCGCTCGGCGGCGTCGCTCGGGTGGATCTGGAGGACGTCCTCGCCCCGCATCGCGGTGAGCCGGTCCGAGCGCCGGCTGAGCGCACCGCTGTTGAACTGCTGGAGCACGCGGCCGGTCGTGAGCGTCAGTTCGTCCGCGTCGAGTTCGTCGACGGGCGGGACCGCGTCGACGACCGCGAGGGGCGCGGTGCGCTCGCCGGTCGCGAACCGCTCCGCGTGTAACACGTCGGTCCCGGTCCCGTCGGCCGCCGAGAACGGCCACCGCTGGTAGCCGTCGCCGATCCCCTCGTAGCTCATCCCCTCGTAGATCGGCGCGACGCGGGTCAGTTCGTCGAACGCGTCCTCCGGGCCGTCGTAGTCGAACGCCTCGGGGCGGTCGGTCAGCCGCCGGCCGAGTTCGGTCAGGATCCCGAAGTCGCGCCGGGCGTTCCCCGGGAGGTCGGCGTTCGGCCGCATCCGCATCACGCGCCGGTCGGTGTTCGTCACCGTGCCGGACTTCTCGGCCCACGCGCTCCCGGGGAGCACCACGTCGGCGTGCTCCGCCGTCCGCGTCTCGAAGAGGTCGATGACGACACAGAAGTCGAGGTCGTCGAACGCCGACCCGACCGCGGTCGCGTTCGGCTCGGTCACCGCCGGGTTCTCCCCGAAGACGACCGCGGCCCGCACGTCGTCCCCGAAGCGGTGCGTCGCTTCGACCTCGGTGAGCCCCGGCTCGGCCGGCGGCTCGACGCCCCACTCCGCGGCGACGCGCTCGCGGGCGTCCGGGTCCGTCACCGGCTCGTAGCCGGGGAGCACGCTCGGGAGCCCGCCCACGTCGCTCGCGCCCTGAACGTTGTTCTGCCCGCGCAGCGGGTTCACGCCGGTCCCGGGGCGGCCGACGTTGCCGGTCAGGAGCGCGAGGTTGAGCAGGGCGTGGACGTTGTCGGTGCCGCAGCGGTGCTGGCTCGTCCCCATCCCGGTCACGATCGCGGCGCGGTCGGCCTCGCCGTACGCCCGCGCCGCCTCCCGGAGGGCCTCGGGGTCGACGCCGGCGGCCTCGGCGTTCGCCGCGACGTCGACGCCGGCGAGGTGCTCGCGCAGGCGGTCGAAGCCGGTCGTCCGCTCCGCGAGGAACGCCTCGTCGACGAGGTCCTCCTCGACGAGGACCGCGGCGACCGCGTTCAGCAGTTCGATGTCGGTGCCGGGCCGCAGCGGGAGGTGGACGTCCGCCGCCTCCGTCGTGTCGTTCGCGCGCGGGTCGACGTGGACCAGCGTCGCGCCGTCGCGGACCGCCGGGAGGACGTACGACCGGAACGCCACGGGGTGTTGCTCGGCGGGGTTCGCCCCGTTGACGAAGATGCAGTCGGCCTCCCCGAGGTCGTCCAAGGTGTTCGTCATCGCGCCCGCGCCGAGGCGCTCGCTCATCGCGGCGACCGTCGAGGCGTGACAGAGGCGCGCGCAGTTGTCAACGTTGTTCGTCCCGAGGACCCGCGCGAGCTTCTGGAGGACGTAGTTCTCCTCGTTCGTACAGTTCGAGGAGGCGAAGAACTGGACCGCGTCCGGGCCGTGCTCCTCGACCACGTCCCCGATCCCGCTCGCGACGCGGTCGAGCGCCTCCTCCCACGGCGCCGTGACGAAATCGCCGTTGTGCCGGACGAGCGGCTCCGTCAGGCGGTCGTCGTGGTCGACGACGTCGAACGCGGCCGCCCCCTTCGGGCAGATCTCCCCGCGGTCGTTCACCGGTCCCTCGACCCCCGTCGCGCTGCCGCGGCCGGCGTACTCGATCTGACAGCCGACGCCGCAGAACGGACAGACGGTGGGGTTCGACTCGAAGCTCCGCTCGGGCGTCTCGGTCGGGTCGGGCATCGCGTCGACGTAGGGGTTCCACGACCGTCCGGATGCCACCGGAACTGCGTGGTGTTTTAAGTCGGAGCCGGGCTCTCGGCCCGGAACCGCGACCGCGGGACGCGTCGGTCGCCGGCGACTGTCACCCGCTCACGGCGTCGCCCGCGACCGGCGCGAGGGCGCTGCCGAGAGACAGGACCCCCGCGGTCACGAGGCAGGCGGCGAACGCGATGGTGCCGAGCTTCCCGCCGAAGCCGACGAAGTACGGCGTCGCGCCGACGAAGACGACCCCCGCGGTCCCGCCGGCCAGCAGCATCGCGCCGGGACCGGGGATCCGCTCCGGCGTCGCCATCCCGGCGAACGACGCGCAGAAGGCGACCGCCGCGACCGCGTCGCCGGCGGCGAAGAGCGGCGGGCAGACGACCCCGGCGACCAGCCCGACGACCGCGGAGCCGACGACCGGACCGTGGCCGAGCCGGACGGAGAGGAAGACGGTGACGAGCGCGGCGAGCGCGGCCGCGGCGACCAGCCCAGCCGCGACGGTCGGCTCCGGGACCGACCCCGTCCCCGGTGCCAGCCCGCCGAACGCGGCCACCGAGAGGCAGCCGACGAACGCCGTCGTGCCGAGCTTCCCGCCGAACCCGTTGAACGCGCGCTTGGCGAGCACGAAGACGCCCCCGGCGACGAGGCCCGCGGCGACCACCGCCCCGAGGTCGGCGCCGGCCGCGGGGGTCGCCATCCCGACGAACGAGCCGCAGTAGGCCGGGGCGCCGTACGTCTCCGTCAGGAGGTACGCGCACAGTCCGACGAGCGCGGACGCCACGACCGGCCCGACGCCGACCCGGACGGAGAGGAGGAAGGTGAGCGGCGCGCCGACGGCGACGGCGGCGGCGTTGCCGAGGTCGGTCCGCGTGACGCGGAAGCCGTCGGTCCGTAGCGCGTCTCGGGTCTCCGTCGCGGCGGTGTAGCCGAGCCCCACCGCGGCGACGGCGAGGGCGACCGCGCCGGTCAGCGGGTCCGGGCCGCCGCCGACCCCGAACGCGAGGCCGACGGCCGCCGCGACGCTCATTCCGGCCCCGGCACCGGCCAGGGCGAACGCTCCGAGGGCGTGGATCGCTCGGTTCACGGCCGCGACTCGGGGCGGCTGCCCGATACAGTCAACCCCTCAGTATTGCGGGTGTTCTCGGTGGACTCGGCCGAGCGACCCGCTCGTCGGGGATCAGGACTTTGTACCCGTCGTCCCAACTCCGACTCGATGGGAACGGAAGGAGAGTCGGCGGACGACCGCGCCGGAGCCGCGCCCGGCGGCGTCCGCGCCGGCGTCGCGATCCACGGGACGGGCAACTGCCCGGTCGTCGCGGCGTCGACCGCCCACGACGGGCCGATCACGGGGGTCAACTGGACGCACGCCGACGGCACCCACACCGAGGAGTTCCGCGCCCGCGACGCGGACGCGGTCGAGGGGACCGAGGGGGTCCCCCCGGCCGAGTCGGTCGTCGACCTCGGCGGCGAGCGCGTGTACCGCTACGACCGCCCCGCCGACGGGGAGTGCGCCTGCCGGATCATCGAGGAGCTGGACTGTCCGATCGCGGACGCGCGCGCCGAGGACGGCGTCTTGCTATTGACGCTCCATCTCCCCGACCTCGAACGCCTCCGCGACGTCGTCTCGGCGCTCGACGGCGCCGTCGACCGCGTCGAGGTGCGCTACCTCGTCCAGGGCGCGGCGCGCGGCGACGCGGTCTCGGACCGGACCCTCGTCGACCGCGGCCGGCTTACCGACCGCCAGTGCGAGGTGCTCCGGACGGCATACCGTATGGGCTACTTCGAGCGCCCCCGCGACGCCAACGCGAGCGCGGTCGCGGACGCCCTCGACATCGCCCCCTCGACGTTCGCGGAACACCTCGCGGCGGCACAGCGGAAGCTGTTAGAGGAGACGCTCGCCGGCGACTGACGCCTCGGCCCGCTTCGGGCGGCGTACCCGGTCGCCGGGGGGAGTCGGCATGCCCGCCGACGGCGTTCAGGCGGCGTGTTCGTCGATCGCGGACTCCAGCGTCGCGCGGTCCTGCGCGCCGACGAACCGCTCGACCGCCTCGCCGTCGGCGTACAACACGAGCGTCGGGATGCTGCGAGCGCCCAACTGCTGGGCGACCGCCCGGTTCGCGTCCACGTCGACCTTCGCGACCGCGGCGTCGGTCTCGGCCGCGAGCGCCTCCATCGTCGGCTCCATCATCTGACAGGGACCGCACCAGTCGGCGTAACAGTCGACGAGGACGACGTCGTGCTCGTCGACCGCACGCCGAAGCTCGTCCGGTCCGTTCACGTGGATCGGCTCGCCCGGAGTCGCCGCTCCGCCGTCGCCCGCGTCGGCTCCCGCGGCCTCGTCGAGCGCGTCCCCGTCTCCGAGCCGCGCTTCGAGCTCCCGGCGCTTCCGCTCGCGGATGCGCTCGCGCTCCGTCTCCGGCTCCTCGTCCGCCGATTCGCTCGCTTCTGCTGCGTCGCTCATGCGAGAGTATTGGGGCTGTCGAACAATATACCTTCCGCCCCGGACCGCGGTCAGCGACCGCCGGTCTCTCGACCGTTCGCCTCCCCACCGGCGAGGAGGCGGCCCAGCCCGGCCGCGGGCAGGTCGACGTGCTCCGCGACGAGGTCGGCCGCGCGGTCGTACGGGGAGCGGTCGGCCGCCGCGGCGTCCGGGCGCGCCCGCCCCGCGCTCGCGAAGACCCGCTCGACGAACGCGTCGCGCACGCTCTCCGCCTCGAAGAGCCCGTGGAGGTAGGTCCCGAGGACCCGGTCGGTGGCGACGCTCTCCGAACCCAGCGGCTCCATCGCGAACGACGGCGATTTTTTCTCGCCGTCGAGCGGTCGGGTCCGCCCGGCGCGGATCTCGTAGCCGGTCGCCTCGCCGTCGGCGCCCGCGATCGGTCCGACGCCCTCGACGGCGCACGTCGCGCGCTCGACGCGCTTCTCCGTCGAGAACCGCGTCTCGACCGGGAGGAGACCGACGCCCGGGACGGTCTCGCGGCCGCCGACGCCCTCCACGTCGGCGTCGAGGAGGCGCTCCCCGAGGAGCTGGTAGCCGCCGCAGACGCCGATAACGGGCCCGTCGAACGCGCGCAGCGCCTCGTCGAGGCCGGCCTCGCGGAGCGCGAGCAGGTCGTCGACGGTGTTTTTCGACCCCGGAAGCACGACCGCGTCGACCCCGCCGAGCGCGGCGTCGAGCGGGAGGTAGGCGACGCGGACGCCGGGCTCGCCCGCCAGCGGCTCCAGGTCGGTGAAGTTCGAGATCCGCGGGAGCCGCGGGACCCCGATCCGGACGCTCTCCTCGTCCGGGACGCCGTCGTCGGCCCCAAGGACGCCGGCGTCGCCGCCGCCGGCGTTCTCGCCGCCGCTCCCCGCCTCCGGCAGCGAGAGGCTGTCCTCGGCCGGGAGGCCCGGGTCGTCGTGCGGGACGACGCCGACGACCGGGACGCCGGTGCGCTCCTCGATCTCCGCGATGCCGGGTTCGAGGAGGTCCGGGTCGCCGCGGAACTTCGTGATCACGGCGCCGCACACGCGCTCGCGGAGGTCGTCGGGGAGCAGTTCGAGGGTCCCGTAGAGGCTCGCGAACGCGCCGCCGCGCTCGATGTCGACCGCGATCAGGATCCGCGCGTCCGCGAACCGCGCGCACTCGACGTTCGCGAGGTCGCGGTCGCGGAGGTTGATCTCCGCGACGCTGCCCGCGCCCTCCGCCACGATAACGTCGTGGGCCGCCGCCAGCCGCTCGTGGGCCGCGACGGCGGCCGCGCGGGCGTCCGCCCAGTGCCCGTCGTAGTACGCCGACGCCGGGGCGTTCGCGACCGCCTCGCCGTCGACGATTATCTGGCTCTCGCCGCCGCCGCGGGGCTTGAGCAGGACGGGGTTCATGTCCGTCGTCGGCACCGCCTCGGCGGCCCGCGCCTGGACGTGCTGGGAGACGCCGACCTCGCCCCACTCGCCGTCCGGCGCGAGCGCCACCCGCGCGTTGTTGCTCATGTTCTGGGCCTTGTACGGGGCGACCGAGACGCCCCGCCGGGCGAGCAGCCGACAGAGGCCGGCCGCCAGCGTGCTCTTGCCGACGTGGCTCGCGGTCCCCGCGATGAGGACGGTGTCGGCCGGGGCCTCGGAGGCCTCCGCGGCGTCGGCGTCGGTCACGGCCGCTCGACCCCCATCGTCAGTACTCCGTCCCCGGCGGGCGCGCTGGCCGTCGTCGAACGGGTGCGCGACCTTCCGGACGTTCGTGACAAGGTCGGCCACGCCGTCGAGGTAGTCGGGGGAGCCGTGGCTCCCGGTGAGGACGAGTTCGAGGCGGTCCGGCTTCGACTCGGCCAGCGCGACGACGTCGTCGGCGTCGACGAGGCCGCGGTCGACGGCGTACAGCAGTTCGTCGAGGATGAGCATGTGGACGCCGTCCTCCGCTCCCCCGTCGAGCGGGAGCGGCTCGGTGAGGTCCGCCTCGGCCGCGCCCGCGACGAGCGCCTGTGCGCGCTCGAAGGCGGCCGCCGCCTTCGCCTCGTGCTCGTCGTCGGCCGAGCCGTCGAGCAGGCCGTGCCAGCCGTAGTGGCCGGCGTTCTCGTAGGAGAACCCCGGCACGGTCGAAATCGCGTTGTACTCGCCCCTGACGCCCTCGACGCTGTCCGCGCCGCCCTTCATGAACTGGAGCATGTGGACGCGGTAGCCGTGGCCCGCGGCCCGAAAGCCCATCCCCATCGCGGCCGTCGTCTTCCCCTTGCCGCCGCCCCAGAACGCCTGGACCAGCCCGAACTCCGCGGGCGCGGCGGGCTCGATCGGCTCCGGTTCGGGGGCCGCGCCGCCGCCCGGGGTGCGGGCGGCGAGGTCGTCGCTCGGCTCCGTCTCGTCGTTCGTCGACGTGCCGTCGTCGCCGTCGGTCGGTTCCTCCTGCGCGTCCGCGTTCGCGTCGTCGTGGTTCGTTGTCATGGGTCGAAAACCTCCGCCCGCTCGTCGGTGACGACGCCGTGTTCGGCGTCGGCCGCCGGGCCGGGCAGGTCGCCGTCCGGGTACCGCGACCGCAGGCTCGCGCGGACCGCGTCCCGGACGCAGGCGCGGGCCGCCCCGCCGACCGCCGTGGCGCTGCCGGAGAACTCGGCGGGCGCCCCCTCCGGGTCGTCCGCGACGACGACCGCGTCGCTCGTCGTCCCCGGCACCCCGGCCGTCGCGAGCAGCGTCGCCGCCTTCGCCTCGGCCGCGACCGCGACGAGGTTCGCCGCGGCCCCGGGCGCGAGACTGCGCGCCGCGCCGACGATCAGGTTGACCGTTCCGGGGCCCGGGCGACCCTCGGGACGCGCCGTCGGCTCGCGCGACCCGGTCGCCTCCTCCGCCCCGACCGGCAGCATCGCGGGGTTCGAGAGGCCGACCGTCGCGTACGCGACGACCGGCCCGAGCCGCGCGCCCCGGGCGTGGGCCATCGAGACGCCGGTGAAAAGCGTCGGCGGGGCGTCGCGGTCGGCCCCGGGAGACCCGGCTCCCGCGTCCGCTTCCGGAGCCCCGCTCTCCCCGCCCCCGAACCCCGCCCGCCCCAGCCGCTCGTCGCGGTAGGCCGCGAGGTCCGTCCGGTCGAACTCCTCGGGAACGGTGACGTTGTACGCGGCCGGCGCCCGCGACCGCCCGCCGTCCCAGCCGGTCGAGAGCCAGCGCGTGCCGGACCGTCGGAGCCGGAGGACGCCGTCGCTGACCGTCGCCTCAAACATCGCTCTCTCCCCCCTCGCCTCGGTCTCCCGCCTCTCCGACACCGAGCGCCGCGAGCAGGCGGTCGTTCTCCGCCGGACGCCGGACCGCGACCCGGACGTGCGAGTCGAGGCCGCGGAAGGAGCGCGCGTCGCGGACGGCGACGCCCCGGTCGCGGGCGCGCTCGATCACCCGGTCGACGTCGCGGTCGCCGGCGTCGACGAGGAGGAACGGCGCCTCGGAGGGACCCACCTCGTACCGCTGGCTCAGGGCGGCCCGCAGCCGCCCGCGCTCCCGCTCGACGCGGTCGCGGGTCTCGCCGACGAACTCCCCCTGCCGGAGGCAGTACTCGCCGGTCGCCAGCGCCGGGGCGCTCAGGTTCCACGTCCGGCGCGCGCCCCGCAGCGCCGCGCCGAGGTCGCCCGTCGCGACCGCGAAGCCGGCCCGGATCCCGGGCAGCCCGAACAGCTTCGTGAGCGCTCGGGCGACGACGACGCCCGCCGTCCCCGCGAGCGACTCGCGCTCGGTGAACCCGAGGAACGCCTCGTCGACGAGCAGGACGGTCCCGGCCGCGCGACAGCGCGCCGCGAACGCGAGCAGGGCCTCGCGGTCGTAGCCGGTCCCGGTGGGGTTGTTCGGCGCGCAGACGACCGCCAGCGCGTGGCCGCTCGGGTCGGCGTCGAGGACGCGCTCGGCGTCGACGAACGCCGGCTCGCCCCCCCGAAGCCGGACTTCGCGGGCGTACTCCCCGAAGCTCGGCGCCGGAAGGAGGGCCGTGTCGCCCGGGTCGACCGCGAGCGCGACCGCGGCCCGGATCGCCGCCAGCCCGCCCGGCGTCGGGACCACCTCCTCCGGGTCGCAGCCGACGTAGTCGGCGGCGGCGGCTCGGAACCCCGTCGGCGGCTCCGGCGGGTACGTCCGCGCCGACTCGAACGCGGCGCGGTACGCGCGCTCGACCCCGTCTGGGACCTCGGGGTTCGCGTTCGCGCTGAAGTCCAGCAGGTCGGGGTCGTCGCTGCTCCCGTGCGGCTCGCGCCCCAGCGCCGCCGCGCGCTCCCGGTTCACGGCGACGCACCTCCCTCCCACCCCGCGCCCTCGCCGCGCCGGTCGAGCCAGTCGACCCCGCCGCTCGGGAGCGCGGGGGCGTCCGAGTCGCCCGCGAGGATCCGCTCTGCCAGCCGTCTGTCCCCGGGTCGGTTGACGTTGACGGCGAAGCGCGCGTCGCGGGTCGCGCGCACGGCCTCGTCGCCCGCGCCGTCGAGCGCGCCGACGACGTTGACCCCCGCGGGGACGCGCTCGACGACCGTCTCGTCGCCCGCGTCGGCCGCCTCCTCGTTCGCGCCGGTCCCCTCGCCGTCACCGGCTCCGTCGTACCGGGTCGCGGCGTCGGCGCTCGCGCCCAGTTCCCGCTTGCGCGCCGCGGGCACGCGGACCGACAGCGCGTCGGTCCCGGCCGCGGCGCGGGCGTCGAGGACGGCGTCGACGGCCGCCCCGTCGAGCAGCGGGAGGTCGACCGCGACGGTGAGCGCCGGCGGTTCTGGTCCCTCTGCCAGCGCCGCCTGAAGGTCCGTGACGTAGCCGTCGCCGGGCGTGTCGACGACGACGAGTTCGAGCGACCCCGTCCCCGATTCGCCCTCCCCGCCGTCCCGCCGCGCGACCAGCCGCTCGCGGGTCCGGGGGGCGTGCGGCGAGACGGCCGCGTACGCGGTCTCGACCCGGCTCGCCGCGAGCGCGTCGAGCGCGCGGTCGACCATCGGCCGTCCGGCGACGGGCGCCAGCGGCTTCTCGCGGTCGCCGCCGAGCCGCGTCCCCCGGCCGCCGCACATCAGGAGAGCGTCCACGCGATCACCCCCGCGTGAAGCCCGGCGACGCGGGCGAGTTCGCTCGTCGCGCCGAGCACGTCGCCGCTGACCCCGCCGAGACGGGCGCGCGACCACGCGAACGCGAGCGCGGCGACGACTGCCGCGGCCGTGAGCGCGCCGGCGACGACGCCCGGTCCGCCGGGACTGATGGCGACCCGCCCGAGCGGCAGTACGGGGGCCGTCGCGAGCGCGACGCCGACCAGCGCGCGCGGGTCGGACGCCTCCGTCAGCGCGGCGCCGAGCCCCTCGTGTGCGGCCTCCCCGACGCAGACGAGCGTGGCCGTCGCGGCCTTCGCGCCCACCTCGGCGGCGACGACGAGGGCGACCGCGCCGACGGGCGAGCCGCGCGCGAGGTCCGCGATCGCCGCCGCCGCGGCCGCGAGGCCGAGGACGACGAGGGCGAGCGCGACCGTCCCGCCGACGCCGAGCGCGGAGTCTTTCATGACCTCCCGCCGGCGGTCGGCGTCGCCGTGGACGACCGCCGCGTCGCCCAGGTCCGCGACGCCGTCGAGGTGGGTGATCCCGGTGACGAGGTAGAGCCACGCGGCGAACGCGACCCCGACCGTGAGCGACGGGACGCGGACCGGCGCCAGCGCGGCCGCGGCGACCGGGAGCGCGCCGAGCGCGCCGATCGGGTACCCGACCGCCGGCAGGGCGGCGGGCGTCCGCCGGAACGCCTCCCAGTCGCCGTCGGATCGGCCGACGGGGGCCCGCGAGAGGAACCCGAGCGCCCCCCGGAGCGCGGCGGCCGTCAGGACCACGCGACCACCCCCGCGAGCGCGAGGAGCCACCCCGCCGCGGCCGCGACCGCGACGCCCCCGCCGACGGCGACGAGCCGCACCGCGTCGCGGGCGGCCGCGGGCGTCGGCGGCTCCGGACCCCCGGCGAGGGCGTACGCGCCCGGCTTCTCCAAGCGGACGCCGAGCGCGACCGCGGCCGTCGCCATCGGCCAGCCGGAGTTCGGTGACGCCGGCTCGCGGGCCAGCGGTCGCGCGCGTCGCAGGCTCCCGGGCGACCGGGCCGCGACGGCGAGACAGCACGCCGCGGCCCGCGCCGGGAGGAACATGACCGCGTCGTCGAGCCGGGCGCTCGCCCACCCGACCGGTTTCGACCGGTAGCCGAGCATCGAGTCGAGCGTGTTCACGGCCTTCGCCCAGGCCGCGGCGGCGACTCCGGCGGCCAGCGCGGTCTCGGCGCCCACGCCGGTCCCGCCGACCTCGGGGACCGCGCCGACGGACGCGAGCGCGGCGGCGCCCGTCGCGCCGGCGACGAACCAGCCGAGGGGGGCGACGAACCCGTCAGCGAGGTTCTCCGCCGCGCTCTCGACCGCGGCGCTCCGGAGGTCGGCCGGCGAGAGGTCCGCCGGGTCGCGCCCGACGAGCGCTCGGACGGACTCGCGGGCCGCGTCGGGGTCGGACTCGGTCTCCGCGACGACCTCGGCCGTCACGTCGAGCAGCATGCGGAGGCTCGCGGCGGAGAAGCAGACGCCGGCCGCGACGGCGACGGCGCCGAGCGGGACGCCGCCCGCCCGGGGCCCGTACTCGGCCGCGAGCGCGACGGTCCCGCCGCAGACCGCGGCCGTGGCGAGGGGGAGCGCGACCGCGACCGCGACGCCGACGGGCCGCGGGCGGGCCCACTCCCGGTCGAACCGCCCGACGCTCCGCCCGAACAGCGCGACCGGGTGGACCCGGCGCGGCGGCTCCGCGACGGCGAGGTCCAGCGCGACCGCGAGGAGGAGCGGGGCGATGAGCGTGACGGCCGGGGCGATGAGCGTGACGGCCGGGGCGATGGGCGCGTCGACTGGGAGACCGGCGGCCGCAACGACCGGGGAGACTCCCGCCGTCACCGTTCCACCTCGTCGAGGAACGCGTCGAACGCCCCGCTCTCGGCGTGGAGGTGACAGTACGTCCCGAGGGTGCGGTGCTCGGTCAGCCCCTCGCGGTCGCCGTCGATCCCGGTCCCGCGCTCCACGTCGAAGGCGAACCGGGCGTCGGACGCCACGTCGGCCGCGGAGTAGTGGAACTCGTGGCCGCGGAGCCGGTCGCCGCTTCCCGCCGTGAGCGTCTCCTCCCGGGCGCGGAGTTCGACGTGGTCGAGCGCCTGATACCGCTCCCGCATCGTCACGTCCGCCGGGAGGACGCCCGCCATCTCGCGGGCGTCGCCGTCGACCGTCGTCAGCGTCTCCGCGAGCGCCATCAGCCCGCCGCACTCCCCGAGGACGGGCGTCCCCTCGGCCGCGGCGTCCGCGATCGACCCGAGCGCGGGGCCGGCCGCGAGCGCCTCGGCGTGGAGCTCCGGATAGCCGCCGGGGAGGTAGACGCCGTCGCAGGGCGGGAGGTCGTCGCCGGCCGTGGGCGCGAACGGGACCACGGTCGCGCGCTCGCGGAGTCGCTCGCGGGTCGCCGGGTAGAGGAACCGAAAGGCGGCGTCGTCCGCGACCGCGACCCGCGGGCGGTCGCCTCGGTCGCCGTCGGTCTCCGCCCCGACACCGTCGCCAGCGGCGGGGTCGGGCGCTCCCGGGGTCGGTCCGGTCGCAGGCGGCGTCGGCTCCCGGGAGATATCGAGCAGCCGGTCGGTCCGGAGCGTCTCCGCGGCCGCGTCGAGTTCGGCGTCGTCGAGCGGGGCCTCCTTGCCCATCTGTAATCCGAGGTGTCGGTCGGGGATCTCTAGGTCCTCGCGGGGCGGGACCCGGCCACAGTAGGCGAGTCCGTCGGGGAGCGCCTCGCGGATCCCCTCCTCGTGGCGGCCGCCGTGCGCCCGCTGGGCGATCACGCCCGCCACGTCGACGTCGTGTGCGGTCCGCTCGGCGTACGTCGCGAAGCCCAGCGCGGTCGCCGCGACGCTCTCCATCCCGGCGCTCGCGTCGACGACGAGGACGACCGGGAGGTCGAGCGCGGCGGCCACGCCCGCCGTGCTGGCGGCGCTGCCGTCGTACAGCCCCATCATCCCCTCGACCACGCAGACGTCGCCGTCGCCGCGAGCGTAGTTTCGCCGGAGCCCGTCCTCGCCCTGGAGCCACGGGTCGAGGGTCCGCGACGGGCGACCGACGACCCGGGCGTGGTGGCTCGGGTCGATGAAGTCCGGGCCAGCCTTCGCGGGCTGGACGGTCCGGCCGGCGGACTCCAACGCGCGCAGCGCCGCGAGGGTCGCCACCGTCTTGCCGACGCCGGAGGCCGTGCCGGCGAGGACGAGGCCCCTCACCGCCGGTCACCTCCCTCTTCCGGACGCTCAGCGAGCAGCCGGTCGGTCACGGCGGCGATCCGCTCGCGGACGGCGGCGTCCGCGACCCCCGCCCGCTCCGCGAGCGCGAGCGCGCCGCCCATCCCGACGCCCTCCTTCGCCTCGCCCCGGGCGTACGCCGACATCGCCGGGTGGTCGCCCTCGTCGAACCCCGGGTCGGCCGCGGCGAGCGTCAGGTTGAGGTCGGCGGCGAGCGCCGGGAGGTCGGCAGTCGGATCGCCCGCGACCAGCGACGTGGTGGCGAGCGGGAGCGGGCGGTCGACGCCGGCGTGTCGGGCGAGCGCGGCCGCGGCCGCGAGCTGCGTGCCGCCCGCGAGGGTGACGTCGACCCCGGCGTCCGCGCAGCCGACGACCAGCCCGGCGACCGCGGCGAGGACCGGGTCCCCGGCCAGTCTGACCGCCTCGATCGGGTCGCCGGCCGCGTCGCCGGGGTCGAGGCCGCTCGCGTCCAACCCCTCCGCGACGACGCGGCGCTTGCGCTCGATCGGGTTCGCCGGCAGCGACGAGGAGACGGCGGCGCGCTCGCCCAGCGCGGTCAGGACCCCGAGCGCGCTCGTCGTCCCGCCGGGGATCGTCTCGGCGACGAGCAGTTCGGCGTCGCCTCCCGCCTCGCCCGCGCCGTCGGGGTCGCCGTCGGACGCGGCGAGTTCCGGCGCTAACGCGCGGGCGCGCTCGAACACGGTCGCCGCCGCCGGGACCGGCTCCGGGTCGCGAACGTCGCCGCCCGGAGACGCCGCCACGTCGCGGACCGTCGCCGCCGTCGGCGCTCCCAGCCCGGCGTCGACGAACTCGACGGGGAGACGCTCCGGACCGAGCAGCTCGCGGACCGCGCGGGTGACGACCGCGGGCGTCGGACAGCCGCTCGGACTCACCGGCAGGGGCGAGTCCGGCGCGGGCCGTCCCGTCTCCACTATCTCGAGGTCCGCGCTCGGCGTGTGGACCCGGAGGTCGGGGTCGGCGCCAGCGGCGCTGATCCCGTCGATCGCGGCCGTCGCGGTCGTCCCCGCGACGACAACGAGCCTCGCGTCTCTCACCGGATTCCCCCTCCGTCGAGTCCGCGACTTCCCGACGCGGCGTCGATACGTACCACTAGCGGCTCATCGATACAAGTGAACTTTAACCTTTGTTCAGGCGCTAAGTCCCCTTCCTCAAGGAGCAAACCGCGTCAGCGGTGAGCGAGTAGGGTGGGGTAGTTCACTCGATCGACGCGCGGCGGCGCGGTCAGGGCGCGATCGCCGCTGTCGGGCGTGCCACCGGCCCCCACGCGACCCGCGGAGCGAAGCGGTTAAGGGCGAACCGCGGGTATTCTCGCCAACTCGCTGGTGCGGACACAGCGGGCACTCGCCGCCGGGACCGCGGTCGGGCCGACCGCCGCGTGCTCCGGGACGAGACGACATGTGGCCCCTCGCGGCTGAATCGCAACCGTCCGCGGACACACAATGGCACGAAGTTTCTACTCGCACATCAAGGAGGCGTGGCAGTCCCCCAAGGAGGGGAAACTAGCGGAACTGCAGTGGCAGCGCAAACAGGAGTGGCGCGATCAGGGCGCCATCGAGCGCATCGAGCGCCCCACTCGGCTGGACAAGGCCCGCGAACTGGGCTACAAGGCCAAGCAGGGCGTCGTCGTCGCCCGCGTGAGCGTCCGCAAGGGCGGCTCGCGCAAGCAGCGCTTCAAGGCGGGCCGCCGCTCGAAGCGCCAGGGCGTCAACCGCGTCTCGCGCCGCAAGTCGATCCAGCGCATCGCGGAGGAGCGCGCCTCGCGGAAGTACCGGAACCTGCGCGTGCTCAACTCCTACTGGGTCGGTGAGGACGGCTCCCAGAAGTGGCACGAGGTCATCCTCGTGGACCCGGCTCACCCCGCGATCGAGAACGATGACGAGCTGAACTGGATCTGCTCGGACGACCACAAGGGCCGCGCGTACCGCGGCCTCACCTCCGCCGGCACCAAGGGCCGCGGCCAGCGCAAGCGCGGCAAGGGCACCGAGAAGACGCGCCCGAGCGTCACCTCGAACGACCGGCAGGGCAAGTAGCCCGTCCCGCCTCGCGGCCGACGACACCCGTTTTTTCGCGCTCCGCTCTCTCCCCCAGCCGCGGCGCCGGACGCGTCGACACAAGAGCAAAGAGACCGCGTCACGTACTAACATACGTGGCGATCCGCCGGTGACCGCGAGCAACCCCGTCCCCCTCGACGCGTTCGCGACCGAACTCCGGTCGCTCGATAGCGACGGGTTCGCGACGCTCGTCGGCGAGACGTACGCGGCCACCGCCGACGGCGTCGAGGTCGACCCGCCGCGCGTCACGGTGTCGGAGGGGGACCGCCGGACCGAACTGCTCGTCGTCGCGGCCGCGGACGAGCGCGTCTCCGACGACGCGGTCGACACGGTCGACGCGGTCGCCGTCGCGAGCGACTCGGTCGACGACCTCGGCGCCGAACTCGACGCCGACGTGGTGACGCCGGCGGACCTCCGGGAGCGCCTCCTGTACGCCGTCCCGCCCGCGGAGGCGAACGCGACCGCCGACCGGCTCCTCGGCGTTCCGGTCCGGTCCGACGCGTACGACGCGGCGGATTCCGACGCCGGCACGGCTGACGGCGACGGTAACGGCGTGACCGACGTCGACGGCGACGAGTCGGACGACGACAGAGCGACGGTCGATGACGGCGCGGCGATCGATGACGGCGCGGCGACGGGCGCCGTCGCGTCGGGCGCGACGGGGAGCGGCGTCGCACCGAGTCCTCCGTCTGCCGACCGGGGCGCCGCCGGTTCGACCGACGATTCGCGGACGCGCGACCGACCGACCGAGTCCGCCGCCGACGCGCCGGGCGATCTGCGCTCTCCGCGGACCGTCCTCGCGGCGGTCGCCGTGGCCGCGCTCCTCGTCGCGGCGGCCGGGGGCGGCTTCGCCGCCGGGACCGCTGGACTGGGCGGCTTGGCGGGGATCGCGGGCGTGGGAGACGGCGGAGCGA
Source organism: Halorubrum sp. 2020YC2 (assembly GCF_018623055.1). Taxonomy (NCBI): domain Archaea; kingdom Methanobacteriati; phylum Methanobacteriota; class Halobacteria; order Halobacteriales; family Haloferacaceae; genus Halorubrum; species Halorubrum sp. 2020YC2. The sequence continues at coordinate 99,956 of NZ_CP076019.1, forward strand.
CCGACCCGTCCGCGACGGACGCGGACGCGACCGGGGCGACCAACGAGAGCGACGACGGGAGCGGAGGGTCGGTCGCGGACGGCGACGACGGGAGCGGAGAGTCGGTCGCGGACGGCGACGGCGGAGACACCGCCTCGGTCGCGGACGGCGACTCGACGGGTGAGGCCGCTAGGAACACCGCGCCCTCTCCCACCTGCGACCGGTCCGCGCTTCAGGTCGTCCAGGTTCAGATGAACGCGCTCCGATACAACGACGACGCGACGAACGACGGCATCCGGACCCTGCGGGCGTTCGCGTCGCCGGAGAACAGAGACGTCGTCGGCTCGGTCGGCCAGTACGCCGAACTGTTCGAGACGGAGCGGTACGCGCCGATGCTCGCGTACGACACGGCGGAGTACTCGGTGCCGGAGGTGACCGACGACACGGCGGCGGTCGAGGTCGTCACCCGGGAGAACGGCAGCGTCACCGGCCGCTACGAGTTCCGACTCGTCCGGGTCGCCGGCGGGAGCGGGGACGCGGACGGTTCGCTCGGTGACGCGGACGACTGCTGGATGACCGACGCCGTGGCGGCGTCGGTGGAGTGAGTCGCTTCGGCGGCGTCGCGACCGCCGCCCGGGAACACGGTTATATCCGCGCCGGCACAGGTCACGCACATGAGCCTCTCTCTCGACGCGACCCAACTCGACCGCTACTCCAGACACGTCATCTTGGACGACGTCGGCCCGGAGGGACAAAAGCGGCTGCTCGACGGCCGCGTCCTCGTCGTGGGCGCGGGCGGACTCGGGTCGCCCGCGATCCAGTACCTCGCGGCCGCGGGCGTCGGGACAATCGGGGTGGTCGACGACGACGTCGTCGAGCGCTCGAACCTCCAGCGGCAGGTCATCCACGCCGACGGCGACGTGGGGCGAAAGAAGGTCGACTCGGCGGCCGAGTTCGTGGCCGACCTCAACCCCGACGTCGACGTCGAGCGTCACGAACGGCGGCTCGACGCGAGCAACGCCCGCGAACTGGTCGCGGACTACGACGTCGTCGTCGACTGCTCGGACAACTTCGCCACCCGGTACGTGGTGAACGACGCCGCCCGGATCGAGGGCGTTCCCGTCTCGCACGGCGCCATCTACAAGTTCGAGGGACAGGTGACGACGCTCTCGCCCGAGGGTCCCTGCTACCGCTGTCTGTTCCCGGAGCCGCCGGAGCCGGGGACGGTGCCGGACTGCGCCAGCACGGGCGTCCTCGGCGTCCTTCCGGGGACGGTCGGCTGTCTTCAGGCGACGGAGGCGGTGAAGCTACTCATGGACATAGGCGACCCGCTCGTCGGCCGGATGCTGTTCTACGACGCGATGGACCTCTCCTTCGAGACGGTGCCGTACGCGCGCAACCCCGACTGCCCGGTCTGCGGCGACGACGGTATCGACACCATCGAGGGGATCGATTACGCGGCCGGCTGTCAGGTCGACGCGGCGTAACCTCTTCTCGCGGTCCCGGCGCGACCGGCTCCCCCGCTCACAGCGAGCGGTCGGTCATCGCGGTGCCCGCGGTGACGTCGGCGTCCTCGTCGACGAACCCCGACCGGACGCACCACCGGCAGTACTGATAGCCCGCCCGGTTCTCGGCGCCGCAGTGGCGGCAGACGACGGTCTCTCCGTCGGCGTCGAGCGGCGGGGGGTCGTCCCCGCCGCCCCCGCCGCTCGCCGCGCCCGTCCCGTCGGCGTCCGCGTCGCGGCCGAGCCCGACCGCCGGGCCCGCCTCGGGCGCCTCCCCGTCGCGGTCCGCGTCCGACGACCGGGTCGCGGCCGAGCCGAACAGCTCCGCGGGGTCGCGGTTCTGCCGGACGAGCAGCCACATCACCGCGAGGTTGACCGCCGCCACGCCGGCGAATATCGCTGCCAGCGGCACGAGCTGATCACCCGTCATGCGTGTCGTGTTACCATTCCAGCCGCTTGTGTCTGACGGTGGGACAGGTCGGGTCCGGGAGCGGACTCGGTTAGTCGGGTCTGGCGGGTGGGTCCGGCCGCGTCCGGCGCCTCGGCTCGACCGGGTCCGATGGCTCGGCCTGGACGTATCCGACGACTCCGCTCCAGAGTACTCTTGAGGCCGCCGGCCGAAGGCGCACTCGCATGAAAGAGACCATCCACACGGACGACGCCCCGGCGGCGGTGGGCGCGTACAGTCAGGCGACGACCGACGGCGACCTCGTGTTCACGGCCGGGCAGATCCCGCTGACGCCAGAGGGCGACCTCCTCGACGACGCGCCGATCGCGGTCCAGACCGAGCAGGCGCTCGACAACCTCCTCGCGGTGTTAGCGGAGGCGGGTGCCGGCCCCGAGGACGTGCTCAAGACGACCGTGTTCATGGCCGACATCGACGACTTCGACGAGATGAACGAGACGTACGCCGACTACTTCGACGAGTCGCCGCCGGCCCGCTCCGCGGTCGAGGCCGGCGCGCTCCCGAAGGGCGCCGGCGTCGAGATAGAGGCCGTCGCCGTCGTCGAGTGATGCCGGACGGCGGCGGCGAACCGGCGGGGGCGCGCGGCGCTCCGGCCACGCCGCGCGCCCGAGCGCGGTCCGCGGCGCTGTGGGGCCTCGTCGGCGGGTTCGCTTTCCTCGCGCTCGCGCAGGGGTACCGGCTCCTCGGGCCCGGGTCGCTGCCGGTCGGTCTTGGGGGGACGGCGCTCATCGCGTTGGGCGTCGGCGTCGCCTCGGGCGGTCTCTCCTACCTCGCCGAGGCGCGCCTCCGGGCGAAAAGAAGGACTTAACAGTCGCACCGGAGTATCACCGAGTGAGCCAGGATGGCCGAGTGGTAAGGCGCACGCCTGGAAAGCGTGTTCCCATCCGGGATCGGGGGTTCAAATCCCTCTCCTGGCGTTTCGCCGTCGCAACAACGAGCGAGGAGCGACAGCGACGAGCGAGTACCGCGACAGCGAAGCGCCAGCGTATTTGAACCCTATCAGTCGCGCGCAGCGAGCGGTGCGAGGTGCGAGCTGAGAGGGACCGAAGGTCCCTCAAGCAGCCGGCGCGAAGCGCCGGCGACGAAGCGAGCACCTCGATTGCGAGCGGCGAAGCCGCGAGCAGTGAGCGAGCACGTCTGATTCCGGTTCAAATCCCTCTCCTGGCGTTTTCGACGAATAACACGGCGAGCGGAGCGAGAGGAACGACTGCGGTTCAAATCCCTTTCTTGCCGCTTGCGTATCGACGGCGAACACCGCCAAATCCCCAGCCGGGAGGCGGGCGCACGCTCGCTGTCGTTCGAAAGGCGCTTTGCGCCTTTCGTGATGGCGAGACGCCTTTGGCGTCTCGAACCACGCTCCTCGGTCGCTCACTTCGTTCGCTCCCTGTGGTGCTTGCGTCGCCTGCGCCCGCCTCCCGGCTGCCCCTTTGAGTCCCACCCCGCACAGCAACCGCACAGCACCTCACACCTCCCCAGCCTCGTCAGTCGTCCTCCGCGTTGCTCCGGGCGACTGACTCCCTCGCGCGTGCTGCTCGCGGCCGAGGGCCGCTCGCAGGCACGCGCCACCGCATCATTTATTTATAAGTAGTTGTCGCTGCCGCCCGTCGATATTTAAATACTAAACCGCTGTCGTCGGGCTGCGCTGCTCCGGTGACGTTTGCTCCCACCTTTCGCGGATCTATTCGCACACCGTAGTGTTCAGATAAGCTGGTTCCATGCGAAAGCGAACGATCTGAGCCACTCGTCAGCAGTCTCTGCTTTGGCGTTACTAAAACAGTTTGAGAAACTGGTAGTTCTGCGTTTTATCTCGCGAAAGACACGTTCGACGCTGTTCCGATTTCCATGTCGTTCATATTTAAAATCGAGGTCGTGTTTGCGACAGGCTCGCTGAAGTGAAGCTGATCCATCGACGAGAACAGTTGCGTCATCCACGTCGTGTTTGTCACGGAGATCGGCGAAAAACCGATCTGCGAGAGCGTTATTTGTCGTCGGCTCAAGCTGTGTGTGAAGCAGATCATTCGTTTCCGGATCAACAGCAGCGTACAGCCAATATTGTTCGTCATCAAGCCGAATCACAGTCTCATCAACCGCAACGTGATTCGGGCTCCGACCAGATTCCGGCTGTAGATCGGCTTTGTGAACCCAGTTGTGAACGGTGGAGCGCACTCTTTCAACACCGAATACCTCAAGAAACAAGACAGTATTCGAAAGCGACAGTCCTGCTAAATGAAGCTGAATACTGAGCTTCATCAACAGCCGCGGTGTTGCCTCTCGCTCCACAAACTCTAAGTTGATATCGTCTAAACAGCCGCTGAGGCGGTCGTTTTCGGGCATAGATCACTTTGAAAACGCACCGCCTCACATTTCAATTCTTATCTGAACACCGCCTCGCACACCGCCACAAGATTCATATGTGTGGGTATTGTTGACACGGGTGACGATGCCAGACACGAAATCGGGCCGCGAGCGGAAAGGGAGGAACAAGCGCCGCCAACTCGAGAACCACCTCGCACGGCGCGAACTCAACGCGGACGACGAGCCGCCGGAACCGTACCGGGAGCCGACAGACGCGGAGTTCCTCGCTGAGTCCGACGACGCGGCCCGGTGACGGTCGCGCTCGGAGCGCCCCTTTTCGGTCCCCGTTCGACCCCGCGCCTGCCCGCAATCTCGCGTCGCGAAAGCTTTAGACCCGGGAGCGGCGTATCTCGGCGCAATGAGTCGCGGCCCCGAGCTGATAATCACGGAGAAAGACAACGCGGCGCGGCGCATCGCCGACATCCTGAGCGGCGAGTCCGCGACCGCGGAGCGGACCAACGACGTCAACGTCTACGAGTGGGGCGGCAAGCGGTGTATCGGCCTCTCCGGCCACGTCGTCGGCGTCGACTTCCCCGCCGAGTACAACGACTGGCGCGACGTCGAGCCGGTCGAGCTCATCGACGCGCCCGTCACCAAGACGCCGACGCAGGAGGGGATCGTCGCCGCGCTCCGCAAGCTCGCGCGCAACGCCTCCCGGGTCGTCATCGCGACCGACTACGACCGCGAGGGCGAGCTGATCGGCAAGGAGGCGTACGAGCTGGTCCGCGAGGTGAACGAGGACGTCCCCGTCGACCGCGTCCGCTTCTCCTCGATCACGGAGAACGAGGTGCAGGAGGCGTTCGCGAACCCCGACGACCTCGACTTCGAACTCGCGGCCGCCGGCGAGGCCCGTCAGACCATCGACCTCACGTGGGGCGCCGCCCTGACGCGGTTCCTCTCCCTTTCGGCCCGCCAGATGGGCGACGACTTCATCTCCGTCGGCCGGGTTCAGGGGCCGACGCTCAAGCTCATCGTCGACCGCGAGCGCGAGATTCAGGCGTTCGACCCCGAGTCCTACTGGGAGCTGACCGGCGAGCTTGCGAAGTCCGGCGGCGACCCGTTCGAGGCGCGCTACTTCTACCTGAACGACGAGGGCAACGAGCGCGAGCGCGTCTGGGACGAGACCGTCGCGGAGACGCTCACCGAGGCGCTCGACGCGGCCGACGGGGCGACCGTCGACGACGTCACCCGTCGGACCCAGACCGACGACCCGCCGACGCCGTTCAACACCACCGCGTTCATCCGCGCCGCGGGGTCGCTCGGCTACTCCGCCCAGCGCGCGATGTCGCTCGCGGAGGACCTCTACACCGCCGGCTACGTCACGTATCCGCGGACCGACAACACGGTGTATCCCGACGACTTGGAGCCCGAGGAGCTGATCGAGGAGCTCTCGGCGGCCTCGACGTTCGGGAAAGACGCCGCGAGCCTGCTGGACGAGGACCGCGACGTCGAGCCGACCGAGGGCGACGAGGAGACGACCGACCACCCGCCGATCCACCCCACCGGCGAGCTCCCCTCGGCCTCCGACCTCTCGGACGACGAGTGGGAGGTGTACGAGCTGATCGTCCGCCGCTTCCTCGCCACCTGCGCCGACCCGGCCACCTGGGAGCGCCTCCGCGTGGTCGCCTTGGCGGACGGCGGGGCGACTCCGATAGCCGAGAGCGCCGACGGACTCGCCGCCCTCCGGAACCCGGACGAGGCGGCGAGGCCGGCCGACCTCGTCGCGGACGGCGGCCTGCGGCTGAAGGCCAACGGGAAGCGCCTGCTGGAGGCCGGCTACCACGACGTCTACCCGTACCGCTCCAGCGACGAGCGGATCGTCCCGGACGTCGAGGCCGGCGAGACGCTGTCGCTGTCGGACCGCACCACCGAGGGGAAAGCGACCCAGCCGCCCCGCCGCTACGGGCAGTCGCGGCTCATCGAGGAGATGGAGAAGCGGCAGCTGGGCACGAAGGCGACCCGCCACCGGACGATAGAGAAGCTGTACGACCGCAACTACGTCGAGAGCGACCCGCCCCGCCCGACGCGGCTGGCGGAGGCGGTCGTCGAGGCCGCCGAGGAGTTCGCCGACCGGATCGTGAGCGAGGAGATGACCGCCCAGCTCGAAGAAGACATGGCGGCCATCGCGGCCGGTGAGAGGGCGTACGACGAGGTGACGGCGGCCTCCCGCGAGCTGCTTTCGAGCGTGTTCGACGACCTCACCGAGTCGCGCGAGGCCGTCGGCGACCACCTCCAGAACTCGCTGAAGGCGGACAAGACGCTCGGCCCGTGCCCGGAGTGCGGCGCGGACCTCCTCGTCCGGAAGTCGCGGCAGGGGTCGTACTTCGTCGGCTGCGACGGCTATCCCGACTGCGAGTACACCCTCCCGCTTCCCTCGACCGGGAAGCCGCTCATCCTCGACGAGACCTGCGAGGAGCACGACCTCCGCCACGTGAAGATGCTCGCCGGGCGGAAGACGTTCGTCCACGGCTGCCCGCAGTGTAAGGCCGACGAGGCCGACGAGCAGGAGGACGAGGTGATCGGCGTCTGTCCCGAATGTGGAGAGGGACACGGGGGGGAGTTGGCGATCAAGCGACTCCGCTCCGGCTCGCGGCTCGTCGGCTGTACGCGCTACCCCGACTGCGACTACTCGCTGCCGCTCCCCCGGCGCGGCGAGGTCGAGGTCACCGACGAGACCTGCGAGGAGCACGGCCTCCCGCACCTCCGCGTCCACTCCGGGGACGACCCGTGGGAGCTCGGCTGTCCGATCTGTAACTATCGCGAGTTCACGGCCCGACAGGAGGGGTCGGAGCTTCAGGCGGTCGAGGGGATAGGCGAGAAGACCGCCGCGAAGCTGAGAGACGCCGGCGTCGACGGCGTCGACGAGCTCAAATCGGCCGACCCGGACGACCTCGCGTCCGACGTTGACGGCGTGGGCGCGGCCACCGTGCGCGACTGGCAGGCCAAGGCGGACTGACCGGTCGGCGGCCGTCAGCCCCTCGCGTGCGAGACGACCCATAAAACCATAAACACATATGGACAGAGTGTTTCGATTATCAACAGATGGAGGACCGCGACGGAGCGCCGACGCCCGACGACGGACCGTCGTCGAGCGGCGCGGCCGGGATCCTCCGCGCGTTCGTCGAGGCGGTGCCGACCCCGACGCTCGTCTGTGACCCAGACACGCTGGCGATCCGCGCCGCGAACGCCCCCGCCGCCGACCTCCTCGGCCACGACCGCGGCACGCTGACGCTGATGGGGCTTCCGGACGTCGGGGAGACCGACGTCACCGTCGCCGGAGAGCCGGTCGCGGACGCCGCCGCCCCCTCGGGCCCTTCCGCCGGCCCGCCAGCCTCCGCCGGTTCCGCCCCTCGGGTCGAGCGCTTCGAGTGGAACGTCCGGCTCGGTGATCCGGGAGTACGGGTCGCCGCGGCGCTTCACACGGCGACGATCGCCGGCGGCGAGTGGCTCGTCGTCGGGTTCTCCGACGTCACGGACCGGGTCGCGGCCGCGACCGAACGCGACGCGGAGCGCCGGGTCGTCGACGCGCTGGCCGAGACCGTCCCGCTCGCGCTGTTCCGCTGTACGGAGGAGGGGACGCTCTCCCGCTGGAACGACCGGTTGGCGGCCGCCGCCGGCTACGAGCCGGATGCGCTGTCCGGGAGGGCGCTCACGTCGCTGTTCGACGAGGCGACGCGCGACGCCGTCAGCGAGGCGCTCTCTCGGGTGTACCGCGACGGTGAGTCCCTCTCGCGCGAGGCGCGGCTGCTCACTCGGACCGGCGAACGCGTCCCGTACCGGCTCTCGGTCGGTCCCGTCACCGACGGCGACCGGGTCGTCGGCGCGGTCGGCATGGGCGAGGACCTCACCGAGGCGTCGCTCAGGGAGGAGCGGCTCGCCGTGCTGACGCGGGTGTTGCGGCACAACTTCCGGAACGATCTCAACGTGGTCACGGGGTTCACGGGGCGGGCGGTCGAGGCGGTCGACGACCCCAAGCTGACCGCCGAACTCGAACGGGTGATCGAAACCGCCGAGCGGCTGTTGCGCCTGGGTGAGACCTCGCGGAAGGTGGAGCGGCTGCTCTCTCAGCGCCCCTCCCCGCGGCCGGTCGCGCTCGGGGCCGCCGTCGACGCGGCGCTCGAATCGCTCGACACCGCGGTCCGCGCTCGGGGGGTGATCGACGTCGACGTGCCGGAGGGAGTCGTCGTCTCCGCGGTCCCGTTCTTACCGGAGGCGATCACCGAACTCGTCGACAACGCGGTCCGGCACAACGACGCGGACGACCCGCGGGTTCGCATCTCGGCCGCGGAGCTGCCCAGCGAGTCGTGGGTCTCGCTCGTCGTGGCCGACGACGGACCGGGAATCCCGCCGGCCGAGCGCGCCGTCCTCACGGGCGAAGAGACGCCGCTCGAACACGCGAGCGGGCTCGGCCTCTGGTACGTGAACTGGATCGTCACCGCCGGCGGCGGGAGCCTCGACATCGTCGAGAGCAAGGCCGGCGGCAGTCGGATCGAACTGTCGCTGCGCGCCGCGGAGGAGTCGCCGGCGGAGGACGCGGAGCTGTTCGCCCCGGACGGAGGCACGGGGTAAGCCGGCCCCGCTCCCGGATCACCGTACGAGCCGTAGTTCGTCGCCGGCCGCGACCGGTTCGGCCGCGCCGGCCGGGAGTTCGACGACGGTGTCGGCGCGGCCGCGGCCCAGCCCGACGAACGGCGCGAGCCGCTTTTTCGCCGTCACCTCGCCGTCGACGAGCCACACCGCGTCGATCCCGAACGGCACGAACAGCATGTGGAGCCACTGCGTGTCGGCCTCGTCGAAAGGGAAGGCCAGCGCGTAGTCGTCCGGGATCGACCGCCGAAACATCAGCCCGCGGGCCTGTTCGAACGCCGAGCGCGCGACGTCGACGTCGCTCGCGAGGACGCGCTCTGACCCCGATTCGGGACGGTGAACGAGTCGCACGCCCGTCACCTCACCGGCGTCGGATAAATAGCCTCTCGTTCGCTCCGCGTCGCGTCTCGCGGCCGCGTTCCCGCGACCGCGCGCCGGGACCGCCGCTCAGCTCGCGCTCCCGTACGTCTCTTCGAGGTACTCGACGATGTCGTCGCTCTCGGGCATCCCCTCGACCCCGTGCTCCTCGTCGACGAGGACGGGGACGCCGGTCTGTCCGGAGACCTCCTCGACCTCCGTGCGCTCGCTGTGCGAGCGCGGCACCATCACCGACTCGTACTCCAACTCCAGGTCGGACAGCTTCGTCTTCACCTTCGCGCAGTACGGACAGCCTTCGAGCTCGTAGAGAGTCAGGTTTGCCATCGCCGTCACGTACGGCTTGGACCGGTAAAGAGGTGCGGCCGCGGATGCGTCCGACGCGCACGGGCGGTCGGGACGCGTCCGGATCGCGGACTGCGGTCCGGTCGGTCGGAGAGCGCGAAAACGGAGGAAAATCGGAGCGTTCGAACGGGGGAAGTTGTCGGGGCGATCCGCGGTCGGCGTGGGTGTCGAGGTTCCTTCGGAACCTCGCCTACATCGCGCCGCCCATGCCGCCCATACCGCCCATGCCGCCGCCGGGGGCGCCGCCCTCGTCGTCGCCGCCCGACGTCGAGAGGTCGCCCGCCGAGATGATGTCGTCGATTTTTAAGACCAGGTTCGCCGCCTCGGCAGCGGAGGCGATCGCCTGCTCCTTGGCGTGGGCCGTCTCGACGACGCCCGCCTCGGCCGTGTCGACGACCTCGCCGGCGAACACGTTGAGGCCGGCGTGCTCGTCGCCCGCCTCGTGGGCCGCGCGCAGGTCGACCAGCAGGTCGATGGCGTCGAGGCCGGCGTTCTCCGCGAGCACGCGGGGGATCAGTTCGAGGGAGTCAGCGAACGCCTCGACCGCGAGCTGCTCGCGACCCTCGACGGAGTCGGCGTAGTCGCGCAGGCGGCGCGCGAGCTCGACCTCGACGGCGCCGCCGCCGGGCAGGGTCCGCCCGTCGGAGACCGTCGTCGAGACCACGTCGATCGCGTCCTGAATGCCGCGCTCCAGCTCGTCGACGACGTGCTCGGTGGTGCCGTACAGGAGGAGCGTGACGCCGTGGGCGTCCTCGCCCTCGACGTAGAACAGCTCCTCGTCCGCGTCGCGCTCGACCGAGCCGACCGCGAGGTCGTCGGCGGTGAGGGAGTCCAGATCCGTGACGATCGGCGCGTCGAGGACGTTCTTCAGGAACGTCAGGTCGGACTTCTTCGTGCGGCGGACCGCCAGAACGCCCTCCTTCGCGAGGTAGTGCTGGGCGAGGTCGTCGATGCCCTTCTGACAGAAGACGACGTCGGCGCCCGACTCGACAATTTTGTCGACCTTCTCGCGGAGCTGCTCTTCCTCCTGGTCGAGGAACTTCTGGAGCTGGTCCGGGGAGTCGACGTTGACGGAGGTGTCGACGTCCGCCTCCTCGACCTCGATCGGGTCGTTGAGGAGGAGAACGTTCGCGGACTCGAAGTCCGTCGGCATGTCCTCGTGGACCGGGTCCTTGTCGATCGCCGCGCCGGTGAGCAGGCGTGACTCGCCCGCCGCGCGACCGGTGCGCGTCTCGATGTTGAGGTTCGCTAAGTCGACCACGTGGGAGCCGTCGTCGGCCGCGACGGTGACGCCCTGTACCGCGCGGACGACGAGGTCGGCGAGCACGTCCTTGTCCAGCTCAGCGCCCTTCCCGGTCATCGACGTCTCGGCCACGTTGCGCAGCGTCTCCGTGTCGTCGGGCTCGACGGCCGTCGCGACCTCGTCGATCTGCTCGCGGGCGTACTCGCTCGCGAGGTTGAACCCCTTGATGACCGCCGTCGGGTGGATGTCCTGTTCGAGGAGGTCCTCGGCGTTCTTCAGTAGCTCGCCCGCGATGGCGACCGCGCTGGTCGTCCCGTCGCCGGCCTCGTCCTCTTGGGTCTCGGCGACCTCGACGACCATCTCGGCCGTCGGGTTGTCGATGTCCATCGTCTGGAGGATGGTGACGCCGTCGTTGGTGATGGTGACGTCGCCCATCGAGTCGACGAGCATCTTGTCCATCCCCTTCGGCCCGAGCGTCGAGCGGACGGACTCGGCGACGCCGCGCGCCGCGGAGATGTTGTACTCCTGTGCGTCCTTGTCCTGGACGCGCTGGGCGTCATCGCCCATAATGATCATCGGCTGGCCCTGCTGCATTCGCTGACTCATACACCGCTTGATTGATTGTGATTCTATATAAATCTCTCGGTGAGGGGCGTCCGCGCGCGAACGAGCGCCGTCAGAAGGCTGCGACCGAAACCGCACGACTTCGACGCTTTCGGCCCTATTTCATGCGGGGAGTTAGCATTGATCTCTGTCGCTTCGAGAGCGCCGATCTGGTGGCATTTATATACATATCTCTCTCGGCCTCCCGTCACGCCGGTATCCCGCCCGCCAGAAGCGCGGCGTCGACGAGCAGCAGGACCGCGAACCCGGCGCTCGCCAGCAGGTAGGGCCGGGAGACGGCCGCCAACCGAGCCGACCCGGGCGCGGTGCCGGCCCCGTCGAGCGCCTCGGTCGGGAACCCCTCGGCCATGTATCGACCCCAGCCGATCTCCGGGTCGACCTCGCGTCGCATCCGGAGGACGCCCAGTTCGACCGCCCCGTTCATGACGCCCCACAGCGACAGCATCGCGAGGACGGCCCAGCCCCGGCCGGTCGTCGCGAGGAGTCCGAGCGGCGTGTACAGCCGCCAGACCATGTACGCGCCGGTGACCGGGAGGACGACGCCGGTCCAGCGCGTGACCATGAGGAGTCGGTGCGCGGCGTCGACGAACGCTGTGCGGCCGAGCGTCCCGTCGGTCGCCCGCGGCAGGGTCGCGTAGACGACGTACAGCGTCGCGCCGGTCCACAGCGCGCCGGAGAGCACGTGGAAGACGAACGCGGTCGTGAGGAGCACGCCTCCGTCTCCGCCCGGCTTCGGAATAAATCTCGGCCCGCGGCGCCGCGCTCCGAGACCGCGGCGTCACGGCAGGGTCAGAGTCCCCTCGTACCGGTGCGTGCCGTCGACCGTCCCCCGGTACTCGTACGCCGCGGGCGGCTCGATCCCCCACTCGCGGAGCCGCCCGTCGACCCCGTCGACGTAGGTGGTGAGGAACGACCCCCTGTCGCGGAGCGTCGGCGGCGTCCGAGCGTGTTCGGTCTCGAACCGACAGCGCGCCGTCCGCCCGTCGCCGTCGGCCTCGATCCTGACTCGGAGGTCAGACCGGAGCCGCTCGCGGACCGGCGGCGGCTCGCCGCGGAGGTGTCCCTCGCCGAACGCGTCGATTGCGGACAGCGCCTCGTTCGGGACGTGGTTCATGCCCCGACCGAGGGGCTCGCGGCGGGAATCGCTTGTCCCGCACGCCGCTCGCGCCCTGCCGGATCGGCCGTCGCGCTCGCGGCGGTCACTCGGGCGCGATGGCCGAGCCCGTCTCTCGCAAAAACCCGACGCAGACGCGGCCGGAAACAGGTTTAACCACGTCGCGCCCCACCTGATCGATACACGTTTGTTTATGAGTGAACGCTCCGTCGTCGAGTCGATACGCTCGTTCAGATCCGAGGCCGACCCCGTCCCCTTCGCCGCCGGCGCGCTGGTGACGTTCGCCTTCCTCGCGTACACCGCCGTCGACACGGACGGCGCCGCCGCCGCCATCGACGCGGCGTTCGTGACCTTCGGTCAGGGGCTCGCGTGGCTGTACCTCGGAACGGTGCTCGCGCTGGTCGGGGTCGGCGCGTACCTCCTGTTCAGCCGCTACGGCCGGGTCCGCCTCGGTGACGCCGAGCCGGAGTACGGCACGGCGTCGTACGTGGCGATGTTCTTCTCCGCCGGGCTGTCGGCCGGCATCGTCTTCTTCGGGCCCGTTGAGGCGCTCTTACACTATCAGACGGTCCCGCCGCTGTTCGCCGGCGAGGCGGCCGCGGAGTCGGGCGCGGCGGCGGTGCCGGCGGTCGCGTACACGGTCTTCCACTACGGCGTCAGCGCGTGGGGTGGCTACCTCGCCATCGGGCTGCCGGTCGCGTACTTCGCCTACCGGCACGACGCCCCGTTCCGCGTCTCCACCGCGCTGTATCCCGTTCTGGGCCCGGACCGGCTCGACGGCCTCGTCGCCCGGACGGTCGACACCCTCGCAGTCGTCGCCACCATCGGCGGGATCGCGACCGGGCTCGGCTTCATCGCCACGCAGCTGCTCACCGGCGTCACGTTCCGGACCGGCGTCGCGTTCGGCGACGCCGAGACGGTCGCCGTCATCGTCGGCATCACCGTCCTCTTCACGCTCTCGCTCGTCGCGGGCGTGAGCCGCGGCATCCGCCGGCTGTCCGTGTTCAACATCGCGGTCATGGCCCTGCTCCTCGGCGTGGCGCTCGTCGCCGGACCGACGACCGACGTGCTCAACGTCGGGGTGGCGGCGCTCGGGACGTACGCGACCTCCTTTTTCGAGATGAGCCTGTTCACCGGCAGCGGCGTCGAGGGCGGCGCGAGCTGGTCGGCGGCGTGGACCGTCTTCTACTGGTCGTGGTGGATCGCGTGGGCCCCGTTCGTCGGGCTGTTCCTCGCGCGGATCTCTCGCGGCCGGACGATCCGGTCGGTCGTCGGCACCGCGTTCGGGACGATGACTGCGGTCTCGGCGCTGTGGTTCACCGTCGTCGGCGGGACGTCGATCCGGCTTCAGGAGTCCGGCGCGGTCGACGTGCTCGGCGCGGTCGGCGAGTACGGCGACGGGGTCTCCGGCTACGTCATCTTCGGGGCGTTCCCCGGCGGCGAGCTGTGGCAGCTGCTGTTTCTGGTACTGGTGACGACGTTCTTCCTCACCTCCGCCGACTCCTCGACGCTCGCCGTCGGGATGCTCACGACCGGCGGCAGCCGGGACCCGTCCGGCGCGAACCGCGTCTTCTGGGGCGCGCTCCAGGGTGCGATCGCCTCCGTCCTCGTGGTCGTCGGCGGCGCGACCGCGCTTCGGTCGTCGGTGATCGTGACGGGCGCCCCGTTCGCGCTCGTCTGCCTCGTCGCCATGGGGGGATTCCTGCGGTGGCTGTCGGCATCTGCCGAGCCGGCCGCCAGCGACGGCCGCGAGCCCGAGCCAGACCCGGCGCCCGCCGCGCCGACGGCGCTCGCCGAGGACGACGACTGAGCCCCCCGGCGACCCCCTCTGCCGCCGCGGCGACCGAAACGGCCTTGCGGGACCGCCGCGCAGGTCCGCCCATGTCGCTGGCAGCCGACACCCGCGAGGCGGTCCGCTCGCGCCCGTTCGTCCTCGACGCGCTCCGCGCCGGGCTGTTGAACCACAGCGCGGCGGCCGCGTGGCTGGTCAAGGCCGCCGACCTCGACGGCAACCCCGACGCGGTCGCGGCCGCGCTCCGTCGGTTCCGCGAGGAACTGCCCGCGTACGCGACCGAAACGCGGACGGCGACCGTCTCGATGCGCAGCGGCGTGGGCCTCTCCGACGGCGAGACCGACTCGGACGCGCCCGACCCGCTGATCCGGGTCGGAGACGTCGCCCTCGTCCCCGAGGGCGACCGCACCGCGGTCGTCGCGACCGGCGGCGTCGACGCCGCGGCGCTCGCGGCGGCCCTCCGCCGACTCGCGGCCCGCGACGCCGGCGTCGCGGCCGCGGGAGTCGCGGGCGACGCGCTCGTCTGCGTCGTCGGTCGACGGGACGGTCCGGACGCGGTCCGAGCCGTCGAGGCCGCGCTCGACGCGGTGCCAGCCGTCGACCGACCCTGACGCGCGGCCGACGTTCCCGCCCGGACCCCTCTCGCGGTCCGCGCGTCCCGCCGTCGACCGTCTCGCTCCGTTCCCGTCCCCCCGAAGCCTCCGAAGTCCCTAAGAGCGGCGCGGCCCCAGATCGGGTATGCAATCGCTCGTCATCGTCGCGCACGGCTCGCACCTCAACCCCGAGTCGAGCGCGCCGACGTACGACCACGCCGACACGATCCGAGCGACCGGTGCCTTCGACGAGGTCCGAACTGGCTTCTGGAAGGAGGAACCGCACTTCCGAGAGGTGCTCCGCACCGTCGAGGGCGACGAGGTATACGTCGTCCCGCTGTTCGTCTCGGAGGGGTACTTCACCGAGCAGGTGATCCCGCGCGAACTCCGGCTCGGCGGCTGGGACGTCTCCGAGTGGGGGTCGGACGGGCTCTCGGCCGATCAGGCCACGCTCGTCGCCGAGGACATCGACCGCGAGGTCCACTACTGCGGCCCGGTCGGGACCCACCGCGCGATGACCGACGTGATCGTCCGGCGCGCGGAGTCGGTGACGGACGACCCGGACGTGGGCGACGACTTCGGCCTCGCCGTCGTCGGCCACGGCACCGAGCGCAACGAGAACAGCGCGAAGGCCATCGAGTACCACGCCGACCGGATCGCGGAGCGTGACCGCTTCGACGAGGTGAAGGCGCTGTACATGGACGAGGAGCCGGAGGTCGACGACCTCCCCGAGCACTTCGAGAGCGACGACGTGGTCCTGGTCCCCCTCTTCATCGCGGACGGCTACCACACCCAAGAGGACATCCCGGAGGACGTGGGCCTCTGCGAGGACCACACCGAGGGATACGACGTGCCAGAGACGGTCGACGGCACCCGGATCTGGTACGCCGGCGCGGTGGGGACGGAGCCGCTCATGGCCGACGTGGTGCTTGAGCGCGCGGCCGACGCCGGCGCCGACCTCGGGACCGCGCTCGACGACGTGCGCGAGACGACCCGCGTCGCCACGGGGGACTGACCGTGACCGACGCCACTTCCGCGACCGGCGACGAGGCGGGCGACGGCGAAGCGGGCGACGGCGGGCCGGAGGTCCCCGATATCGACCTCCCGAGCGACGCCTTCGACGCGGTCCTCGACGCGCTCGACGACCGCGACCCCGGCGACCCGATCCGGTTCGAGGGGTTCGGCGTCGCCCGCGTCGGGAGCGACACCGGAGACGGAAACGGCGACGCGGCGGGCGAGTACCGCCTCGACCCCGCCGACGGCGACCGCCGGGACGGGCTGTCGGAGCGCGAGCTCCACGAGGCCCTGTCGGAGCGCGCCCCGGCGGTCACGGACTGGTACGCCTTCGAGCGGGTCGTGGGCGAGTTCGGGCCGCGCCGCGCCTTCCTCCGCTGGATCGAGGACGCCGACGGCGAGACGGTGGCGACCCGGTACGCCGCGCTCGCGGAGGGGATCGAGCGCGCCTGGGGCGAGCTGCGGATTACGGCGACCGCCACGGACCGGGGCGAGCGGCGCTACGACGTGCGCCACGCCGACGACGCCGGCGTCCCCGTCGACGACCTGGAGGCGCACGAGGACCCGCTCGACGCGCGCGAACTCGTCACCTTCGACGAGAAGGGGCGGTACCGTCCCCTCAAGACCGCGCCGTCGCTCGCGGGCGGCTGGGTCTTCCCCGACCTCGGGCCGCGCGACCTCTACGAGACGGTGGAGACGATCTACCCCGCGACGGTCGCCAACTGGCACCGCGAGCGCGAGGGTGAGCTGGACGTGACCCACTGGCGCGAGACGATGGAACGCCAGTCGGGCATCTACGGCGTCGTGAAGACGTGGGACCGCGGCGAGGGCCACGAGCACGTCGACTGGGTCGCGGAGGCGTGTTGTGACGACTCGCAGTGTCTCAAGCGCCGGGAGTGGGAGTACGACGAAGACACCGACCTTGACGTCGACGGCGGCGACGGGGTCTTCCCCTGTCGCGAGCCCTGCTCCGTCGTCGTGTCCGCCGCGCGGAAGTGGACGCGGTTAGAGAGCGAGCAGCCGCGGACCTACGAGTTCGACCTGACGCCGAGCGAGAAGGAGCAGGTGGAGGACATCATCGACGCGGTCGCGGACGGCCGGACCGACGAGATCCGCGAGGCGGACGCGAAGGAGGGCGCGAACCGCTACCGCGCCCGGTTCCTGCGAGCGAAGCGGTTCGACGACGAGGGGAACCTCGGCGGCGTGCCGACCGACCCGGACGAGGAGTGACTCCCTCCGGGGGTCGGACCTGACCGCGCCGCCTCGGAAACATCGCCGCGCCCCGCAGGCTTTTCTCACCGCCCCCGGTACGGTGAGGTAATGAACGCCGTCACGCTGGGCCCCGCCGGCACGTACTCGCACCGCGCCGCGCGCGCCGTCGCCGCCGAGGTGTCGTTCCGGGAGTCTGTCACCGCCATCGTCGACGCCGTCGCGGACGGCGAGTTCGAGCGCGGGGTCGTCCCCATCGAGAACAGCATCGAGGGCTCCGTCACGGAGAGCCTCGACGCGCTCGCGGAGTACGACGTCTCGGTCTCCCGCGAGGTCGTCACCCCGATCCGCCACGCCCTCCTCGCGCAGGGCGACGGGTTCGACGTCGTCGCGAGCCACTCGCAGGCGCTCGCGCAGTGTCGCAACTGGCTGGAGGCGAACTACCCGAACGCCGGGCTCGAAGCGGTCGCCTCCACGGCTCGCGGGGTCGAGCGCGCCCGCGAGGACGCCCGCGTCGCCGGGATCGGGCACCCGGATAACGCCGGCGACGACCTCGCTATCCTCGCGGAGGACATTCAGGACCGCACCTCGAACGCGACCCGGTTCCTCGTCGTCGCGCCCGAGTCCGCCCGCGCCGACGCCGGCGGGAAGACCACCCTGATCGTCTACCCAAACGCGAACTACCCCGGCCTCCTGCTCGAACTGCTGGAAGCCTTTGCCGACCGCAACCTCAACCTCTCGCGGATCGAGTCGCGCCCGAGCGGCGAGCGCCTCGGCGACTACCTGTTCCACTTCGACGTGGACGCCGGCCTCTACGAGGACCACATGGCGAAGGCGGTCGCGGACGTGGAGGCCATCGCCGACAAGGGGTGGGTGAAGGTGTTAGGCTCGTACGACACCGAACACGTGCTGAACTGAGGCCCGAACCTCGGAAGGCGGCGGCCGATGCCGCCGATCCGATATTTAATTGACCAGCTCCGACGATGACGACTGTTTATAAATGAACGCAGCGGTGCGGTGGCGCGTGCCGACGAGCAGCCGTCAGGCTGCGAGTCGCACGCGCGAGGGACGCCGCGAGCAGCGTGGCGCGAAGCGCCACGGGCAGCCGGCGCAAAGCGCCGGCGACGACGTGGGCGACCGTAGGGAGCCCCGAGCGAGCGGCGAGGCTGGGGGGAGTCGTGAGGTGCGGTGCTGTGCGGGGCGGGACTCAAAGGGGCAGCCGCGAGGCGGCCGCAGACGACGCAAGCACCGTAACGAGGGAGCGAACAGCGTGAGCGACCGAGTGAGGCGCGCAGCGAGTGTGCGGCCGCCTCGCGGCTGGGGCTTTGGCGGTGTTAACCGCCGATCTGTCATCAACCATTTATAAGTGAACGGCCGCGAGTTCCGCTACTGTCACCACACTGACGCCCATACCGGAGAAACACGAATTCCCGTATTATTCGAATCGGTACGTCGCGCCGTCCGGGCCGTCCTCGATTTCGACGCCGACCTCCTGAAGCGCGTCCCGGAGTTCGTCCGCGCGCTCGTAGTTGCCGGCCTCGCGCTCGGCCTCGCGCACGTCCAGCACCAGCTCGACCAGCTCGCCGGCGAGGTCCACGTCGCCGTCGCTCGTCGACTCGAACTGGAGGCCGAGCACGTCGCCGCCGAGTTCTTCGAACGCCTCGACCGCCTCGCGGAGGCCGCGGTAGTCGTAAGCGGACTCGCTGTTGGCGTCGCCGTCGCCCGCCTCGTCGACCGCGTCCACGTGCCGATTCACCGCGTCGGTCAGGTCCAAGAGCGCGGCGGTCGCCTCCCGGAGGTTCAGGTCGTCGTTCATCGCGGCCGCGAAGTCGCCGCGCGCGGCGTCGGCCGCCTCGCGGAGGTCCGCGTCCGCGGCCTTCGTGCGGGACTCGGTCGAGTCGAGCGCCCCGACCGCGCGGTCGTAGGTGCGCGAGAGGCGCTCCCAGCGCTCCTCGGCCTCCGTGATCGTCTCCTCGGTGAGCGCCTGCTCGGAGCGGTAGGCCGCGCCGGCGTAGAAGGTGCGGACCACGTTGACGCCGAGTTCCTCTAAGGCGTCCGGCACGGTCCAGAAGTTGCCGATCGAGGAGGACATCTTCTCGCCGTCCATCTCCAGTAAGCCGACGTGGAGCCAGTGGCGCGCGAACGCCTCGCCGGTGGCCGCCTCCGACTGCGCGATCTCGTTTTCGTGGTGCGGGAAGACCAGATCCCGGCCGCCCATGTGGACGTCGAGGGTGTCCCCGAGGTGCGTCGTCGACATGGCCGAGCACTCGACGTGCCAGCCCGGGCGCCCCTCGCCCCACGGCGAGTCCCACGTTTCGCCGTCGGGCGTCTCGGCGCCGTGGTCGTGCTTCGCGTGCTCGCGCGCGGCGGTCTCGCTCACGCCGTCGGCCTTCCAGAGGGCGAAGTCCGCGGGGTTGCGCTTCTCAGAGCGCTCGTCCGGTTCGCCCTGCGCTTCGAGTGCGTCCACCTCCTGATTCGAGAGCTTGCCGTACCCGTCGAAGCTGGTCACGTCGAAGTAGACGGAGCCGTTCGACTCGTAGGCGTACCCCCGCTCGATCAGCGTCTCGACGAGGTCGAGTATCTCCGGGACGTGCTCGGTGACGCGCGGGTACACCTCGGCCCGCTTCAGGTTCAGCCCGCGCATCGCGTCGAAGACGCTCGCGGTGAACGTCTCGGCCACGTCGCGCTCGGCCGCCCAGTCGTCCCGCTCCCCGACGCGGGCGGTGATCTTCTCGTTGACGTCGGTGACGTTCTCGACGTGGCGCACGTCGTAGCCGACGTGTTCGAGCCACCGGTGGAGGACGTCGGCGTGGAACCACAGGCGGGCGTGCCCGAGGTGGGGGTCGTCCGACACCGTCAGGCCGCAGACGTACAGCGTGACGTCGCCGTCGGCCGTGAACTCGACGCGCTCGTCTTCCAGGGTGTCGGTAACGACGAGACTCATTACAAGACGGTTGCCGAGGTGAGCGTTTTAAATCGTCGGATCGAGCGAGACGACGGGTACGAGGACCGGTCCGCTGTCGGTTCGTCTGTTTACGCACTTATCCTCGACATCGACCGCGGAGTAGCGACGAATACCGAGAAACATCCAGCCGCTCGGCTGGACACAGCTGATTCTCGAACGAGAGGGAACGTCTCCAACGCCCCAGCCGCTCGCTTATAAATAGCAATCAACAGATCGACAGCGGGCACCGCCAAAGCCCCAGCCGCGAAGCCGCCGCACACTCGCTGCGCTCCTCGTTCGTTCGCTTCGCTCACTCACTGTGGTGCTTGCGTCGTCTGCGGCGGCTTCGCGGCTGCCCCTTTGAGTCCCCACCCCGCACCGCAACCGCCGGAAGACGTTCCTGCTCGCTCACTCCGTTCGCTGTGCGGGCTGCGACTTCCGTGCTCCCGCTCGCTCCCTCCGGTCGCTCGCGGGACCGCAGCCTCACGCCTCCCCAGCCTCGTCGCTCACTCCGTTCGCGACTCCCTCGCGCGTGCGGTTCGCGCCGCGATGCGGCGCTCACCGGCACGCGCCACCGCAGTTCCGTTTATAGATCAGCGATGCCGCCTCTCACGCCTCCTGCGTCGTCCACGCCACCTCGTAGCCCGCCTTGCGCACCGCCTTGAGGACGCGGTCGACGTGTGCGGGGCCGTTCGTCTCCACCTCGAACACGAGGTCGGCGTCGCCCACCGGCAGGTCCGGGCGGCTGCGCTCGTGGCGCACCGTCCGGATGTTCGCGCGCTCGCCGCCGATCAGAGTAGATATCTCGCCCATCGTCCCGGGCGTGTCGTCGATGCGGACGGACAGCTCGATCAGCTGGTCGCGGTCGACGAGGGCGTGGGTCACCACTTCTTTCAGGGTCGTCACGTCGATGTTGCCGCCACAGAGGAGGGGGACGACGGTCTCGCCGCCCAGGTCGAGTTCGTCGCGCGCGTCGTCGTTTAAGAGGGCGGCCGCCGCGGTCGCGCCCGCGCCCTCCACCATCTGTTTCGCGCGCTCAAGGAGTAGCAGGATCGCGTTCGCCACGTCGTCGTCGCTCACGACGACCACCTCGTCGAGGTGTTCGTCCAGCAGGCCGAAGGTGAGGTCGCTCAGCCCGCCGGTCGCGATGCCGTCCGCGATCGTGTCGGGCTCGTCGCGCGTCACGAGTTCGCCGGCCGCGAGGCTCTCCGAGAGCGTGGAGGCGCCCTCCGTCTGAACCCCGACGACGCGCGTCGCCGGCGAGCGCGCCTTGACCGCGGTCGCGACGCCGCCCGCGAGGCCGCCGCCGCCCACGGGGACGAGGACGGTGTCGGCGTCGGGGACCTGATCGATCACCTCCAGTCCGAGCGTCCCCTGCCCGGCGACCACGTCCGGGTCGTCGAACGCGTGGACGAACCGCGTCCCGGGGTCGTCGACCAGCGTCTGCGCGTGCGCCATCGCTTCGGGGAAGGCGTTCCCGCGAAGGACGACCTCGGCGCCGTACGCGCGGGTCGCCTCGATCTTCGCGGCCGGCGCCGACTCCGGCATCACGATCGTCGCGTCGATCTCCGCGTCCGACGCCGCCAGCGCGACCCCCTGCGCGTGGTTGCCCGCGCTCGCGGCCACGACGCGCTCGATCGCGGGCTCGTCGCTTCCCGCTCCGGACCCGCCGATCGTCTGCGAGATCGCGTTGTACGCGCCGCGCGTCTTGAACGAGCCGGTGCGCTGGAGGTGCTCCATCTTCAGGCGCACGTCGGCGCCGCACCGCTCGCTCAGCGACCGGCTCCGCTCGACGGGCGTGCGCTGGACGATGTCGGTGCCGGCGAGCCGCTCGGCGGCGGCCTCGACGTCGTCGATCGTGACGGCGGACATGGCGGAGGCGTTCTCGGCCCCCCACCAAAAGGACTCGGTTACGGAACGGAGTCGGGTCGGTCGCGTCCGGCCCGCGCTCGGACCGCCGTCCGCGGCCGCGCCCTCACCGCGGCGTCATCGCTTACCGAGCGCCTCCTCGAAGACGCGTTGGGCCCGCTCGTACCCCCCGTTCCGGTCGACGATCGGGTGCGGGTAGTCGGGCGCCAACTCCTCGCGCTCCGCCCGCGAGAGGGTCGGCCAGTCGACGACCTTGTCGGCCGGCACGTCCGCCAACTCCGGGACGTGTTCTTTCACGAAATGCGCCCCGTCGTCGTACTTGCTCATCTGGCTCACCGGATCGAAGATGCGAACGTCGACGGAGTCGGTCCCCGTTGAGGCGGTCCACTGCCACGCGCCGTGGTTCGAGGCGTAGTCGTGGTCGGTCAGCTGTTTCGTGAAGTAGCGCGCGCCGCGCCGCCAGTCGATCAGGAGGTGTTTCGTCAGAAAGCTCGCGACGACCTGCCGCGGGCGGTTATGGACGTACCCCTCCGCGTTCAGCTGGCGCATCCCGGCGTCGACGAGCGGGTAACCGGTTTCGCCGCGAGTCCACGCCTCGAAGTCCTCGTCGTCGTCGCGCCACGCGATCTCGTTCGGGAACGATTTGTAGTTCGACACCGCGAGATCCGGGTTGTAGTACAGCAGGTGGTACATCTGCTCGCGCCACGACAGCTCGTAGCGGTACTTGTCGACGTTGCGCCGCTCCCCGCCGGTCACGGCGTCGTAGACGTCGCTCGCGCCCGCCCACAGTTCCCGGATGCCGATCGCGCCCGTGGCGAGGTACGGCGACATCCGCGAGACGGCGCGCGTCGGCGCCTCCACGGCCCGCGCGAGGTCGTCGCGGGTGTCGTTGTACGAGGCGATCCCGCGATCGAGGAACTCGTCGAACCGCTCGCGGGCGGCCTCGTACCCGGCCGCCGGGAGGGCGATGTCGGCGTCGGGTTCGGGAACGGTCTTCCCGTCGCGCACGTCGGCCAGCGCCTCGGGATCCGGCTCCGCGTACGGCCCGCGCTTCGGTACGGCCTCCCAGTCGCCGTGGAACTGGCTGTGGTTCGGGTACCGCTCTTCCAGCCGCCCGGGGTCGACCAACACCAGATCCGTCCGCGAGTCCGTCTCGACGCGCGCGCCGGCGAGCGCGTCCTCGACCGTCCGCTGGCGGTTTCGGCGGGCCGGGCGGTAGTGTTCGTTATACGCGACCGCCTCCGCGTCGAACTCCGCGGCGAGGTCGACGAGGACCTCGTCGGGGTCGCCCGCGCGGACGATCAGGTCGCTCCCGAGTTCCTGATACCGCTCTTCCAGTCGCTTCACGTGCCGGAGGAACAGGGCGCGCTGGCGCGCGCCGACCGTCGCGAGCAGGTCGGCGTCGTACACGAAGACCGGCACGACCTCCCCCTCTCGGGCCGCGGCCGCGAGGCCGGCGTTGTCCCGCGTTCGCGCGTCGCCTCGGTGCCAAAACAGGCGCATGCGATCGCTAGGGACGCCAGCGGATAGTGTCTGTCGCCCGTCCCCCGCGAGCGTCGCCCCGGAGCGCCCGCGTGCCCGCCTCCGCCAGTACGTTCAAGACGCTCCGTCACGAATCCTGACCTGTATGACCCGACGCGATCCCTTCGACGAGATCGAAGACCTGCTCGAACGGATGGGCCGCGAGTTCGAGGAACTCGGCGGCACGCTGGAGGGGACCGGTCCCGAGGTCCCGCGCTTCCCCGGCGCCCGCGACGTCGACGTCGACGTGATCGAAGACGACGAGTCGATCACCGTCGTCGCCGACCTCCCCGGGTTCGACGCCGACGACGTCGACGTCGAACTCCGCGACGACGCGCTCGTGATCGCCGGCTCCCGCGAGGAGTCGAGCGACTTCGACCTCGCCAACGAGAGCGACTCGGACGTCGAGGGAGACGCGGACGCCGAGGGCGGGGAGCGCGACGGCGCGGACGACGACGTGCGCTACCATCGGCGCGAACGACGCCTGGAGTCCGTCTCCCGGCGGGTCCCGATCCCCCAACCGGTCGAGGCGGACGCGGCGACCGCCTCCTTCGACGCCGGCGTGCTCACCGTGACGCTTCCGAAGCGCTCGCCCGACGACGACCGCGGGCACACGATCGACGTTAGCTGAGTCTCTGACGCGTCGTCGGGATCGACGCCGTCACCCGCCCCGGCCGCGAGATAGCACGCCTCACTCGCCGTTTAATACCTCACGGCGCCTTCCTGTTGGTATGAAAACGACGAATCTCTTCGACGAGATCGAGCAGTTCCTCGGCCGCTCCCGCTTCGCGGGCGAGCGAGCATGGGGCCGCGACCTCCGGACCGCGGACATCGACGTCGCGGAGTACGACGACGAGTTCGTCGTGATGACCGACCTCCCGGGGTTCGACCGCGAGGAGATAGACGTTCGCGCCCGTGGCGACCGGCTCACCATCGCCGCCGAGCGCGACGCGGAACGCGAGGATCCGGACCGACGGTACCTCCGCCGCGAGCGCCGCCACGAGTCCGTCACCCGGAGCGTCAACCTCCCCCCGACCGCCCGGTCCGAGGACGCGACCGCGACGTACCGTCACGGCGTGCTCACCGCGACGATCCCGCTCGACGCCCCCAACGCGGACGAGGGGCACCGGATCGACGTGAACTGACCGCGGATCGACGTGAACTGACCGGACCGACGCCCTCCTCGGCCGATGCTTTCTCAACGACTCCCGTGTTAGCGTGCCGCATGAATGACGCCGACGACGCGGCCGCCAGGCGCGAACTGGTGCGCGCGCTCCGCGACCGCCTCGACGCGAGCGAGCGGACCCTGTCGGCGATCGGCGCCGTCCCGCGCCACGAGTTCGTCCCGGAGCCGCAGCGGCCGGCGGCGTACGCCGACCGCCCGCTCCCGATCGGGCACGACCAGACGGTCAGCGCCCCGCACATGGTCGCGTTGATGACCGACCTCCTCGGGGTCGAGCGCGGCGACCGCGCCTTCGAGGTGGGGACCGGCTGCGGCTACCACGCCGCGGTCGTGTCCGAGGTCGTCGGTCCCGGGAACGTCTTCTCGGCCGAGCGCGTCCCGGAACTGGCCGCGGACGCCCGGGAGCGACTCGACCGTCTCGGTTACGACGTGACGGTCGCGGCCGGCGACGGCCGCGAGGCGTTCGCGGACGAGGCCCCGTTCGACGCCGCCTACCTCACCTGCGCGGCGCCCGAGTCGGTCCCGGACCCCATCGTCGACCGCGTCCGGACGGGCGGCCGCGTCGTCGCTCCCGTCCGCGAGGCCGGCGGTCAGCGGCTCGTCAGACTCGAGCTCCGCGAGGACGGAATCGACCGCGAGGACCACGGAGGAGTGCGGTTCGTTCCGATGCGGTAGCCGACGCCCGCCGAGAGGAGGGTCCCCGAACCGCGTCGCTCGTCACCGGACCTCGGCGTCGGTCCGCCGAACGCACAGTTTTAGAGGACCGAGTCCCGAGTCCGGCCATGGACGAAGCGTCGCTCAGGGCGGACATGATAGAGGGGCTCGAACACCAGATCGGCGAGCCGATCGAGCCGCCCGTGCTGACCGCGCTCCAGCGCGTGCCACGCGACCCCTTCGTGGACGACGCTCCCCGCGGTGGTGCCGCCGACGGCGACGATCCCCACTCGCTCTCGCTCGCGACCGTGGTCCGGCTCGTCACTGCGCTCGACGTCGAGGAGGGGGACTCGGTCCTCGTCGTCGGCGCCGGAGTCGGCTACTCGGTCGCGATGCTCGCGGAGATTGCCGGCGCGCGTCACGTTCACGCGGTCGACATCGACCGCTCGGCCGTCGTCGCCGCGCGGTCGAACCTCGACGCGGCCGGCTACGGGGCGGTCCTCGTCGACCGCGCCGACGGCGCGGACGGGCTTCCGGCGTACGCGCCGTACGACCGGATCCTCCTCGAAGCCGCCGTGGTCGAGCCGCCGCGCGCCCTCCGGGAACAGCTGGCGCCCGGCGGCCGGATCGTCTACCCGCGGGGCGCCGGCGTCCAGACGGTCGCGGCGATCGAACCGTCGTCCGCCCGGGGTCCGGACGCGGACGACGCTCCCGCGCCGGGCGCCGACGCGAACGCACCGCCGTCGACCGGCGACGCGGAGGACGACCCGGCGCCGGCGGGGTTCGAGACCGTCGAGACGCACGGGCCGGCGCGCCTCCAGCCGATGCTCGTCGACGGCGAACAGCCCGGAACGGAACGGAACCGGACCCGACGGGAGGACGCCGAACGCGCCGAGCGGGGTCGGCGGCGCCGGCACGGCTGGGAGCAGGACTGGATAGACTGGGACGATCGGCTCTGACTGGGCCTCCGCGTCGCGTCGTTCCCGGAGTCACTCCTCGACGACGAGCACCTCGGTGTTCCCCCGCTCGTCGACGTAATCGCCCTCCGCCGGCGGCTTGATGTCGACCGTGAGCGTGCCGTCCGCCTGGTTCGGACCGAGCTTGGGGGCGACGTCAACGCTCGCGACCCCCTCGCCGTTTGTCTGCGCGGTGGCGACGCCGTCGATCTGCGCCGAGCCGCCGCGCACGATGACCGTCGCGTCCGCGACGCGGGAGCCGTCGGGGTCGACGACCGCGACGTCGATGGACTGCTCGCCGGGCGAAGTCACCTCCGGCTGCGGCTGCGCGTCGAGTTCGGTCGCGGCCAGCCCGTCGATGTCGCCTATCATCCCCATCATCACGCTGAGGCTGGCGACGCCGACGACGAGCGCGATGACGAGGCGCACGGGAAGCCCCTCGATCGCGCGGGTGTCGGTGCTGAACGTCCGGCGGTTCGCGGTCCGCTGTGTTCGATCGGACATACGCTCCGCTGGCCGCGCCATCGCTTATAAAGAGTCGGCCGGCCCCGACGGCGCCGCGACGGACGCCCGAGAGACGCGCTCGTCGCTGGGGGTGTGGCGACTCCCGACCGTTTTTATCGGATACCGAGACCACCAGACTGCGTGTACGTACTCGGCCGCGACGAGACCGACCGCGACGGCGGGACCGACCGCGATAGCGGGACCGACCACGAAGACGGAGCGGACCGCGACAGCGGAACCGACACCGTAAGCGATCCTCGATCCGCGAGCGACCGCGGCGGCGACCGACCGCCACACACCGCCCGGATCGGTTCGTTCCTCGCTCGCGACGGGAGCGCCGGCGCGGCGGTCGGCGTCGACCTCGACCGCCCGCACGCGGGGGTCGTCTTCGGGAAGCGCGGGACCGGGAAATCGTACACGCTCGGCGTCCTCGCAGAGGAGATCGCCGCCGCCGCCGGCGTCGCGCCGGTCGTCGTCGACCCGATGGGCGTCTTCGGCGGCCTCGAAGCGGCCGGCGGCCGGGTCGTCGACCCCGCGGTCCGCCCCGCCTCGATACCCCCGTCGGCGTGGCCGGACCTGCTCGGTCTCGAGCCGGCGAGCGGGCCGGGGAGTCTCGTCTGGCGCGTCGTCGCGGACGCGCTCGACGTCGATGGTGGGGACGCGATCGACGCCGGCGACTCCGCGTCGACAGCGACCGGCGGCGGTCCGTCCCCCTCGCTCGCGGCGCTCCGCGGGGCGGTCGACGCGGCCGACGCGCCGGCGGAGACCCGGCGCGCCGCGTCGAACCACCTCCGGCTGGCGGCCTCGTGGGGCGTCTTCGACGCCGACGCGCCGCCGGTCGCCGCGCTCGCCGCGGACGGCGATCCGGTGGTACTCGACCTCGCCGGCGTCCCCGACGCGGCCGCGGCCGCCGTCGTCCGGGCGGTGGCTCGGGGGCTCTACGACGCCCGGATCGACGGCGGTATCCCCCGGCTCCCGTGGCTGCTCGTCGACGAGGCCCACGCCTTCTTCGACGGGGTCGCGGACCCGGCGCTCCGGACGCTCCTCACTCGGGGTCGCGCCCCCGGCGTCTCGCTCGTCTGCGCGACGCAGCGGCCGGCGGCGCTGCCCAGCGTCGCCGTCTCGCAGTCGGACCTCCTCGTCTCTCACCGGCTCACGGCCGCGCGCGACGTCGAGCGACTGGCGGAGGCGGAGGCGACGTACTTGGGGGGCGACCTCGCGACGCGGCTCCCCGAGGGCGTCGGGGAGGCGCTCGTCGTCGACGACGCCACCGAGACGGCTCACACGGTCCGGATCAGAGAGCGACGAACGCCACACGAGGGTGCGAGTCCCCGAGCGAGCCGGCTGTCTGACCCGGGGTCGCGGTGACGCGGTTCAGAACGCACAAGCCGTCCCGGACCCACTCGCGCCCATGGAACAGACGCCGTACGGGTTCCTGCTCGTCGCGGCCGGCGGGTTCCTCGGCGCGGTCGCCAGACACGCCGTCGACGTCGGGGTCGGCGGACTCCTCGCGGCGATCCACGCCGGAAGCGGTCTCGCGGTCCTCGACGGAACCACGACCGGCCTCGGCACGCTGGCCGCCAACGTCGCCGGGTCGTTCGCGCTCGGACTCCTGTTGACCCGTGCGTCCGGCGACCGGACCCGCCTGTTCGTCGGGACCGGCGCGCTCTCGTCGTTCACGACGTACAGCACGTTCGTCTCGGACGCCGTCGCGCTCGGGACGCCCGCCGGCGCCTGGTACGTCGCCGTCAGCTACCTGACCGGATTCGCCGCGGCCGCGCTCGGACTCGCGGTCGGGAGGCGGAGGGACCGATGACCGCCTCGCCGCTCCTCGCGACGGCGCTCGTCGGGGTCGGCGGCGCGCTCGGTGCCGTCTCTCGGCACGCGGTCGGCCTCCGCGTCGAGGGGCGCCGCTCGGTCCTCCTGGTCAACGCGGTCGGGAGCTTCGCGCTCGGTGCCGTCTCCGCCGCACCGATCGGGTCGACGGCGGCGCTGCTCCTCGGCGTCGGCTTCTGCGGCGCGTTCACGACCTTCTCGTCGTTCGCGGTCGGGACCGTGCGGGCCGCGAGCGAGACCGGCGCCCGGGCCGCCGCGACGGTCGCGGGGTCGACCCTCGCGGCCGCGCTGGTCGCGTTCCTCCTCGGCTCGCTGCTCGCCGGGAC
The DNA here is from genome assembly GCF_018623055.1 of Halorubrum sp. 2020YC2. NCBI lineage: Archaea > Methanobacteriati > Methanobacteriota > Halobacteria > Halobacteriales > Haloferacaceae > Halorubrum > Halorubrum sp. 2020YC2. The sequence goes on from NZ_CP076019.1 coordinate 128,950, forward strand.
CCTTCTCGCCTGACCGGAATTCCTCGCTCTTCGGTCCGATCCGACTCGACAAGCGATAGGTACAGCATCCCTCGGTCCCTACGCGCTCCCGTGACCGACACCGACCGCTCCGTCGACGGCGAGTCGACCGACCCGGGCGACTCGGGACCGCTCTCCGACGACGTCGGGCCCGAGGACGTCCCCGAGTTCGGTGACCTCTCGATCCCCCAGCGCGCCTTCGTGGCCGCCGCGCAGAACCCCTCGCGCGGGCTGCTCGTCGTCGGCCTGTTCGCGTTCGCGCTCGCCTTCTACGCCGCGTTCTGGCTGTCGTTTCCCCGCGCTGCCGGCCTCCTCTCGGCGCTCGCGCTGATCGTCGCCGCCGTCGCCGCGGTCGTGTACTGGCTCCTCGACCGCGTCTCCCGGTGACGCCGGGCGGCTCGTCGGCGTCCCGGCTCGCGTCCCCGCGGCGGCTCGCTTCCCGCCGGCGCCCTCACGGCCGCGGCTCGTAGAACTCCCGGAGCGGCCGCCCGAACGCGGGCGCGAGCGTCGCGACCGCTTCCCCGACCAGCACGTCGCGGTCGTCGAACGCCGGCTCTACCCGCGCGCCGAGCGCCACGTCGCTCGCGGCGTCGCTCTCCAGGTACTCCCGGACGGTGGCGAACTCCCGCTCCCGCTCGACGACGTACCGGTCCCCGTCGATGAAGGGGCCGTACGTGTCCGGGTCGACGTCGTCGACGTACGACTCGTAGAAGCTCGCGGCGTGCTTCCTGACCGCGACCGGCGGCCCCTCGTGGCGCTCGACGGCCGGCCGCTCCGTCACCTCCAGTTCCGCGTACAGCGCGGCCCGCGTCGGCCCGTCGGAATCGGTGCGCTCGCCCGCTCTCTCGGCGTCGCTCGCCTCGACGCTCCCCGTCGCTTCCGCCCCGTCCGTCATGGCGCGCGCCCGGAGCACGTCGAACCCGTGCTCGTTGAGCCCGCCGACGATCCCGTCCAGCGAGCGGCGGAGCTGCGGCCACAGCTGGTCGTCGACGAGGTCGGGCGCGTCGAAGACGACCGCGACCGGCGTCGTCCCCCGGCGGTCGAGGTGAGCGCGTACCGCCTTCGAGTCGAGCGGCTCGGGCTCGTCCGGCTCGAAGAGCGCCTCGCTCGGTGCCGCGAGCAGCTCCCGCGCGTAGTGCTGGAACCGCGCGAGGTTCGCCGCCGACAGCACCGCGGCGACGTTCCGCGTCGGGTCCGTGGGGTCGACGACGACGAGCGGGTCCTCGAACGTGCGCTCGGCGTGTCCCTCGGGGTCGAACTCAACCGGTGGGTGCCAGCTCCGCGCCGATTCGACGAGCGGGACGAACCCGCCGAGCTCCAACACGAGCAGCTCCGTCAGGTACCCCGAAAAGCCCTCCGTGCGGAGGTCGCTCCCGTACGCGCCGATCCCCTTCAGGAACGCCTTCGCCAGCACCACGTCGGCCGCGAGGTCGTCGTCGAGCCGCGCCGAGAGGTACGCGTCGTGGAACGGGGTGCGGTCGACCGCGGAGACCAGATCGCCCGCGGTCTCCACGTCGTGACAGGGGACTAAGTCGACGTCGAACCCCTCGTAGCTCCCCTTCACGTACGGGTGTTCGGCGTACTCCTCGTGGCCGTCGGGGAGGACCGCGTGGCCGACCGCCAGCCCGTACTCCTCCAGTTCGGCGCGGTCGAGGTCGGCGTCGAACCGGACGAACAGATCGATGTCGCGGTCGCCCGCGACCCACGTCCCGCGCGCGGTCGACCCGACTTGGACCGCGTCGGCGTCGACGGGGAGGTCGGCTATCGCCTCGCGGGTCCGCTCGGTCAGCGTCGCGGCCGCCTCGCGCAGCCGCTCGCGCTCCGCCGGCTCCGGGAGGACGCGCTCGCGGACCCGCGACAGCACCGCCTCCAACTCGTCCATACCGAACGGTCTCGCGGTCCGGCCGAAAACGTGTCGGTCGGATCGGCGGCGCGACGCGCGGGCGCCGCGGTAGCGTTTCGCACCCCTCGCGTCGTCCGGATCCCGCTCCGTCGGGCGGAAACGAAAGCCCTATCAAAACGACGCGAGTACCCGAGAGTGAGCCGAAGTAGCTCAGTTGGTAGAGCGCCTCGCTGTTAACGAGGCGGTCCCAGGTTCGAGTCCTGGCTTCGGCGCCTTCTGCTGTCACCTGCTTCGTCGCGAGTCGGTACGCTAAAAACGTCTCGGACGTACCGACGGGTACGGGCCCTTAGCTTAGTCCGGTTAAAGCGACTCGCTCATAACGAGTTGATCGCCGGTTCGAATCCGGCAGGGCCCATCTTTCGACTGTTCTCCGACCGGTTTTTGAAACCGCCTAGTCGCCGAAAACAGCCCCGGAAAACGCTGCCTACTCCCGCTGAAGCGTCACGTCGGTCGCCGTCTCGTTCGCGAGGTTGTCGCTCACCGGACACCGCTCCTCGACGGCAGCGGTGAACTCGGCGAGCGTGTCGTCGTCCACGTCGCCGGCGAAGTCGACGTCGACGGTCGCCTCCACGCCCTGATAGCCCGCTCGGGGCTCTTCGGCGTGGCCGAGGTGTTTTCGGGGGTCGAACTCGCCGGCGACCTCGACTGCGACGCCCTCAACGTCAAGGTCGAAGTCGGGCGCCGTCGCGCGGACGGTCGCGTTGAGACAGCCGGTCCAGGCCGCGAGGAGGTACTCGACGGGCATCGCGCCGTCGTCGTCGCCGCCCATCGCCTCCGGGTCGTCCATCACCAGTTCGTGGCCTCTGGCCTCGGCGACGAACTTCGACTCGCTGTCGCTCTCGCCGCTGACCTCCATCCGCTGCGTCGCGTTGGCGTCACTCATCGGCCGAGCTACCGGTTCAGCGGGGTTAAACCGGCGACGTACGCCGGGTTCGTGCCGCCGACCGTGACGCTCGATTCACGCACAAACGGCGTTTGTGCGGGCTGGAAAGCTCTGTCACCGTCTCTCCGCCGCTCGGAACCTATTCGGCGCGTCACGGATACCGGCGAGTTCCGCGGGCGCGTCGCCGGAACGATCCCGGCCTGACCGATCGTCCCCCGACACGGCGCCACGGCGCGCCGCGGACTACTCCAACAGCCCGACCAGTTCGTTCACGTCGTCGATCACCGCGTCGGCGCCGACGCCGGCGAACTTCTCGCGGCCCGCCTCGCCGGTGAGGCCGCCGGTGAGCACGCCGATACCGTAGTAGACACGCGTCTCGTCGGTCTCGTCGGCGTTGCGTGCGGTCCGCACGTCGTCGAGGGTGTCGCCCGCGAACGCGACGCGCTCGGCGTCGAACCGCTCCGCGAGCTCGACGAGCGCCCGCGGGTGCGGCTTCCCCTCCTCCCAGTCGTCCATCGTGAACCGCCGGTCCGCGGGCACGTTGAGGCCGACGCGCTCTAAGGCGATGTCGGCCTCCGCGGCCGGTCGCCCGGTAAGGACGCCCACGTCGAACCGCGCGCTGAGGTCGGCTATCGTCTTGGGGTCGACGAGCGTCGGCTCGTCGCGGATGTACCCGTCCGTCTCGGCCGGCGGCTCGCCGCCCTCCAGTTCGCGGTACAGCTCCGCGCCGAGGTACAGCGCTTGGAACGTCTCGCGGAGCGCGTCGCGGTCCCACTGGTCTCGGACGCGCGCCTGCGCGACTCGCGGGAGGTCGCCGACGACCTCCTTGGCGGCGTCGAGGCCGCCGCCGAGTTCGTGAACGCGGTCGGTGAACTCGTCGACGTTCATCCGGAGCCCCTCGCGGCGGGCCAACACGAACAGCGCGGCCGCGTCGGTCAGCTCCCAGTCGTTGTTGAATCCGCCGGCGTCTTTGAACGCCTGGACCGCGTCCCGGTCGATCGGCTTGCCGCACACTCGGTCGACCGATTCGAGGATCGCCCGCCGGTAGGAGTCGGCCACGTCGACCAACACCCCGTCGATGTCGAGGACCACTGCGTCGACCTGCATACCGCTACGCCGGCTGGCGGCGGAATGAACGTTCGGGTTCGCGGTCGCCGTCGCCGGCTCGGTTCCCCCCGGTCGAGACGAGACCCCGGCGCACGACCTCAGCGCGCGACGAACACGACGGGGCCCGCCTCCGCCGACCGCCGCCGGACGTCGACGATCGGCTCCTCGAACCCGAGCGTGGTGAACAGGCAGGCGGCGTCGAGCCGCTCGGCCAGCGCGACGGTCGGACGCTGGAGTTCGGCCGGGAGGTTCCGGGCGTAGACGGCGTCGACGCCGGCGGCCGCGCTCGGCTCGCCCCCGGCGGTCGGTTCGCCCCCGGCGGCGGGTTCGTCTTCGGACGCGCCGCATCCGAGCGCGTCCCGGACCGCTCGGTCGTCGGCGATCGACAGCGCGGTCACGTCCGCCGCGACGACGCGGAGCGACCCCCCGCCGGACGCCTGCGTCTCGGCCGCCGCGTCCCGCGCCGCCTCGCTCACGTCGACGTCGAACGCGACCACCTCGCGACCGCGGGCGGCGAGCGCGCGAGCGACGCCCGGGCGGCGACCGACGCCGACCTCGACGAGCCGCTCGTGTCGGTCGAGGGCGACGGCGAGCGCCCGCTCCGACGGGGACGTTGATGCCACGGCGCGGGCTTTATGATTGCGGCGGTCAAAAACGGTTCCATGCTCGTGGACATCGTCCCGGTCGGAGAGGTTACCCCCCAAGTGAAGCGGGAGGCCTCCGGCGCGCTGCGTTCCGTGTACGACTGCGACGTGACCGTCCACGACGACCAGGCGATCCCCGACTCCGCGTTCGAGGCCGAGCGCGGTCAGTACCGCGCCGAGGACCTCATCGAGACGGTCACGCGGGTCGGTGGCGGCGAGAAGAACATCGGAATCACGCCCGAGGACCTCTACTACCGCCGCCGGAACTACGTGTTCGGCCTCGCGTATCTCAACGGCAGCGGCTCGGTCATCTCCACGCACCGCCTCCGCACCTCCTCCGACGGCGGCGTCTCCACCAAGCCCGCGGTCGACGTATTCGGTGACCGCGTCCGGAAGGAAGTCGTCCACGAGATCGGGCACACCCTCGGGCTGGAGCACTGCGACAACAGCAAGTGCGTGATGTCGTTTTCTCCCACGGTCCGCGAGGTTGACGTGAAAGAGGAGAACCTCTGTGGCACCTGTTCGCGGCTCGTCCGCTGACGCTTCGCGCGCTCGGGCCCGCCCCGCTTCTCCTGCCGGTAGACGTAAAGTCCGTCCCCTACAAGGAACGCGTATGGCCGCAAAGCCGGAATACCGCGACCGGCCGGACGTCGAGGTAGCGCTGCTCGACGCGCTCGTCGACCGCGGCGACGAGGGGATGACGGTCCTCGAACTTCGCGCGGCCGTCGACGCCGACATCGACGCCGTCGAGGAGGGGCTCTCGGCGCTGAAAGAGGATTCGCTCATCATCGTGGAGACCGACGAGCGCGTCCGGGTGTACGCCCACGAGCGCGTCGTTCCCGACCCGGAGGCGGAGGTCGACGACCCCTCCGAGAGCCTCGTCGACGCGATCCGCGACCGGATCGGACTGTAGCCGCCGGAGACGGCGGCCTTTTGACTCTCGATCGCGTTCCTCCCACCATGACGCTCGTCTCCGGCACCCACGACGCGCACGGCGCGGCGTACCGCGACCGCGGCGGCCGCGAAGTGGTCGACCACTACGGGAAGCCCGTCCGCGTCGGCAAGGCGGTCCGCAAGGTCGCCGGCGTGATCGAGATGGGGTACGGCGTCCTCGCCGTCAGGGGCGCCGACCGCGTCGAGTTCGTCGACAACGCCGTCTCGAACCGCGTCCCGACCGAGGACGGCGGGGGGACCTACGCCCTGCTGCTCGACCCGCAGGGCGGGATCGAGACGGACATGTACGTGTACAACGCCGACGAGCGGCTGCTCGTCTTCCTGCCGCCGGAGCGGACCGAGTCGGTCGCGACCGACTGGGCGGAGAACGTGTTCATTCAGGACGTCGAGATCGACGACGTCACCGAGGAGTTCGGCGTGTTCGGTGTCCACGGACCCAAGTCGACGGAGAAGGTCGCGTCCGTCCTCGGCGGTCCGGGCGCCCCCGAGGAACCCCTCTCGTTCGTCCGCGGGTCGATGGTCGACGCCGGGGTCACCGTGATCGCGACGGACGCGCCGCTGGGCGAGGAGGGGTACGAGATCGTCTGCGCCGCCGCCGACGCGGGCGACGTGTTCGACACCCTGATCAACCGCGGGCTCAACGCAACGCCGTTCGGCTACCGAACGTGGGACGCGCTCGCGACGGAGGCCGGGACGCCCCTCTTCGAGTACGAACTGGCGGGGGCGATCCCGAACGTCCTCGGCCTCCGGAACGCCTTAGACTTCGACAAGGGGTGTTACGTCGGGCAGGAGGTCGTCTCACGCGTGGAGAATCAGGGCCGGCCGAGCCGCCGGCTCGTCGGGCTCGAACTCGACGGCCTCGTCGAGAGGGTCGCGGACGTCGACGCGGACGCGAACCCGGCCGGGATCGACGACGCCCTCCCCGCGTCCGGCGCCGCCGTCTTCGACGGCGACGAGGCGATAGGCGAGGTCACCCGCGCCGCGGTCGGTCCCGCGACGGACGTCCCGATCGCGCTGGCGCTCGTCGCGTTCGACGCCGACCTCGGCGGCGTCACCGTCCGCGTCGACGGCGAGGAGGTCCCGGCCGCCGCCGTCGACCTCCCGTTCGTCGACGGGAGCGCTCGGTCGGCGCGGCTCCCGTCGTACCCGGGGCTGCGGGCCTGAAACGCTCCGCGGGATCCGGGGCTTCGGCCGCGGAAACCCCTCACACCACGAGATCGACCGCGGAGTAGACGCCGAACCCGAGCACGAACGCGCCGACGAGCGACCCGATCCACGCGAGGACCGTGTACCCCATCTTCTTGCGGCTCACGCCGGCGTCGCCCGCGGCGTAGCCCGCGCCGACGATCGCGGAGACGATGATCTCGTTGAACGAGACGGGGATCCCGAAGGCGACGGCGGTCTGCGCGATCGCGAACGAGGGGATGAGCGCCGCGATCGACCGGCGCGGCCCCATCGAGGCGTAGTCCTGTGAGATCGCCTTGATCATCCGCGGCGCGCCGGTCCACGACCCGGCCAGCAGGCCGACCCCGCCGCCGACGAGCAGCGCCCACACCGGGACGCCGACCTCGGTGAAGATCGGGACGAGCGGGCCGATCGCGAGGCCGACCTGCGAGCCGCCCGCCGAGAACGCGACGAGGCCGCCCATCGCGAGCAGGAACCGCCGCTGGGCGCCCGCGCGGTCGCGACCGAGGTCCGCGTACACCGCGACCGCGACCAGGGCGGCGATCGCGAGGCTCACCGCGGGCGGCCCCGCGCCGCCGACCCCGAGCCCCGAGCCGAGGGCCGTCGCGACCGACGCCTGCTCGCCGGCGGGACCGAGCAGCGCGAACCCGACGTTCGCGAGGATCACCCCGACGAGTCCGGCGAGGGCGGCCGTGAGCGGGCGCTCGGGCAGCGACTCGCCGATGAGCATCCGGGCGACGCCGTAGGCGACCCCCCCGCCGACGAACGGCGTGAGCACCCACAGCGCCGCGATCTCCGCGTACTTCGGCCACGCCGGGTCGCCGCCCAGCGCGAGGCCGACGCCGACGACCGCGCCGGTGACGGTGAACGCCGTCGCGATCGGATAGCCGGCGAAGACGCCGATCGCGACCAGCGCGGCGGCCGTGACGAGCGCGACGATGGCCGCCGCCGCCGTGATCGTCACCCCGCCGATCAGTTCGGTGCCGACCGCCTCCGTCACGTTCGCGCCCTGAAGTATCGCGCCGAGCAGGCCGAGGACGCCGACGATCAGGCCGGCCCGCATGACGGAGATGGCGTTCGCGCCGACCGCGGGCGCGAACGGTGTCGACCCCGACGACCCCGCGCCGATCGACCACGCCATGAAGAGGCTCGCCGCGGCGGCGACGAGCAGCGTCGCGGCGGTGACGAGGACCATCAGTTACGCCCGTCGTCGTACCCCTCGTTCAGTCCCGTCACCGTGCGACGGACGAGGAGGAACCCGAAGAAGAACAGCCCGAGAAGCCCCACCAAAATCAGGACGAACAGCGGTTGGACCGGAAGCATACGCTCGAATCCGTCGGGACGGGGTTATACCTTTCGAGCCGGACGGCGGCGAGACGCCCCGAACGCCGCCACGCGCGGTCGACCGATCGGTGACTAAAACGCCCCTTTGTCCCTCAGCCACGTATATCTCGTCGGCCGCGTTACGTACGGGTGCGACCCCCGCTTCGGCCCTCAGACGCTCGAAACTGCCGGCCGACGTGCCGGCCGGTCGGCCTCGCACCCCTCCCCTGCCCGGTGCCCCTCTCCGGCCGACCGACGCGACCGACCGCCGGCGCCCGCACCCGCTCCGATCCGGGTCCTCCACCGTGTACACGACCGTCGGTCGGCCCGGCCGTCCGCGGGGCGTCGCGTCCGGTCCCCGCCGCCCGCGACGGCGACTCCCTCCGCCCCGCTTCTCACGACCGCTCTCGTTCTTACTGGGTACTCTCGCCCTCGATCCGGAACGTCTCGAAGGCCTCGCCGTCCGGCGTCACCAGCCGCCCGTCCAACCCCCTTCCTCTCTCGTCCGCCGACGGGGTCAGTTCCGCGTGTGCCGGGCGGTTGCCCCGCGGCTGCGCGTGGCTCCCCGGGTTCAGTATCGGGAGGCCGCCGGAGTCGTCGAAGCGCGGTCGGTGGCTGTGGCCGCAGATCACGGCGTCAGCGTCGCGACCGCGAGCCAGCATGACGAGGCCCGTGTCGCCGCTGCGGTGGCGGTGCGTGACCGCGAACCGGACGCCGGCGTACTCGACGGTCCGCACCTCGGGGACCCGGTCGCGGATCGACGCGTCGTCGTTGTTCCCGTAGACGGCCCGGAGGCTCGCGGCGGCCGACCGGAAGGCGTCCAAGACCGGCTCGCGGTAGAAGTCGCCCGCGTGGATCACCAGCTCCGCCTCGCGGACCGCCTCCGCGGTCCGTCCCTGAAGCCTCGACTCCTCGCGTGCGTGCGTGTCGGAGACGACGACGAGCATACCGGCCGTCCGCGCCGGCGTGATTTAAAAAGCGCGCCTGCGGTGGCGCGTGCCTGCGAGGCCGCTTTGCGGCCGAGCCGCGAGGGACGGAAGGTCCCTCTGGAAGCCGGCGCGAAGCGCCGGCGACAGCACGCGCGAGGGAGTCGCGAGCGCTTTTAAGCGCGAGCGACGAGGCCGGGGAGGCGTGAGGCTGCGGTTGCGGTGCTGTGGGGTGGACTCAAAGGGGCAGCCGCGAGGACGAAGACGCGCGACGTAAGCACTGGAGGGAGCGAGCGCAGCGAGCGGCTGAAGCGCGCAGCGAGCGCATCGAGTCCTCGCGGCTGGGGCTTTGGCGGTGTTCGCCGTCGATCCACAGTCAGCTATTTATAAGTAAGCGGCCGGAAATTTGGCGGCGGTAGCTGTCGCTGTGTGGTCGATTACTTATAAACAAGTGGCCGGAGATCCGAAACCAGTCTATCGCTATTCGTCCAACGAGAGCGCGGCGAGCAGCGACTCCAGCTGGACCTGCTCGTTGGCCCCCTCCGCGATCCGGTAGTCGGCCTCACCGATGCGCTCCATGAGCCGCACCGCCTCGCGCTCGCTCAGATCGAACTCCCAGACGGAGCGGTGGAGCTGGTCGATCACGTCGCCGCCGGCCATCCCCGTCTCCGTGAGGAGGGTGTCGAGCGTCGACCGCGCCCGCGCGAAGTCGCCGTCCAGCGCGTCGGTCACCATCGACTCGATCTCCTCCGGGCGGGCCGTGGCGGTGATCGCGTACACCGCCGCCTCGTCGACGACGTTGCCGGTCGTCGCGGCCGCCTGGAGCGAGTTGATCGCGCGGCGCATGTCGCCGTCGGCCGCGTAGACGAGGGCGTCGACGCCCGCGTCGGTCACCTCGATCTCCTCCGCGGCCGCGATCTCGCGGATCATCCCCCCGACCGCCTCGTCCGAGAGCGGCGAGAACCGGAAGACGGCGCAGCGAGACTGGATCGGGTCGATGATCTTCGACGAGTAGTTACACGAGAGGATAAAGCGGGTGTTGTCGGAGAACTGCTCCATCGTCCGGCGGAGCGCTGCTTGGGCGTCGTCGGTGTTGTGCGTCAACACCCCGTTCGCGAGCATGAAGTTTGGAGTGTCCTCCATGGTGATGTTGTACGCCTTGCCGCGATGACTGTACTCGATGCTGTCGATCGCTACCGTCTGAACGCTCTGGACTCCGCCGTCGGCGACGACCGCCGGTTCGAACTCTTCTTTCTCGTAATGTTCGTCGTGAGGCATGGCGCCGTCGCCGACGACGACGTACGTGTACTCGTCTCCGTACGTTTCGAGGAACTCTTCGACTTTCTCGGTCCGTCCCCACAGCTCGGCGACCCCCTTGACCTCGATCACCGTGTCTCCGAGTAAGAAGTCGGGATGGTACACGGAGTCGGACAACTCGAACGCCGGTTCGTACTCGTAGTCGATGCCTGCCTCCTGTAGCGCCTCCGCGACATCGTACTCCCAGTCGGACCGAACCAGATGCCCGAGCTCGTCGCTGTGTCTGATGTTCCCTCCTCCGGTTGGTTCGTGCCCCTTCAACGCCTCCGAGACTTTCTGGGCGACCTCCGGGTCACGCATCGGATTGTTGTCGCCGGTGATGTCGCAGACGGGGTAATCACAGTTTTCGACGCTCTTGTCGATTACCGCCTGCCTCTCGTCGTCGTCCAAGCTTTCCCACCACTTGACCGTGGCCGCACCGATGTCTGCTTTCACCTCGTCGGGATCCGCGTCGACGACCCACTCCTCCCACGAGGTTCCAGACCGCATCTCGCTGATCGTCTCGCGAAACTGTTCGACGGTCTCTTCGTCCATCTCCATGACGTGGACTCCGTGGAAATTCCCGCCGTAATTCGGGTTGTTACTTCCGGCAAATCGACCGTCCGATAGCTTTTCGACGATCTTCTCCCGCCGCTCGTCGGACCACTCGGTCCCGTACATCGGATTTCCGTCCCCGCGCATCTCCTGGCTGTGGCCCTCATTTTTACACTCGACGGAACAGAAGCGTCCTGCCGTCCAGGACTCACAGATCTCGCACTGAGACACGCCGATATCGTCTTTGAAGTCCGCGATTTCGTCTCCCGACGATAGTTCTCTGAGCTCTTTCTCTACGAGCCTCCCGTCTCCGCCGACCACGAAGAACGGGTGCGTCGGACTCGCGATCGTGGTTCGACCGTCTTCCAGTTCCACTTCGAGGAAGTCCGCGGTACCGGAGTCGACGAGCTTCCCTTTGTCGGACTGTACCTCGTTGGTCTCGAAATCGACGGACGGGATCGGTTCTCCTTCCGCACTCACTTCCTCGATCGGTTTCACCTCGGGATTCGACGGATACCCCGTGACGACATCGGTCCCCGGCGGCACGCACAACGAGTCCGCCTCATCGAGAAACACGATCCGGAAGTCGCCGCCGAACGACGAGCGCGCGAACCCCTTGATCCGGTCGCGCACCACGTCGATCCCGCGCTGGTCGGAGGCGTTGAGTTCGAGGAAGTTGCCGCGCCAGTTCTCCTCGCCGTACACCTGTCGAGCGATGGCGGTCGCCGCGGTGGTTTTTCCCACGCCCGCAGGCCCTGAAAAAAGCAGGTGGGGCACGTCGTCCTGGTCGATATAGCTCTGAAGCCGCTCGACGGCCTCCTCTTGGCCGTGGATGTCGTCGAGGGTCTGGGGCCGGTACTTCTCGATCCAGATCTCCCGCCCGGTCGCGGTCGCAGCCGCCTGCTCGTCGGCCTCGCTCATTGTCCGATCTGAGGGTCGGCGGGGTGATAAACGAACCGAGACTGGCCCGTCTCCTTCCGTGTCAGTCGCTCCGAGCCAGCCGCTGGAGTTCGTAGGCGAACACCCAGACGCCCATCAGCACGCCGACGGGGACGACCACTTCGGCGATCTCCCGCGAGACCGGTAGCTCCGCGACGTCGATGAGCAGGTGTCTCGTCGTCGCGGCGATCTGTGCGAACAGCTCGAACTCCGCGCGGATCGTGTTCGTCAGCATCGATCCGACGACCAGCGTTACCATCGCGGCGAAGCCGTGAATCGTCCCTCGGATATGTGGCATGGTCGTCATATTCCTGACGACCGTGATAGGTGTTTCTCCGGCGGTGGTCCGGCGGACGGCCGTCCGAAAGCCCGACTCTCGTCCCGTTGCGAGTTCGGTGTTGCCGATCTAGGCGAACTCGTCGATCAGCTCGGGCACCACGTCGAAGAGGTCGCCGACGATCCCGTAGTCCGCGATGTCGAAGATGGGGGCGTTCGGGTCGGTGTTGATCGTGATTATCGTGTCCGACCCCTTCATGCCGGCGACGTGCTGGACCGCGCCGGAGATGCCGATCGCGACGTACACGTCCGGCGTGACGACCTTCCCCGACTGGCCGACCTGCCGGTTCTTCGGCAGCCAGCCGTTGTCGACGATCGGCCGCGAGGCGGACAGCGTCGCGCCGAGCGCGTCCGCGAGGTCCTCGACGAGTTCGAGGTTCTCCTCCTCCTCGATGCCGCGCCCGACCGAGACGAGCACGTCGGCGTCCGCGATGTCGACGTCGCCGCCGCCGACCTCCTCGAAGCCCGTAACGCGGGCGCCCGACTCGGGGATGTCGACGTCGGCCGACTCGACGGTGGCGTCACCGACCCCCTCCGCGGGCGCCCACTCGCCGCCGCGGACGGTGAGGACGAACCGGTCGCCGGCGACGTCGACGGTCGTCTCGACCTTCGAGCCGTACATCTCCCGGGTGACGGTGAGGCCGTCGTCGTACTCGATCCCGACCGCGTCGGTCACGACCGGAACGCCGAGGTCCTCCGCGAGCGCCGGGACGTAGTCGAGTCCGTTGACGGAGTTCGGCGCCACGACCGAGCCGGCGTCGAGCCGGTCCGCGAGCGTCGAGACCGCGGTCTGGTAGGCGTTGTGGTCGAACTCCTCGCCGTCCGCGACGGTGTGGATCGCGTCGACGCCCTCGCGGTCGAGGTCCTCCGCGAACCCGTCGACGTCGCCCCCGACGACGGCCACGTGGAGGTCGCCGCCGCGTTCGTCGGCCAGCTCCCGGCCCGCGGTGATCGCCTCGTACGTGACGTCACGGAGCGACCCGCGGCGGTGTTCGGCGGCGACGAGCACGTCGGCCATCACGCGCTCACCCCCTTCTCGCGGAGGACCTCCGCGAGGCGGCTAGCGGACTCCCCGGCGTCGCCCTCGATGATCTCCGCGTCGGACTCGCTCTCCGGCTCGTACATCTCGGTGATCGTCAGCGCGCTCTCGACGTCGGCGTCGGTCAGGCCGAGGTCGGACAGGTCCGTCGCGGCGATCTCCTTGCGCTGCGCCTGCCGGATCCCGCGCAGGCTCGCGTACCGCGGCTCGTTGAGTCCGGTCTGGACCGTCAACACGGCGGGGAGGTCGACGTCGGTCAGCTCCTCGACGCCGCCCTCGAGCTCGCGGTGGACGTGCGCGACGCCCGCGTCCGCGTCCACGTCGAGGTGGTTGACGACCGCGGCGTGCTCGAAGCCGATCCGCTCCGCGAGCGCGACGCCCGTCGCGCCGAACCCGGTGTCGGCGGCCTGGACGCCGCCGAGGATCAGGTCCGGCTCCTCCTCGTCGACGACCGCCTCGAACAGGTCGACCTTCGAGGCGACGTCGGGGAACCCGGATCCGAGCGCGTCGTCCCAGACGCGGACCGCGCGGTCGGCGCCCTTCGCGAGCGCCATGCGGATCGTCTCCTCGGCGCGCTCCGGGCCGACGGTGACGGTCACGACCTCGTCAGCGACCCCGGCCTCGGCCAGTTGGACGGCGGCCTCGACGGCGTAGTCGTCCCACTCGTTGAGGTCGTACTCGAGGTCGGACTCGGCGATGTCTGTTCCCTCGATCGCGAAGTCGTCGTCCGCCTCCGCGACCTCCTTGACGGTCACCAGAACCTTCATGATCGATACTCGGTCGCTCGCCCTGTAATGGTTTTCGGAACGGTCGACCGCGGAACGACGGTTTCCGCGCCGTTCGGGCGAGTTCGGGCTCCCGGGTCAGGTCCCGCGCTCGTCGCCGCGAGCGGACCCCTCCGAACCGCCCTTGCCGTCCGCATCGCCGTCGCCCTCCTCGCCGTCGGGCAGCGAGATGAGGTTCTCGCGCCCCAGCCGGAGCTTCTCGACGCGGCCCTCGTCGGCCATCGCGGAGAGCAGCTGCGACACCTTCGCGTCCGACCAGCCGGTCTCCGCGACGATGTCGGCCTGTCGCATCCGCCCGCCGTTCTCGTTGAGGAGCCGCTCGACGCGCTCCTCGTCGGAGAGCAGCGAGAGGTCCGGACCGTCCTCGTCGCCTGAGTCGTCGGTCGCGGCGCTGCCCGCACCGCCCGCGTCGCCTTCCGCCCGGTCCGGGTCGACGGCCCCGGTCGGACCGCGGTCGTCGCCGTTCGGCGCGTTCCCGCCGCCCGACGCCGCCTCGTCGGCTCCGCCGTCCTCGGAGTCGCTCCGTCGGTACCAGACGACGCCGGCGAAGAGGGCTGCCACGAGCGCGACCGCGCCGGTCAGCAGCAGCCACGGCGGCGCCCCCGCTCCCGCCGGGCCGTAGACGATCGCCACGGGTTCGCCGCCGTCGAACGTCTGCGGGCCATCGATTATCACGTCGCCGTCCGAGAGCCGCGCGACGGCCGTGCTCGGCGTTCCGGTGACGGTGTACCCCTCCGGCGTCGACACCTCCAGCGTCTGGCCGGCTTCGAGGCTGCGCAGCCACGTCTCGTTGCCCGGGGTCGTCAGCGCGTCCCCGAGGATCAGGCTCTCGCCGTCCTGCGCGAGGAACTCGGTCCAGGTGAACGTCAGCCGCAGCTCCCCGACGGCCGCCGACTCCTCCGTGGCGACGTCGTACTCGTCCGGGTCGTCGTGAACGACGGCCTCGCGGTCGACGTCTCGGATCGTCATCGACCGATCGACGTTGCGGTTCGCCTCGCGGCGGAATCCCTCGAACAGCTCGCTGTCCGGACCGACCTCGCCGTCGCGGAAGCGCTCGGCGGCCGCCTCGAACGCGGCGGTCTCGTTCTCGTCAGCGAGCGCGTATCGCACCGCGACGGTCCAGTCGGCGCTGCGGTCGGGGCTCAACCCGATCCGGATCCGAGTCGTCGACGGCGAGGTGATGTCGTCCTCCGTCTGGGGCCGGACCGCTCCCGGACTGTCTCCGAGCGACTCTTTACCGTCTCGGGCGTCGCGGTCGACGAGGGCCGCTCTCTCGTCCAACGAACCGGCGCTGCCCGCGGCGGCGGGGAGAGCCTCGGCCGCGGCGGCGGAGGTAGCCGTCCTGTCCGCGTCGGGGGAGGAGGTGATCGTGGCCGCGCCGCCGGCCGCGCCGCCGGCGCTCGCGATCAGCGCGAGCGCGACGACCGCGACCAGAAGCACGCGGAGAGCGGGGTTCCGCATACGTCTCGGGTCACTCGCGCACCCGGCAAAACGCTTTCCATACGCTGTTTTTCGACGGGACGCCCGGTCGAACTCCCGTCTCGCCCCCCGACGTGCCCGCCGCGCCCGTCCGGCTCTCCCCGCGGGCCGCCGGGCGACCGCCCGCAGTAGGTGGACTTTTTGTATCGCGGGGCGAATCGTCGCACGATGAGAGCCCTCCTCGTCGCCGTCGTCGCGGTCCTGCTGTTCGTGGCGCCGGTCGCCCCCGTCGCCGCGCCGGGCGGCGCCCCGCAGTCCGCCGGCACGTCGCCGGTCGACTCGTCATCGTCCGCCGGGCCGGCCTCCTCTGCCGATCCGACCCTCGCTTCCGGTTCGCCGTCCCCCGTCGCCGGACAGGTCCCGACGCCGCAGGTCGACCGAGCGAACCTCACGCTCCGGACGCTGTCGACGCCGTCGGGCGCGGAGACCCGCGTCGGCACGTACGCCCGCGGCCCCGACCTCGGCTCCTCGCTCGGGTTCGCGACCGCGGACGCCGACGCCGCGGTCGAGACCGCCGCCGTCGTCCGCCGGATCGAAACCACCGAGTCGACCGTCGAGCGACAGCAGCAGATCCTCGCGGAGATAAACCGCGTCGAGCGCGCGGAGGTGGCGCTCAACAGCCGGCAGGCGAACGCCTTCACCGCGCACGCCGCCGGAGAGCTGTCCGACCGCGAACTGGTCGACGAGCTCGTCCGCGTGTCCGCGACCGCCCGCGAGTACGACGAGCGCCTCGACGAGCTCGACGCGCTGGCCGAGGGGACCGACGGATTCAGCTCCCCCAGCCGGCTCGACGAGCTTCAGGTCGCGCTACAGGTGTACGAGGGACCGGTCCGCGACCACGCGCTCGCGACCGCCAGGGGGCAGTCGTCCCCGACCGACGTGTACGTCGCGTCGAGCCAGGGCGCGGTCGTGCTCGCCACCGTCGTCGACGGCGAGTACGTCCGCGAGGCGTTCCGGACGGACCGCTGGGACCGGGGCGGCGGTCCCATCTCGAACGACCTGGCGATCGAAGTGACCGAGGCGGCGTACCCGGAGACGGCGTCGCTCCGCGAGCCGGACGCGTTCGGCGCGGGCGCGGTCCAGCGGATCACGATCCCGCACGACTTCGGCACGCTCCGCACCTTCGTCAGCGGCGGGACCGAGCAGGTGTTCGTCGAGCACCAGCGCATCGATCTCTCCGCGTTCCCCGACAGCGAACCCGTCTCGGAGAGCGGCGACGGGTTCAACGTCACCGTCGAACGGACCTACCCCGGCGGGCCGGTGAGCGTCACCGTCCTCGACGACGAGACGGGCGACCCGGTCCCCGACGTCACCGTCACCAAATCGGTCGGTGACGGCGACAGCCAGGCCATCGGCGCGACCGACGACGACGGCGTCGTCCGGACGCTCTCGCCGGCGGAGCCGTACCGCATCACGGTCGTCGACGAGCCCCGCGTCGTCGTCGTCGGCGACATCCAACCCCTCCCGACGCCGAGACCGATCGACGACGAGTGAGCGCCGGGCCGACCCTTTTATCCGAAACCGCCCCAGCGCCGCCGTGTCACCAGTCACTCGTCGCGCCCGCGGGATGGCGCCCGTCGCGGGCGTGCTGCTCATCGCGATCGCGGTCGCGTTAGCCGGCGGCGTCGCGGCCGCGACGCTCGACGGCCCGAGCGCGACGGTGCCGCCGTCGGCGGCCCTGTCGCTGTCCGCGACCGACGACCGGATCTCGATCGACCACCGCGGCGGCGACCCCATCGACGTCGCGGCCGCGACGGTCCGCGTCCGCGTCGACGGCGAACCGCTCGCCGAGCAGCCGCCGGTCCCGTTCTTCTCGGCGGCCGGCTTCCACCCCGGCCCGACCGGTCCGTTCAACGCCGCCGGCGACGGCGCGTGGCGCCCCGGCGAGCGGGCGACGTTCCGCGTCGCCGGGACCAACGACCCGACGCTCGAACCGGGCCGGACGGTCACCGTGCGGATCGCGGTCGACGGTCGACCGGTCGCGTCGCTGGAGACGGTCGTCGAACCGGGGTGAGGGCGCGACCCGGCGGAGAAATGGTTCTGTTCGGCCCTACTCGCGGTCGTCCGTCTCGTCGCCGCCCGGGACCCGAGCCACGGTCGTGATCGCCCGCGGGCTCTGCGGCGTCGCCTGCTGGATGTGGTGTTCGAACGCCTCGTAGCCGGCCGCCTCGAACATCCGGTCGGCCTCGTCCGCGTCGTAGAACAGCATGATCGCGTCGGCCACCCGCTGGAGGATCGGGTTGTGCGGGTAGTCCGGTCCGACGACGAGCACCTGTCCGCCGGGCTTCGCCACCCGTCGGAGTTCCCGGAGCCCCTCGACGGGGTTGGGCCAGTACTCGATGGAGCCGGACGACCAGACCACGTCGAAGGCGTCGTCGCGGAACGGGAGCCGTTCGGCGTCGCCGCGGTAGAAGTTCACGCGGTCGCGCTTCCCGAACTTCTCGAACGCCTTCTCCATCTGGTGGACGCTCTGGTCGAGCCCGTGGACGTCGTCGGCGTGTTCGAGCAGGCCCTCGGTGCCGAACCCGGTGCCGCAGCCGACGTCGAGCACCTTCGGGTCGTCGCCGAACTCCAGCCACGAGAGCGCCTCCGCCCGCATCTCCTCGGTCCAGTTGAAGCGGTTAACCCGGTCGTACACCTTCGAGAGGTACTTGTAGAAGAGCCGGGCGTTCGACTTGTCCTCGAGGATCCCCATTTACCGGTTCCTTGGGCCGCCCGCCCCATAACGACACGGATCCGCGGGCGGCGAGCGACGGTCTCGCCGTCCCGCTTCCGACCGGCTTTTCCGCGCTCCGCCCCACCTCCCGGTATGGACCCGACGACGAGCGGCCGGTTCCGCGTCCACGACCGCCGCCAGCGGCCGGACATCGACGACGGCGCGGACGCGCCCGCCGACCCCCCGGAAGCCGGTTCCGCCGCCGCGGCCGCCGGCGCCGACGGCACCGAGGAGTTCGTCCTCGTCGAACTGGCCGACGAGCCGGTCGACCCGACCGACCCCGACGCCGGGGACCGATACGACCCGCTCTACGCAACCGCCGAGGGGTACGAGGAGGACCTCGCGGACGCGGTCGACGCGCTTCGGCCCGGCTTCGTCGTCGACGCGACGCTGGCGTGGACCGACGGCTCCGCGCGGTTCCGCGAGGTCGCGGTCGTCCGCGAGACGCGGTTCCGCTTCGCGGACGGTATCGAGGGGATGTTCGAGGCGGCCGTCGAGACCTGGCGGCAGATCCGCGCCGAGGGCGAGCCGGTCGGCTCGATCACGACGCGGTCGAACGACGGCGACCCCAACGGCGCGCTGTACCTCTTCGCGGACGCGCCCGGTAGCGACACCTTCGACGAAGTCCGCACGGGGCGGCTCCCGGTCGAGCCGCTCGTCGCGCGCGTGAACGACTCACGGGACGACGACGACCCGCGGGAGGTGTTCGTGTTACGCCCCGCGGCACACGAGTTCGTCGCCGTCTACGTCGTCTTCGACCGCGACGGCGTCCTCGCGCA
Organism: Halorubrum sp. 2020YC2; assembly: GCF_018623055.1. Taxonomy (NCBI): domain Archaea; kingdom Methanobacteriati; phylum Methanobacteriota; class Halobacteria; order Halobacteriales; family Haloferacaceae; genus Halorubrum; species Halorubrum sp. 2020YC2. The sequence goes on from NZ_CP076019.1 coordinate 147,817, forward strand.
GACGGTCCGGGACACCTACGACCTCGGTCCGGGTCTCGCCGCGGGACTCGACGCGAGCTACCCCGGCGGCGACGACGGCGGTTCCCTCGTTCCCGACGACTCGGACGGCTCGGACGACTCCGGCAGCTCCGATCCGCTCGACGAAGACGACGACTTCGACGCGCTCGACCGCCTGTAGCCGGTCATCCCCCGCCGCGACTCGCCGCCGCGCTACAGCCAGTCGGCGTCGGGGTCGACCCGCCCGTCCGGCGTCTCGCCGTTCAACACGGCCGCCACGTCGTTCGCGCCGCTTCGGTTCAGGTCGTCTCTCGCCTCCTCGCTGTACCACGCCGCGTGCGGCGTCACGACCGTGTCCGCCCGGCCGACGAGCGGGTCGTCCTCCGGGGGTTCCTCGGCCAGCACGTCGAGACCGGCCGCCTTGATATCGTCCGCCTCCAGCGCGCCGAGCAGCGCGTCGGCGTCGACGACCGGGCCGCGGCTCACGTTGACGACGACCGAGTCCTCGCTCAGCCGCTCCAGCGCGTCCGCGTCGACGATTCCCCGCGTCGCGTCCGTCAGGGGAGCGTAGACGCCGACGTGGTCCGCGCGGTCGAACAGCCCCTCGAAGTCGACCTTCTCGACGCCGTGTTCGGCCATCTCCTCGGCGTCGACGAACGGGTCGTGCGCGACGAGGTCGGCGCCGAACCCGGAGAGCTGTTCGGCCGCCCGCCGGGCGATCGGCCCGAACGAGAGCAGTCCGATCGTCGACGCGCTCACGCGGCGGACCGGCCGCCCGTCCTCCCAGCTCCACCCGCCGGCCGCGACCGCGTCGTCGTACGGCTTGAGCGAGCGCAGACAGGCGAAAAGCAGCGAGACGGAGTGGGTCGCCACCTCGTCGGTACAGTAGTCCGGCACGCGGGTGACGGTCACGCCGCGCTCCGCCGCCGCGGCGACGTCGACGTTGTCCACGCCGACCGCCGACCGGACGACGACGTCGAGGTCCGTGGCGTCGAGCGCCGCCTCGGTGACGGGCGTGTTGATGTCGGTGACGACCGCGTCGGCGCCGGCCGCCGCCTCGATCAGCCGCTCGGTCGACCCCAGCTCCGCGACCTCGATATCGACCGGCTCGTCGACGGCGTTAGCGAGGACCTCGCGGTACGTCTCCGGGTCTATCATCGGGAACGCCGACAGCACGACTCTGGGCATACGTCGCGCTTCTCCGCCGATCCACTTGACGGCTGTCACTAACGCTGTCAGGCCTTCGTACGTCCGTTTCGATCGTGAGGAATCGGCCGTCCACCGCCGCGTTCCGATGGCTCTTTGCGGCCGCCGGCCGTACCGTTCGCCGTGACCGACGAGCGCTCGAAACCGCCGATGCTGGTCTTACTGGAGTCGCTGTCGTTCTACCGCAACGTTCGGATCGGGACGGCGGTCGGCGCGCTGCTCGCGGTCCTGCTGTACCTCGTCAGGACGCTGGAGCTGCTCGGGCCCGTGATAGACGCCCGCGACTACCCGCTTTTCGGCCCGGACGTCTGGTTCCTCCTGTTGGCGTTCGTGCTGGCGGCGACGTCGGCGCTGTTCGTCGCCGTCGTCCTCACGATAGCGGCGGCGGTCCGCGGCGCGCGTGCGGACGGACCCGACGGTCCGGAGTAGTCGACACCGCGGACCGGAGAGGAAGAGACACAGAGCGCAGAATCGAACGAGGCGTCGACGGCGTCGCGTCAGTCGGCAGTGCAGGAGGCCTCGCTCTCGTCGGCCGTGAACTCCTGTGCCGGCTCCGTGAGCTTGTAGAGGTTCTGTCTGGCGTCCGCGAAGTAGACGTCCTCGTCGACGACGCCGATGCCCTCCAGCCGTTCGAGCGCGTATCGGACGGTGCGAGCCGACAGCATCGACTCCTGGACGATCCCCTTCTGGGTCAGCGGTCCGTTGTACTCGAGCACCTTGAAGACGAGCTTGGCGCTCGGCGGGAGGTCGTCGAGGCCCTCCGTTTGAGTTCCTTCCATCGTTACGATTCGAAACCGCACACGGTGATAAATGTTGATGGAGTATTCCCGCTGAAACGCCGTTTACCGGAGATATACGCCGCATCTTGCCGCAAAAACCAGCAACTATCTCTGGTTTCTGCCCGCTAGACTGACCAGTCAGTCAGCGATTCGGCTCGCGCGCGCCGCGCTCGCCTCCGGAGTCGCCCGCGCCGTCGAGCCGTCGCGACCCGGTCGACCGCCGGAACGAACGGTTTTTCACGGGCGCTCGCGGATCCGAAGGCATGAGCGACGATTCGGGCCTGTCCGACCACGCCCGCGGCGTGGTCGTCACGACCATCTGCTGTCTCGCCGGGATCGCGGCCGGCGTCGTCTCGGCCGTCTACGTCGGGACCGACCCCGCCGCCGCCGCGAGCACCACCGCGGTCTTCGTGCTCGGGGCGTTCGTCATCGCCCAGTACCCGATATTCAAGGCGGTCGGCGTCGGTGACCTCGGGATCAAGGACAACCTCTACGTGGCGTTTCTCACGTTCACTCTCTGGTTCATCAGCTACACCGTGTTGCTGACATCCGCCGTCGATCTGGGGGTCTGAGATGGCCGACGACAGCATCGCGGTCGTGGACCTCGACCGGTGTCAGCCCGACCGCTGTAACTACGAGTGCATGAAGGACTGCCCGCCCAATCGGACGGGCAAGGAGTGTATCACGAAGCGCGGCGAGGACGCGGAGGAGGGCGACCCGGACCAGATCCACATCTCCGAGGAGATCTGTCTGGGCGAGACCTGCGGTATCTGCGTCAACTCCTGCCCGTTCGACGCCATCGAGATCATCAACCTGCCCTCCGAACTCGACGACGACCCGGTCCACCGCTACGGCGACAACGCGTTCTCGCTGTACGGCCTCCCGACGCCGGAGCCGGGCAGCGTCACCGGCATCCTCGGCCCGAACGGGATCGGGAAGTCGACCGCGGTCCACGCGCTCGCCGGCGAGATGGTCCCGAACCTCGGCGACTACGCGGCCGAGGGCGACTGGGAGCGCGTGCTCGACCGCTTCCGCGGCACCGGGATCCAGAACTACCTCGAATCGCTGAAGGAGGGCGACGTGACCGTCGCGCGCAAGCCGCAGTACGTCGACCAGATCCCGAACCAGTTCGACGGCAACACCCGCGAGCTGCTGGAGCGGACCGACGAGCGCGGCGCGCTCGACGACCTCGTCGACCGGCTCAACATCCGGCCGGTGATGGACCAGGACATCGACTCCATCTCCGGCGGCGAGCTCCAGCGCGTCGCCATCGCGGCGTGTCTCGCCCGCGACGCCGACTTCTACTTCCTCGACGAGATCACGCCGTACCTCGACATCGGCCAGCGGATGATCGTCGCCCGGCTCATCCGCGAGCTGGCGGACGACGACGCCGCGGACCGGTCGATGCTCGTCGTCGAGCACGACCTCGCCATCCTCGACCTGCTGGCGGACACCCTCCACGTCGCGTACGGGGAGCCGGGCGCGTACGGGGTCATCACCGACCCCAAGTCGGTCCGCAACGGGATCAACGAGTACCTGAAGGGGTACCTCGACAACGAGAACATGCGGATCCGCCCGTCCGCGATCACCTTCGAGGAGCACGCGCCGCGGGTCGCCTCCCGGAGCGAGACGCTGATCGAGTACCCCGACATGCGGAAGTCGTACGGCGACGGCGAGTTCGAGCTGCACGTCGAGGGCGGCGAGATCAACCGCTCCGAGGTGCTCGGCGTCGTCGGCCCGAACGGGATCGGGAAGTCGACGCTCGCGCAGCTGTTCACGGGCGATCTGGAGCCCAACGAGGGCGAACTCGACTTCGCGCTCGACATCTCCTACAAGCCGCAGTACATCGACATCGACCAGCACATGCGGGTCGACGCCTTCCTCTCGTCTATCACCGACGAGTTCGGCTCCTCCTACTGGAACACGGAGATCGCGCAGCCCCTCCAGCTCGACCGCGTGATGGAGCAGAACCTCTCGGACCTCTCGGGCGGGGAGCGGCAGCGCGTCGCCATCGCGGCTTGCCTCTCCGACGACGCCGACCTCTACCTGCTCGACGAGCCGTCGGCGCACCTCGACGTCGAGCAGCGCGTGCGGGCGACGACCGCGATCCGCCGGTACGCCGAGAACCACGACGCGACGGTGATGGTGATCGACCACGACATCTACATGATCGACCTCCTCGCGGACCGCCTGATGGTGTTCGACGGCGAGCCGGCCGAGCGCGGTCGCGCCGCGCCGCCGCAGGACATGCGAGACGGGATGAACGAGTTTCTCGCGGACCTCGAGATCACCTTCCGCCGCGACGAGCGCACGGGCCGCCCCCGGATCAACAAGCCGGGGTCGCAGCTCGACAGCCAGCAGAAGCGCGACGGCGAGTACTACTACTCCGGGTGAGCGGGTGACGGCGCGCGCCGGCGGTGCACCCACCCACTCCGCCCGCTCGCGCGGGGCGCGGTCGCGATCCGATCCTCACTATCGAAGCGATTAAGCCCGGAACACGCGAACCCCGGCGTATGCACCACCTCATCATCCGCGGCGACCCCGACATTCGGAAGGACGCGGTGATCGAGCACGACGGCGAGGAGCTGGTCTGTTTCGGTATCAACGTTCAGGGCGGCTGGCACGGTCCGGACGAGCCGCAGCTCTGGTGTACCGTCGGCACGGAGGACGAGCGCGAGGCGTACGACAAACGCGAGTACGTCCCTCACTGGCTCGACGTCGAAACGGTCGACGCCGAGGACCTCGACGTGATAAAGGCGAAAGGCGAGCTGTCTGTCTGACCGGTCCGAACGAGCGCTTTCCGCCGGCTCTCCTCACTCGTCTACCGGCGGGTCCGCCAGCCACGCCTCGACGGCGCCGGCCATCGCGCCGCGCCGGTGGATCGTCCCCGCCTCGGGGTCGACGACCGTGCTCTCCGTGCCGGGCGCCTCCCCGTCGTCGATCACGGCGGCGACCCCGTCGCGGATCCGCTCGTCGAGATCGCTCGGGTCCGTGACGCTGCCGGTGCCCGAGACGTTGGCGCTCGTCGCGGTGAGCGGGCCGGTCTCGGCCAGCAGCGCCCGCGCGAGGTCGTGGTCCGGCACCCGGATCCCGACGCGGTCGCGCCCGGCGGTGAGCGCGTCCGGCACCCGGTCGCCGCGCCGGACGACGACCGTCACCGGTCCCGGGAGGAACGCCCGTCCGAAGGCGACGGCCAGCTCCGTCGGGCGGGTGTAGCGGAGTGCGTCGTCGACGCTCGCGACGCCGAGCGAGAGGGGGTTCGACCGGTCGCGGCCCTTCAGTTCGAAGGCGCGCTCGACGGCGTCGGCGTCGAGCGCGTCAGCGCCCAGCCCGTACACCGTCTCGGTCGGGTAGACGACGAGGTCACCACGGTCGACGGCGGCGGCCGCCGCGCGCAGCTCGTCGGATCGGTCCGGTCGGTCGTCGCTCGTGTCGGCTGTCACGGGCGACCGTTCGGCGCCGAGTTGAAAAAGGGTGACGTGTGAGCGTGTGAGTTCCGCTCCGGTCGACGAGCGCGGGTCCGATCAGTCGACGAGGTCGGCGACCGCGTCGCCGATCGCATCGGCGTCGGGGAACTCGGGGTGCTCGTTCGCGACCCACGCGTACTCGACGGTGCGGTCGGCGTCGAGCAGGAAGACGGCCGGTCGGCTCTCCGTGATCCCGGTCATGCCGTCGATATCCTGTGCGAGGCCGTACTCCTCGATGACGCCCGCGCCCGGGTCGGAGAAGATCCGGACGCCGTCGCCGCGGTCAGCGAGCAGGCGCTTGTGGGCGTACGGTGTCGAGACGGAAACGCCGAGCACGTCGACGTCGTCGGCCCAGCCGTTGTCGTCGACGGTGTTGTAGAGGTACGTCCCCTGAAAGGCGCCGTCCATCGGGTGGAAAAGCAGGAGCGTCGGCCCGTCGACGACGTCTGAAAGCGCGCGGTCTTCCCAGTACTCGTCGTTCACGAGCGGGCGGGTGAACTCGGGCGCCGTGTCGCCCTCGTCGACGTGGTCCGTCTCGGGCAGGGAGACGACGTCGAAGTCGGGCATCTCAGGCACCTCCCTCGCCGTAGGTCCCTTCGAGGTACTCGACGATGTTCGCGCTCTCGGACATGGTGACGCCCGTCTCGCGGTCGACGATGGCCGGCACGCTCCGGGCGCCGGAGACGCGCTTGACGACGTTGCGCTCGGAGTGCATCGGCTCGACGTACCGAGAGCGGTACTCCACGTCCAACTCGTTCAGCGTCCGGACCACGCGCTCGCAGAACGGACACGCCTGGAGCCGGTACAGGGTGATCTGTGGCTCGCTCATGTCCCGCGATTCGCTCGCGAGACGGGTAATCGTGTCGGCAGCGGCACCCCTCGGCCGCGGCGGGCCTTCGCGGCCGTCGAGACGCGGACCCCGGCGTCGATCGGGGCGCGTCGAGGGTAGCCGAAGGGAACGCTTTAATCGCGGGGCGACGGATGACAAACGAATATGGGCTTGTCGTCTAGCGCGCCGGTGGTCGACCTCCTCCAGCTACCGATGCCGGGCGATAGCGTCGTGACCGTCCTCGGCGCCGTCGCGATCCTCGTGTTGGTCGGGCTCTCGGCGTTCTTCTCCTCGTCCGAGATCGCGATGTTCTCGCTGCCGCAACACCGCATCGACAGCCTCGTCGACGAGGGGGTGACGGGGGCGGAGACGATCCGCGACATGAAACAGAACCCGCATCGGCTGCTGGTGACGATCCTCGTCGGCAACAACATCGTCAACGTGGCGATGACCTCCATCGCCACCGCGCTGTTCGGGATCTACCTCTCGCGGGGCCAGTCGGTGCTGGCGACGACGTTCGGGATCACGACGCTCGTGCTGATCTTCGGCGAGAGCGCGCCCAAGTCGTACGCCGTCGAGAACACCGAGTCGTGGGCGCTCCGGATCGCCCGCCCGCTGAAGCTCTCCGAGTACGCGCTGTACCCGCTCGTCGTCCTCTTCGACTACATAGTCAAGGGCGTCAACGCCCTCATCGGCGGCTCGGCCGCCATCGAGTCGACGTACGTCACCCGCGACGAGATCCAAGACATCATCGAGACGGGCGAGCGCGAGGGGGTAATCGAGGAGGAGGAGCGGGAGATGCTCGACCGCATCTTCCGATTTAACAACACCATCGCCAAGGAGGTGATGACGCCGCGGCTCGACGTCACCGCGGTCGCGAAGGAGGACTCCGTCGAGGAGGCGATCGAGACGTGCATCCAGGCCGACCACGAGCGCGTTCCCGTGTACGAGGGCAACCTCGACAACATCATCGGCGTGGTCACGGTGCGGGATCTGGTCCGCGAGCTGCGCTACTCCGAGGGGACGCCCTCCTTAGAGCGCGTTGTCAAGCCCACCCTCCACGTTCCCGAGTCGAAGAACGCCGACGAACTGCTCGCGGAGATGCAGGAGAACCGCCTCCAGATGGTCACCGTTATCGACGAGTTCGGCACTACCGAGGGGATCATCACCTTAGAGGACATGGTCGAGGAGATCGTCGGCGAGATCCTCGAGGGCGATGAGGAGGCGCCGGTGGAGTTCGTCGAGGAGAACGTCGCGGTCGTCCAAGGCGAGGTGAACATCGACGAGGTCAACGAGATACTCGGCATCGACCTCCCGGAGGGCGAGGAGTTCGAGACGCTCGCCGGCTTCGTGTTCAACCGCGCCGGGCGCCTCGTCGAGGAGGGCGAGGAGATCGAGTTCGACCAGATCCGGATCCGGATCGAGCGCGTCGACAACACCCGGATCATGTCCGCGCGCGTCACCGTCCTCGACGGCGCCGCCGCGGAGGGGGACTCGACCGCGCCGGTGGAGACGACCGACTCGACGGGCGAGGGGGGGACGGCCGAGGCGGACGGCGACGGCGGACCCGCGCGGAACGACGCGGAGTAAGAGGTGGTCGAGGTGCGTTTCGGAGACCGGAGCGACTATTTATAAACGGCTGCCGGCGTTTCAGTCGCAAACACGGCCGAAGTCCCAGCCGGTTACTTATAAATAATTGACCGTAGATCGGCGGAGACCACCGCCAAAGCCCCAGCCGCGAGGCGCTACGCGGCACGGGCAGCGAGGGACTCCGTCCCTCTGGCAACCGGGCTTCGCCCGGTGACAGCCGGCGGCGAAGCCGCCGGCGACTGCCCCTTTGAGTCCCGCCCCGCCCAGCACCGCCCCGCACCTCACGCCTCCCCAGCCTCGTCGCTCGCTTCGCTCGCGACTCCCTCGCGCGTGCGACTCGCGGCCACCGGTGGCGGCCGCTCGTCGGCACGCGCCACCGCACAGCGTTCATTTATAAGTAATCGTCGCGGTCGGTCTCGTCTCGGAAAGGCGTCGTCCACAACTCGACCGTCCGTATGGCGCGTTGTGATTTTAAACCGCGTAGGCGCGGGCGGCGGCCACGAGCGCCTTCCGGTAGTCGCTCTCGGAGGGGTCGTGGCCGAGGTCGAGGAACCTGTCTTTGAACGCGTCGACGTCGACGGCGTCGGTGTCGCTGCCGGCCGCGCGCGCGAGGTCGTAGATGCGGTGGTCGAGGCCGGCGATGTCGTGGCGCTCGACGAGGGCGAGCGCGAACGCGGCGTTGACGGCCGTTATCTCCGGGTCGGCGCCCGCCGTCACCGGGGGCGAGCCGGTGCGCGACACGTCGGGTCGGTCCGCGACCGCGGCCGCGAGCGTCGATTCGAGGAAGCCGAGGAGCTTGTCCGCGGGCGCCACCGAGAGCGTGATGTCGTCGGCGTATATGTCCTTCATGTGGTTCGCGATCTGGTAGCAGTGCGCGAGCTTGCGGCGCTCGACCTTCTCGCCGGAGAGGCCGAGGTACAGCGCCTCCTCCGTCGACTGGAGGTGGGAGGGGTGGCCCTCCTCGTAGCGCGCCATGTGCGCCAGCTCGTGGATCGCCAGCTCGCGCGCCATCGCGCTCGTGGCGGCCCGCCGCGAGACGTTCAGGACGTGGTGGTCGTCGTAGTGGCCGGCCCAGGTCCGCTCGTCGGGGTCCTCGCGGACCACGACGCGGACCGGCGCCTCCACGGAGCGCTCTGTCTCGAAGAGGTCCGCGGCGCCGAGAAACGGGTCGGGGGGAACGTCCCCCTGTACGCGAAGATCCATGCGTACGTTTGGCACGGGAGCGGGCGGTAAGTCTCTTGCGCTCGTGGAGCCCGGCTCACCGACGCTCGGCTCGGCGGCCCGGGGCCGGCGGGGCGGCGTCGCCGCACCGGCGCCTCGGCTCGCCCCGAGACCGGCGTACGCTTTTGAGTCTCGCGGTCGAACTCCGACCCATGCGCGTCTACGCGGCCTACGACGACGGGCTCCGGATCGTCGACCCCGCGAGCGGCGCGGCGGAGACGCGTCTCTCCGGCCAGCGCGTCGAGTGCCTCTCCGCCGCGCACCCCGGCCTCCCGGCGGACGAGGCCGGGGAGGGAGACGCGGCCGCCGGCCCCCGCGTCCTCGCGGGGACGGCCGACGCGGGGCTGTTCCGCTCCGTCGACGGCGGGAACCGGTTCGCGTGCGTGGCGGCCGCGACGCTCGGCCCCGAGGGGGCCGGGCCGGACGCGGTGACCGCGGTCGCGACCAGTCCGCACGACCCCGCGGTCGTCTGGATCGGCACGGAGCCGTCGCGGGCGTACCGCTCCGCGGACGGCGGCGGGACGGCCGAGCGCGTCGGCGGACTGACCGCCGTCCCGTCCGCGTCCGAGTGGTCGTTCCCGCCCCGTCCCGACACCCACCACGTCCGGTGGATCGAGCCGTCGCCGGCCGACCCGGGGCGGTTGCTCCTCGGGATCGAGGCGGGCGCGCTCGTCGTGACGCCCGACGGCGGCGAGACGTGGACCGACCGGCCGGCCGGGTCGCGCCGCGACACGCACGCGATGGCCACGCATCCCGACGCGCCCGACCGGGTCTACGCCGCCGCCGGCGACGGCTTCGCGGAGAGCGACGACCGCGGGGAGTCGTGGCGCGTCCGCGACGGGGGACTCGACCACGGCTACGTCTGGGGGCTCGCGGTCGACCCCGGCGACCCCGACACGGCGCTCGTCAGCGCGGCCGAGGACGCGACGGCCGCTCACCGCCGCGGCGAGGCGTACCTGTACCGCTACCGCCGCGACGGGGGATTCGATCGGCTCGACGGCAGCGGGTTCCCGACCGGCGAGGGCACGCACCGCGCGGCCTTGGCGTCCGGGGAGTCCGACGGAGAGGTCTGGGCGCTCTCGAACCGCGGACTCTACGTCACCCGCGACGCGGGTGACTCCTTCGAGCAGGTCCCGGTCGACCTCCCCGACCGGGCGGCCCGGGCGCTGGCGGTCGCCTGAGTCGGGAGGGAGAGCGGACGGGAACCGAGCGCGGCCGGTCGCGTCAGTTCCGGACCGCGCCGACGATCAGGTAGACGACGGGCGTGTCGAGGGCGGCGATCGCGAGCTTGAGGAGGTACTGGCCCAGTCCGAGCGCGAGCAGCGCCGGCGGCTCGAACGCGATCCCGACGCCGAACAGGGTCGGCGCCGCGTAGAAGGCGACGCCGACGAAAATGACGGTGTCGATGGCCTGGCTCGTCGCCGTCGACGCGATGTTGCGGAGCCACAGCATCCCCTCGCCGGTGCGCTCGCGGATCGCGTGGAAGACGAACACGTCCCAGTTCTGACTGACGACGTACGCCAGCAGGCTCCCGGCGACGATGTTCGCCGCCGGCCCGAGCGCGGTCTGGAAGGCGGCCGACACCCCGGGGTCGTCCCCGGGCGCCGCGAGCGTCGACCACACCAGCGCCAACACGAGGAAGTTCGCGAGGAACGCGACGTTGACGACGACCTGCGTCGCCCGCCGGCCGTACAGCTCCGCGTAGCAGTCGGAGGCGAGGAACGTGAGCGCGTACGCCAGCGCGGCGCCCGGGAGCATGATCTCCGGGCCGACGACCGGCAGCGCGAACGGGAGCGGCAGCGCGAGCACCTTCGCGGCGGTGAGCTGCGAGGTCGCGAGCGCGACCGTGAACAGGGTGATCAGCGCGACCGCCGCGACCGCCGACCGGTCCAGCGGGTCGGTCCGGAACGGACCGCCCTGACCGCCGGCTGCCGTCCGGCTACTCATCGCTCCCCCCTCCCGATCCGGCCGCGGTCGACGGCCCCTCGTCGTCGAGCCGGTCGTGGCGGGCGTCGATCTCGTCGAGCAGGTCGAGGTTCTTGCGGATCGAGGCGCGCACCGCGTCGCTCCGGTTCACGAACTTCCCGTCGTCACCGACGTGCTCGTCGAGGTCGGCCAGCAGCTCCGCCGGGATCTCGACGCTTATCTTCGGCATACTCGCGTCGTGGACGCCGGCCGGGCATGAACGTTATTATCTGAGGATTATCGAGGGACTCTCTCGATGCTCGGAACGGTTGTGTGTCGCTCCTGTCGCTCCCGTCCCGCCGGCTCCGAACTCGTAAACCGCTACGTTGAAGTGGGTTTACGAATCCGTTGAGCCATGGCAACGAACACGGAGTCCGTCGACCTCGTGGGCGACGAGGCGGCGACGAACCTCGCCCGCGCCGCGCTGTTCGCGGCGCTCGTCGGCGCGTTCGCGTACGTATCGTTCCCGTTCCCGGTGTCGCCGGCGCCGGTCACGCTTCAGGTGCTCGGCGTGTTCCTCGCCGGGATCTTCCTCGGCCCGGTCTGGGGCGGCGCGGCGCTCGCCCTCTACCTCGTCGCCGGCGCGCTCGGCGCGCCGGTGTTCTCCGGCGGCGCCGCGGGGTTCGGAGAGCTCGTCGGCTCGACCGCCGGGTACCTCTGGTCGTACCCGATCGCGGCCGCGCTCGTGGGCGCGGTCGTCCACCGGGGCGCCCGGCTCCGCGACCTCGACGCCGTCTCCGCCCCGGCCCTCGTGGGCGCGATGGCCGCGGGAACGGTCGTCGTCTACGCGATGGGCGTCGTCGGCCTCTACCTGACGCTGGAGCTCACCCTCGTCGAGTCGTTCGTTCAGGGGGCCGTCGTCTTCCTCCCCGCGGAGGGCGCGAAGATGGCCGCGGCGGTCGGTATCGTCCGGTCCGACGCGATCGCGGCCGAGTGAGGTCGTCGCCGTGATCGAGGTCGACGGCGTCACCTGTCGGTACGGCGGGTCGGACGGGCGCGACGGCGTCACCGCCGTCGACGACGTCTCCCTCTCCGTCCCCGACGGGGAGTTCCTGATCGTCGCGGGCGCGAACGGCTCCGGGAAGACGACGCTGGTCCGGACGTTCAACGGCCTCGTCGACTCCGACGCCGGGACGGTCTCGGTGAACGGGACCCCGGTCGACGAGGACCTCGTCGCGGCCCGGACCGCGGTCGGGATGGTGTTTCAGGACCCGCGCGACCAGTTCGTCGCGGCGACCGTCGGCGCCGACGTCGCCTTCGGCCCGGAGAACCTCGGCCTCGCGCACGCCGAGATCGACCGCCGCGTCGAGGCCGCGCTCGACGCCGTCAACATGGCCGGCCGCGGGACGGACCGGATCGCGTCGCTGTCCGGCGGCGAGCGCGAGCGCGTCGCGATCGCCGGCGCGCTGGCGATGGAGCCGGACCACCTCGTCTTGGACGAGCCGTTCACCGGCCTCGACGAGCCGGCGCGGCGCTCGGTCGTCGACCGCCTCCGCGCGCTCCGCCGCGCGGGGACCGGCGTCGTCGCCGTCACCCACGACCTCCGGGACGTGTTCGAGATAGCCGACCGGGTGGTCGGGCTGGCCGACGGGCGCGTCGCGGTCGACGCCCCGCCGGCCGCGGCCGCCGAGTCGCTGCCCGGAGTCGACGTGCGCGTCCCCGACGGCGCCGCCGCCGGGCCACGCCCGAGCGACGGATGACGCTGTCGTACGTCCCCGGCGACTCCGCCGGCCACCGGCTCGATCCGCGCTCGAAGCTGCTCGTGCAGGTCGCTTTCGCCGCGGCGGCGTACGCGTACACCACGCCCCGGGGGCTCGCGGTCCTCACCGGCGTCGCCGCCGCCTGCCTCCTCGCGGCCGACGGCGGTCCCCGCGACCTGTGGGCGTATCGGGTCGCGCTCCCGTTCCTGCTCGTCGCGCCCGTCGTGGCCGGCGCGACGCTCGGCGCGCCGTGGTTCCGGGTCGAGCGCGCGGCCGACACGGCGCTCGCGAGCTACCGCGTCCTCCTGATCTTGGTCGTCGCGGCCGCGTACGTCCGGTCGACGCCGGTCCGAGAGTCGCGCGCGGCGGTCCAGCGGACGGTCCCGGGCCGGGCGGGCGTCTTCCTCGGCGCGGGCGTCGCGCTCGTCTTCCGGTTCCTCCCGCTCCTGCGGCGCGACCTCCTCGCGGCGCGCGCCGCGATGCGGGCGCGGCTCGGCGGCGAACGCCCCCTCCGCGACCGGATGCGGATCGTCGCGGTCGCGGGGATCGACCGCGCGCTCTCCCGGGCCGACCGGCTCGGGACGGCGCTCGTCGCCCGGTGTTTCGCGTGGAACCCGACGCTCCCGCGCTTAGCGTTCCGGCGCGTCGACGCCCCGGCGCTGGCGCTCGCCGGATGCCTGCTCGCGGCCGCGGTCCTGCGGGTCGTCTGACGCCGGGCGAGGCGTTCGACGGGCGCCGCGGAGGCGACTCGGGTCCCGAAACCGCGTGAACGCCGAGCGACGACCACCTCGTCGTGGCAAGTTTTAACCTCACCGTATCCCGGTGATCGATCATGACTCCCCTACAGGCGGCCACCCGAGAGACCTTCTGGACGATCGGTCCGGTGGGGAAGGCGGCGTTCTACTGGCTCGCCGCCGTCGCGGTCCTCGTCTTCCTGTATGGCGTCTACGCCCGGTTCGCGGCGTACGCGCGCGGGAGCGCGGACCCCAGAGACCGGCTGTCGAACCTCCCGGGCCGCGTCGTCGCGGCGACGAAGACCGTCCTCTCGAACGAGAACCAGTTCGACGGCGACCGCTACACGGGCGTGATGCACACGTTCGTGCTGTGGGGGTTCCTCGTCTTACTCGTCGCGACGACTATTCTTGGCATCGACATCGACCTCTACCGCCCGCTCACGGGCGAGTCCTTCTGGGTCGGTGACTTCTACCTCGCCTACCAGTTCGCCGTCGACGCGTTCGGCCTGCTGTTCGTCGTCGGCGTCGGCATGGCCGGCTACCGGCGCTACCGGAACCGCGACGGGCGGCTCTGGGGGAAACACACCTCGCTGGAGGACGACGCGTTCCTCTGGACCCTCTTCGCACTCGGAGTCGGCGGCTTCCTCGTCGAGGGCGTGAGCATGGTCGGGCAGCCCCAGCGCGCGACCGAGACGGTGAGCTTCGTCGGGATGGCGCTCGCCACCGGACTGGAGACGGCGGGACTCACCGCCGCAGGCGCCGAGGCGATATACGGCGCCCTCTGGTGGAGCCACTCGCTTTTGGCGTTCGCGTTCGTCGCGTGGATCCCGTACGCGAAGCCGTTCCACATGATCTCCTCGTTCGCCAACGTCGTCGCCCGCGACGAGCAGGCGGGCGCGCGGCTCCCGAACGTCCCCGCCGACCTCGATCACACCAACGCCGAGTCGCTCGACGACTTCACGTGGAAGGAGCTGCTCGACGGCGACGCCTGCACGAAGTGCGGCCGCTGTACCGACGCCTGTCCCGCCGACACGGTCGGCCGGAACCTCGACCCGCGGAACGTCATCCTCGACCTGAAGTCGTACCGCGAGTCGGTGAGCGACGACCCGGTGGCCGGGTCGGGTCCCGGGAACGGGACGATGGCGACCGACGGCGGAACCGCCGCCGCCAGCGACGGCGGCACGGTCCCCATCGTCGCGGACGAGGGCGGCGTGGTCGACGCCGAGTCGATGGAGTCGTGCATGTCCTGTATGGCGTGTATGGACGCCTGCCCGGTCGACATCGAACACCTCACCTCCTTCACGAAGATGAACCGCCAGCTCGTCGACGAGGGGGCGGTCGACTCGAACCTTCAGGACGTGTTCCAAGACGTCATGCAGAAGGGGAACACCTTCGGGGAGTCGCAGTCGACACGGGGCGACTGGGCGGACGACCTCGACGACGTCGAGGTCCCGGACGCCCGCGAAAACGAGGTCGAGTACCTCTGGTACGTCGGGGACTACCCGAGCTTCGACGACCGGAACAAGAAGGTGGCCCGCGCGCTCGCTCGGCTGTTCGACGAGGCGGACGTGTCGTTCGGCATCCTCTTCGACGACGAGAAGACGGACGGCAACGATATCCGCCGGATAGGCGAGGAGTTCCTCTACCTCGAACTCGCCGGGCACCACGTCGAGACGTTCGCGGACTGCGAGTTCGAGAACGTCGTCTGTACCGACCCGCACTCGTACAACACCATCAAAAACGAGTACCCCGAGGTCGACTTCGCGGAGTTCGCGGACGACCCGATGATGCCGTTCGATCGCGAGGCGCCGTGGAACCCGGAGGGAGAAATCGACGTGTTCCACTGGACGCAGGTGGTCGAAGAACTCGTGAGCGAGGGGCGACTCGACCTCTCCGGCGACGAATTAGAGTACACCGTCACCTACCACGACCCCTGTCACCTCGGCCGGTACAACGACGAGTACGAGGCGCCCCGAGAGCTGATCAGGGCGACCGGCGCCGACCTCTACGAGATGCCCCGCTCGCGGGACGACTCGTTCTGCTGTGGCGGCGGCGGCGGCGGGCTCTGGACCGAACACGACGAGGAGGTCAAGCCGAGCGAGGAGCGCCTCCGGGAGGCGGTCGAGGACACCGACGCGGGCGCCGACATCGAGAAGTTCGTCGTCGCCTGCCCGATGTGTACGACGATGTTCGAAGACGGCCGGAAGACGGGCGACTTCGAGGACGACGTGGAGATAGTCGACGTCGCGGAACTGCTGATCGAGGCGGTGGAGGCCGGCTCGTAACGGCTGGGGGACTTTCAAACGCCCGTCGCTACGCGCGCCCCGACAGCGCGTCCGCCGCGTCGTCGGTGCGACGCAGCAGGGCTCGTCCGGGAGCGCGGTCGCGGACCGGCGCGTTGCCGAGATAGTCGACGAGCGCGTCTCGCAGCAGGGCGACGTCCTCGTCGTCGAGCGCCGCCCCCCGCTCTATCGACTCGATCGGGCGATGGTACGGCGTCTCGTCGTCGGTCGCGTTCCGTGCGGCGTCGAGCAGCGCGGCGTGAGCCACCCACGCCTCCTCCCGGGTGGTCGTCGGCGCCGGCGGCCCGTCGGTCGTGGGAGGCGTCATTCGTCCGGCTTCTCCCGGTACGGGTACTTAAAACCACGTCCCGATTCGCCCGTCGCGTTAAGTTAGAGGATGAGGCGCTCGACTTCAGAGTGTCTATGGCCGAAACCGAGCGCCTCAGCGAACGTATCGCGTGGATCGACTTGTCGTTTGTGGAGCGAGATCGAACGCCGCGATGGGCGATTGAAGTAGGGATCCGCTGTCACTTGGCCGGTATGTCATTGCGAGAGGTAAGTAAGCATCTTGAGCTGTTTGGGATCAAGCGGAGTCACGTCGCGATCCATAACTGGGTTCATAAGGCCGAACTACAGCCGATCTCGACCGTCTCCGAGGATCAAATCGCGGTTGACGAAAAGATGATCCGCCTCCACGGCCAGAAGTTCTGGCTGTACGGCGCGGTTGATCCGCAGACGAACGAGATCCTTCACGTGAGTATCTATCCGACCGCAAATAAACAGACGACGCGATGGTTTCTCACCGAGCTTCACCGGCGCTATCAGCTCGATAGCGTGGAATTTCTCGTCGATGACGCAGACTATCTCGGATCAGTTCTCGATGAAGACGGCTATCGATTTCAAGTCATTCAACATGGAAATCGGAATGCTATCGAACGTGTCTTTTGGGAAATAGAACGACGAACATCATCGTTTGCGAATAGTTTCAGCAATGTCGCGCTAGAGACAGCTCAAAACTGGCTAGAAGCCTTCGCCGTCTACCACAATTCACGCCAAACTTAACGCGACCGATTCGCCGTCGGAGCCGACGCCGCGGACCGTCCGTCCGCCGCCCCTTCCGACCGATCGACCGCGCCGGCCGAAGAATATACATCTCTATATAGGCTATGTACACACATATAGCCGTACCGGGCCGTACCCGCCGCCACGTACCACACATAGCATACTACTTAACGGGAACTCGCCCAGCAACAGGTGATGGCTTCAAGCCACGACGCGGACACAGCGGGGATCACTCGGCGGAAATCGCTCGCGGCGCTCGCCGGCGCGGGGGCGCTCGGACTCGCAGGGTGTACCGAGACCGAGGGGGGGGACGGCTCCGGCGGCTCCGACGGTTCCGACGGTTCCGACGGCTCCGACTCGCTGTCGGGCGCGATCAACATCGCGGGGTCGAGCACGGTGTTCCCCCTGATGAGCGCGGTCATGGAGGACTTCGCCGAGCAGCACCCGCAGGTCGACCCGGACATCAGCTCCACGGGGTCCGGCGGCGGCTTCTCGAACTTCTTCTGTGTCGGTGAGACCGACTTCAACAACGCCAGCCGGCCGATCCAGCCGGAAGAAGAGGAGCTGTGCGCCGAAAACGGCGTCGAGTACGTCGAGCTGATCGCTGCGACGGACGCGCTCACCGTCGTGATCAACAACGACAACGATTTCGCGACGGAGATGACCGTCGACGAGCTCTCGCAGATCTGGCAGTCCGACGCCGCCGAGCTGTGGAGCGACGTCCGCGACGAGTGGCCCGACGAGGAGATCGAGCGGTTCGGCGCCGCCGACACCTCGGGGACGTACGACTACTTCATCGAGAACGTGATGGGCGAGGACGGCCACACCGACGACTATCAGGCCACCGAGCAGGACAACACCATCGCTTCGGGGGTCGAGGGCAGCGAGTACGCGATCGGCTACTTCGGGTTCGCGTACTGGTTCCAGAACCAAGACCAGATCACGCCGGTCGCCATCGACAACGGCGACGGGCCGGTCGAGCCGAGCCTCGAGACCGCGTCCTCCGGCGAGTACGCCCCGCTCTCGCGGCCGCTGTTCACCTACACGAAGATCGAGGCGCTCGGTGAGGAACACATCGCGGAGTTCGCCCGCTACTTCGTCGAGCAGACGACTAACGAGGACCTCGTCGCCGGCGACGTCGGGTACGTCCCCGCGACCGAGGAGACGCAGCAAGAGCAGATGCAGATCCTCGAAGACGCGATCGAGCAGGCGCAGGGCTGAGACCCGCGTCATGAACCGGTGTATTGATTTACGACAGCGTGCGATACCCGACCGTCCGTGACAGATAGCACCGAGAGTCCGGATCTACAGCGACGGAGCGGGCTCACACGACTGAAGGAGGGAACTTACGGCGGGTTCTTCGCCGCGTGCGCAGTAATCACGCTGCTCACGACGGTCGCAATCATCGCGACCCTGTTGTCGGACGCGGTGATGTTTTTCGCCGAGGTACCGATCCGCGAGTTCCTGACCAGCACCAGTTGGAGCCCGAACCCGCGCGGGGGCGGGCAGACGTTCGGTATCGTCGCGTTGGTGATCGGGACGCTCACCGTAACGATCACGGCCGCGTTCGTCGCGCTGCCGCTCGGAACGCTGACCGCGATATACCTCAGCGAGTACGCGACGTCGAACGCGCGCTCGATACTGAAACCGCTCTTGGAGATCCTCGCCGGCATCCCGACGGTCGTGTACGGCTACTTCGCGCTGGTGTACGTCACCCCGGCGCTGAAGGCGACGCTGTTCCCGGAGATGAGCACGTTCAATGCCCTGTCGGCGTCGCTGATGGTCGGAATAATGACTATTCCCATGGTCTCGTCGATCTCCGAGGACGCGATGAGCGCGGTGCCGGACGACCTGCGGCAGGCCGGCTACGGCCTCGGCGCGACGAAGTTCGAGGTGTCGACCGGTATTGTGGTTCCGGCATCCATCTCCGGGATCGCCTCATCGTATATCCTCGCCGTCTCGCGCGCAATCGGCGAGACGATGATCGTCGTTGTCGCGATGGGGGCGCAGGCGCGGATGCCCGCGGTTCGGGAGGGGCTCCTTGGGGTCCCGTACATCAACCCCGCCGACACGCTTCTCGACTCCGGAATGACGATCACCGTCGCGATGGTACAGATCGCCGGCGGGGACCTGACTGGCGGGACAATCCCGTACGACGCGATGTTCGCGCTCGGACTCACGCTGTTCGTGGTGACCCTCGTAATGAACGTTCTCAGTGACATCATCGCGGAACGGTACCGGGAGGAGTACTGATGGCGACCGACACCGACGCCAGTCGCGTCGGGGGGTTCGGCGAGGTGAGCCGCGTCCGAGGGATCGCCTTCGAGTACCTCTCGCTCGGGGCGAGCGTGCTCGGGATCTTCGCGCTCGCGGTGCTGCTCATCTACGTCACGATCGATGCGTTCGACCTCGCGGGGGCGAACCCGCTATGGCTATTGACCTACTTCCTCACGCTCGTCGTGCCGTTCCTCGGATTCTGCCTATACAGCGCCCACGACTCGGCGTTGACGCGCCGCGCGGTCGCCGTCGGCGGCGGCGGACTCGTCGCGGTCGCCGCGGTTTTCACCGCGATCGAGACGTTCGTCGGCCGAGTCCCGCGACTCAACTGGCAGCTCACGTACCTCTTCGTCGTCGTCGTCCCGCTCACCGGATACCTCGTCTACATGGGCGCGCGCGGTCGTCCCGGGTCGGTCGGGTTCGGGCTCATCGGACGGCTGATCGGTGGGGCCGCTATCGGGATGGCGTTCAGCGTCCTCTTCTTAGTGTTCGACGAGCGGCTGTGGTTCCTCGTGTACACGCTCGGGGTCGTTCCGGCCGCTCTCGTCTACGGATACGGGCACACTCGGGACGTCTCGTCCGCTCTGACGGCCGCGCTTCCGACTGCCATCCTCGGTACGCTGCTCGCGGTGTTCCTACGCCCCATTGTCGACACGTACCCGACCACGGCGTTCATCTACCTCTGGACGCTGGCGATCCCGATCGCGGCCGCGGGAGCCCTCGTCGTCGACGCGCGATCGAGTCGGCCCAAAGCGGTCCTCGCGGGCGGCGTTCCGCTCGGACTTGCGGCCGTCGTCGGGCTCTTCGGCCGCGCAATCGGACTCGGTGTCGGCGGCCCGAACGCGCTGCTGGTCATCGTCGTTGCGGGCGTCCCGGCCGCCGTGTATCTCGATCGGGCGTTCGACGTCGGCGAGGGCGTCATCGGGCTCGGCCTCCCGGTGCTTCTCATCGCCGGTGCGCTCGCCGGCGCCGCCGTCGTCGAAACGTTCGGGATCCCGACGCCGAGCCCGTGGGTCAGCGAGACGTTCCTCACGGAGGCGCCGTCCAGAAACGCCACCGAGGCGGGACTCTATCCGGCGATCGTCGGCTCGGTGATCATCATCGCGATGGTCGCCGTCCTGTCGTTCGTCCTCGGGGTCGCGACGTCGGTGTTCCTCGAGGAGTACACCGCGGACACCGGCATCGTCGGCGCGCTGACGCGGCTGCTTCAGATCAACATCGCGAACCTGGCGGCGGTCCCGTCCGTCGTGTACGGACTGCTCGGACTGGGACTGTTCGCGAACCTCCTCGGGTTCGGGTTCGGGACTGCGGTGACCGTGTCGCTGACGCTGTCGCTGCTCATCCTCCCGATCACGATCATCTCCGCACAGGAGGCGATCCGGTCGGTGCCCGACGACCTGCGCCGGGGGTCGGACGCGATGGGCGCGACCCGCTGGCAGACGACGAAAAACGTCGTCCTCCCGGAGGCGTTCCCCGGGATTCTCACCGGGACGATCCTCGCGCTCGGCCGGGCGATCGGCGAGACCGCGCCGCTCATTATGGTCGGCGCGGCGACGACGGTGTTCAGCCCGCCGAGCAGCCTGTTCAGCAAGTTCAGCGCGATGCCGATGCAGATCTACGCGTGGGCGAACTTCCCGCAGGCGGAGTTCCGCTACGGGGTCGTCGCCGCAGGCGTTATTACGCTGTTGATCATCCTCGTCGGTATGAACGGGACGGCGATACTGCTGCGGAACCGCGCGGAGCGGGGTGACTGATATGAGTAACACCGAACCCAAGACGGAACCGAGCGACTCGCTCATCACGACGGACGTAGAGACCGAATCGAACGACCGGACCGCCCCCTCGAACCGGACCGCGGTCGCCGCGCGCGACCTGAACGTCTACTACGGCGACGAACAGGCGATCGACGACGTGTCGATCGAGATCCCCGAAAAGCGCGTGACCGCGCTCATCGGCCCCTCTGGCTGCGGGAAGTCGACGTTCCTCCGGTGTATCAACCGGATGAACGACATGATCGAGGTGTGCCGCGTCGAGGGCGACGTGGAGTTCGGCAGGAAGAACGTGTACGACGCCGACGTCGACCCCGTCGCCCTACGCCGGAAGATCGGGATGGTGTTCCAGAAGCCCAACCCGTTCCCGAAGTCGATCCGCGACAACGTCGCCTACGGCCTGAAAATTCAGGGGTTCGACGGCGACGTCGACGCCCGCGTCGAGGAGTCGCTGAAGAGCGCCGCGCTGTGGGACGAGGTGAAAGACCAGCTCGACTCCTCCGGGCTCGACCTCTCCGGCGGCCAACAACAGCGGCTCTGTATCGCCCGCGCTATCGCGCCCGACCCGGAAGTCATCCTGATGGACGAGCCGACCTCGGCGTTAGACCCGGTCGCGGCCTCGAAGATCGAGGACCTCATCGACGATCTGGCGGAGGAGTACACCGTCATCATCGTCACGCACAACATGCAGCAGGCGGCCCGCATCTCCGACCGGACCGCCGTCTTCCTCACCGGCGGGCGGCTCGTGGAGTACGACGACACGACGAAGATATTCGAGGATCCGGAAGAACAGCGCGTCGAGGACTACATCACGGGGAAGTTCGGATAGATGCCCCGCGAGAACTACCAAGATCGGCTCGACGAGCTCCGCGAGGACGTGGTCGCGATGGGCGAGACCGTCTGCGACCGGCTCGACGACGCGATCGAGGCCGCGGTGTCCGGCGACGACGACCTCGCTCAGTCGGTGATCGAGAGCGACCACGAGGTCAACGAGACGTACCTCGCCTTAGAAGACGAGTGTACGGAGCTCTTGGCGCTCCAGCAGCCCGTCGCGGGCGACCTCCGACTCGTCGCCGCCTCCTTCAAGATCATCACCGACCTCGAACGCGTGGCCGACCTCGCGACGAACGTCGCGGCGTACGGCGGTCCGGAGGGCGGCGTCCACGACGCCGTCGACGTGCGCGACCTCGGGGACGGCGCCCGCGAGATGGTGGCCGACGCGGTCGCCGCCTACGCCGCGAGCGACCCCGACGCCTGCCGCGAGATCGCCGCCCGCGACGACGCGTTCGACGACCGCTGTCGGCGGGCGAGCGAGGCGGTCGTCCGCGAGCTGCTGGAGGCCGACCGCGCCCGGAACGCGGCGCGCGACGGCCCGGCGCCGACGGACGGCGAGGCGCTCGAAGACTCCCTCGACGAGGTGTCGCAGGCGCTGCTCGCGGTGCGCGACCTCGAACGCGTCGCGGACCACGCGGTCAACGTCGCGGCGCGGACGCTGTACATGATCGAGAACGACGACGAGCTGATCTACTGAAGCGGGCGGGCCCGGTTCGGCCCGCTGCGGGCGGTTCCACGATCCACGATGACGACACCCACCGACACGACCGACGACGAGACGACCGACGAGACGACTATCCTCACGTTCATGTGCGTCCGCAACGCCGGGCGCAGCCAGATGGCGACGGCGTTCGCGGAGCGCGAGCGCGACCGGCGCGGGCTCGGCGACCGCGTCGAGATCCGGACCGGCGGCACCGCACCCGCCGACAGCGTTCACGACGTCGTCGTCGAGGCGCTCGCGGAGGTCGGTCTCGACGCAAACGGCCGGACGCCGCGGGAGATATCCGACGCGTCGCTGGCCGAGTCGGACTTCGTCGCGACGATGGGGTGTTCGACGCTCGAACTCGACGACGTCGACACCGACGACTGGGACCTCGAGGACCCGGGCGAGCGACCGATCGAGGCGGTCCGCGAGATCCGCGACGAGGTCGAGCGCCGCGTGGTCGCCGTCTTCGACGAGCGGTTCGGCGCGTTCGACGGCGAGTAGCTCTCCGCCTCTACCCTCCGGAAGCCATAATCGGCTTCGGGCGCAGTAGCCGAACGTGACTGTACTGCAGGAGCTCATCGGTGACCAGTCGCTCGTCGTCTGGATCGTGTTGGGGCTGATCGGGTTCCTGCTCACCTGGAAGGGCGCGAACGTCATCGAGTCGACGACCTCGAAAATCAGCGACCACTTCGGCGTCTCACAGGCTATTCAGGGCGGACTCATCGTCGCGGCTGCCACCTCGTTCCCCGAACTCGCGATCATCGTCATCTCGGTGGTCTTCCTCGGTGACTTCGGCGTCGGCGCCGGCGCGCTCATCGGGACGGCGGTGTTCAACATCTTGGTCATCCCGGCCGCCGTCTCGATCACGAGCGGCGACACGACGACGACACAGGGGATCGTCTACCGTGACGCCATCTTCTACATGGTCGCCGTCCTCGCGCTGTTCGGCGTGATCGCCCTTGGCGTCCTCGGGACCGACGGGCGGGAGCTGGCCCGGATCTCCCCCCAGATGGGCGTCGGACTGCTGGTGCTGTACGGCGTGTACGTCATCCTCCTCGCCGGCGGCAAGAGCGGCGCGTCGGATATGAAGCGGACGGAATCGACGAACCTCCCGAAACAGGCCGGGCTGTTCGCGGCCGGCCTCGCCGTCGTGCTCGTCGGCGTCGAGTCGATGGTCACCATGACGGTACAGCTCTCGGACGCGCTCGGCGCGCCGTCGTTCCTCGTCTCCGTGACGGTGCTGTCCGCGATGAGCTCGTTCCCCGACCTGCTCGTCGGCGTGAAGATGGGCAAGGCCGGCGACAAGCGGGCGGCGGTCGCGAACGTCTTCGGGACGAACACGTTCAACCTCGTCGCGGCGCTGCCGATCGGCGTCATCCTCGCTGGCGGCGTCTCCATCGGCTTCCTCACCTCCGTGCCGCTCCTGTTGTTCCTGTTTTACACCACCCTCGTCGTGGTGGTGATGGCCGCGACGGACTTCGAGATCACAACCGAGGAGGGGTACGTCTTCCTCGCGATGTACGTCATCTTCATCGCGTGGATGACGACCGAGGCGCTCGGGATCACCGCGTTGCTGACCGAGTCGACCCTCCGGACGATCGTCGGGTGAGTCGGCGGTCTATCCCCATCTTCCGTTAGAATCAAGCGGGCACGCGACCCAGAGGGTGGTATGAGCGCCGAACAGCAGGAGCGCGCCGTCCGGTGTCTGGTCGCGAAGGTCGGGCTTGACGGCCACGATCGGGGCGCACACGTCATCGCGCGGGCGTTCCGCGACGCCGGCTTCGAGGTCGTCTACTCCGGGCTCCACCGCGCGCCGGAGGACATCGTCCAGGCGGCGGTACAAGAGGACGTCGACGTGCTCGGCATCTCGATCCTCTCGGGCGCGCACAACACGCTCGTTCCGAAGGTGATCGAGGGGCTCAAAGAGTACGAGGCGTTCGACGACACCCTCGTGCTCGTCGGCGGGATCATCCCGGACGAGGACGAGGACGAACTGAAGGGGCTCGGCGTGGCCGAGGTGTTCGGGCCGGGGACGCCGATGGAGGAGACGGTCGAGTTCATCCGGAACAACGTCCCGGAGCGCGCGTAGATGGCCGGGCCGGACGCACCCGCGTTCGCGGACGCGCCGACGCTTTCGGACGCCGACGCGGCGCTCGTCGAGGAGCTGCTCGCGGGGAGCCACCGCGCGCTCGCTCGCGTGATCACCAAAATCGAGAACCGAACGCCGGGGTACCGCGCGATCGTCTCCGCGCTCCACGAACACACCGGCGGCGCCGACGTGATCGGGGTCACCGGCTCGCCGGGCGCCGGGAAGTCGACGCTGGTCGACAAGCTAGCCGCCGCCTACCGCGACCGCGGCGACACGGTCGGCGTGATCGCGGTCGACCCCTCCTCGCCGTACACCGGCGGGGCCGTCCTCGGCGACCGGATCCGGATGGGGTCGAACGTCGGGGACATGGACGTGTTCTTCCGGTCGATGAGCGCGCGCGGCCAGCTCGGCGGCCTCTCGACCGCGACCGCGGACGCCGTGAAGGCGCTCGACGCCTTCGGAAAGGACGTGGTCGTGTTAGAGACCGTCGGCGCCGGACAGAACGAGGTCGACGTGGTCCGCACCGCCGACACCGTCGCGGTGTTGGTCCAGCCCGGCTCCGGCGACGACGTCCAGACGCTGAAGGCCGGGATACTGGAGATAGGCGACGTCTTCGTCGTCAACAAGGCGGACATGGACGGCGCACAGCGGACCGTCGCGGAGCTAGAGGAGATGGTCCACCGCCGCGAGGGCGGGACGACCGGCCGCGGTGCCGGCCACCACGGCGCGGCCTCGATGGCCTCGACCGAGGGAGCCGGATCCGGCGGGAGCCACCGCGACGCCGACCGCTCGACGGACTCGGCGTCCGGCGAGTCCGACGCGACCGACGCGGACTCCGCCGACTCGTGGACGCCGGACGTGTTAGAGACCGTCGCGAACACCGGCGAGGGCGTCGCGGCGCTGATCGAGGCGTTCGACGCGCACGCGTCGCACCTCCGGGAGTCCGGCGAGATCGAGGTGACGGAGCGCCGCCGGTACGCCGAGGAGATCCGCACGCTCGTGCGAGCGGACGTGGGGGCGCTCGCGACCGCGGAGATCGAGCGCCGCGGCGGGATCGACCGCCTCGCGGAGCGGGTCCGCGACCGCGAGACGGACCCGTACGCGGTCGCGGAGGCGATCGTGGGCCCGATAGCCGACTGCGTGGAGGAGGCGGCCGACCGGGAGCCCGACGACTGAGCCCCGGTCTCGCTCGACGCGGCGGGGGCCGCCGCGTCCGCGACGGTCCAGCTCGACCCCGACGCCCCCGCCGCGTCCCACGGGTATAAGTCGCCAGCGAACCAACAGTTTTCTATGAAGCTCAGGAACCTCCTCGGCAGCGCCGTCCTCGGCGTCGGCGCGCTCGCCGCGCTCAACACCGGTCTCCGGTACGAGGGCGAGTTAGAGTCCCCGCTCGACGGCGACGACGGCGTCTTCCGCTGGCGCGGGATGGACGTCGCGTACACCGAGGCGGGCGACCCGGACGACCCGGACCTCGTCTTGCTCCACGGGATCAACGCCGCCGGTTCCTCCGGCGAGTGGCGCGCGGTGTTCGACGAGTTGGCCGCCGACTACCACGTCGTCGCTCCCGACTTCCCGGGGTACGGCCGCTCCGACCGGCCGCCGCTCCGGTACTCCGCCGCGCTGTACGAGGACTTCGTCCACGACTTCCTCGCGGAGTTCGACGAGCCGGCGGTCGTCGCCTCCTCGTTGTCGGCGGCGTACGCGGTCGCGGCGGTCGACGGCGGCGACGCGGACGGCGGCGTCGCCCTCGGCGGGTTCGTCGCGGTCTGTCCGACCGCGACCGCGGGACCGAGCCCGGCGAAAGGGTGGCTCCGCGAACTGCTCCGCGCGCCGCTCGTCGGGCGGGCGCTGTTCAACGTCATCACCGCGAAGCCGTCGATCCGGTACTTCAACGCCGACCACGGCTACGACGACCCCGCGAACCCGAGCGCGGAGTGGACCGACTACGAGTGGCGCACGACCCACGTCGAGAACGCGCGGTTCGCGCCCGCCTCGTTCGTTTCGGGGAGCCTGAACAGCGAGGTCGACCTCGCCGGCGCGCTCGCCGCCCTCGACGTCCCCCCGACGATCGTCTGGGGGCGCGAGGCGACGGTGAGCCCGCTGACCGACGGTCGCGAACTCGCGGACGCCGCCGACGCGCGGCTCGTCGTCTTCGACCGCGCGCGGCTGCTCCCGCACGTCGAACACCCCGAGCGATTCGTCGAGACGGTCGAGGAGGCGCTCGTCGCGGGCACGGCGGCGTAACCCCCCGACCGACGGCGGTTCGGGCCGAGCGCTGCCGGATTGGGCCGAGTACCGCCGGGCGCCCCCGAAACCCGGTTCTCACCGCTGAACATCAGGCGAACACTAATAAGTACGGCCGCCGGCGACGACGGGCATGGCGAGCGAAACGCTTCGCGTGCTGTGTGTCGACGACGAGCCGGGACTGGCGCGGCTCGTCGCGACGCACCTCGAACGCGACGACGAACTCGACTGCGAGACCGCGGTCGAGACGCGCCCCGACGACGCGCTCCGGCGCATCGAGCGCGAGCCGTTCGACTGCGTCGTCAGCGACTACGACATGCCCAGCCTGACCGGCGTCGAACTGCTCTTGGCCGCCCGCGAACTCGACCCGGACCTCCCGTTCCTCCTCTTTTCCGCGACCGGACCGGCCGACATCGCGGCCGAGATGGTCCGCGCCGGCGTCAGCGACTACGTCTCGAAGCGCGGCGGCCCCGACGGCTACACGGCGCTGCTGCGGCGCGTCAGGCTGGCCGCCGCGGGCGGCGTCACCCTCGACGGGATCTGTACCGTGGCGCCCGACGGGACGTTCGAGTTCGTGGGCGAGGAGTACGGCTCGGTGTACGGGTACGACCCCGGGGAGTTGGAGGGGGAGCCGTGGCAGCGGCTCCACCCCGAGCCGGCGGTCGAGCACATCCAACGGAACGTCATCCCGGCCGTGACCGACGGCGAGCGGTGGACCGGGGCGAGCACGGGGCTCCGGGCGGACGGCAGTCGCTTCGCCGAGTCGAAGATGGTGAGCGCGACGGCCGACGACCGGCTGATCATCTCCGTCTCGCCGCTCGACTCGGTCCGGCAGCCCGCCGACGACTGACCGCGGCGGAGCCGACGACACCCACCGGATCAGGCGTCGCGGCGCACGTACAGCGTCTTCTCGCAGGCCGCGTGGACTTCCCCTTCCTCGTCGACGAGCGAGACGAGGTACTCGCGGTCGGTCGACTCGCCCGGCCCGAGCGCGTCGCGGATCGCCTCGGTCTCGGCGGGCGGCAGGTCGAACTCCGCGTACAGCGTGTCGCGGCCGGGCTCGATGAACTCCAGCGCGGCCGACTTGTCCCACACGGTGAACCCGTCACCCAGCGTCCGCCGAAGCATCGTCATGTAAACGGGGTCGATCGCGCCGTAGATGCTGCCGCCGAAGATGGTCCCGACCGCGTTCCGGGTGCGCCAGTTGAACGGCACTCGGATCCGGACGTAGCGCCAGTCGGCCGCGATGTGGTCGACGCGCGCGCCCGTGCCCCGGTACGCCGGCAGGAGGTTGAACCCGAGGCGCCAGAGCCGGGTCCGACGGCTCTCCGCCGGGGGGTCCTCGCGCAGCGGTCGCGGGTCGGGATCGCGGTTGACCCCGGTCGGGGAATCGCTCACGCCGATTCGCGACGCCCCGCCGACAAACCGGTATCGGAACCGGCGACAACCGGCCGGGGGTTGTCGATGTCAGACGCTCGTTTACACCAACTGCGGTGGAGTCAGTCGCCGGAGCGAGGCGGAGGCGACTGACGAGGCTGGGGAGGTGTGAGGTGCTGTGCTGGGCGGTGCGGGGCGGGACTCAAAGGGGCAGTCGCGAGGACGAAGCACGGCGACGGAAGCACCGCAGGAACGAGCGTAGCGAGTGACGAGGTGCGCAGCGAGCCGCGCGAGTCCTCGCGGCTGGGGCTTTGGAGTGGTTCGCCGTCGATCCGCCAGTAGCGGTTTACAACCGTTCGACTGGATCTTTGGCGGTGGTCTCGGCGGAGCCGTTAATCACGTAGTCGGCCCGAAACCCGTATGCCCGCGCGACCGCAACCCGACACCGATGGAGTGCGACAAGTGCGGGAGCGACGCGATCCACCACGCCGCCTACTCCGGGGCGCACCTCTGTGGCCACCACCTCCGGGAGTCGGTCGAGAAGCGCGTGAAGCGTCGGGTCCGCGAGGACGGCCTCCTCGACCCGGACGCGACCCCCGAGGACCCCGACCGCTGGGTGATCGGACTCTCCGGCGGGAAAGACAGCGTCGCCCTGACGCGGATT
The DNA here is from genome assembly GCF_018623055.1 of Halorubrum sp. 2020YC2. Classification (NCBI taxonomy): domain Archaea; kingdom Methanobacteriati; phylum Methanobacteriota; class Halobacteria; order Halobacteriales; family Haloferacaceae; genus Halorubrum; species Halorubrum sp. 2020YC2. The sequence continues at coordinate 176,609 of NZ_CP076019.1, forward strand.
CTCGACGACGTGTTCGGGAAGGACCCCCGCGTCGAGATGCTCGCCTTGACGATCCACGAGGGGATCGAGGGGTACCGCGACGCGAGCGTCGACGCCTGCGTGGAACTGGCCGACGACCTCTCCTTGCGCCACGAACTGGTCTCCTACGAGGAGGAGTTCGACGTGCGAATGGACGACGTGGTCGAGGACGACCCCGAGGACATGGCCGCCTGCGCGTACTGCGGCGTGTTCCGGCGCGATCTCTTAGAGAACTACGCCGCCGAGTTCGACGCGGACAAGCTGCTCACCGGCCACAACCTCGACGACGAGGCCCAGACCGCGATGATGAACTTCCTCGACGGCGACGTGCGACAGGTGGCGAAACACTTCGACGCCTCGCTCGGTCCCTTCGACGAGCGCGCCGAGACCGACGCGTTCGTCCCGCGCGCCAAGCCCCTCCGCGACGTGCCCGAAAAGGAGATCGCCTTGTACTGCCACGTCCGCGACCTGCCGACCCACATGGCCGAGTGCCCCCACGCGGAGGAGGCGTACCGCGGCGAGATCCAGTCGACGATCCACGAGCTAGAGGAGAACCACCCCGGCGCGCGCCACTCGATCATGGCCGGCTACGAGGAGCTGTCCGCGCTCGCGGCCGAGGCGTACCGCGGGGGCGACGAGAACGGTAACGGGGCCGACGAGAACGGCGAAGACGGCGACGTGGGCGACGGCGGGGACTCCGGCCTCCGCGAGTGCGAGCGCTGCGGCTCGCAGACGAGCCGCGACGTCTGCCGGAAGTGCCGGCTGCTGGAGTCGATCGAGGCGGTCTGAGCCGTTCGCCGGGGGGAGTTACCGATCGAGGGGGGCTACCCCTCGGAGTCGACCCCGCCGAGCAGGTCGAGCTGGTGGGTGAGGTAGATCAGCTCCCCGTCGTCGACCTGCCGCCGGCGACGCGCGAGCCAGTCGTCGAGCGCGGCGGCCGGGTCGGCGCCGACGCCGCCCGCCGACGCGGCCGTCTCGTCGACTTCCTCGCCGTCTTCCCCCTCGATCAGCTCCCCGACAGCCTCCTCCACGGTGTCGAGGATGTGCCGGAGGAAGAACGCCTCGTCGCCGGGGTAGGGCGACTCGGGCGCGACCCCGCGGTCCCCGTCCGCGACCGGCCTGACCACCCAGTCCGACCCGGCGACGCCGAGGAGCGACGCGCCGTCGACCCCGCGGAGGCGCACGAGGGCGTCGCCGCCGGCGCGGCTGCTCCCGCCGGGCTTGGCGTCCATGTGCGCGTGGTAGCGCCGCTCTATCACCCGGTCGGCCGGGTGAGAGGGTCTGAACCGCGTCCCCCCGTCGAAGGTGATCGGGAAGTAGTACGTCCCGCCGGGCGCCACCGCGTCGACCAGCGTCGCTATCCCCTCGGCTTCGAGTACGTCGAGCAGCGCCATCCCGATCAGCGCGTCGCACTCGCCCGGGCGCTCCGCGGCGTAAGCGACCCCGTCGGCCGCGACCGGCTCGACGGCCACCGTGCGCGCGTCGGTCTCGACGACGAGCGGGTCGCCGTCGGTGCGCCCCGCTCCGTCAGCGACGGAGACGGACTCCCGGTCGCCCGCCCACTCCCGGATGAAGGGAGCCAGCCCGGCGAGCGCGTCCGGGTCGCTGTCGACGGCGACGTACCGCGTCTCGCCGGGCGGGAGCACCTCCCAGTCGATCAGCCGCGCGATCATCGTCCCGACGCCCGTCCCGACCTCGAACACGCGGAGGGGACCGTCGCCCGCCGCCGCGCGGTCCGCCAGCCGCTCCCGGAAGACGTCGAGGAGCCGCCGGTCGAGCGCCCGGTCGTCGACGCTCCGCTTCGCCCGGAGGTAGCGCTGGAAGGCCGCGGCGTCGGCGGCGAGGGCGTCGCCGCCGCCGTCCACGGGACCACCGTTGTCCGTGGCGCCGTCGTCTTCTCCCCCCGTCACGTCGCCACCTCTGGCTCGACGGCGTCGGGTTCGCCGGCGACCGCCGCGAGCAGCCGGCGGACGCGGGCCGTCGTCTCCTCCCAGCCCGGGTGGCGTTCGTACCGCCGCCTGGCCGCCCGACCCATCTCGGCCAGCCGCTCCGGGTCGGCCGCGAACCCGTCGAGCGCGCGGGCGACGGCGGCGGGGTCGTCCGGGTCGACGAGGACGCCCGTCTCGCCGTCCGCGACCGTCTCGTCCGCGCCGCCGGCCCGCGAGGCGACCGCGGGGAGCCCGAAGCTCATCCCCTCCAGGTAGACGATCCCGAACCCCTCGTACCGGGAGGGGACCGCGAGGACGTGGCTCGCGCGGAGCGCGTCGGCCAGGTCGGCGTCCGACAGCCGGCCGGCGAAGCGCACGCGCTCCCCGAGGCCGCGCTCGCGGACCAGCCGCCGGACGTCCGCGACGTGCCCCTCGTCGACAGCGCGCCCGACAACGGTGAGTTCGACGGCGGCCTCGGCCCGAGCCACCCCCTCGACGAGCGTGTCCAACCCCTTTCGGGGCGCGACGTTCCCGACGAAGGCGACCCGGAGGGGACCGGGGTCGGGACCGGCGAGCGACGCGGCCCGCGCCCCGATGGCCGCGTCGTCTATCGCGGGGTCGAACCGGTCGCCGGCGGGGGGAGCGACGACGGTCGCCTCGGGGTCGACGCCGAGCGCGGCGACGGCGTCGCGGGTCGCCGCGCTGTTGCAGGCGACGCCGTCGAGGGTCGCGAGGTAGCGCCGCTCGACGGCGCGGTACAGCGGCGAGAGGCGGCGCGGCTCGCTCGCGCGCAGGTGGTGGACGACGCCCACGACCGGGAACGGCAGGTCGCGGTTGGCGAGGAGTAGCGAGGGGTGCGCCAGCTCGTCTTGGAGCATCACGTCGACGTCGACGCGGAGCCGGTCCCGGAGCGCCGGGCTGGCGTTGTCGAGCAGCCCGCGCGGATACGCGCGCCACGGTAGCTCCACCACCTCCACGGCGTCGCCGGCCCGCCGGAGCCCCTCGACTAACTTCCGGTCGTAGCGGAACCCGCCCGACCGCTCGTCGAGGCTCCCGTACAGCGCGAACCCGATCCTCATACCGGCGCGTCGTACGTGGCGGCGGCCGCGTCGTCCTCCCAGACCGTCACGGCCAGTTCGGAGACCGTGTCGTCGGTCACGGTCTCGGTCACGCGCTCGAAGATCACGCGGGCGAAGCGCTCGACGCTGGGTTGTCCCCCTCGAACTCCGGGAGGTCGTTGAGAAGCTCGTCGCGGTAGCGGTCCGCGAGGTCGGCCAGCGCCGCCTCGGCGTCGTCGATGTCGACGAGGTAGTCGTGGGCGTTGAGCTCCGGACCGCGGAACGTCAGCTCCACCTCGAAGTGGTGGGAGTGGGGCACGCCTTCGGGGCCGGGATCGGGGACCGTCAGGTAGTGTTGTGCCACGAAGTCCGTCAGGACCGTCGTCGCGTACATAGACCGACACACGGGCGCGACGCACCTAAATCCGGAGGGCCGCGGAAGGGGGTGGCGGGGAATCGCCGTCGCGGGACCGGGCGAGCCCTCTCGTCGCCCGCCGTCACAGCCCGTCGCCCGCCGTCACAGGTAGCCGAGCGCTTCCAGCCGCTCCCGCTCGCCCGTCTCGCCGCGCACCCGGCTCACCGGCAGCGGCTCCGGCGGTTCGAGTTCGGGGTCGCGGGTCCCCCGGTCGACGCCCTTCGCCTCCGCCCACGGCACGGCGAGGAGGGCGGGGACGGGCGTGTACATCGGGTGGCCGTACAGCCCCCACTCCCCGAAGAGGTTGCCGTGGTCCGCCGTCACCGCGACGCGGCCGTCGACGTTGTCGACGAGCGCGGCCACCTCGGGGAGGACGTGACGGAGGTTCGCCTCGTAGGCCTCCCGGACGCGCTCCTCGGAGACCTCCCCGCGCCGGAGCGACACCCACGGGTTCCCCTCGCTGCTGTGGCTCCCGGTCCGGGCCAGCCCGTCGTCGCCGTCGAGCGGGTCCGGGACGAACGGGTGGTGGGGTTGCATGTAGTGGACGACGAGCCGGTCCGGGTCGAGTTTGCGGGCCAGCGCGACCGCCCGGTCGGTGACCGCCGCCGCCGGCACGGTGCCGACGGCGTCGTCCCACGCGTACTTCCACACCTCGTCGAGCGCGGCGAACGCGTCGGCGTCGAGGTACCGGTCGGTCCAGGTGTTGCCCGTGACCATGACCGTCCGCGCCGTTTCGGGACGACCGAGGAAGGTGTTCTCCAGCCACTCCGAGGAGGAGCTCCCGACCGACCGGACCGTCTCGACGGGGCCGAGGAAGTCGAACTCGGGAGCGACCGCGCGCAGCGCGTCGGCCCGACAGGCGTCGAGGACGACGAGGACGTCCCACTCGCGGTCGAAGGCGTTCGTCCCGTAGTCGAGCCGCCGCCCGACCGCCTGTAGCCCGCGGAGGTAGGCGGTCCCGAGGCGGCTCATGCCCGGTTCCGTCACGCCCGCGAGTTCGGCGCGAGGCGACTAAACCGCTCCGGCGGGAGCGGTCCCGTCGACCGCGCGGTCCCGCCGAACCCGCCCCCGTCGGGACACCTATACGTCTCGCCGCCCCGGTACGACCGTGAACTGTCTGTTCGTGGGGGCCGGAGCGATCGCGCCGGAGTACGCCGCCGGGCTGTCGGAGAGCGACCTGTCGCTCGCCGGCGTCGTCGACCTCGACGCGGACCGCGCGGCGTCGCTGGCGGCGGCGCACGACTGCCCGTCCTTTGCCGACTTGGAGGCGGCGCTCGCCGCGGTCGACGCGCCGCTCGTGGTGAACCTGACGAGCCACGCCGCCCACGCGCCGGTGACGCGGACCGCGCTGGAGGCCGGCCGCCACGTCTACTCGCAGAAGCCGCTCGCGCTCGACGCCGACGAGGCGCGGGGGCTGGTGGCGCTCGCCCGCGACCGCGGCCTCGCGCTCGGCTGCGCGCCCGGGACGCCGCGGGCGCCCTCGCAGCGCCGCGCGGGCCGCCTCCTCGCTGACGGCCGGCTCGGAGCGGTCGGACTGGGGTACGCCCACGCCCACGTCGGCCGCGTCACCGACTGGCACGACCGGCCCGACTCCTTCCTCGAGATCGGTCCGCTGTACGACGGGGCGGTGTACCCACTCGCGCTGCTGGTCGCGTGGTTCGGTCCCGTCGAGCGCGTCCGGGCCGCCGACGCCCTCGACGTCTGGCCCGAGCGGGAGGAGCGGCGGCCGTCGACGCCGAGCCACGTCGAGGCGACGCTCGCGTTCGCGGCGGGACCGACCGTCAGGCTGACCGCGAGCTTCTACGCGCCCCACCGGAGCCGGGAGTTCTACGGGCTGGAGCTCCACGGCGACGACGGCTCGCTGTACCTCAAGGGGACCGGCGCGATGGACGCCGACCGCGATGGCGTCCGGTTCGGTCGCGTGGGGCGGGAGTACGTGAGCGCGCCGCCGGACGCGCCGACCGAACCGTACGAGTACGTCGACGCCGTCGAGCGCCTCGCGGCGACGGTCGAGGCCGGCTCCCCCTCGCGGGCCGGCGGGCGTCGGGGCGCCCACGTCGTCGCCGTCTGTAACGCGATAGAGGCGGCCGCCGAGCGCGAGGGGTCGGTCGCCGTCGACGACTGCGGGGCGACCGCCGACCCGCCGCCCGCGCCGGTCGTCCGGCCGGCGGGGCCGGCCGGAGACGGGGCCGAGGGCGAGACCGAGCGCGAGGCCGCGGTCGCGGGCGAGCACGCGATCCGGCTCCCCGCGGTCGGCTTCGGCTGCTCGCGCTACCGCGACGGGGAGTACGTCGAGCGCGCCGACTCGGTCGCGACCGCGCTCGACGCCGGCTACCGCCTCCTCGACTCCGCGGAGCTGTACGGCAACGAACACCGGATCGGGGAGCTGCTCGCCGCGCCGGGCGCGCCGGACCGCGAGCGCGTGTTCCTCCTCGGCAAGGCGTGGCGCACCAACCACCGCCGCGACCACCTGTTAGCCGCCTGCGCGGGCAGCCGCGAGGAGCTGGGGATCGACGCGTTCGACTGCTACGCGCTGCACTGGCCCGATGCGCTCGAACACCGGGGCGAGCTGACCCGGCTCGCGGAGGAGCCGGTCGAGCGGCAGGAGGCGCTCACCTTCCCGGAGGGCGCCGACGGCGACCTCGCGACCGCCGACGTGTCGCTGGCGACGGCGTGGGAGAACCTGGAGGCCGTTCGCGACAGGGGGTGGGCGCGGACGCTGGGGATCTGCAACGCCTCGCGCGCGGAACTGGAGACGGTGCTGGCGACGGGCGACGTCGACCCGGCGCTCGTTCAGGTGGAGCGCCACCCGTACCGTCCCCGGAACGACCTCGTGGAGTTCTGTCACGAGCGGGGGATCCGAGTCGTCGCGCACTCGCCGCTGTCGGCGCCGGGCCTCCTCGACGAGCCGGTGCTGGAGTCGATCGGCGGCGACCGGGGGCTCTCTCCCGCGCAGGTCGTCCTCGCGTGGAACGCCTCCCGGGGAGTCGTTCCCATCCCGTCCAGCACGAGCGAGGCGCATCTCGTCTCGAACCTGGCGGCCGGCAGCGCGCGGCTGCCCGACGACGAGGTCGCGCGGATCGACGGCCTGCGCGACCCCGGCTTCGAGCGATGAGGGGTCGTCCTCGACGCGATCGGGTCGGTCCGGGCGGTATTCCTATGTGAAAGGAACCCATGTGTGTGTTATGGCAACGACCGAAACGCAGCAGTCGGCGGTCGACCTCGGCTCGCTGAACGGTCTCCACTGGATCGGCGTCGCCGCGGCCCTGGTCTCCGCGGCCGTCCACCTCCTCCTCGGCGTCAGGATGTTCCCCTCCCCGATGGGGATCAGCTTCGTCCTCGCGGGGCTCGGATTCGTCGGCGGCGTCGGCCTCCTCGCGATCGACTACCGCCGCCGGACGGTGTACGCGGTCGGGATCGCCTTCACGCTCGTCCAGATCGTCCTGTGGTACGTCGTCAACTTCTCCGGCGGCGCGAAGTCGTTCCCGGGCGACGTCGGGACGCTCGGCGCCGTCGACAAGGTCGCACAGGTCGCGCTGATCGCCGTCCTGATCGCCCTGCTCCGCCGCTGACCGTGTCGACGCAGACCCGCCGACCGCGGTGCGAGCCCGTCGCTCCGGGCGCCGCGGCGTCCGTCGCCCCCGGGCTACCCGCCGCCGCGCTGCCCGACGACGCGACCCCCGAGAGAGTCGTAAACGCGGTTCACCCCGTCGTAAACGCCGCCGAACCGGTGACTGGGGGTGGGTAGGATGGCGGAGACCCGTCAGCGACGCCCCGTCCGCGTCGGGGTCGGCGTCGCGCTTCCCATCGTCGCCGGGGTCGCGCTCGCGGCCCTCCTGTTCCGGCTGCTCCCCGCGGGCACGACGGGTCGCTGGGGGCTCTCGCCCGCCGTCGTCGCCGGCGTCTGCTGGGCCGGACAGCTCTGGTACGTCGGGTCCCGGCTCGGGCCGGGGCGCCCGACCGTCGGGTTCTGGCGCCGGCTGCTCGGGCTGGCGAACGCGCTCACGCTCGTCCGGGGGGCGCTGTACGTCGTCGTCGCCGGGTTCGCCGTCGTGCCGCCGGAGCCGACGCTCGTCTGGGTCCCGGCGCTGTGTTACGGGACCGGCGTCGCCCTCGACAACCTCGACGGCACCGTCGCCCGAACCGTCGGCCGCGAGACGGAGGCTGGCCGCCGGCTCGACATGGCGTTCGACACCTTCGGGTTCGTCGCCGCGCCGCTGGTGGCGGTGCTGTGGGGGCTGTTGCCGGTCTGGTACCTCTCTATCTCCGCCGCGCGGTACGTCTTCCGCGGGGCCGTGTGGCTGCGCCGCGTCCGCGGGCTCCCCGTCGGCGACCTCCCCGACAGCGACCTCGGGAAGTACCTCGCGGGCGTCCAGATGGTGTTCGTGACGGTCGCGCTCGTCCCGCCGGTTCCGACCGAACTCGTGTGGACCGTCGCGCCCCTCGTCCTCGCGCCGTCGCTCGCGGTGTTTACGCGCGACTACCTCGCCGTCAGCGGGCGGCTCCCCGACCGCCGGTGACCGCGGCGGCCGTTCACGAATACTCCAAGACCACCTGAACCGCCGCGTCGGACCCCGAGTCGAGCAGCTCGTACGCCTCGGCCGCGCCATCGAACGGGATCCGGTGGGTGATCAGATCGTCGGCGGGGATCCGGTCGAGCCGGTCGAGCGCCGCGTCCATGCGACGGTCGCGGTCCCAGCGCCCCCGGAGTTCGGGGCTGATCGTCGACACCTGACTGGAGACGATGTCGATGCGGTCCCGGTGGAACCGCCCGCCCAGTCCGATCGGGTCGCGTTTGGTCCCGTACCACGACCCGACGACGATCCGCGCGTCGTAGCCGACGACGCCGATGGCGTCGTCGAGCGCGCTCGGCTGGCCGGAGAGCTCGACCGCGAGGTCGGCGTCGTCGAGGGCGGCGTCCGAACCGGCGAGGTCGGCGTCGGCTACGTCGTCCAGCGCCGCCGGCGTCGTCGTCCGGTCAGCGCCGAACGCCGCGGCGAGGGTCCGACGGCGCTCGATCGGGTCGACCACGACGAGCGATTCCAGCGGGAACGCGGCCAGCAGTCGGGTGACGCAGAGCCCGATCACGCCGGCGCCGAACACCACGACCCGCTCTCCGAGCCGCGGCGCGGCGTCGAGGACGATGTTCGTCGCGGTCTCGACGGAGGGGAGGAGCGCCCCGACGGCCGGCGTCGTCCCCGGCGGGAGCGCGACCACCGACTCGGGGGTCGCGCGGAAGCTCGTCTGGTGCGGGACGAACGAGAACACCGACCGACCGACCCACTCCGGGTCGACGTCCGCCCCGACCTCGGTGACGACCCCGCTCGCGGCGTACCCGTACCGGAGGGGGTACGAGAGGTCGCCGTCGAGCGCGTCGAGCGCCTCGTCGGCCGGGAGGTCGTCCGGCGTCTGGTCGCGGTACACGAGCAGTTCCGTCCCGGCGCTTATGGCCGACGCCCGAGTGTCGACGAGCAGTTCGTCGGCGCCCGGCGGACCGACCGACGTCTCCCGCACTTCGACGGTCTCCGGGCCCGTGAAGTAGAGCGCGGCGTCGGTCATCGGGTCGCGAGTTCGTCCCGTTCGCTGACGGCGCCGGAGCGACGCGGCGACGCCCGGCCCGGCTGGTGGCGTGACACGTAGCGTCACACGGACCGCGTGATATTAAGTCCTCGCGCCAGGTCGACGCGGGACCGAGAAAAGCGATGTCGAAGCCGGACCGCGGCGGTCGCGGGAGGCCTAGCGGATGACGTCCAGCCCGTTGTTCTTCTCGATCGGCTCGCTACCGCCGTCGGACTCCCACGCGTTGCGCTCGGTGCCGCCGGAGACCGCCGCCTCGCCCCTGTCGCCGCGGCCGCCCGCGGCGTCGTTCGCCTCGGCCGCCCGCTGGCGCGAGTCGCCGAGGTCGTCGCCGTTGACCGCCGCCCGGGACTTGTCCGCCTGCTTCTGGGTCGAGGGGCCGAGCACCTGCGCGCTCTGGACGCCCGTCATGATCGCCATGACGCGCACCTTCCCCTTGTACTCCTCTTGGATGCGGGCGCCCCAGATCACGTTGGCGCTCGCCTCCAGCCGCTCGGTGATGTTGTTCGCGATCCCCTCGGCCTCCTTCAGCGTGAGGTCCGGGCCGCCAGTGATGTGGACGAGTCCGCCCGAGGCGCCGCGGTAGTCCACGTCGAGCAGCGGGTGGTTCATCGCGTCGTTGACCACCTCTTGGGTCTTGTTCTTGTCTTGCGTCTCGCCGACGAGCATGACCGCGACGCCGCCCTGGTCCATGATCGTCGACATGTCGGCGTAGTCGAGGTTGATGAGGCTCGGCTGGGTGATCGTCTCCGAGATCCCCTTGACCGTCTCCGCGATGATCTGGTCCATCACGGAGAACGCCTTCCCGATCGGCAGGTTCGGGACGTAATCGAGGAGCCGGTTGTTGTCGAGGACGATGATCGAGTCGGCCTCGTTGCGGAGGGTCTCTAACCCCTCCTCGGCTTTCACCGTGCGGGCGCGCTCGACGTTGAACGGCGTCGAGACCATCCCGACCACGATGGCGCCCTGCTCTTTGGCGATCTTCGAGACGACCGGCGCCGCGCCGGTGCCCGTGCCGCCGCCCATGCCGGCGGTGACGAAGACGAGGTCGGCGTCACCGAGCACCTCCTTTATCGTGCCCTGAGCCATCTCGGTGGCGCGCTCGCCCATCTTGGGGTCGCCGCCGGCGCCGAGCCCCTGCGTGAGCGACTTGCCCACGAGGATCTTGGTGTCGGCCTCGATCATCTTGAGGTGCTGTTTGTCCGTGTTGATGGCGACGGTGTCGGCGCCGTCGACGCCGATGTTGTACAGCCGGTTGACCGTGTTGTTCCCGGCGCCGCCGGCGCCGACGATGACGATCCGGGGGTCCCCGAACTCGTCGTCGTCCATGTCGACGTCCATGTCGCGCTTCTCCGCTTCCGCGTTGTCAAGGGCGTCCTGAACGAGATCTTGCATCAGTTTACACCTTCGCCCAGTTGCGGTTGCGGCCGCGCTCGTCGCGGTCGCCGTCCTGTTCGTTCAACATGTCGCGGACGGCCGACCGGATCGCCTCGCTCCGGTTCGGGAACTCGCCCGTCTCCACCATCTGTTCGACCTCGTCGATCTGCTGTTTCGGGATTCGTAGTGTCACACGCTCCATTGGTATTCCCCCGGTAAGACGGCGAACACGCGACGCGTGTGTCTTACAGTCCGGAACCGCCCGAATGCGGAGCGACACCCCGCGCCGGACGTCCGCTGTAAGACGACCGTCTTACGCAGTTGAAGTCATCGAGCCTACTAATATAAATCTACCGGTGGTTGTAAGACAATTCGCGACCCGTTGCCTCTCCGACGGGTCACGGCGTCAGACACCGGTCACCGGTCGTTCAACACGTCCGCAGCGGGGGTTCGGCGCCCGCAGCCGGGGCAGAACGCCCAGTCCGTCCGGATCTCGTCGCCGCACTCGCAGAACGCCCTGTGGGACTGCTTTTCCCCGCAGTTCGGGCAGTACACGTGGTCTGACGGCACGTTTTCGCCACATCCGCCGCAGACGTTCGCTCGCGTTTGCGCGCTCGGGCTCCCGTCCGTCTTACGCGTGTCCGGCTCCGGAGCGCCGGCCGTCTCGCGCGTCGCGCCGACGTCCGCCTCCGACTCGTCGAATTCGGCACTCGGAGCGTCGAGCGTGACGTTTACGTTGATGTCGCCGGCGCTTCCGGGCGACCGCGTCGGCGTCGCGGCGCCGCCCGTCGGACCCAACCGCTCGTCGAGGGCGGCGTCGAGCCGCTCCGCGATCAGCTCGTCGACCCGCTCCGCGAGGGCGTCGTCGACGCTCTCGGCGGGCGCGTCGGACGCGTCCGACGCGGCGGGGTCGTCCCCGTCGAGGTACGTCCGCAGCGCCTTCCGCATCACCTCGCTCTTCGAGGCGTCACACGCTTCCAGCCGGTCGACGAGCCCGTCGTCCGCCCGGAAGGTGATCTTGCTCATACCGAAAGAGTACCTCCGGTCGATACAAGTATCTTCCCCCTGCGTCCGACAAATATAATAAATATGAAATTTCCGGCCGAACGCGGCCGACCGTGGTATGTGGTCACACATGTGTCTGACGCAGATTTATACGCGTCGCGCGAGCACACACGGACATAAATGAGCAACCGCGTCGAGGACCTCGAACGGCAGGTCGCGGAGCTACAGGCGGCGGTCAACGGACTCACCGAAGAGCTCGTCGAGATGAAAGAGCGCGTCCGACAGCTGGAGGACGAACGCGCGGTCGCGGTCGAGGCGGACGCGGCCGACGCCGAGCGCCCGGCGGGCGAGTCCGACGGCCCCGCGGCCGAATCGGCGGCGGACGAGCCGGCGCCCGGCGGCGAGCGGACGACCCACTCCGACGACCACGTCGACGTCTTCGAGTCCGTCGAGGACCCGTCCGACGACGCGTCGACCGCGGCCGACGCGACCGAGGAAGCGGACGTCATCGTGCCCGAGCAGTCCGCGACGACGCCCGACGCGGAGACGGCGACGGACGAGGCCGACGACGACGAGACCGAGTCGAGCGAGGGCGACGACATCATCGTCGCGTGATCGGTCGCCTCCGACCACATGCACATTACTGAAGTCGTTCTGGACGGGTTCAAGAGCTTCGGGCGGACGACGAGGATCCCCTTCTACGAGGACTTCACCGTCGTCACCGGCCCGAACGGCTCCGGGAAGTCGAATATCATCGACGGCGTGCTGTTCGCGCTCGGGCTGGCCCGGACCCGCGGGATCCGCGCGAAGAAGCTCACCGACCTCATCTACAACCCCGGCCACGACGACGGCGAGGCCGCGGACGGCCCGAACGAGGCCTCGGTGACGGTCGTGCTCTCGAACGAGGACGGCACCCTCGACCGGTCGCAGGTCGTCTCCGCCGCGGGCACCGAGAACGTCGGTGACGTCTCGGAGATCACGATCAAACGCCGCGTGAAAGAGACCGAGGACAACTACTACTCGTACTACTACCTCAACGGTCGCTCGGTGAACCTCTCGGACGTTCAGGACCTGCTCGCGGCGGCGGGCGTCACGCCGGAGGGGTACAACGTGGTGATGCAAGGCGACGTCACCGAGATCATCAACATGACCCCCTACCAGCGGCGGGGGATAATCGACGAGATAGCGGGCGTCGCGGAGTTCGACGAGAAGAAGGAGGCCGCCTACGAGGAGCTAGACACCGTCGAAGACCGGATCGGCGAGGCGGACCTCCGGATCGGGGAGAAGGAGGACCGCCTCGATCAGCTCGCCGACGAGCGCGAGACCGCCCTCCAGTACCAGGACCTCCGCGAGGAGCTAGAGGAGTACCGCGGGTTCCGGAAGGCCTCGGAGCTAGAGGAGAAGCGCGAGTCGCTCGCGGCCGTCGAGGCGGACATCGACGAGGCGGAGGCGGACCTCGACGAGCTCCGGACCGAACTCGACGCCAGACAGGGGAAGCTCACCCGCTTGGAGGAGGATCTGGCGGATCTCAACCACGAGATAGAGACGAAAGGCGAAGAGGAACAGATCGAGATCCGCTCGGAGATAGAGGAGATCAAAGGCGAGGTCTCGCGGCTGGAGGACAAGATCGAGTCCGCGGAGTCGCGCGCCGAGTCGGCCGAGAACGACCGCCGACAGGCGTTCGTCCAGATCGATCGCAAGGAAGAGAAGATCGAGGAGCTGGAGGCGGAGATCCGCGAGACGAAAGTGGAGAAGGCGTCGGTGAAATCGGAGCTGGCGACGAAGCGCTCGGAGCTGGCGGACGTCGAGGCCGAAATCGAGGGCGCGGACACCGAGTTCGACGAGCTGAAGGCCGAGCTGTCGGAGAGGAAGGAGGAAATCGAGTCGCTCCGCGAGGAGAAAAACGAGACGCAACGCGAGAAGGACCGGCTGCTCGACGAGGCCCGCAGACGCTCGAACGCGGTGAGCGAGGCCCGCGAGAAGCTGGAGGCGGCCCGCGAGTCGCTCCCGGAGCACAAGGCGCGGATCTCCGAGCTGAAAGGCGAACTCGACAAAGCCGAGAAGAACGAGGCGACCATCGAGGACGCGGTCGCGGACCTGTTCGCGGAGAAGGCGGAGCAGGAGGAGCACCTCGAAGAGGTCGAGGCGACGCTCCGCGAGAAGCAGAACGAGTACGCCAAGCTGGAGGCGGCCGCCGACCAGCGCGGCGACGCCTCCTGGCCGCGGGCGGTCACCGAGGTGAAGAGCGGCGGCATCGACGGCGTCCACGGCGCGGTCGGAGAGCTGGCCTCGGTCGAGGCCCGGTACGCCGAGGCCTGCGAGACCGCCGCGGGCGGCCGGCTGGCGAACGTCGTCGTCGACGACGACGGCGTCGGTTCGACCTGTATCGACTACCTCAAGCGGCGCAACGCGGGGCGGGCGACGTTCCTCCCGATCACGGAGATGGACGACCGGAGCCTGCCGCGGAAGCCCTCCCTGCCGGGCGTCGTCGACTTCGCGCGGGACCTCGTCGACTACGACGCCGAGTACGAGTCGATCTTCTCGTACGTGCTCGGCTCGACGCTCGTCGTCGAGGACATGGCGACCGCCCGGGAGCTGATGGGCGACTACCGGATGGTCACCCTCGACGGCGACCTCGTCGAGAAGTCGGGCGCGATGACCGGCGGCTCCGGCGGCGGCTCCCGCTACTCGTTCACGAAGTCCGGCGGCGGGAAGCTCGAACGCCTCGCGACCGAGATATCCGACCTCGAGGACGAGCGGCAGTCGCTCCAGTCGGAGATCGACGCCCTCGACGACGACATCGAGGACGCCCGCGACCGCAAGGCCGACGCGGCCGAGCGCGTCCGGTCGCTGGAGGCGGACGTCGAGCGCGCCGAGGACGACCTCGCGGAGGCCGAGGATCGGATCGAGGAGTTGGAAGCCGAGCTGGAGGAGCTGGAGGCGGAACGCGAGTCGGTCGACGCGGAGATGACGGCGTTAGACGAGGAGTTGGCCGAGACCGACGCGGAGATCGACGAGCTCGCCGGCGAGATATCGGAGATCGAGGCCGAGCTGGCCGACTCGAAGATCCCCGAGCTCTCCGAGCGCGCCGACGAGATCCGCGCGGAGATAGACGATCTGGAGGGCCGGATGAGCTCGCTCGACGGCCGGGTCAACGAGCTGGAGCTGGAGAAGGGGTACGCCGAGGACGCGCTCGACGACCTCCACGACGACGTCGAGGAGGCCCAGAACGCGAAGGCGGACGCGGAGGAGGCGATCGCGGACCACGAGGCCGCAATCGAGGAGAGGGAGGCGGAGCTGGCGGCGAAGAAGGAGGCGATCGCGGACCTCGAAGAAGAGCTCACGGCGCTGAAGGAGGACCGCGAGGACCTCCGCGAGGAGATCCGCGAGGCGACCCAGCGGCGCGACGAGCAGCGGTCGCTCGTCTCCGAGGCCGAGTCCGACCTCTCGGAGCTCACCGACCGCCGCGACCGCTTGGAGTGGGAGATCGACGAGCTGGAGTCGCAGGTGGGCGCGTACGACGCCGACGAAATCCCCGACCTCGACGAGGTGGAGTCGCGGATCGAAGAGCTAGAGACCGAGATGGAGGCGCTCGAACCGGTGAACATGCTCGCCATCGACGAGTACGACGAGGTGCAGGAGGCGCTGGCGGAGATCCAACAGCGCCGCGACGTGCTCGTCGAGGAGCGCGACGCCATCGAGGAGCGCATCGAGGGGTACGAGGCGGCGAAGAAGGAGACGTTCATGGAGACGTTCGACTCGATCAACGACCACTTCGAGGACATCTTCGCACGGCTCTCGGCCGGGAGCGGCGAACTCGTCTTGGAGAACCCCGAGGACCCGTTCGAGGAGGGGCTGACGATGAAGGCGCAGCCCGCGGACAAGCCGGTCCAGCGGCTCGACGCGATGAGCGGCGGCGAGAAGTCGCTCACCGCCCTCTCCTTCATCTTCGCCGTCCAGCGGCACAACCCCGCGCCGTTCTACGCCTTAGACGAGATCGACGCGTTCCTCGACGCGGTCAACGCCGAGCGCGTCGGGGAGATGATAGAGGAGCTGGCCGAGGAGGCGCAGTTCGTCGTCGTCGGGCACCGCTCGGCGCTGCTGGAGCGCTCGGACCGCGCCATCGGCGTCACGATGCAGGGCGACAACCTCTCGGCGGTCACCGGCATGCAGTTCGGGGACGACGCCGACGAGGAGGTGAGCGCGGATGACTGAGGAGGGCGGTGACCGGGGGTCGAGCGCCGACGCCGACGGCGGCGTCCCCGACCTCGACCTGACGAGCGAGCGCGACGGCGCGGACCCGTTCGGCGGCGGCTCGTCGTCCGACGACGACCCGGACTCGACCGCCGACTCCGGTCCGGAGGTGGCCGGCGTCTCACCGCCCGACGAGACCGACGACGACGAGGTCGAGCCGGTCGAGCTCCTCGTCCAACTCGCGGAGGAGGGCGAGATCGAGCCGTGGGACATCGACATCGTACAGGTGACGGACACCTTCTTAGAGAAGCTCGACGAGACGGACCTCCGGACGACCGGACGGGCGCTGTTCTACGCCAGCGTCTTACTCCGGATGAAGAGCGACGGCATGCTGGCGGACGACGACGACGAGGAGCCGGAGCCGGAGCCGTGGGAGGTCGCGATGGAGGGCGGCGCGCCCGACCCGGCCGCCGACGGGTTCGACCCGGTCGACAAGCTGGAAGAAGAGATCGACCGCCGGCTCGACCGCAAGAACACCCGCGGGTCGCCGGAGACGCTCGACGAACTGGTCCGCGAGCTGCGCGAGGCCGAGCGCGGCTCGTGGTGGAAGGAGTCCCGCGAGTACGACACCGCGGAGTCGCCGCACGGCCACGCCCGCGGCACGCAGACGCTCGACTACCACGCCGGCGACGAGTTCCGGCAGGACGGGGAGCCGACCGCGGGCGACGCGACCGACCGCACCCACGACGAGGACATCGAGGAGGTGATCGTGGAGATCGACAACGCCCTCCGGAGCCACTTCGATCGGGGGCGCACGGAGGTGCTGTTCGCGGAGATCGAGACCGCGGGCGGCCGCCCGTTCATGACGTACCTCGCGCTGCTTTTCATGGCGCACCGCGGCTCGGTCCGACTCCAGCAGGACGACCTGTTCGGCGACCTGTGGGTGAAAGACCCGGCGGCGATGACCGGCGAGTCGGAAGCGATCGCGGACTAGTGCGTTTACGACTTCGTCACCGGTTCTGAGGTCATTGTCGCTCGCTTATAAATAGCTGATTGCGGATCGACGGAGAACACCTCCAAAGCCCCAGTCCTGAGGTCGCCGTACGCTCGCTGCGCTCCTCAGTCGCTCGCGCTGCTCGCTCCCTGCGGTGCTTACGTCGCCTACGGCGACCTCACGACTGCCCCTTTGAGCCCCTCCCCGCACCGCTCCGCACCGCACCTCTCACCTCCCCAGCCTCGTCAGTCGCCTCCGCTTCGCTCCGGCGACTGACTCCCTCGCGCGTGCGGTTCGCAGCCTGTCGGCCGCTCACCGGCACGCGCCACCGCAGTTGGTGTTTATAAGTAGTCGCCCAGCAGCGGCTCGACGCGCGCTTTCGTCGCCTCGGGGATCGCCTCGGTCGGCGTGTTGACGGTGCCTTCGAGCGCGGTGTGCGCGTCGCACTCCAGATCCTCGGGAAGCGATCGCACGGCCTCCTCGACGGCGGCCTTGATCGCTTTCTGGTTCTGCTCGGCGTTTTCGAGCACCTCTTCGAGCGTCACCTCGCTGTCTTCCTTCCAGACGTCGTAGTCGGTGACGCCGGCGATCGTCGCGTACGCGATCTCGGCCTCCCGGGCCAGTTTCGCCTCCGGGATCGCGGTCATGCCGACGAGGTCCCAGCCCTGACTCTTGTAGAACTCCGACTCCGCGCGCGTCGAGTACTGCGGCCCCTCGATACAGACGTAGGTGCCGCCCTTGACGACGTTCGTGCCGTCGTCGCCCTCGCCGCCGACGGCCGACTCCGCGGCCTCGGTGAGGTGGTCGACGAGTTCGGGGCTGTACGGGTCCGCGAACGGCTGGTGGACGACGACGCCGTCGCCGTAGAAGGAGAGGTCGCGGCCCTTCGTCCGGTCGTAGATCTGGTCGGGGACGACCAGCGTCCCCGGCTCCAGTTCCTCCTTCAGGCTCCCCACCGCGTTCGACGCGAAGATGTGCGTGACGCCGGCCTGCTTCAGCGCGTACATGTTCGCGCGGTACGGGAGGTCGGTCGGAGAGACGCCGTGTTCCGAGCCGTGGCGCGGCAGGAACGCCACCTCGCGACCGGTGTCACCGAACTCCCCGACCGTCACCGCGTCGCTCGGCTCCCCGTACGGGGTGTCGAACTCGACCTCCCGCACGTCGTTCAGGGGGAGCGCCTCGTAGATGCCGCTGCCGCCGATGAATCCGATGGTTCCCATACCCGAACTGTGCCCGCTCGCTACTTATATGGCGTGAACCCGCGTCGCCACACGGCGAGCCGGTGTGCGCCCGACGCATTTCAAAGCAGCCAGCGCACCGCCGCGAGCGCGACCGCGCTCACGACGAGCAGGTGGACCAGCACCGCGCCGACGGGCGCGGCCCCCACCGCGCGCATGTCGTCGACCCGGATCGAGAGCCCGAGACCGACGAACGCCAGCGCGAACAGCGCGTCCGAGACGCGGCCGAGAGAGTCGAGCGCGGCCGGCGAGAGCAGCCCCCCGTTGGCGACCGCCGCGACGATCAGGAACCCGAGCAGGAACTTCGGGAACTCCGCCCAGAGCCGTCGGACGCCCGGGTCGGCGGCCGACCGCGCCGTGTACGCCAGCGAGTACGCGACCGCGACGCCGCCCAGAAGCGAGTTGCGCGCCAGTTTCGTCACGGTCGCCCACTGGCCGGCCTCGGGCGAGTAGGCGAACCCCGCGGCCGCGACGGGCCCGGTCGAGAACATGCTCACGCCCGCCCAGACGCCGAACTGCCGACCGGTGAGCCCGAGCCACTCGCCCGCCAGCGGGAACGCGACGAGCGTCGCGGCGTCGAACAGCAGTATCGTCGCGGCCGCGAAGGTGATCGCGGCGCCCCGGGCGTCCAGCACCCTCCCGATCGCGACGACCGCGGAGACGCCGCAGATGCTCGCGCCGGCCGCGAGAAGCGACGAGGTAGGCGATCCGATCCGGAAGAGGCCGCGCGCGACGACCTCCGCGAACAGGAGTCCACCCGCGACGAACGCCACCACTAATCCGAGGACGGTCGGTCCCGCGGCGAGGAACTCCTCGACCGCGACCGCGGCGCCGAGCAGCACGATGCCGGTCTCCAAGAACAGTTTGTCGACGCCGACGCCCGGCTCCGCGACCTCGGGAACCCCGACCGTGTTCCCGACGACCACCCCGATCGCGACGGCGACGACGAGGGGTTGGAGGCCGGAAACCGCGTCCGCGAGGAGCGTCGCGGCGAGGGCGCCGCCCGCGAGCAGCGCGAGGCCGGGCAGGTACGCTCGGACCGCCTCGAGAGCCCCCGTCACAGCGCCTGTCCGGCGACGTGGGCGGCGACGATTCCGAGGCCCAGCGCGAGCGCCTGCCAGCCGCGGTCGAGCGCGGTCCAGCGGTCGACGACCCCGGCGTCGCCCGCCGAGCCGTCCGATTCCGCTCCCTCGTCGCCGGTCGATGCCATGGGGGCGAGTCCGCCGGGGCGCTACTTACGCGTGTCGCTCGCGCCCGGTTCCGATCAGTCGTCGGCCTCGGCCGCGACCTCGTCGCCCGCGTCCGCGTCGGGCGCCGCCGTCTTGTCGTCGGCCTCCTCCCCGTCGTCGAGTCGCGGGAAGTTCTCGATGGTCGCGTCGCGGAAGGCGGCCTCGTCGAACTCGTAGTCCTCCTCGAAGAAGCCGAGGACGGTCTTGACGTCGGTCATCGCGTTCTTCAGCGCGGTCGACGCGCCCGGCGAGGGCGTGATGTTGAAGAGGATGCCGTCCTCGGTGATCTTCGCTTCGCCCATGTCTAACTCCTTGTTCTCGGTGTCGACGATCTGGGGGCGCACGCCGCCGTACCCCTTCGCCCGGTCGATGTCGTCGACGTCGACGCTCGGGACGACCTTCTGGACATCCGGCAGGAACGCGCGCTTGCCGACCACCGGGAGGTCGTACACGAGGTTGCGAACGACGTACGGGAAGAGGATCCTGTCCGAGAGGATGTTGACGTAGCTCAGCACGGAGTCGGGGTTGAAGCCGAACACGTCGACGAAGTCGCTCACCGTCGAGAGGTGGCCGCGTTCGAGCGCGGGCACGAGCTTCGCGGTCGGGCCGAACCGGGTGATCTCGTCGTCGTGGACGTCGGCGTCGCCGTGGACCGCCGCGAACGGGAGCTTCTTCATCTGTAACGTGTACACCTTCCCGTTCAGCAGGTCGTCAGCGAGGAAGAAGCTCCCCGCGACCGGCAAAAGCGACATCCCCTCGCCGTACCCCATCTCCTTGGCGAACTGGAGGCTGTGCGAGCCGGCCGCGACGACGACCGCCTCGGCGTCGAACTCGCCGTCGTCCGTCTCGACGCGGAAGCCGTCGCCCCGCTCGTCCACGTTCGTCACGGTCGTCCCGAGGTGGACGGCGACGCCCTCCTCCTCGCGGGCGGCGTCGACGAACGACTCCGCGACCGCGCCGTAGTCGACCACGTAGCCGTCGGGCGTCTGGAGCGCCTTGAGCTCGGTGTCGGGGTCGCGCCCCTCGACGACCTTCGGCTCCAGTTCCGCGATCGCCTCGCGGCCGATCTCCCGGAGCTTCGGGAACAGGTCGCCGAACCCGTTCTCGCGGTAGCGCTCCTCCAGCTTGGCGACCTCCTCGCCCCCGACGCCCAGCACCATCTTGCTCCGCTTGCTGTGCATCTCGCGGTCGGGGTCCTCCCCTTCGAGGTAGCCGGCGAGCAGCTCCGCGCCCTCCTTGACCTCCTCGGCCTTTTCGAGGGTGTAGTTCGTCTCGATGTCCCCGAAGTGGAGGGTCTGCGAGTTGTTCGTCCGGTGAGTGTTGATCGCGGCGATATCCCGCTCCTTCTCGATCAGCGTGACGTCGTCGACGTCGGTGAACTTCGCGACCGTGTACAGCAGCGACGCCCCGCTTATCCCCCCGCCGATGATTACGAGATCGGTGTCAGACATGCGTGGTGAAAGCTCACCTCACGCGACACGCTCCCCCGTTAACCATTTTACCATCCGTCCGCGAAATCGAGCGGTAGAGCGCCTACGAACGTCGACTAGCAATACGACGATCGTCGAATACCTTGCCGGTCACGAACGCGTCCGCCGTCGGCCGCTCGCGTCGGAGCCGTCGAGCGACCGCAACGTCCTTTCCTGTTCCCGCGAACACCGGTCGTATGACCGATCCGTCCGACTCGGACGCGTCGCCGCTCTTCGAGGCGAAGGCGTTCGAGGAGCCGTCCGTCTTCGAACCGGCGGCGCTCATGGAGAACGCCCGCCGGCAGAAGGACCTCCCGGAGCGCTCGGTTCCGGACGTCTGCGTCCTCGACCCGGACGGAGACGTCGTCCGCCAGCTGGCGGCCACGGGCGCGGCGCAAAAAGACGAGACGTGGCCCGGCTATCACACCGACCTCTACCGCTTCGAGCGAGCCGGCGAGGAGTTCGGGATCGTGGGGTGCGCCGTCGGGGCGTCGTTCGCGGTCCTCGTCGCGGAGCAGCTGTTCGCCGCCGGCTGCGAGTTCCTCGTGAGCGTCACCTCCTCGGGACAGATCGTCTCGAAGGACGACCCGCCCTACTTCGTGCTCGTCGAGCGCGCGCTTCGCGACGAGGGGACGAGTCACCACTACCGGTCGGCGGGCCGCTACGCCAGCCTCGACCCCGACCTCCGGGAGTCGGTTGAGCGCGCGTGCGAAGCGGTGTCGCGTCCGGTTTTCGCGGGCGCGACGTGGACGACCGACGCGCCCTTCCGCGAGACGGAGGCCGCGATCGAGCGCGCCCGGTCCGAGGGGATCCTCGCCGTCGAGATGGAGGCGGCGGCGCTGTACGCGTTCGCCGACGTCCGAGACCGGCCGGTCGTCTGCTTCGCGCACGTGACGAACCAGATGGGGCAGACCGAGGAGGACTTCGAGAAGGGGGACGCGGACGGCGCCCGCGACGCGTTGGAAGTGATCGACGCCGCCGCGGTCGCCTGGCGGGCATCGAACTGACCTCACGCCCCGTCTCTCACGTCCCGTCCCGCGCGGCCCGGTACCGCTCGCGGACCGCCGCGAACAGCCCTCGGCCGGCCTCGGTCCGCAAGCGGGGCTCGGCCGTCGCGAAGAACTCGTCGAGGTCGTCGTACTCGCGGAACGCGTCGGGCTCGCCCCGCTCCGGCTCGTACCGGTCGTCCCGCTCGTAGATCACGGCCTGGAGGCAGGTGTCGAGCAGGTCACACTCCTTGACGAGGACCGCTTCCGGCGAGTCGCGGGCCTCGTACGCCTCCCACGCGTCGCGGACGCGCTCGGGGAGGGGCCCGGCGAGGTCCGCCATCGCCCCGCGCTCCGCCGCGACCTTCGCCTCGCGGTCCACCGCGTCCGCGGTCGAGTCGGCGCGCGTCGCGACGTCGCCGGTCTCGGCCTCCGCGACGTCATGGACCACGGCGAGCCGGAGCGCGCGGTCGAGGTCGACGCCCGGGAGGTCGGCGGCCAGCCGGTCGCCCAGCGAGGCGACGAGGTACGCGACCCCCCACGAGTGGGCGGCGACCGACTCCGGCTCCTCGACCCCGCGGAGCTGCCAGCCGGTGCGCCGCTCGTCTTTGAGTTCGTAGGCGGCGAGGACGGCGTTGAGCGCCGCGTCGCGGTCGTCGTCGTTGCGCGGTTCCTCCTCCATCACTCCGGCCCGCTACTCGGCGAGCGCCCAGGTCTCCTCGCCGACGGGCACCGCGACGTCCCGGCGGACCATCTCGTCGATGACCTCGTCGAGGCGGTCGGGCTGGGCCACCTCCATCTCGATGCGCCCGACGCCGTGGAACTCCTCTAAGTAGTGGCGCAGGTCCTCCCGGGAGAACGCGGACTCGTCGGCGCGCTCCATCGCGCCTTCGGTGAGGTCGACCATGTCCTCGAGGAAGTTCCACGGGTAGACGACCCACGTCCACTGCTCCAGTCGCTCGCCCACGAAGTCCGGCTGGAACTCGGAGGTGCCGAGAAGCTGGAGCGTCGCGGTGCGGACCTCGGCGGCGTCCCGCTCGTCGACGTACTCCTCTGCGCGGCGGATCGACCCGCCGGTGTCCGCGATGTCGTCGATGATGAGGACGTTTTTCCCCTCCACGCTCCCCTCCGGCATCGGGTAGCGGATCTGCGGCTCGCCGCTCTTCTCCGCGGTCCCGACGTAGTGTTCCATCTTGAGGCTGGTGAGGTCGTTGAGCCCGAGGAAGTCGCAGACGCACCGCCCCGCGAACCAGCCGCCGCGGGCCAAGGCGACGATCACGTCCGGCTCGAAGTCGGCCCGCTTCACCGCGTCGGAGACGTTGCGGCAGAGCCCGTAGATGTACTCCCAGTTGGTGAGCGTGCAGTCGAAGTCGTCCGGGAGGTCGCTCATACGAGCGTACCTGCCGTCCGCGCGGTGATAAGGGTTTAGCTCCGCGGGCGAGGCGCCCGCGACCCGACCGACACCGCCGGTCTCGCCGCCCGCGCTCACCGGAGCGCCGAGGTCAACGCGATGCCGCCCGCGAGCAGCAGCGCGAGCGCGGCCACCGGCTGCCCGCCGCCGACCGCGAGGGTGACCCCGTAGACGAGACCCGCCGCGAGCGCGCCGACGAGCAGGCTCGCCCCCGCGTGGACCGCGACGTTCCGGCGGACCCGCGCGCCCCGGCCGACCTGCTCGCCCAGGCCGACGCCGTGGTCCGCGACGTCCCACGCGACCGCCAGCCCGACGCCGGCGACGAGCAGCGCCTCGACCGGCGCGCCGCGGTATCCCGCGACTCCGACCCCGACCACGCCGACGGCGGCGCCCCACGTCAGGACCCGCGTCGACCCCCGGAGCCCGCCGCCGAGGAACCCGAGCGCGGCGACCCCGAGCAGCGCGCCGCCGAGCGGACTCGCGACGGCCCCGGCGGTCGCCGCGACCCCCGCGGCCGCGAGGCTCGCGACGACCGCGACCGTCGGGGGCCGGGCGTCGACCTCGTGGAAGTCGGCGCTCGGGTCGTCGTCCGCGCCGCGTTCTCCAGCGCCGCCCGCGCCGCTCATCGCGACCACCGCCTCGTCGCGGCCGCGACCGCGACCGGGAAGGAGTCGTCCCGCCACTCCAGCGCGCGGATCCCGGCCGACCGGAGCGTCCGCAGCCGCTGGCGACGCTCGAACGCGGTCAGCCGCTCTCCGGTCGTTTCGGTCGCAGTGGGGTCCGGCGAGAGGACGGTCACGAGGTGGCCGTGCGCGTCGATCCGGCGCGCGAGCGACGCCGCGGCGTCGTCGACGAGGGGGGTGAAGAACAACACCTGCGCGTCGCCGGGGAGCCGCCGCCGGAACCGCCGGAACCACAGCGACCGGTAGAACCGCTCGCCGCTCGGGGTCGGCGCCAGCGCCGGGTCGGTGGCCAGCGTCTCGCGCCCGCGGGCCGCGTGGACGCTCCCGCTGCCGGGCGGGAGCCAGCAGTCCAGCGGCGACAGCGCCGCGATCCCGACCCGGTCGCCGCCCGTCAAGAGCGCCGAGAACGCCTGTCCGGCGGCCGCGACGCTCGCCTCCACCGCCGTCTCGGCGTCCGGGTCGGGAGCGACGTACGCGGACTCGCGGGCGTCGACGAGCAGCACGACGGTGGCGGAGCGCTCCTCGCGTAGCTCGACGGTCGACAGCTCCCCGGTGCGCGCCCGCCGGTTCCAGTCGACGCGTTTGAGTGGGTCGCCGCGGCGGTACTCCCGGGTCGCGTGGAACTCGACGCCGGCCCCGCCCACGTCCGTCGGCACCCGGCCGTGGTGGACGGTCGTCAGCCCGCGCAGGGGGAGATCGCCGCCGGCCGAAAGCTCCGGGGTACAGGCGATCGCCGTCGCCGCGTCGAGGGCCGTCGTGCGCTCCCGAGCGCCGGCGGCGTCGCGCGTGATCGCGGTCAGCGGCTCCCACTCGTGGTCGCCGCGCGCCGCGCGAACCGTGTACTCGAACGTCACCGCCGCTCCCGGTCGCAGCGCGGTCGCGACCCGGGCCGGGCCGTCGACGACCGCCAGCCCCGGCGGGACGCCGTCGACGAGCCGGAGGTCCGGGAGCGCGGCCTCCCCGACGTTCTCCGCGCGAACGGTGACCCGGACCTCGTCGCCGGGCGCCGGCGCCGCCTCGCTCACGGACCGGGTCACCGCGAACGTCGGCGTCGGCGCGTCTCCCGCCCGGGCGTACACGGCGTACCCGACCCCGACCGCGCCGGCGAGCACCAGCGACGGCTCGCGGACGACCACGCCCAGACCGACGAGCGCCAGCGCCGCGCCCGCGACCCCGAGCCACCGCTCCGTCTCGACCTCTCGTCGGCGCTCCCGGTCGGTCGGGGTCTCGGTCGATGCGGTCGTATCGTCCTCCCGTTCGGGCGACGCCGTCGCGGTCGTATCGTCCTCCCGTTCGGGCGACGCCGTCGCGGTCGTATCGTCCTCCCGTTCGGCCGACGCCGTCGCGGTCGTATCGTCCTCCCGTTCGGCCGCGTCGCTTTCGCTATCGGTCGAATCGGCCGACCCGGGCGTGGTCTCCGCCCGCGAGTCGCTCACGCCCCACCCCCGGACTCGGTCCGGTCGACCTCGTCTATCGCCGCCCGCAGCCCGTACCAGTAGCGCGACCGCCCCCGGACCGCGGCCGACAGGCGGACTCGGACGGGGTACCCGCCCCGCGCGCCGAGGAACGCGGCGGCGACGGGGTCGTCCGTCCACGTCCCGTCGTCGACGGCCGCCTCGGCCGCCTCCCGCGAGCAGTTGCGGTCGCGGGTGACGACGTCGACCACGGCTTCCCGGACCCGGTTGCGGAGGTCCCGGCGGTCCCGGTACCCGCCCGGGTCCGTGCCGGCGACCCGAGCGATCCGCTCGTCGAGGGCCGCGCCGGGCACCGCGGCCGGCGCGCGGCGCTCCGGCTCTCCGGGGTCGGCCGGGAGCCGCCGCCGGTCTCGGCGCGCGTTCGCGTATCGGACCCCCTGAACCACGCCGAGCACGCCGATCAGCGTGACGACGGTCGACGTCGGGGAGACCGCCGCCGCCACGCCGCGGTCGAGCGCCGCGAGGAACCCGACGGCGACCGCCGCCACCCCCGCGACGACCAGAGGGCGCACTACCGGTCACCTCCGCCGGCTCCGACGCGCCCCGTCCCGGCGGGTCCGCGGTTCACGAGTCCTCCCCGTGTCGCTCCTCGATCCGGCGCAGCGCGTCGACGGCGCGGCGCTCGCGGTCGTCGGTCGCGTCCTCGCCGCCGTACCGCACGCGCTCGAACACCTCAGTCAACGCGGTCACAGACTCCTCGTCGACCCCGGCGTCGACCGCCGCGGTCGCGAACTCGGCGGGCGTCGAGGAGGCGGGGCGGTCGACGTCGAGGACGTCCGTCATGTCGCGCCACGCGCGGTACACCTCGTTGTCGGCGTCCGACGACTCGATCCGGTCCGCGGCCTCGCCGGCCGCCCGACCGATCGCGTCCAGCTCCGGGGGGTCGTCGTCCGCCGGATCGGGGCCGCCGGTCTCGCCGTCGTCGGCCTCGTCGTCGCCGCCGGCGAGGAGGAGGACGGCGACGCTCGCGACGACCGCGGCGACGACGACGACCGCGAACAGGGCCTCCGGCGTCGACGCCGCCCCCTCGCCCCCGCCGAACCCGCCGCCGCCGCGGGCGCCCTCCGGGAACAGGCCCGTTTCGTTGCCGCCGAGGCCGAGCGACACCGAGAGGCTCCGGCCGGCCGACCCGCACGCCGACAGCACCCAGAAGAGGACGGCGACCGGGGCGCCGATCACTCCGGCGACGGCGACGCCCGCGAACGGCGACGCGGTGTCCCGGTAGGCCACCCCGGCGAGCAGCGCCATCCCGAGGAGGAGCGCGGCCACGGCGGGGGGCTCCCTCAGGGACGGGAAACAGATCCCACCGGTGGAGGGTCCGCTCGCCGCCCCCGACGAGGTGAGGACGCTCGGATCGCCGTCCGACTCCCCGACGCTCGGCGCGTCGCCGCCGCCCCCGCCGAACCCGCCGCTGCCGGTTTCGACGGCGGTGTCCAGCGTCGCGGCCGCGACGCCGAGCGCGACGAGGGCGAGGAGGGCGACGACGACGGCGGCGAGGGCGTCCCGCTTCACGTCCGCGAATACGGCGGCCGCCGTGAATAGCTTTCGGCGGCAGAGACGCAGGGGGATCGCCGGACTGCGGCTCCCGACTACCCGTCCTCGCTCCCGTCGACGAGGTCGTCGAGGGGCGTAGTCGGGAACAGCGCGTCGACGTCGGGGTCCGGGTCGACGAGGCGGTAGGCGGTCCCGTCGCGCTCGACGACGCCGGCGGCCGCGAGGTGATCGAGGTGCGAGAACGCCTCGCCGGGCCCGTGGAGGACGTGGATCCCCTCCAACGAGCCGAACAGCGCGGCCGACACCTCCCACGCGGTCGCCGGTCCCGACTCGTCGAGGACGCCGATCACCCGGCGGGTCCGGTGGCGGTGGTGGTCGAGGATCGTCGCGGCGCGGCGGCTCGGCTCGTCGATCCGCCACCGGTGGCCGGGGTGGGCGGCGTCGAACTCGCGGGCGACGATCCGCGCGAGGCTCTCGGCGTAGGCGGCGAGCGCGCCCTCGACGCGCACGTCCGCACCGCCGACGTTGGGGGTGTACTTCGGGAGCAGCGCGTCGCCGGTGAACGCCTCCTCCGTCGCGTCCGCGCCGGCGACCGGCTCGTGGTCCGGCACCGTCCGCGGGTCGAACGCGAACCCGGAGAGGCCCGCGGTGTGGCCGGGGAGGTGGAGCGCCTCCAGTTCGACGCCGCCGGCCTCAATCGCGTCGCCGTTGGTGAAGGTGGTCACGTCCGCCGGCTCCCCGGTGAGGTCCGCGCTGACCGCCGCGAAGAAGTCGGTGAGCCGCTCGCGGTCGGTCTCCGGCATCCCCCACCGCTCGAACGTCTCGCGCTGGAGGTCGCGGTCGACGAACAGGGGCGTCTCGGTCCCGTCGACGAGGCCGGCGTCCGCCTCGTGGACGTACACGTCGGCGCCCCCCTCGGCCTGAACCTCGCCCGCCAGCCCCGCGTGGTCCGGGTGCCAGTGGGTGAGGACGACGGCGTCGACGTCGGCAAACGAGTGCCCGTACCCGGCGAGGCCGTCGACCAACTCCTCGCGGACGTCCGGGAGCGCGACGCCGGTGTCGACGAGCGCGGTCGTCTCGCCGTCGAGCAGGTACACGTCGTTTTCGCCCTCGAAGACGGTGTTACCGAGCTGGATCCGTTTCACACGGACCCCTCGCCCGCCGGCCATTTCACGGTTTCCACCGCGGCGACCCCGACCGTCAGGAGGGCTTTTACTCGCGGGCCCCTCAGCGTCGGTATGGAGTATCAACCGGGCGTGTGTAACATCGGACCGACCCAACAGCGACGGCGGCTCCTCCTCGGCGTCGGCTCGCTCGCGCTCACGGCGGTCTACGTCGCGGCGGTCGTCGCGCTCGCGTGGCCGCACTGGGCGCTCCTTGTCTCGGTGTTCCCGCTGTACGGCGCCGCGATGGGCGCGTTACAGTACCGCGAGCGCTTCTGTATCGGCTTCGCCGGCATGGGCGTCTTCGACGTGGGCGGGGGGACGAACGAGATTCAAAACGAGCAGGCGCTCGCCGCCGACCGCAAGAAGGCGGTCCGGCTCAACGCGAAGGCGATGGCGATCGGCGCGGCCGGGACGGTGGTCGTCTTCGGTGCGGTGACCGTTCTCTTATAAATAGCGCCGAGTGGATCGGCGGCAGACACCGCTACAGATCCAGCTGCTCGTTTATAAATAGTCGACTGCGGATCGACGACGAACACCGCCAAAGCCCCAGCCGCTCGCTTATAACTGGTTGACCGAAATTCGGCGGCGAATACCTCCAAAGCCCCAGCCGTGAGGTGGGCACACGCTCGTTGCGCTCCTCGTCACTCGCTTCGCTCGTTCCTGCGGTGCTTACATCGCCTGTGCCCACCTCACGGCTGCCCCTTTGAGTCCCACCCGACCGCACAGCAACCGCACCTCACGCCTCCCCAGCCTCGCCGCTCACGCCCTGCGGGCGTTCGCGGCGTCCCTCGCGCGTGCGACTCGCGCCCTCCGGGCGCTCATCGGCACGCGCCACCGCACAGCACCGCGATCCGTTTGGGATCTCGATCCTCGGATACACACAAACGTGCGTATAGAAAAGCATTAGAACCGGCTCGGTAACCACGTAAGTGAATGAGTCTGTCCGATGCGGACCACGAGCTCGTGACCGCGGAGCTCGGTCGGGAGCCGACGGCGGCCGAGGCCGCGTTATTCGAGAACCTCTGGAGCGAGCACTGCGCGTACCGCTCCTCGCGACCCCTGCTGTCGGCGTTCGACAGCGAGGGCGATCAGGTCGTGGTCGGTCCCGGCGACGACGCCGCGGTCCTCGCGCTGCCGGACCCCGAGGTCGCGGACGTGCCCGCGGCCGAGCGCGACGCCGACGACTACGGCGACACCTACGTCACGTTCGGCGTCGAGAGCCACAACCACCCCTCCTTCGTCGACCCGTTCGACGGCGCGGCCACGGGCGTCGGCGGCATCGTCCGCGACACGATGAGCATGGGCGCGTACCCGATCGGCCTCCTCGACTCGCTGTACTTCGGCGGCTTCGACCGCGAGCGCTCCCGCTACCTCTTCGAGGGCGTCGTCGAGGGCATCTCCCACTACGGCAACTGCATCGGGGTCCCCACGGTCGGCGGCAGCGTCGCCTTCCACGGCGGCTACGAGGGGAACCCCCTCGTCAACGTCGCCTGCGTCGGCGTCACGAACGAGGACCGCCTCGTCACGGCCACCGCGCAGGAGCCGGGCAACAAGCTGGTCCTCGTCGGCAACGGCACCGGCCGCGACGGGCTGGGCGGCGCCTCCTTCGCCTCGGAGGACCTCGCGGAGGACGCCGAGACGGAGGACCGCCCCGCGGTTCAGGTGGGCGACCCCTACGCCGAGAAGCGGCTGATCGAGTGTAACGAGGCCTTGGTCGACGAGGACCTCGTGCTGTCCGCCCGCGACCTCGGCGCGGCCGGCCTCGGCGGCGCCTCCTCCGAACTCGTCGCGAAGGGCGGGCTGGGCGCGCGGATCGACCTCGACGCCGTCCACCAGCGCGAGCCGAACATGAACGCCACCGAGATCCTGCTCGCGGAGAGCCAAGAGCGGATGTGTTACGAGGTGGCGCCCGGCGACGTCGACCGCGTCGCGGCGCTCGCGGAGCGGTTCGACCTCGGCTGTTCGGTGATCGGCGAGGTGACCGACGGCAACTACGTCTGCGAGTTCGCAGGCGACGCGGTGCGAGACGACGACGGCGGGGAGGACGACGCGGACTCCGAGGTCGTCGTCGACGCCGACGCCGAGTTCCTCGCTGACGGCGCACCGATGAACGACCTCGCGAGCGAGCCGCCGAGCCCGCCCGAGCGCGACCTCCCCGACGACGAACCGTCCCTCGACGAGGCCGTCGACGCCGTCCTCGCGGCCCCCTCGACGGCGAGCAAGCGCTGGGTGTACCGGCAGTACGACCACGAGGTGGGGACGCGGACGGCCGTGAAGCCCGGCGACGACGCCGCGCTGCTCGCCATCCGCGAGACGGAGGGCGAGAGCGCCTCTGCCGACGGCGTCGGTCTCGCGCTCGCCTCCGGCGCGAACCCGAAGTGGACCGCGGTCGCGCCGTACGACGGCGCCCGCGCGGTCGCGCTGGAGAACGCGACGAACCTCGCCGCGACCGGCGCGGTCCCGCTCGCCGCCGTCGACTGCCTCAACGGCGGCAACCCGGAGAACCCGGACGTGTACGGCGCGTTCGAGGGGATCGTCGACGGCCTCGCGGACGCCTGCTCGGCGCTCGACGCGCCCGTCGTCGGCGGCAACGTCTCGCTGTACAACGACAGCGTCGAGGGACCGATTCCCCCGACGCCGACGCTCGCGGTGCTGGGCACGACGCGCGGGTACGACGCCCCGCCCGCCGCGCTCGACGCAGACCGCGCCGACGACTCCGAACTACTGCTCGTCGGCGCCGGCGGCGACGCGCTCGGCGGCTCGGAGTACCTCGCGCACGCCGGCGGGAGCGACCGGTTCCCGACGCTGCCCGACGACTCCGGCGCCGCCGACGACCTCGCCGGCCTCGTCGCGTCGCTCTCGGCGGCCGCGCGCCACGAGTCCACGCTGGCGGCTCACGACGTGAGCGAGGGCGGACTCGCGGTCGCGCTCGCGGAGCTAGTGACCGACGACGCCGGCGTCGACGCCACCCTCCCCGACCGCGTCGCGGCCTTCGACGAGACGCCCGGTCGGCTGCTCGTCCAGACGACCGACCCCGAGGCGCTCGCCGCCGCGACCGGCGACCTCCCCGTCTTCCGGCTGGGCGACGTGACGACCGATGGGACGCTCTCGCTCGCGGTCGGGGACGAGTCGGTCGCGCTCTCGGCCGACGCGGTCCGCGACCGCCGCGACGTGATCGACCGCGAACTGGCCTGAGCCGCCGCGACGCCCGGACCTGCGCCCCTTTGCGACCACCGATTTCGACGCCGCGAGAGCGAGCGATACGCTTTTAGGTACTCCTAAAGTATGTGGCGGCAACCGCGGGACGCCGGTCGCCCGGCGCCCGCCACTCATCGATGGCATCTACTGAACCAGTCGGGACGACGCGCTCGGTCGAGTCGGAGGACGCGACGACCGAGAAGTCGGACGGCGCGGCCGCCGGCGGTCGGACGGACACCGCTTCCGACGACGCGGCCCCCGCCGCCGCGGACCCCGTCCTGTCGCTGTCGGGGATCACGAAGGCGTTCGGTCCCGAGACCGCCGTCGAAGACGTCTCGCTCGACGTGCGCTCCGGCGAACTGCTGACGTTCCTCGGCCCCTCCGGCTGCGGCAAGACGACGACGCTCCGCACGATCGCGGGGCTGGAGGAGCCGACCGAGGGCCGGATATCGATCGACGGCGAGACCGTCGCCGGCGACGAGGCGTTCGTTCCGCCGGAGCAGCGCGACGTGGGCATCGTCTTCCAGAACTTCGCGCTCTTCCCGCATCTCACCGTCCGCGAGAACATCGCGTTCGGGCTGACCGACGCCGACGCCGCCGAGAGCGAGGCGCGCGTCGACGAACTGCTCGAACTCGTCGAGATGACCGACCACGGCGAGAAGACTCCCGACCAGCTCTCCGGCGGCCAGAAGCAGCGCGTGGCGCTCGCCCGCTCGCTCGCGCCCGAACCCGAGGTGCTCCTCTTAGACGAGCCGTTCTCGAACCTCGACGTGCGCCTCCGGGTGGAGATGCGCGAGGAGGTGCGCCGCATCCTTAAAAAGGCAGGCGTCACCGCGGTCTCGGTCACCCACGACCAGGAGGAGGCGCTTTCAATCTCCGACCGGGTCGCCGTCATGAACGACGGGACGATCGAACAGGTCGGCCGCCCGAGTCGGTGTTCGAGCGCCCCGAGTCGAAGTTCGTCGCCTCCTTCCTCGGCCGGGCGTCGTTCCTCGAAGGGGAACTCCGCGACGGGAAGGTCGACACCGGTATCGGCCGCTTCGACGCCGTGACGCTGGAGGGGTACGACACCGTCTACGACGGCGCGCCCGTCGACGTGCTCGTCCGTCCCGACGACCTGCGCGCGACGCCGGCCAGCCCCGAACTCGCGGACGGCGTCGTCACCTCGCGGCAGTACGTCGGTCCCTCGTTCGTCTACCGGGTCGAACTCGACTCCGGCGAGGCGGTCCATTGCCTCCACAACCACGTCGAAGAGTTCGACCTCGACGAGCCGGTCGCCCTCGAACTCACCGCGGACCACCCGCTCGCCTGGTACCCGCGGTAAGCGAGTCGCTGTTGGCTGATTCGGGATGATTCAAAAAGCGTCGAGCGGCGGCTCAGAAGGTCGCGAGGAACGGCACCGCGTACGCGATCAGCAGGCCGACGAGCGTGACGGCCGCGCCGATACCGACCTCGCGGCTCCCGAACTCCTGCATCGGGGCGGTCACGCGCTCGTCCGGGTCCGGCTCGTGCGAGTGGTCGTCCATGCTCGCGGATCCGGTCGGGGGATACATAAGGTCACCTGAACGGGACAGTCGTTCCGTGTCGCTGTCAGGCCGGAGAAACGCCGTTCGGAACCCGATCAGGCCCGTTAACTGGACGGATTTGACGTTGTGGACGGTCCTGGCTTCCGCTCGGGTATGATTTATACAACCGCGGACGCAACACAACGGTATGTCAGAAACGGGTACGAACGACTCCGATATCGATGATCCCGAGACGACGACGATCAACATTCGGGTCACCGAGCGTCAGTTGGCGGAGATCGACGCGGTCTGGAAGGAGGAGGGGTACACGTCTCGGAGCGAATTCCTCCGGCACGCGATCCGCGACGCGACGCATCACCCCGGCGCGTCGCGCGACATGCTGGCGAGCATCGCCGCTGAGGAGTACGCGATGCGAAAGGGTGAGAGCGAGGCCGTCTCTCGCGACGAGGTCCTCGAACTGATCGATGACGAGGAGTGACGACTGGACGTGGGAGTTCCGGCCGCCGGCCGCACGGGCGTTCGAGGGGCTCGATGCGCCGATACAGCGCCGGATCGTCTCGAAGCTCGACGACATCGTGACCGACGAGTGGCGAGACCCGCCCGAGTATATCGAACCGCTTTCGGGCGTTCCACATGGAAAAATTCGTATCGGTGACTTTCGGTTGGAGCCTCCGCGGATCGCGATCGAGGGGTCGTGGTGATCTACGACATCGAGCATCGATCGGACGCGTACCGTCCCGGCGACGACTGAGCGCCGATTCGTACTCGATGTGCGATTCACGCACGTCCGAGGAGAATCCGGCCGGAGCTGATGACGGTCCCGAGCGACCGCCCCGCTACGAGCAGGTGATCCGATGGGCCGAGTATATCAAAGCGCAGCCGCCGAGGTGTGGGGACCACAGCAGAACGCGGTCGTGAACGGGCAGATCGAGAGCGCAGGCGGTCGACGAGAGCGCCGAGGAGCAGGAGGCAATCCGGGAGTTCGCTGACACGGAGTTGTACGACACTAACGGCGATCCCGACGCCTGATCGCGCTCCATCTTGACGTTCTGTTCGCTTCTGTCGGTACAGGAGCACCGTTCAAATCCGGAGTCTATGTGGTTACCATATTCCTTACAACAGCGCTCAGAAAGTGGCGAAGAACGGAACGGTGAACGGGATCAAGGTGGACGAGCGTGACAGCCACATCAATGCCGACTCGGGGGCTCTTGAACTCCTACATCAGGGTAGTCAGGCACGCGTCCGGGTCGGGCTGCTGGAGTGACTGTACTGTCCATGTGCGGTTGTGCGGTCGCCGGGTGTAACTGCGTGAACGTATGCGTCGGCTTGTATATACTTCGTACACCCGTATCTGCTTTGTCTTTAGTTACATTCCTCAATGTACCGAGTTTGGACTGTATGACTGACACTAAAAATTGACATCGTCAAAAACTACGGAGAGCTACTGGCCCAAAATTTGTAATTAAATGGGTGCTGTCGGGTTTTAGTTTTCGAACGTTATTTCAACCGTCCCAGTTTCCCACTCGCTTCCAAGGTCGGCTCCCGTCGTGTCGATACCAACCCCAACTCCCACGTACGAACCGCTACCCGTACCGGGGAATCCCTCAGTGTAGTCTCCGTCGGGGTTGACCTCGGTTGGTCGACCCTGCTGCGGTATATCGTAGAACGAAATGTTCCGGATTATCGAGTCTACTCCAGTCGATCTCGGCCGTCACACTGTCACCGATCCGCGATCCGTACCCAAACACGTTGTCAAAGAAGTACTCGGAGTCGGTACTGAGCCCCGTCCCGTCGGAAAGGAAGCCACCACTGTCGACATCTGCATTCTAATTGAACCGTAACTCGAGTTTGCCGTTCTGCTGTTCGGCGTACTGTGAATTCTCCAAGCCTGAATCATCTGCGAGCAGCGTTGCGAACGCACTATTGTCCGAGACGACTGAAACGCTCACACCACGCGATGCGCTTGCCTGCGAGAACGCACCTGTCCCCGTTGCCGCCGCAGTTCCAGTTGCCAATGCGCCCAGCCCGACCACGAATTTGCGTCGTTCCATTGTTGGTCTACCTGTTACAGCACGCGACCCGCCTTCGGGGACACGAGACATCTCGTGTCACCCCGGGTCGCTCTACTACATCCATGGGACGTATCCCATATCGTTATGAGTCAGCAGAAGGCGTTCTGGACGGTGTTGAACACGCTTCGTCCACGTCGGTCAGCGCGGGGGTCGGTTCGACGACCCCGCGATCCTTGTTGAACTCCACGCCCCCGGCGTCGTCCATCTTCGGCAGGTGCGCTGCTGAAGGCCGTGTACACTCGCTTCCGCTCGCTGCTCGATCTCGGCGGTGTCGATACCGTTCTCCCAGGCGGCGATCTGCTCGGCCATCTCGCCAATCTCGACCGCGTCGTCCGGGTCGCGTTTCAACAGGTGGACCGCGAACCGGCGCCGCTGGTTCGCGAGAACGTCGAACAGGTCGTCCTCGGAGAGCTCCGCCGTCGGCTCTGCCCCTCCTCGTCGATCCGCTGTGCCGACGCCATTAACGTCTGACAAATATGAATACGCCAACATAAAACCACGGGTTGTGATAACTCAGCAACGTTTACATGCGTTTACGAACGACCCCCGGCCCGGACTCGAAAACCGAACTAAAGCCCCTCAAACGTCCAAATTCGCGCGTTCTGTATTCCTGACAACATATTTGATCGAGGGATTCACCCGAAAATCACATCCCGGATCACTCTGTCGGGGGGCCGATTGGCGGCCGTACACTTCCTGCTCTGTCCGGGGAACTGTACCCGATCAACGAACTCTTACGGATCGCTCTCCGCCCTGTGAAGCGTGAACGAGCGCGTGTCACCGAACAGCTGCGCGCTGACACCGCCTTCGACCCCCTCGATCGTGATTGTTACTTCGACGTCGGCGCTGCCTTCGAGCGGGAGGTACGCATCCGCGACGATCCGAACCCATTCGCCGGGTCCGAACGCGTCATCTTCGTTCGCGGCCGGGTAGTCGCCGTTCGTTGACCCGCGCTCGATCGCTACGTGATCCTCGTTGACGTCGGTGAAGTCCTCGTCGCTGAGCGTTTCGTCGGGAGCCGCTTGGCTATC
Source organism: Halorubrum sp. 2020YC2 (assembly GCF_018623055.1). Lineage (NCBI taxonomy): Archaea > Methanobacteriati > Methanobacteriota > Halobacteria > Halobacteriales > Haloferacaceae > Halorubrum > Halorubrum sp. 2020YC2. The sequence continues at coordinate 212,153 of NZ_CP076019.1, forward strand.
GTAGCGCTCGACGGCGACGTCTCGCAGTACGTCACCCTCTCTGTCGTCGTCTTCGTACTCGTACTCGACGCGACGAGAGCGAGGTCTTGGTTGCCACCGAACTGATTCCGAACGCGAACGAGCGTGACCTGTTGACCGTATTCGACGCTTGCGCCGTCGCTCGGCGTCTCGTACCGAATGTACGCGTTCTCGTCGTCCGCCACGTTCACCTCTACCCCCCGCTCCGCCTCCATACTACTGAACGCGCCGGTCCCGACGCTCATCGCGCCGGAACTCGCGCCGCCGAGCAGAAGAATGAGGTTGCGTCGTTTCATGTGCCGTGTGGGGACCGGTGTCGTCTACTCGTCGGGACAACGCCTCGGAAGCATAAGGTTATGCGCCGCTGGAAGCCGGTATGGCGCCGCTTGAACGCCCGCGGTCGTTGCCTGAACATCGTCTGTCGACCTCCCCTCGGCCCGGTCGGCGGCTCCCGCGACGCGGGTCGCGTCACTCGCGGTCCACTTCCGGCGGCTCCTCCCCGCGCCCGACCTCCATCTCCGCGGCGTAGTACTTGTGCGCCAGCGCCGAGAAGGCGAACGCGACGACGATGGCCAGCGTCCACCCCATCTCGGGCAGGAGGGTGAAGGGCCACACCCCGAGCCACACCGCCGCGACCAGCGCGGCGGCCACCCCGGAGAGCCCGAGGTAGTACTCGCTCCACGGGATCTCTCGCCCCTCGACGACGTCGAGGTAGACGTCCACGTCGGTCAGCGCGGGGGTCGGTTCGACGACCCCGCGATCCTTGTTGAACTCCACGACCCCGGCGTCGTCCATCTTCGGCAGGTGCGACTGCTGAAGGGCCGTGTACACTCGCTTCCGCTCGCTGCTCGATATCTCGGCGGTGTCGATACCGTTCTCCCAGGCGGCGATCTGCTCGGCCATCTCGCCAATCTCGACCGCGTCGTCCGGGTCGCGTTTCAACAGGTGGACCGCGAACCGGCGCCGCTGGTTCGCGAGAACGTCGAACAGGTCGTCCTCGGAGAGCTCCGTCGATCCGCTGTGCCGACGCCATTAACGTCTGACAAATATGAATACGCCAACATAAAACCACGGGTTGTGATAACTCAGCAACGTTTACATGCGTTTACGAACGACCCCCGGCCCGGACTCGAAAACCGAACTAAAGCCCCTCAAACGTCCAAATTCGCGCGTTCTGTATTCCTGACAACATATTTGATCGAGGGGATTCACCCGAAAATATCACATCCCGGATCACTCTGTCGGGGGGCCGATTGGCGGCCGTACACCGTTCTCGGACGGCCTGACGGCTCCCTTCCGAACTTCAAGCAGCGCATAACCAAGGGCCTCCGACGGTAACGGGCGATCAGTCACGGATGTCTACCGCGCGTCGAACCCTGCTCGTCGTCCTCGTCGCCGCCGCGGGCGGTCTCGCCCTCGCCACCGGAGCGGCGGTGATCGACGGGCCGACGGACTCGCTCGCCGAGGAGCGCCTCGCGGTCCAACCCGCTGAGGGTCCGAACGGCGCGTACGCCTATTTAAATAACGACGACGAGATCGTCGTCGACGTCTCGGCGTCGAACCCCAAACTCCCGACCGACTTCGAGGGCGTCAACCCCGGAAGTCTCGCCGCGGCCGAGGGCGTCTTCACGATCACCTACACCGCCGACGAGCGCGCCCGCGTCTGGATCGAACACCCGGAGGCGAACGTCACCTTCGTCGCCGACGGCGCGTCGATCGAGGGGGAGGCGAACAACGTCACCCTCGGTCCGACGAGACGGTCGCGGTCGGCCTCGACGTGGACGCGCGCGGCGCCGTTGCGGGTACCCAACTCGGCGGCGACGACTTCGACATCCGGGCCGAGGTCGCGGAGCCGGAGTCGGTCTCGACCGCGGACGACGACGGCGGGGGCGGCGCCGCCACCGTCGTCCGGCGTCCCGCTCCCGACCGGCGGGAGTTCGAGGGGCGCGGTCTCTCCGCCGGCGGGAGCGTCACCTTCGACGCGGAACGGATGGCGATCGTCGGCGGCGACGTCACCCTCGACCGCGTGCGAATCGAGGGGACGCGCGGCGGGGACGTCGGCTTCGGGACCGTCGGCCGGCCGGACCCGTTCGCGTCGGCCGGGGAACTGAACGACTCCCGGGGCGCGGCGCCGAACGGCTACTTCGAGTTCGACCACTCGTTCACCGACGAGGCGGTCTCCCGCGTCCGGTTCTCCGTCAGCGTCGACCGCGACTACCTGAACGAGACCGGCGGGGATCCCGAGGACCTCTCGCTGTACCGCCGGGCGGCGTCGGAGCCGGACGGCTGGGAGCGGCTGGAGACGGAGCGCGTCGACCCGGCGGTCCGCCGGCTGCTGAACCTCCCGGAGGACCGAGTCCACGTCACGGCGTCGACCGACGAGTTCTCGGTGTTCGCCGTGGCGACAGAGCGGTCCCGCATCCGCGCGACGTCCGCCGCGCTCGACCGCGAGGCCGTCGACCCGGGCGAGCCGGTCGTCGTCCGCGCGACGGTCGCGAACGGGGGCGGCAGCGACGGCGCGCGCGACCTGACGCTCACCGCCGACGGCGAGGCGGTCGCGACCGAGCGGGTCGAACTCGACCCGGACGAGACCGCCGCCCTCGCGCTCGAAGCGACGTTCGACGAGCCGGGGTCGTACGACATCGCGGTCGACGCGGCTCCCGCCGGGACGCTCGTCGTCGGCGATCCGGCTGGCGACGGCGACGAGGGCGACGGCGCGTCCGTCGGGGACGGGACCGGCGGCGCGACGGCGCCCGACGACCCCGCGTCCGATCCGCCGACCGAGGAGCCGAGCGGGATCGACCCGTCGAACCTCGTCGGTCTCGCCGCGCTCGTCGCCATCGTCTTGGCGAGCGTCGCGCTCGTCCGGCGCATGCCGCGGTCGTGACGCCCGCTCGCGCCGGGTCCGGCGCCGGTCGCGCGAACAGCGCTCGACGTTATCACCGCTGGATCCCGAGACCATAGAGATTAACCGACCGTCGCGGAAGACACTCCCGTGACCGACCTCTCGTCGGAGGCCGACCGTTCGGTCCCGGACCGCGGCGGGAGCGACGGCTCCGTCCGCGACCGGGACGCGCGCGACCGGTCGGGGTACGCGGCGTTCGTCGACGAACTGGCCGCCCGCGCTCGCGTCCGCGACCTCCTCGCGCTTTTCGCCCCGCCGGTCGCCCTCCTCGCGGCGTTCGCGCTGCCGGACGCGACCCGGCGCTCGCTCGCGTTCGCCTACGCCGACCCCGACCCGCTGTCGGCGTTCACCGCCCACTACGTCCACCTCGGCGTCGACCACCTCCTCGGGAACCTCGCCGGGTACGCGCTCCTCGCCGGGGTCGGCTACGCGCTCGCGGTCCTGAGCGGGCGCCGGCGCCTCTTTTTCACCGCGTTCGCGACCTACCTCGGCGCCTTCCCGTTCGCGCTCTCTGCGCTGAACCTCGCCGTCCCGCGGGACGCGATCGGCTTCGGCTTCTCCGGGGTCAACATGGCGCTCGCCGGGCTGCTCCCGATCCTGTGGTACTGCTACGCCCGCGACCGGTTCGCGCCGGCCGCCTCGACCGCCGCCCTGCCCGCGGTCTTCTTCGCGCTCGTCGGGTGGATCGCGCTCCTGGCGCTGCCCGTCTCGACGTCGGGAGACGGGTTGGCGGGGCTGTCGATCGCCGTCGCCGGCGCGCTCCTCGCGGCGCTGTACGCGGCCAGCAGCGGGGTGCGGTTCCCGCGGCCGGTCCGGCGACACGCGAGGGCGGTCGCGTCGCGTCCCGGCTACGGGGACTTACTCGCCGTCGGCGCGGTGGTCGCGGTCGGCTACCCCGTCGTCGGCTTCCCGCCCGACCCCGCCGGCGGCGGGAGCGTCGTGAACCTCTACGTCCACCTGCTCGGGTTCTGTCTCGGGTTCATCGCCCCGTTCGCGCTGCTCGCCGGCGGCGCCTTCGACGACTAGGGCCGCCCGCAACCGTTCGGGCTCGCCTACACCCACGAACTTATTAGGACACGCCGCCCTTCAGCGATCGACGGCTACCTGACGCTCGCGCGACAGGAATTCCGGCGCGGCGGTGGCCGCTTCGGGGCCGTCTCCGAGCCGAGTCCGACACAATGTCCATCAAACGAACGCTGTCCGTGGCCCTTCAGGCGGCCGCGGTGCTGGTCGTCGTCTCGCTCGTCGTCGGACAGTTCCTCGGCCAGCCGATCCTCCTCAGCTACGTGGAGACCGGGAGCATGCAGCCGACGCTCGACCCCGGCGACGGGTTCGTAGCGATCCCGGCGCAGATCGCCGGCGGGATCGGGACGGGCGACGTCGTGACGTTCGACGCGCAAGAGATCCAGGGCGGCGGGCTGACGACCCACCGCGTCGTCGAGGAGACCGAGCGCGGCTATATCACCCGCGGGGACAACAACCCCTTCACCGACCAAGACGGGGGCGAACCGATCGTTCAGGACGCGGACGTCGTCGCGAAGGCGCTCCAGGTCGGTGGGAGCGTCGTCGTGATCCCCCACTTGGGAACCGCCGCAATGGGGTTCCAGTCCGCGCTCGACGCCGTTCAGACGCGGCTCGCGGTGACGTTCGGCGTCCGCTCGCTCCAGGGGACGCAGGGGCTTGCGTACATCGTTTTCGCGGTCTCGGTCGTCGCCTACGCGGTCGACTGGTACCTCAACGCCGGCTCCCGCGACCGCGACTCGCGGGACCGGTCGCGCGACGACGGCACCTCCGTGCTCGCGATCCTCGGCGTGCTGGCGCTGGTGCTGATGGCGACGGCCACCGCCGCGATGGTCGTCCCGGCCGGAACGCAGGAGTACGGCGTCGTGAGCGCCGAGTTCGAGTCCGAAAACCCGACCGTCATCGAGAGCGGCGCGAGTCAAGAGCTAGAGTACGTCGTCCCCAACGCCGGGCTGGTTCCGGTGTACGCGTACGTCACGCCAGCGAGTCCGGGCGTCGACGTCGACCCGCAGCGCCTCTCGGTCGGCAGCCGCGGCGAGGCGTCGACGACGGTGACCCTCTCGGCGCCCGACGAGACGGGGTACTACCGGCTGTTCGTCGCCGAACACCGCTACCTCGCGGTGTTGCCGCCCGGGGTCGTCGACGAGCTGTACGGCGTCCACCCCTGGGCGCCGCTCGTCGCGATCAACGGGCTGCTCGGCGGCGGTATCGTCGGTATCGGACTACTGCTGTTGCGCGGTGAACCGGCCCGGATCCGGTCGCGCGACTCCCGCGAGCGCCCCCCGCTCCACAGACGGCTCCTCCGCGAGTTCTACAAGTAACACATGTCTTCAGGCCCCAACGAACGTCGACTCCGACTCCGCGCCGTCCTGAACGAACAGTCCACCGCTATCCTCGTCGCCTGCCTCCTCCTCGCCGCGGTCGGCGCGGGGCTCGCGTACACGACGCACGTCGACCCCGGGACGGAGACGGAGACCCGGACGGTCTCCTCGCTGACCGTCGAGAGCGAGTACCGCCACAGCGCGACGGTGACGGAGCCGAACGCCGTCTTCCAGACGGGCGCGGTGCTCGACGGGCGCGACACGTACTTCGCGCGGATCGCCCCGGAGCTCGACGTGGACGTGGCGACGAGCTACGCGGCGTCGAGCGCCGAGAACGTGACCGTCGAGGTCGGCTCCACGCTCGTCGTCCGCAACGTCGGTGAAGGCGACGTCGTCTACTGGCGCGACACGGAGCCGCTCGCGTCGGAGACCGTCTCGAACGTCGCTCCGGGGGAGACGGTGAACGCCTCGTTCACGCTCAACAGCACGGCGATAGACCAGCGGACGGCGTCGATCGAAGAGCAGCTCGGCGCCTCGCCCGGCGAGACGGAGACGTTCGTCACGACCGAGGTCGCCGTCGACGGGTCGATCGGCGGCGTTCCCACGGCGACGACCCAGACGCTCGAGATGGCGCTCACCCACGGCGGCGCCACGTACGCCGTCGACGAGCCGGGCGTCCAGTCCGACACGACGCCCCGGACGGTACAGGAGACGGTCGAGCGGGAGTACGGCGCGCTCCGGTCGTTCGGCGGGCCGCTCCTCCTGCTCGCCGGGCTCGTCGGTGCCGGCGGAATCGGGTACGCGACGCGCGAGTACGACCTCGCGCTCACGTCCGCGGAGCGGGAGTACCTCTCGTACCGCGACGACCGCTCGGAGTTCGCGGAGTGGATCACGACGTTCCGGCTCCCGGCGTCGACCCACGAGCGCCCGACGGCCGAGGCGGAGTCGCTGCGCGACCTCGTCGACTTCGCGATAGATAACGACACCGGCGTCGTGGAAGACCCCCAGACCGGCGCGTTCCACGCCGTCTCCGGGGAGTTCGTCTACACCTACCGACCGCCCGCCCCGGCGACCGGCGACCACGGTGGAATCGCCGGCGACGACGGCCAAGCCGCCGCCGAGGCGGTCGACGACGAGGGGTCTGACGACGAGGCGGTCACCGACGCGGACTCGACGGCCGTCGCGTCGGCTCCGGGCTCGACCGCCGCGACCCCCTCGGCCGACGGCGACTCGCCGGACGAGGAGCGTGAGGCCGCCGACGTCGACGTGCCGGACGAGGCGGACGTCTGGGAGATGGACACCCGGCCGACGGACGCCGACGCGGGTGGCTCGGACGAGGGGGACGACGACCGGGCCTGACCGCCCCGGCCGCCGACGGCGACGACACCCTCGCCCCGCGCCGGGCGTCGCCGTCGCTCCCGGTGACTAGTCGGCGTCTACCTCCCCGCGAGCGCGATCCGATCAAAGAAGTCCGGCAGTTCGGTCGGCAGAGATTCGCGCCTCGTCTCCGACGCTCCGTTGGCGCCGTCTCTTACGCCGACGCCTCGTAGCCGGCGTCCTCGATGGCGGCCACGACGGCGTCGACGTCGACGTCGCCCTCGACGGTCGCGGTCCCCGACTCGTGGTCGGCGCTGGCCGACTCGACGCCCGGTAGCTCCCCGAGCGCGTCGGTCACGTTGTCCTCGCAGCCGGTACAAGACATGCCGTCGACATCTATCGTCGTCATGGGCGCCCGTTGGCGCCGCGGACAGAACTGCCTTTCCGTCGCCCCCACGGTCGGCCGGTTTCGCGGACGCGGGTCGCCCGGTAGCCCCGCCCGGGGGACCCGTCGCTCAGACCTGTCCGGAACGGCCCCACGGACGCCTTTTTGCCGCGCCGACTGAGCCGTCGGTTATCCGCCCAGAGCCGCTTCGAGTCACACGGGGTACTCGAAGCGCGACATTATTCCAACAGTTTTCTCCCAACAGAAAGTTTATTATACGGACGTTTGTGCTACCTCTATGGTCCCCGGTGTAAATCGCCGCGTTATCAGCGGAGTCGCCGCCGTTTGCTGTGGTGTCGCATCGCCGTTCGTGTTGGCGAACGGCACCGCTATCGACGGGTCTCGGTTGCTGTACAGTTCCGTACTGCTGGCGGGCGCCAGTGCGCTACTGCCGGCTATCTACGCCCCTCAGCGCTCCTGGAAAACCGCGCTTTCGTTCACGTCCGTCACCGTCGGTAGCTGTCTCGTCTTCTGGCTGTCCGCGTTCGCTCTGCTGGGTGCGTAACTGCGGGTCCCTCCGCCCGGACGCCTTTTTGCCGCGCCGGCCGAACGGTCGACTATGCGCACCCTCGACGAGACGGACCGGGAGATCATCCGGCTGCTGTTGGCCGACGCGCGGCGCTCGTACAGCGACATCGCGGAGCGCGTGGACCTGTCGGCGCCCGCGGTGTCGGACCGGATCGACCGCCTCCGGGAGGTGGGCGTGATAGACGGGTTCACGCTCCGTATCGACGGCGACGCGCTCTCCGACGGCCTGCGGGTCCTCGCGACGCTCGCCGTCGCGCCCGCGGACGCCGACCGCGTTCACCAGGCGGTCGCGGGCCACGAGCGCGTCGAACACGCGTTCCTCACCGCCGACGGCGAGGTGACCATCGCGGCGCGCGTCGAGGAGGGGACCGCCCGCGACCTCGTCGACGACGCGGTCGGGTTGGAGGCGGTGCGCGACCTGTCGGTGCGCGTGCTCGACGCTCACGAGTGGTCGCCCGCGGTCGGGGACGCGGACCTCGCGGTCGACTGCGTCGAGTGCGGGAACACCGTCACCGCCGAGGGGGAGTCCGCCCGGATCGACGGGACGCTGTACCACTTCTGTTGTGGCTCCTGCCGGGAGAACTTCGAACAGCGCTTCGACCGGATCGAGGAGGGGGCGTAGCCGGCGGTGCCGGCTCTCGCCGCGGAGAGTAACGTACTTGAGTGCCCGCCGGTTAGCCGAACTCGCAGTCCCGTGGTGTAGTGGCCAATCATAATGGCCTTTGGAGGGAATCCGTCCGCGTCTACGGCTCACACGCGGCTGTTGGGCGTTCCGGCAAGAACGCCCGTCGGATGCCCGAAGTCAGCCATTGACGGCGGTTCGAATCCGCCCGGGACTATTCTCCGAACGAAGTGAGGACGAACAGTCCCGACTACGGATTCGAAGTAGGGAACGGAGCGAAGCGGAGTGACTGAGGTTCGAATCCGCCCGAGAGCGTCGTCCAACCGGACCGACTGCCAGGCGTTCCGCGAGCGTCCCACCTCTTGACAGCCCGCGCCTCCGTCGTCGCGTCCGAATCACCTGTGTTATTTTTTACCATGCGGATTGTGGGTGTCTCATGGACATCTCCGAATACCGGGAGTCGGTCGCCGCGAACCGGCGCAAACACGGCTTCGAGGCGGTCGACGAGGGGACGGGCGAGTTCGATCGACTGTGGGCGATCCGCGAGACGGACGACACCCTCGGTGACGTGGCGGTGCTGGCGACGGTAGTCGAGGGGGACGGCCCCGAGGACGACGGAATCGACGCGGCGGCGCTCGCTAAGACCGCGGCCGCGTTCCGCGACGCGCTGGCCGACCGCGTCGACGCCCGACCGGGGCGCGCCGACGGCGGCAAATCCCAGACGGCCATCGGCTACGTGGCGTTCGCGGTCCCGGACCCGGACGCGTCGCTGCTCGACGCGATGTCCGGGTTCACGGTCGCGAAGCGGCGGACGAACGTGTTCCCGCTTGTGTACGACACCGCGGCGGAGCGGCTCCACCGCCACGAGGTGCCGCGGCTGAAGGGGCGGGGGATCTACCGCCGACAGGCCGACGACGTCGAGCGCCTCTTTGACGTGTAAATAGCGGTCTGCGGATCGAGAGTGAGCGCTATCGAATTCCCTGTCGATCACTTATAAATACTCGAATACGGATCGGCGGTGAACGCCTCCAAAGCCCCAGCCGCTCGGCTGTGCGTGATCCGTAACTCCGCGGTGAACGCCTCCAAAGCCCCAGCCGCTCGGCTGTGCGTGATCCGTAACTCCGCGGTGAACGCCTCCAAAGCCCCAGCCGCTCGGCTGTACGTGATCCGTAACTCCGCGGTGAACGCCTCCAAAGCCCCAGCCGCGAGGACTCGATGCGCTCGCTGCGGTCCTCAGTCGCTCGCTTCGCTCGCTCCCTTCGGTCCTTGTGTCGCGCGTCTTCGTCCTCGCGGCTGCCCCTTTGAGTCCCGCCCGACCGCGACCGCACCGCACCTCAGACCTCCCCAGCCTCGTCGCGGCCGCTTAAAAGCGGCCGCGACTCCCTCGCGCGTGCTTCTCGCGCCCGGTGGGCGCTCGAAGGCACGCGCCACCGCATCGATTTCACTATCTATAGCGTGGATCGATCGCTACAGGCGTTAAAAATAGAAACCCGAACCGCTCGCGCGCCGCTCAGACGAGTCGCGCCGCGATGCGCGCCGCGCCGTCCGCGGCCGCGACTGCGGGCTCGTCGGGCGAGACGACCTCGACGTCGCGGTCGAGCTCGTCGCTGAGGCGCTTCTCGAACTCCTCGGTCAGCCCGGGGATGCACGCCATGCCGCCGGTGGCGGCGAGGGGGCGCCCGAGCGCCAGCTGGTAGGGCTTCATGTGGTCGTTCGCGAGCTCGGGGAGGAACTCGTTGGCGACGACGTCGACCGCCTCGTCGATGTAGCGGTCGATCGGCTCCTGAACGCCGCGGTCGACGGTGAACTCGTGACTCCCGCCGCCGGGCTGTTGAACCACGTCGGTGAACGGCTCGAAGTCGTACACGTTGCCGTGCTGCTCTTTGTACTCCCGCGCGGTCGTCCGGTCGATGTGGACCCGGCCCTGGGTCTCCTCCTCGACGGCGGCGACGATCCGGCGGTCGACCTCGTTGCCCGTCACCGAGCCGGTCGAGAACGGCGAGAGCTGCTCGCCGCGCCGGTAGGCGCACGCCTCCATCGTCGTCGAGCCGAGGTTCACTGAGACGAACACCTCGTCGATGGCGTCGAGGTCGTCGCCGTAGGCGGGGATCGCCCCGCACAGCGACTCGGGGTAGCTCCGGGTCTCGACCTCACCGATGGAGGAGCCCTCGATCACCGACTTGAGGTTCTCGACGCCCGCCTCGTTGTCGATGGTCGGGACCGCGTAGACGACCGCGCTGTCCTCGGGCACGTCGTGGGCGTCCACGACCGCCTCGAAGAAGCGCTCGGCGTCAGCGACGCTGTCGTCGTCCTCGGGGAGGCCCGAGCGCAGCATGAAGCGCACGCGGTCGGGGTACTCGACCGCGGCCTCCTCGCCGAACAGCACCTTCTCCTCGCCGGTGATGGCGTCCTCGTAGGTCGCCAGACAGGTCAGCACCGAGTGGCGCTCGCGCCCCCCGCGTCCGTCGGGGATGTCGAGCACCGTTCGGGTGCTGCCCAGTTTCACGCCGACCGCTGCCGATTCGTCCGATTCGTTGATGTCCGTGGATTCGTCGTCGCTCATTGGTCACTCGCACACGAAGCGATCCGGACGATGGAGACGAGGCTGATCCGGTGGTCCGCGGGCGTGAACGGCCGGTCGCGCGTCGGGGCGTCGAACCCCTCGAGGCGGCGCGTCAGCGCCGCGACCGCGTCGTCTCCGACCCAGTCGAGTTCGGCGTAGTAGGACAGCGCGTCCCGGCTCCGCACGTGACCGCCGACGTCGACGAGGTAACCGAGCCACTTGCCGAGTTCGCGTTCCGCCGCGGGCGACGCCGGGATAGCCGTCAGGTACGGCTTCTCCCCCGCGCCGTCGCCGTTCAACCGCGCACCACGCTGACGCTGGAGCAGCTCCGTGAACGCGGCCGAGCGCGCCGCTTGCTCGGCCCGGTTCCGGTTCGGCCGCCGGAGCGCCCGCTCCCGAGGCGCTCCGTCCGCGCCGTCTCGCGGTGCGTCCGCGATCCGGCGCAGCTCTCGTACGTCGTATCGTCGTGGATTCAGACTCATGTTCCGTCCGTCGTTCGCGTCCGTACTCGAACCCTCTCGGCGGGCTCATATGATAGTTGGCCCTCAGTTATCACCGGTGAGAAACTACCGGGGGACTCCTCTGCCCGCGCTCCTCGCCTGATTCCGCCCGCGCTACTCGTCTGACTCCGCCCACGGGAGCGGCTCGGTACACCAGTAACAGAAGCCGAGGTCGGCGTCGGTCTCCTGCCCGCAGTTCGGGCACGTCACTTCGAGCGTCTCGCCGTCCCCGCCGCTGATCGCCGCGGCCGGCGGGTTCCGACCGCTCTCCGGGCCGTCCTCGCCCTCCGCGCTCGCGGCGCGGCGGCGCATCGCCTCGGCGGCGGCGTCGGCCCGCTCGCGCTCCGCGACATCCGCCCGTCCGACGAGGTACGCGTCGAGCGCCGACAGCGCGAACAGGAGGGCGACGGGCAGCGCCACGTCGGTCGGGATCGCGGCCGACGCCGCGGCGGGATCGGCGAGGGGGTCGACCGGCTCGACGTCGTACAGCGCGAACAGGGCCACCCCGCCGCCGACGACCGTCAGGTGCCACAGCAGCGCCCGCCCCCACCGGCGCAGCGAGAGGTGGCCGAGCCCCGGAAGGACCAGCGCGAGCACGGCGGCGAGGACGGGACGCAACTGGCTTCGCATACGGCCCGGCTTCGCCCGGCCGGTATTTAGGCCTGCGGTGTCGTCCCGAGCGCCGGGAGCCCTCGACCCGCCCGCCGCGCCCGCACCCTCTCCGGACCGGTTTTCGTCTGGGATAACAACCGTTAATCGCGGCCCGCTCGTCCGCCGCCACATGAGCAGCCAGCGGGCGACCGCGTTCGTCCCGGGTCACGTCACCGCCTTCTTCAGCGCGCACCCCGCCGACGACCCCGCGGTCGCCGGGTCGCGCGGCGCGGGCGTGACGCTCACCGACGGCGTGACCGTCCGGGTGTCGGCGCCGGACGGTGCGGCCGACGGAACGGGGATCGACGACGAGGTCGCGGGCGGCGCGAGCGAGGCCGTCGGCTCCCGCACGATCGACGGCGAGAGCGGGTCGATCGGCACGGTCGACGACGTCCTCGACGGACTGGGCGCCGCCGCCGCCGACGTCGCGGTCGAGACCGATCTCCCGATCGGCGCCGGCTTCGGCGTCTCCGGCGCGGCGGCGCTGGGGGCCGCGCTCGCGGCGAACGCCGCGTTCGACTTGGGCCGCTCCGAGAACGAACTCGTCCGGACCGCCCACGCCGCGGAGGTCGGCCGCGGGACCGGCCTCGGTGACGTCGTCGCGCAGGCGCGCGGCGGGGTCCCGGTCCGGCTGGAGCCGGGCGCCCCGGGCGTCGGAGCGCTCGACGGGGTGCCGGCGACGGCGCGCGTCGAGTACGTCACCTTCGGTGAGCTGTCGACGGAGGCGGTGTTGGGCGGCGACACGGCGGCCCTCTCCGCGGCCGGCGAGGAGGCGCTCGACCGGCTCCGGGCGGACCCGCGGCTCCCGACGCTGATGGACGCCGCCCGCGAGTTCGCCCGCGGGGCGGACCTCCTCGTCCCGGAAGTTGCCGAGGCGCTCGCGGCGGTCGAGTCGGCCGGCGATGAGGGGACGGAGGGGGGGGACGACCCCGGGGCCGCGATGGCGATGCTCGGGCGCACCGTCTTCGCACTCGGGACCGGGCTCTCGGACGCGGGCTACGACCCCGAAGTCTGTCGGGTCGACGCCGCCGGCGCGCGGCTCGTCGACGGCCGTGACCGGCGATAAGGACTTTGCGCCTCTCGCCGGAGTAGCGCATGGCCGAGTCGCTCCGCTCGTTCTTCGACGAACTGCTCGAATCGGTGCTGGTCATCAACTCCGACCTGTACAAGACTGGGGGCATCGAACTCGACGAGGCCGCGCTCCCGGCGGTGTTCGAGGGGCTCGACGAGGTCCCGTTTCGGGTCCGCGGCTACCCCGCCTCGAACAAGGAGAAGCTCCTCCTCATCATCACCTCGCGGGTGATAGAGCGGATCGCGGCCGAACACGGGACGGGGACGCTGCGCGCCTCGTTCCAGCGCCTCTCGCGGATCGACGACGAGCGCGGCACCCGGTCGGTGTACGAGCGCGTCGCCGGGAGCGGCGTCGACGTCCACGTGTACGGCGTCGGTGACGTGGACCCGCTGTCGTCGCTGCCCGTGACGGTCCACAGCGGGACCTCCTACCCGTACCGGCGGTCGTGGTTCGTCGTGTTCACGCCGCCCGAGGGGGTCGACGGCGACCACGTCGCGCTGCTCGCGCTCGAAGACGAGCCGAACGTCTGGGACGGCTTCTGGACGTTCCGCCCGGAGCTCGTGACGCGGATCGAGCGGTATATCGCGGAACACGTCTGAGGCGGACGGTTAGGGGAGAACCGTCGGATCGAGGCGGCGGCGATATAATCATCTAGCGGTGGCGCGTGCCGACGAGCGCCCGGAGGGCGCGAGTCGCACGCGCGAGGGAGTCGCTGGCGCCATCGGCGCCAGCGACGAGGCTGGGGAGGTGTGAGGTGCGGTCGCGGTGCTGTGCGGGGTGGGACTCAAAGGGGAAGCCGGGAGGACGAAGACGCGCGACGCAAGGACCGCAGGAACGAGTGAAACGAGTGACGAGGACCGTGGTTCGAGAGAGCAAAGCTCTCTCGTCATCACGAGACGCCTTCGGCGTCTCGAACGACAGCGAGCGCATCGAGTCCTCCCGGCTGGGGCTTTGGCGGTGTTCACCACAGAGTCACAGATCACGTATAGCCGAGCGGCTGGGGCTTTGGCGGTGTCCACCACCAAGTCACAATCACGCACGTATTCCGCGGCCGCCGACGAACAAAGCTTTACCGCGTCGCCCGCCTAGCTCCGGCAAATGGTACTCGACGACCTCGGTACGTCCCTGCGGAGCAGCCTCGACAAGCTCCAGGGGAAGTCCCGACTCTCCGAGAGCGACGTCGAGGAGATCGTCAAGGAGATCCAGCGCTCCCTCCTCTCGGCCGACGTCGACGTCTCCCTCGTCATGGAGCTGTCGGACTCGATCAAGTCCCGCGCGCTCGAAGAGGAGCCGCCGGGCGGCACCACCGCGAAGGACCACGTCCTCCGGATCGTCTACGAGGAGATGGTCGAACTGGTGGGCGACTCCACCGAACTCCCCTTAGAAAACCAGACGATCCTGCTCGCCGGGCTTCAGGGGTCGGGGAAGACCACCTCCGCGGCGAAGATGGCGTGGTGGTTCTCGAAGAAGGGACTCCGCCCCGCGGTCATCCAGACCGACACGTTCCGGCCGGGCGCGTACGATCAGGCGAAACAGATGTGCGAGCGCGCAGAGGTCGAGTTCTACGGGAACCCCGACAACGACGACCCGGTCGACATCGCGCGCACCGGTCTCGAAGAGACCGAAGACGCCGACGTCCACATCGTCGACACGGCGGGCCGGCACGCGCTCGAAGACGACCTCATCGCGGAGATAGAGGAGATCGAGGGCGTCGTCGACCCCGACCGCTCGCTGCTCGTCTTGGACGCCGCGATCGGGCAGGGCGCGAAAGAGCAGGCCCGCCAGTTCGAGGAGTCGATCGGCATCGAGGGCGTGATGATCACCAAGCTCGACGGGACCGCGAAAGGTGGGGGCGCGCTGACCGCGGTCAACGAGACCGACTCCTCCATCGCCTTCCTCGGCACCGGCGAGACGGTGCAGGACATCGAGCGCTTCGAGCCGTCCGGGTTCATCTCCCGGCTGCTCGGGATGGGGGACCTGAAACAGCTCTCCGAGCGCGTCGAGCGCGCGATGCAGGAGACCCAAGAGGAGGACGACGACTGGGACCCCGAGGACATGCTTCAGGGCGAGTTCACCCTGAAGGACATGAAACGCCAGATGGACGCGATGAACAAGATGGGACCGCTCGACCAGGTGATGGACATGATCCCCGGGCTGGGCGGCGGGATGATGGACGAACTCCCGGACGACGCGATGGACGTCACCCAAGACCGGATGCGCCGGTTCGAGCGCATCATGGACTCGATGACGGAGGAGGAGCTAGAGAACCCCCGCGTCGTCGGCCAGTCCCGCGTCGAGCGGATCGCCCGCGGCTCCGGCACCGACGAGGAGACGGTCCAGCAGCTCTTAGAGCAGCACTCGATGATGGAGGAGACGATCGGCCAGTTCCAGGGGATGGGCGAGGGCGACATGCAGCGCATGATGAAGAAGATGGGCGGCGAGGGCGGCGGCGGTCTCGGCGACATGATGGGCGGCGGCAAAGGGCCGTTTTAAATAGTATCTCATCCGCGAACTGATTAGAAATCGTCGCCCACGCGGGCGACGGCGAATGCTTCCAACTCCCCAGCCGGTCACTTATAAACAGCCAATTGCGGATCGACGGCGAACACCTCCAAAGCCCCAGCCGGGAGGGCTCGGTGCGCTCGCTGTCGTTCGAGACGCCGAAGGCGTCTCGTGATGACGAGAGAGCTTTGCTCTCTCGAACCACGGTCCTCGGCGCTCACTCCGTTCGCGCCTGCGGTCCTTACGTCGCGCGCCTTCGCCCTCCCGGCTGCCCCTTTGAGTCCCACCCCGCACAGCGACCGCACCGCACCTCACGCCTCCCCAGCCTCGTCGGGCGCGTCCTTCGGGCTCCCTTCGGTCGCCCTCGGAGCGCCCGACTCCCTCACGCGTGTGACTCGCGCCCTCCGGGCGCTCGTCAGCACGCGCCACCGCGGAAATCGAGGTAACAAGATCGATCCCTACCGGCAGTCCCCGAGCGCTTCAGGCCCTTTATACGGGTGACCGGGCTACGCTCCGCCGATGGACCGCGACCGGATCGGCGAGTACGACGCCTTGATCCTCGTCTCGCTGATCTGGTTCCTCGGGAAGTTCGTCCGCTACCTCTTCCCGCCGCTGTTCGAGTCGATTCAGGGCGCCTACGGCGTGAGCAACGCCACCGTCGGGACCGCGTTCACGGGGTTCATGGTCGTGTACGCCCTCCTCCAGTTCCCGAGCGGCGCGGTCGCGGACCGGCTCGGCCCGGTGCGGGTGATCGTCGCCGGCGCGCTCGTCGCCGGCGCGGGGTCGCTCGCCATCGTCTTCGACGCCCCCTTCGCCGCCCTCGTCGCGGCGATGCTCGTCGTCGGCGCGGGGACGGGCGTCCACAAGACCGTCTCCGTGCGGCTGATCGCCCGCGTCTACCCCGCCCGCACCGGACGGATGCTCGGCGCGCACGACACGCTCGGCGCGATGGGCGGGGTGGCCGCGCCCGCGGTCGTCGTCGCCGTCCTCTCGGCGCCGCCCGCGCTCGCGGCCGTCCTCGCGTACCTCCCCGGCGCCGACTGGCGCGCGCCGTTCCTCCTCACCGGCGTCCTCGCCGTCGGCCTCGCGGTCGCGACCGCGGTCCGGCTCTCCGGGTCGCCCGCGGCGACCGGGGGGAGCGACGCCGACGGCGACGACTCGCCGGGGACGCGCGAGTACCTCCGGCTGTTCCGGAACCCGCGCTTCTCGGCGTTCGTGCTGGTGACGGTCGGGTTCTCGTTCGCGCACAACGGGCTGGTCGCGTTTCTCCCGCTGTACCTCTCGGAGGCCGCCGGGCTGGCGACGTCGACCGCGAACCTCCTCTACTCGCTCGTCTTCGCGGTGACGTTCGTCCAGCTGGTCACCGGCGACCTCTCCGACCGCGTCGGGCGGTTCCCCGTGATGGTCGGCACGCTCGGGTTGGCCGCGGCGGCGCTCGTCGCGCTCGTCTCACTCCCGGGCCTCGGGCTCGGCGCCGTCGCGGCCGCCGTCGTCGTCGCCGCGTTCGGACTCGGCTCGCACGGCTTCCAGCCCGTGCGCAGCGCCTACCTGATGGAACTGCTCCCAGAGCGGCTCGCCGGTGGGGGGCTGGGCGTCGTCCGGACGCTGCTCATGGGCGCCGGCGCGCTCGCGCCGAGCGCGGTCGGCGTCACCGCGGACGCGGTCGGGTTCCGCCCCGCGTTCGGGCTGCTCGCCGGGTCGATGGGCCTCGCCGCGGTCGTCGCGGGCGGGCTCTGGGTGACGGAGTAACTGGCTCCTACACGGCGCTCGCAACGCTCAGTCGAGGCTCCCGGGCTCGAACGCCTCCGGGTCGAACTCGTGGTCGCGGAGCCGGTCGGCGTCGACCGCCCGCAGGACGGACTCGTTCGTGGCCTCCAGGACGACCGGCGGGGCGACCCCCGCCTCGGCCGCCTCCAGCCACCGACCGACGCAGAGACACCAGCGGTCGCCCGGCTCCAGCCCCGGGAAGTCGAACTCGGGGCGCGGCGTGATCAGGTCGTTGCCGCGGTCGCGGCTGTACTCGAGAAACTCGGCCGTGAGGACCGCACAGAGCGTGTGCTCTCCGGCGTCGCCGTCGACGTCGCGGCAGCGCCCGTCGCGGAGGTACCCCGTGACGGGGTCGCGGCCGCAGGGGGCCAGTTCGTCGCCGAACACGTTGCGCTCGTCGCGGTCGTCGTCGTGACTGTCGTCCGCTGACACGGATCACGGTTCCCGCCCCGTCGACATAAGTGGGACGCCGACGAACGGTGACCGATGAGCCGGAACGACGAGGTCGCGACGCGGTTAGAGGAGTTCGCCGACCTCCTCGAGGCGACGGGCGTCGAGTACAAGCCGACCGCCTACCGACGGGCGGCCGAGAACGTCCGCGACCACCCAGCGCCGATAGAGGGGCTCGCCGCCGAGGGCGAGGAGGCGGTCGCGGAGATAGACCGGGTGGGCGACGCCATCGCGGCGAAGGTCGTCGAGTACGTCGAGACCGGCGGGATCGAGGAGCTCGACGACCTGCGCGAGGAGCTTCCCGTCGACATAGCCGGGTTGACCGCGGTCGAGGGCGTCGGCCCGAAGACGGTCGGCTCGCTGTACGACGCGCTCGGAATCACCGACCTCGACGAGCTGGAGGCCGCCGCGGAGGCGGGCGAGATTCAGGAGGTCTCCGGATTCGGCGCGAAGACGGAACAGAACATCCTCGACAACGTGCCGTTCGCGCGGGAGGCCCGCGAGCGCACTCGCCTCGGAGACGCCCGCCCCGTCGCGGACGACGCGCTCGCGTCCCTCGCCGCCCTCGACCCCGTCGAATCGGTCGAGGTGTGCGGCTCGATCCGGCGGTGGAAGCCGACGATCGGCGACGTCGACCTGCTGGTCGCCAGCGAGGCGCGCGACCCGATCGTCGAGGCGTTCACCGACTGGGACGCCGCGGACGCGACCATCGAGGCGGGCACCGGGAAGGCGAGCGTGCGCGCGGACGGCACGCGCGTCGACCTCCGGATCGTCGACCCCGACGAGTTCGGCGCCGCGCTCCAGTACTTCACCGGGTCGCGCGCCCACAACGTCGCCGTCCGCAACCGCGCGATCGACCGCGGGCTCAAGCTGAACGAGTACGGGCTCTTCGACGTGAGCGATGTCGAGGGCGAGGGAGCCGAGGCCGGAGACGGTGACGAGACAGACGCCGGGGCCGAGGAGCCGGACGCCACGCGCGCCGGCGAGCGCGTCGCGGGCGAGAGCGAGGACGGGGTCTACCGCGCCCTCGATCTCGACCCGATCCCGCCCGAACTGCGGGAGGACCGCGGCGAGGTCGACGCGGCCGCCGAGGGGCGGCTCCCGTTCCTCGTCGAACCGTCGGACCTCCGCGGCGACCTCCACACCCACACCGACTGGTCGGACGGCGGCTTCTCGATAGCCGAGATGGCCGCCGCGGCCGAAGAGCGCGGCTACGACTACCACGTCGTCACCGACCACGCGACCGGCCCGGGGATGGTCGGCGGGGTCGGCCTCAACGAGTCCGACATCGAGGGGCAGGCCGCGGCGATCGCGGAGGCCGCGGACGAGGTCGACAT
Source organism: Halorubrum sp. 2020YC2 (assembly GCF_018623055.1). Lineage (NCBI taxonomy): Archaea > Methanobacteriati > Methanobacteriota > Halobacteria > Halobacteriales > Haloferacaceae > Halorubrum > Halorubrum sp. 2020YC2. Next base: position 231,172 of record NZ_CP076019.1, read on the forward strand.
CCCGATCCTCCACGGGATCGAGGCCAACGTCGACGCGGACGGCGACCTCTCGACCGACGACGAGACGCTCGCCGCCCTCGATCTGGTCGTCGCGTCGCCGCACGCCGCGCTCGGACAGGACCGGGAGGAAGCCACCGAGCGGCTGGTCCGCGCGGTCGAGCACCCGCACGTCGACGTGCTCGGCCACCCGACCGGCCGCCTGATCAACGAGCGGCCCGGACTCGACCCGGACGTCGAGGCGGTCGCGGCGGCCGCGTCGGCGGCGGGCACCGCGATCGAGGTGAACGCGAACCCCGCCCGGCTCGACGCCGACGGCGAGTTCGTCCGGGCCGCGGTCGAGGCGGGCGCGACGATCGCGGTCGACACCGACGCGCACGCGCCCCGCGAACTCGACAACGCCCGGTACGGGGTCCACACCGCCCGGCGGGGCTGGGCCGAGGCCGCGGACGTGCTCAACGCGCGCTCGCTCAACGGGCTCCGGTCCTTCGTCCTGTAGATGCCGGACCGCGACGAGGACGGCGCCGACTCCCCGCCCGGTCGCGCTCGCGGTCCCGGCGACCGCCCGCCCGTCCTCCTCGACGTCATGTGCGGGAAGCTCGCCACCTACCTCCGCTTTTGCGGGTACGACGCGGCCTACGCGCTCGACCGCGGGGCCGAGGCCGACGACCGGCTCCTCTCGCTCGCGGCCGCGGAGGGGCGGACGCTGATCACCCGCGACCGCGAACTGGCGGACCGCGCGCCGGGCGCCGACCCCGCGGTCGAGGCCGTCCTGCTCACCGAGCGCGACCCCCTCGACCAGCTCCGCGAACTCGACGCCGCCGGGTTCCCGGTCGAACTCGCCGCGGAGCCGTCGCGGTGCGGGGCGTGTAACGGCCCCGTCGAGCGCGTCGGCGCCGGCGGGGACGACGGCGACGGCGGACCCGACGGCTTCCCGCCGGCAGACCGCCCCGGCTACGTCCCCGACGACGTGGGAGTCGACCGGCCCGGCTGGCGCTGTACCGATTGCGGCCGGTGGTTCTGGAAGGGCGGCCACTGGGACGACGTCGCGGCGCGGCTGGGGGGGATCTGACTCGTCCGGTCGGCGCGCCCCCGATCGGCGCGCCCTCCGGGCGAGCGTAACCGGTTTGCCCGCCCGCCGCCTACGCCTCGCTAATGGAACGCGAACGGGCAGTCGACCGCTTGGAGTCGCTCGTCGACCGCGTCGCGGGCGAGCAGATGCCGGTGCCCGTCCGCGAGGTGTGGGCCTTCGGTGACGTCGCGCTCGGCCTCGACCCGGTCGACCGGCTCGACGTCTACCTCACGAAGGACGTGATCATGGGCGGCGACGGCGACGCGGCCGCCGAGTTCGAGGCCGAGTACGGCGTGAAAGGCGTCGGGACGACGGTCGACGCCGACTGGGCGCGAGCGAATCCCGACCGCGTGCGGACGAGCGACAACGGGTACGCGGCGCCCGAGAAGTGCCTCGCGGCCGAACTCGTCGACAGCGAGGGACTACGTCCCTCTGGCAGCCGGACGCAGTCCGGCGACGACGACGAGCCGATCCACCTCGAAGTGTGCAACGCGGGCTTCGAGGACAACGTCCGCCAGCGCTTGAAGGGCGCGCTCGCCCGCGACGCCTACGAGGAGGTGCTCGACCCCCGCGGGGTCTGTCTCTGGGTGGACGGCGAGCGCGACGACGAGGCGTTCGACCGCCTGCGCGAGGCCTCGCTCGCGATGCCGACGCTGCCCGCCGCGCTCGGGATGCTCGGCGCCGACGAGGAGGCCGCGACCGAGGCCGCGGACGTGCTCAAACGGGAGCGCGCCGAGCAGGAGGGGGCCTCGGTGCGCGGCGACATGGTCTGACTCGGACGCGCCGCGACGCTATTTATAAGTAAAACCTAGTGCGGTGGCGCGCGCCTGCGAGTGGCCGCCGGAGGCGGCCGCGAGGAGCGCGTGCGAGGGAGTCGGCCGGCCGGAGCGAAGCGGAGGCCAGCCGACGAGGCTGGGGAGGTGTGAGGCGCGGTTGCTGTGCGTTCCCGCGAGCGACCGACGGGAGCGAGCGGGAGCACGGAAGTCGCAGCCCGCGCAGCGAACGGAGTGAGCGAGCAGGAACGTCTTCCGGTGGGGCGGGGCGGGATTCAAAGGGGCAGCCGGGAGGGCGAAGCACGGCGACGGAAGCACCGCAGGGAGCGAACGAAGTGAGCGACCGAGGAGCGCACCGAGCCGCGCGAGTCCTCCCGGCTGGGGCTTTGGAGGTGTTCACCGGAGAGTCATCGATTACGTATCGCCGAGCGACTGGGGCTTTGGCGATGTTCGCCGCCGATCCGCTGCTACTCACTTATAAAGGTCTGTCGAAACCCCTGACTTCAGTTCATAAATAACCGCCTAGCCGCATTGATTCACGCCTTTTCGCTCACTTCACTCGTCCGACGGTCACGTCGAACGGGACGTACTCGACGCGCTCGTACTCGCCCGCCTCCATCTGGTCGACCGCTTCACGGCCCATTTCGCGCCAGCGCCCGCGGAGGTCGTCGTAGGCGTTCTCGGAGGTCGCGGCCACCAGCTCCTCGCGGTGGTCGGCCAGCCCCGCGCCGGAGGCCTTCCGGGCCGCCGACCGCAGCGCCGGCTCCGCGTACGGGGGTTCGGTCCGCTTCTCGTGGACGTAGCGCCGCGTCCGCACGTCGACGATGCCGGCCGCGTCGAACGCCTCGCGCACGCGGTCGCCCAGCGCCACGTCGGTGTCGACGCCCGCGACGTACGCCTCGCGGGCCTCGCGCTCCAACCGCTCCTCGGCGTCGACCGTCGACGCCACCCGCACGTCGGCGTTGTCCGGTTCGACCGCGGCGACGAGGTCCGAGGAGACCCGCGCGAACTCCCTGACCGCCGCGGTCGGGTCCGGGAGGTTGATCAGCAGGGCCTGACAGACCGCGAGGTCGACCGCGTCGCCGCCGACCGGGAGCCGCGTCGCGTCGCCCGCGAGGTAGCCGATCCGGGCGTCGGTTTCGGATCCCCGTTCCGCTTCGCGGGCGACCGAGAGGAGGTCCGGATCGGCGTCGACGCCGACCACGGTCGCCGGGGGGTCGCGGGCCGCCGCCTCGGCGGCCAACACCCTCGTCAACTCGCCGGTGCCGCAGCCGACGTCGAGGACGCGCTCGCGGCTCGACAGCGCCAGGTCCGCGAGCGCGTCGCGGCCGCCCTCCCACATCCCGCGGCGGGTGTGTTCGAGGTACTCGGCGGAGAAGCGTCGCACGGCTCCGATTCGGCACGGGAGAGGATAAACGTCCGGAGATCGGTCGCCGCCGCGTCCGCGTCGCGCCCGCTCAGTTCTCGTCGTCGGTGGCGGCGTCGCGCTCGTCGCCCCCGTCGACGGGGTCGCCCCCGTCGCCGCCGAACCCGAGGAGGTCGGCGGCGAGGACGGCGGTCACGCCGGCGCAGTAGCCGGCGAACGCGCTCGTCAGCCCGACCGCAGCGAAGCTCACCGTCACGCCGCCGAGCGCCGGATTCCCGCCGTTGACGCCGGGGACGCCGACCGCAGTTCCGAGGAGGACGAACCCGCCGAGGACGGCCGCCGGCACGACGCCGACGGCCAGACACGCCGGTCCCCCGCAGCGCGCGTACGCCCCCGCGGCCGCCAGCGGTCCGGGCGCGTAGAACACCAACAGCGGCAGGAGCCGGTCGGTCAGCGCGCTCGCCGTCGCGGCGTCCGCCGACTCCGCGACGAACGCGGCGACGAGCGCGAGCGTCACGACGCCGGCGAACCCGACCACCAGCCCGACGGCGAGGTCGCGGCGGCCGCCGACGAGGAGCGCCTTCGTGGTGGGCATGTGCGCGGATCCCGCTCGGGGAAACTTAAATCCGCGTCGGACGGACGGCGTCGGACGGGCGTCGTCGGCCGATTTAACGGGAGTCGCCCGCGGGCTCGACGACCTTCAGTCGTGCCGCAGTTCGCGCACGCGGTCGATGTTCCACGCGAAGCTCTTGCCGTCCTCAGTCGGCGTCTCTAGGGCGAGCGGCACGTCGGTCAGGTCCGGGTGGTTGAGGAACCGCTCCATCCCCGCCTCGCCGATGTGGCCCTCCCCGATGTGGGCGTGCTCGTCTTTGTTGGTGCCGCACTCGTGTTTCGAGTCGTTGAGGTGGACGTACTTCAGGTGCTCTACCCCGACCACGTCGTCGAACTCCCCGACCGTCTGGTCGACCGCCTCGGGCGTCGAGAGGTCGTAGCCCGCCGCGAACACGTGGGCGGTGTCGACGCAGACGTCGATGTCGGTCTCGGTGCGGTCGATGACCCCCGCGAGGTGCTCGAACTCGCCGCCGAGCTTCGTCCCCGCGCCGGCGTCGCTCTCGATCAGAATCGTGACGCCGTCGGGCACGTCGAGGTCGTCGATCACCGACGCGGCGTTGTCGAGGCCGCCCTCGACGCCGGCGCCCGTGTGCGCGCCGAGGTGGACGTTCACGTACGGGATACCCAGCCTGTCGGCCGCGTCGACCTCCTTTTGCATCGAGTCGACCGACTTCTCGCGCAGTCCCTCCTTCGGCGTACAGAGGTTCACGAGGTAGGAGGTGTGGATCACCCACGGCCCCTCCAGGTCGCGTTGGGTCCCCTCGCGGAACCGCTCGGCCTCGTCGCCGCCGATGTTCGGGTCCTGCCACACCTGCGGCGAGTGGGTGAATATCTGTCCGCAGTTGCCGCCGACCTCGACCTGATTCGCCACGGCGTTGTCCACGCCGCCGGCGATGGAGACGTGCGCGCCGACCTTGAGACTCATACCGGTTACAGGGGGGCGGTCGAAAAAGCCCCTTCGGAACCGGGCGGTTCCGCCGACCGCGCCCGTCGCACTCCGCCTACGGCCCGCCGAACCCCGCCTACGCCCCGCCGCCTCCGGGTCGCGTCCGGATCCACTCCTCGTCGCGGTACTTCTCCGCGACCAGCTCCTCGGCGCGCTCCAACTCCGCGTCCGTCCACGACCCGTTCGGATCCAGCGTCGCCTCCGGAGCCTCGCTCGCCCAGTCGGCAAGCGCCGCCTCGACGGTCGCGACCGCGTCCGTGCGGCCGACGTCGACGAACTCGTCGATCCCGACGACGCGCTCGCGGAACGCCTCGGGCGTCACCGGCGGGTCCGCGAAGACCCCGAGGTGCCGCGCCGCGTCGACCGCGAACGTCAGCGAGCCGTGCTGGATCACCGCCTCGCGCTTGCGGTACTGCGCGTTGCCGGCGACCTTGCGGGACCCGTCTCGGCCGTCGCCCGCCCCGACCTTCCCGCCCGCCACCACGTCGTGTGCCGGATGAAGCTCGCGGAGGTAGCAGGCGGGGTGATACAGCTCCGGCATCGGCTCGTCGACGTAGTCGGCGTCGACCCCGAGCCGGCCGAACGCGTCGAGGATCGGCTCACAGAGGAGGTGATAGCAGTCGAGCAGTTCGCCCGGAACGGTCTCCGCGGGGACCGCGACCGAGTAGGCGACGTCCCCGAACCCGTCGTGGTAGATGCCGCCGCCGCCGGTCTGGCGGCGGGTGACGTCGATCCCCTCGCGCTCGCAGAACGCCCAATCGACCGTCTCGGGGTCCTGATGGCGGCCGAGCGTGAGACAGCCCGGCTCCCAGCGGTAGGTGCGGAGCGTGGCGGGGCCGCCCGCCGCGGCGGTCTCGGCGGCGACCTCGTCTAACGCCATCTGCATCGGACCGGGGCGGGCCTCCTCGCGGATCAGCCGCCAGTCGACGGCGGGGGCGGTCATACCCGCACTCTCGGACGCCGCTCCGAAAGCGGTTGCGCTCGGTCGCTACCTCCCGCCCCGCGTCACCGGTCGATCCCGCCCTCGCCCTCGATGACGCTCCGGACCTCCTCGCGGGTCGTCACCGCGAGGTCGCCGTCGGTCGTGCGCTTCAGCGCCGCGGTCGCGGATCCCCACCGGAGGGCCGCCGGGAGGTCGCCGCCGCGCAGCCGCTCCGCGATGAACCCGGCGACGAACGCGTCGCCGGTCCCGATCGCGTCGAACGTCTCCGCCTCGTAGACGTCCTGCTCGTACACCGAGCCGTCGTGGAGCGCGACCGCCCCCTCCAGCCCGCGGGTGACGACCACCGTGTCGAACCCGAACTCCGTGGCCAGCCCGTGCGCGATCTCGACGGCGTTGCCCTCGCGGTCGAGCACCTCGCGCGCGTCGCGCCGGGGGACCAACAGCGTGTCGACGTGCTCGAACACCCCTTCGTAGGCCGCCCGCGCCGTCTCCGGGTCCCAGAGCTTCGACCGGTAGTTCAGGTCGAACGAGCGGGTGGTCCCCGCGTCGCCCGCGGTCCGCAGCAGGGCCGTCGTCGTGTCCGCGGCGGCGTCAGAGAGGGCGGGCGTGATCCCCGTCGTGTGGAACCAGTCCGCCGCCGCGACCGCGTCGGTCGGTAGCTCGTCCGGCTCGACCGTCGTGATCGCCGCGTCGGCGCGGTCGTAGATCACGTTCGTCCCCCGCGGCTCGCCGCCGTGTTCGAGGTAGTAGGTCCCCACTCGGCTCGTCTCCGGGTCCGCCCACGCGACGCCCGGCCGGACGCCGTGGCTCCGCAGTTCGGTCGCGACCCGTCGGCCGAGCGGCGAGTCCGGGAGCTTCGAGAGCCAGCGGGCGTCGGCGCCGAGCCGCGCGGCCCCGACGGCGACGTTGCTCTCCGCGCCGCCGGCCTGAACGGTCAGGTCGCGCGTCGTCTCCAGCCGCTCGCCGCGCGGCGGCGACAGGCGGAGCATCGTCTCGCCGAACGTGACGAGGTCGGTCATCGGCGCCACCCCACGGCGCGGGCTTCGAACGGACTCATACCGGGTGCTACGCTCGGCCGACTATAAGAAGAGGTGATCGCAGTCGACCGGCGGGCGCTGGGACTCGCGCACCGCGCCTGCGCCGCGCCTCTCCGCACCGCCGCGCCTCTCCGCACCGCGCCGTCCCCGCCTACTCCGAGCGCTCCCGCGCCCGGTAGTCCGGGAGGGTGTCGTCTTGTATCACCGCGCCGCGGCCGCCGTCGACGAGCAGCGCGGCCCCGGTGACGAAGGCGGCGTCCCCGCTCGCGAGGAAGGAGACCGCGCCGGCGACGTCGGCGGGCGTCCCGATACGACCGGTCGGGTGGATCGACTCGACCTCTTCGAGCCGGCCCTCGGGAAGCTCATCGCGGGTCCGCTCGATCTCCACCCAGCCGGGGACGACCGTGTTCACCCGCACCTTCGGTCCGAAGTCGACGGCGAGCGACCGCGTCATGCCGTTTATCCCCGCCTTCACCGCGTTGTACGGGAAGTGCGCCGGCATCGTCGCGTACGCGTGGTTCGACGAGACGTTCACGATCGCCCCGCGGTCCATGTGTTCGAGGGCGGCCCGCGCGGCGAGCCAGTACGCCCGGAAGTCCGTCTCGACGACGAACGCCCAGTCGTCGAGCGTCGCCTCGTCGGCGGCCGTCTCCGTCTGGACGCCGGCGTTATTCACGAGCACGTCGACCGACCCGTAGCGCTCGGCGGCGGCCTCGGCCAGCGCGGCCACGTCGTCCGGGTCGCGCATGTCGGCGCGGACGAACGTCGCGTCTCCTTCCGCACTCTCCGCCGCGATCCGCTCAACGACGGCCCTCCCCGCCTCCTCCGAGCGGCCGCTGACCACGACGTTCGCCCCCTCGGCGGCGAGCCGCTCCGCGATGCCGGCGCCGATCCCCCGCGTCGACCCCGTGACGATCGCCGTCTCGCCGGCGAACCGACCGGGGACCGCGCCCTCGGACGGCGACTCGCGTCGGCGGGTCATCGCTTTCCCCCGCCGCGTCGCGTTCGAGCTTCCATCCGGATCACCACTCCGCGACGGAGCCGTCGTCGTGCCGCCAGACCGGGTTGTGCCAGTCGACCTCCTCCTCGGCCTGCTCGCGCACGTGGTCCTCGTCTATCTCGATCCCCAGCCCGTCGCCGTCGGGGACGTCCACGAACCCGTCGCGGTACTCGAACACGGACGGGTCCGCGAGGTAGTCTAACACGTCGCTCGTCTCGTTGTAGTGGATGTCGAGCGACTGCTCCTGAATGAGCGCGTTCGGCGTGCAGGCGTCGACCTGAATACAGGACGCGAGCGCGATCGGCCCGAGCGGGCAGTGGGGCGCGACCGACACGTCGTACGCCTCGGCCATCGACGCGATCTTCTTTAGCTCGGTGATCCCGCCCGCGTGCGAGACGTCCGGTTGGATCAGGTCCACCGCGTCCGCCTCCAGCACCTGCTTGAAGTCCCACCGCGAGTACATCCGCTCGCCGGTCGCGATCGGGATGGTCGTCGACGCCCGGATCGCCGGGAGCGCGTCGTTGTTCTCGGGCAACACCGGCTCCTCGATGAACATCGGGTCGTACGGCTCCAGCGCCGCCGCGAGCCGCCGGACCATCGGCTTCGACACGCGCCCGTGGAAGTCGACCCCGACGTCGACCTCGTCGCCCACCGCCTCTCGGACGGCCGCGATCCGGTCGGCCGCGGCGGCCACGGAGGCCGGCGTGTCGATCGACTCCAGCTCCGCGGTGGCGTTCATCTTCAGCGCCGAGAAGCCCGCGTCGACCTTCTCGCTCGCGGCCTCGCCGACGTCTGCCGGCCGGTCCCCGCCGATCCACTGGTAGACGCGGATCCGGTCCCGCGCGCGGCCGCCGAGCAGCTCGTGGACGGGCGCGCCGAGATCTCTCCCCTTGATGTCCCACAGCGCCTGGTCGATGCCGGCGATGGCGCTCATCAGCACGGGACCGCCGCGGTAGAAGCCGCCGCGGTACATCGCCTGCCAGTGGTCTTCGATCCGCGTCGGGTCCTCGCCCAGCAGGTAGCTGTCGAGCAGTTCCTCGACGGCCGCGACGACCGTGTGGGAGCGCCCCTCCACGATCGGCTCCCCCCAGCCGACGGTGCCGTCACTCGTCGTCAGCTTCAAGAACAGCCAGCGGGGCGGGACCTCGAACAGCTCGTAGTCGGTGACGCGCATCCGTGTTACCTCCCGTGCGGCGTGCCGGCCGCGGAATCGACGGGTACGGGACGGCTCGCGCGGTTCGTCGGTCGCCGCCGGGTACCGGCGGGGTCTGCGTCGGTCGCCATACCGGTACTTGCCCGTTCGTCTCTTAAATGACGGGTGTCCGCGCCGCCCGCGACACGGTCCGATTTAATACCCCGCCGCGGCAGGTACCGACCATGCGAACCGACAGACTCGACCGGGTCACGGCGGGCGGCGTGATCGCGATCCTCCGCGGCGTCGAGCGTGACGACGCCGTACGGGTCGCGGACGCCGTCGTCGACGCCGGCGTGACGGCGCTGGAGGTGACGGCGGACACCCCGGACGCGATGTCCTCCATCGAGGCGATAGCGGACCGCGTCGACGAGGCGCTGGTCGGCGCCGGGACCGTGCTCGACTCGGAGACGGCGCGCGCGGCGCAACTCGCGGGCGCGGAGTTCCTCGTGACGCCGACCGTGAACCGCGACGTGATCCGGACGGCGAACCGCTACGGGACCCCGACCGCGGTCGGCGCGTACACGCCGACAGAGGCGCTCTCGGCCTTCGAGGCCGGCGCCGACCTCGTGAAGGTGTTCCCCGCGAAGACCGGCGGCCCGGACCACGTCGCGGCCATCGGCGGCCCGCTCCCGCAGATCCCGCTGGTCCCGACCGGGGGCGTCGACGCGTCGAACGCGGGCGAGTACGTCCGGGCGGGCGCGGCCGCGGTGGGCGTCGGGAGCGGCATCGTCGACGGCGAAGCGATAGCCGACGGGGAGTTCGACGCGATCGAGTCGAACGCGCGAGCGGTCGTCGAGGCCGTCTCCGCGGCCCGACGCTGACGGCCCGCCGTCGAACGCCCGCACGGAGCGGTTCGCGGCGACTTGCTCTCCGCCTCGCTAGTTTCCCTCCAGCGAACGCCTTCTCAGTGCCCCTCGATGGAGCCGGTCTCCGAGCGCGTCGTGACGCCGAAATCGGATTTGCTATCGCGATATACGCTATACGCTCCGATCCGCCGAACGCGCGTCCCTTTTAGGAATCGCCGGAGTAAGGGCGCGTATGGTGCGAAACGTCGCCGGCGACATGGCGGAACTCGACCCCGAGGACTTCTATCTCCTCTCGGGCGTCGAGCAGGGGATGCGCTTCTCGGAGTGGGTCCGCCGCGACAAGCTCCCGGACTACGCCGACCTGACGCGTGAGGAGGTCGACTACCGAATCGACCGGTGTCTCGACCGGGAGCTGATCGAGCGGAAGACGATCCAGTACGAGGGGTACCAGCTCACCTTCGAGGGGTACGACGCCTTGGCGCTCCGGACGTTCGCGGAGCGCGAGACGATAGACGGCGTCGGGTCGCCGCTCGGGCTCGGCAAGGAGGGCGACGTGTACGAGGCGCAGTCGTTCCGCCCGCTCGCCTTAAAGTACCACCGCGAGGGGTACACCAACTTCCGCGAGGTGAACCGCGACCGCGAGTACACCGCCGACCGCGACCACGTCTCGTGGCTGTACACCGCGCGCAAGGCCGCCGAACGCGAGTACGAGGCGATGGAAGAGCTGTACCCCGACGTGAGCGTGCCGCGACCGGTCGATCACAACCGGCACGCCATCGTGATGGAGAAGTTCGCGGGCGTCGAGCTGTCGCGCGCGCAGCTCGACCCCGAGCAGGCGGTCGGCGTCCTCGACCTGATCTGCCGCGAGCTCGCGACCGCCCACGAGATGGGTTGGGTCCACGCCGACGCCTCAGAGCACAACGTCGCGGTCGCGGAAAGCGGGGTCACCATCTTCGACTGGCCGCAGGCGGTCTCGGTCGACCACGAGAACGCCCGGGAGTTCCTCGAACGCGACGTCGAGAACCTCCTGCGGTACTTCGCCCGGAAGTACCCCCACGAGGTGCCCCGAGACGCCGACACCGACGGAATCGCCGCCGCCATCGCTGACGGCACGTTCGAGACCGTTCGGACGTTCGGCGGCGGATAAACCCGATAGCGCGATACGAAATTTCGTCTCGACGGCGTCGACATCGTCGAGCGCGGGAAGGCGTACGTCGACGCCGACGAGCGCGGTGGGACCGGCGTCGACGGGCTGTACGCCGCGGGGCGACTCGCCGGCAAACCCCATCAGGCGGCCGTGTGCGCCGGCCACGGCGCCGAGGTCGCGGTGACGCTTCTCGAAGAGGCAGAGACTCCGTTCTACCACGACTGGGTCGCGCCCGAGGGGTACTTCACCGACCGCGGCCGCGAGGTGCCGCCCGGCTGCGAGGCGATCGACGCCGCGGAGCGCCGGGAGCGTCAGGCGGCCGCGCTCGACGCGACCCGCGACCGGTTCGCCGCGCCGCACCCGGACCCGCAGGAGACGCATCCGAGTATAGAGGACTGACGACGCCTACTCCGCGTCCGACTCGATCCGGACGAGGTCCGCCTCGACGTCCTCGACGAACGCGCCCTGCCCGCCGACGGTGACCTCGCCGTCGTCGGTCTCGACGACGAGCGAGTGCTCGACCGGGAACTCGTTGTTCGTCGGCTCCACCATCCCCTGTCTCGTCTCGACGACGCGCCCGACCACCTCGGCCGGCTCGTCGTCGTCGGTCCACCGGCCGCCGACGGTCACGCGCGGCGGGTCGCCGGCGCGGAGCCGCAGGGTCGCCTGGAGGACGGTGTGTCTGAAGTTCCTGTACTCCGCCGGGAGCGGCGCGGAGTCCGCCACGAGGACCTCCGTCGCCGCGGGCCAGTAGTTCCCGAGGAACGAGCCGACGATCACCGGCGCGAGCTGCTCCTGCGCGAAGGCGATGGCCTGCCGGTCGGTGGTCGACCGGCGGAGGAGCTCCGGCGGGGCGACGACGCCGGCCGCGGAGTCGACGGTGAGCAGCGTCGGCATCGCCTCGCCCCAGCTCCTGACGACGTTCGCGACCCCCGACAGCGCGGGGTCGTCCGCGTCGAGGTCCGCGTCCGCGTCGGAGACGACGAGCAGGACGAGCACGCCGCGGTCGACCGCGTCCGCGAGCGCGTCCGCGACCTCCGGGACCTGTTCGGCCGTGAGCGACAGCGTCACCTCGGACTCGGCGTCCGCGAGCAGCGAGCGGATCCGCTTGAGGACGGTGACCCGCGATTTGATCACCTCGAACTGCTCGGCCTGCCGCTCCACCCGGGAGTACCGCTCCGCTAGCCCGGGCCGCATCGCGTCGACGTCGGACCGGAGGCGGTCTATCACCTCGTCAGGCGGGTTCGCGCGGATCGTCGTCGGCACGACGTGGTCGTTCACCTCGACGAAGCCGCGCCCTTCGAGCGACTCGCTCACGCTGTAGACGTACCGCTTCGAGACCCCGGCCGCGTCGGCGACGGTGCTCGCCTTCGCCTCGCCGTGTTCGAGCAGACTGAGATAGGTGTCGACCTCCTTGTCGGAGAGTCCGAACCGCCGGAGGAGGTCGGTCAGCGTCCGGTCGTCCATACGCACGCCTCTTCCGAGCGACACTTATAAGAGTCGGTCCGGGACCGCTCGGGCGGGACCGAGGGTCAGCGGAGGACCGCGAGCGCGTCGACCTCGATTCTGATCTCGCCGTCGCTCGCGTCGTCATCGTCGTTCGCGCCGCTCGCTCCGATTCCCCCTTCGTCGCCGCCGAACAGATCGGTCTCGACACCGTCGGGCACGGCGACGATCGCCGGCGCCTCGGCGAAGTTGACGACGACGAGGACCGAGTCGTCGGGCCCGGCGTCCCCGCTCCCCGCCTCCCGTCCCTCCGAGGCCGTCCGCTCGTAGGCGACCACGCGCTCGGCGTCGCCCTCGACGACGCGCACCTCGCTCGCTCGGCCGTCGAACCGCACATCTCCGTCGCGGAGGAGCGGTTCGGCCTCGCGCAGCGCGGCCAGTTCGCGGTGGAACGCGGTGAGTTCGTTGTCGCCGTCGTGCCACCGGATCGGCCCCCGGTACGTCTCGTTGCCGCGCTCCTGTCCGGCGTAGATCATCGGCGCCCCCGGCAGCGTGAACGTCACGGCGGCGGCCGCGCGCAGGGCCTCGCGGCCGTGTTCCGCGAGGTACCGGTCCTCGTCGTGGTTCTCGACGTAGCGCATCTGCGCGCCCGGGTCGTCGAAGCCGAGCCACTCGCCGCGCGCGAGCGCCGTCTCGACCGCGTCGGCCGGCGCCTCGCCCGCGCCGACCGCCCGGAGCGTCTCGTACAGCGAGGTGTCGTAGTGGCGGTGGAACTCCCCCTCGCCGTAGAACGGGTCGTGCGGGAGCGTCTCGTCGAGGAGGAGCGTGTCGTCGGGGACGCGGTCCGCGACCTCCTTCCAGAAGCCGTGCGGGACGCCCCACGCCACGTCGGCGCGGAATCCGTCGACGACGCCCGCCCACTCGTCGACCACGTCGAGGAGCCACGCGCGGACCGCCGGGCTGTCGTAGTTGAGGTTCGGAATGCGGCCCCACTCGAAGTAGTAGTCCGGCGCCGCGCTGCCGTCGACCTCCGCCCAGTCGATCCCGGTCACGTCGGCGGCCGCGTCGGTCCGGCGGTAGTGGTCGGCGTACGCGTCGACCCCGGCGGAGTGGAGTTGGAAGGCGGGGTGGTCGCGGGAGGTGTGGTTGATCACCAGATCGAAGACGACCCGGATGCCCGCGTCGTGGCAGGCGTCGACGAGCGACGCGAACGCTTCCCGGGAGCCGAGGTCGGCGGCGGTGGCGTAGTAGTCGGTGACGTGGTAGCCGTGGTCCGTCGGCGAGGCGAGGACGGGAGTGAGCCAGAGCGCGTCGACCCCGAGGGACTCCAGGTACTCGACCCGGCGCTCGATTTCCTGAAAGGTCGTCGGCAGCGTGTCGCCCGCGAACGACCGCACGAAGACCTCGTAGATCGTCGGGGACGCGGCCCAGTCGGGCGTCGGGTTCGGGTCGCTCACCGCGACCGGTCCGCCGCGGTCGCCGGCCGCCTCCCCGGCGGCCGCGTCGCCCCCGCCCGTCTCGATCCGCACCGTCTCCGCGGCCCCGTACCGCTCGCCGTGCGGGACCGCGTGGATCCGGACGGAGTTGGGGAGGTCGTCGAGCGGGACCGAGAGGGTCCCGCCGTCCGCTCGCGACTCGATCGCCGCGACCGTCTCGGGGTCGGCGTCGCGGTCGTCGACGAGGAACGCCGCGTCGAGCGCGTCCGGGTCGCCCCCGCGCTCCACGTCGTCGACGGTGGGCGCGGCCTCGACCGCGGCGGTCAGGCGGAGGCGGTCGCCCGCCTCGGGGGCGTCGGTCTCGACGACCGCCGCGTCGAGCGAGAGCCGCGGGCGGCCCGGACCGGGCACCTCGCAGACCCCGTGGTGCGCCGACGACCGGTCGCCGTCGGGGACGAGGCCGAAGCCGTGTTTCCCGGGCGGCACGCGCACCGAGGCGACCCAGTCGTCGCCGTCGCGCTCGGCCCGGTCGAGCGCGAGGCGGTTCTCGTTCCGCGGCCACAGGAGGGAGACGCGGTCGGGGTCGTCGGCCGGGAGGTCGGCGGCCGGCACGCGGATCGCCGCCTCGCGGCGCTCGTCGGGGAAGGCGCGCACGCGCTGGCGGTGGCCGCCGTCGGGGGCGTCGAGCGCGAGGACGTAGGTCCCGGGCGCGTCGGGGGCGAGGTGGACGACCGGGTCGTCGTCGCGGTTCGTCTCGCCCGCGCGCAACGCCGCGGTCGACCCGTCGGGAGCGGTCGCGTCCGACGCCGACCCCTCCGAGCCGACCGTCGTCGCCGAACTCGGCGGGCCGGTCGCGTCCGGGTCCGGGCCGTCTCCGGCCGACAGCGCGCTGTCCGCCGGCGCGTCGCGGACGGTCCACCGGTACGTCCCGTCGGGGTCCGGAGACCGCGGCGCTAACTCCACGGACTCACCGACGCTCGTCGCTCTCGGGGGGCCGGGTTCGTACACGCCCGACACCTCGGCGCGCCGGGGTTTGAGCGTTTCCGTCTGTGAAACGAATGAACAACAATTACACCAAAACTTCATATCGGCCGATGGCGTACGGCCCCGTAATGCAACTCCGCGACGCGCTCGACGACTACAAGCGCCACGCCGGCGACGGGACGCGCTTCCCCGGCGAGCGGCGCACCGTCTCCGGCCGCTTCTCGGGCGGCGACGGCCGGCTCGTCCACGTCGGCGACGACGGCGAACTCCGCGATTTCGGCTACCCGCTCACCGGGCAAACGGGTCTCGTTCGGTCCCGGATCGGGCTCGCCGTCGGCGACGAAGTCGCCTGGCTCGACGAGGCCGAGACGACCCAGCGGTACGTCGGCGACACCGCGATGGTCGAGACGGTCCACGAGACGCCGCGCGCGACGGTGACTCGCCGCGACGTGACGCTGGGCAATGCGCATCTCACCCGGGCGGAGGTCGAGTTCGACGAGGACGCGTCGGCCGACGGGGACGCCGACGGGCCGGCCGTCGACCCCGCGGACGCCTCGCTCGTCGTCTACGCCCGCTTCGCGCCCGACGGCCGCGACGACCGGGTGGGACAGCTCCGGTACGACGACGCCGTCGAGGTGTACCACGCCGACGAGCACGACTTCCTCGCGAGCGCGACCGGCTTCGCGGACCTCCGCGGTCAGCTCCCGGCGACGTTCCCCGAACTGCTCGACGACGACCCCACCGACCTCCCGCGCGACCGCGACGGCGACCGGTACGAGGAGGAGCGCCTCTCGGGGGAGGTGATAGCCGACGTGCCCTTCTCCGACGGGGCGGCGACGGTCGCCACCCTCCTCACGGACCGGACGGAGACCGACCGCGAGGCGGCCCGCGAGCGCCTCGACGCGCTCTTTGCCGACCTCGACAGCGCCGACGCCCTCGCGGACGCGGCCGCGGACGCGCTCCCGTCGGTGCCCGAGTCGGCGCCCGCCCGCGAGTCGGTCGTCGCGGACCTGCGCGTCCTCTCACTGCTCTCCGCGCCGTCCGGGCTCCGGATCGCGGGGCCGGACTTCGACCCCTACTACGAGCACTCCGGCGGCTACGGCTACACCTGGTTCCGCGACGACGCGGAGATATCCGGGTTCCTGCTCGGCGCGGCCGACGCGCTCGGCGTCGACCTCGGCGACCGGCACGCCCGGTCGGTCCGGATGTACGTCGCCACGCAGCGCCCCGACGGCTCGTGGCCCCACCGGGTGTGGCCCCGCGACGGCGCGCTCGCGCCGGGGTGGGCGAACGCCCGCATCGAGGACGGGCCGGACGTCGACTATCAGGCCGACCAGACCGGTAGCGTCGTCGCGTACCTCGCGCAGGCCCGGGCGGCCGGCGTCGCCGGACCCCGTCCGGCTGCCGGCGGGACGTCGTCCCGTAATGTCGACGTCGACAGCCTCGACGCCACGCTGGTCGCCGCGCTCGCGGGGCTCGACCGGACGCTCGAACCCGACGGCCGCCCCGTCGTCTGTCAGAACGCGTGGGAGGACTCCGCCGGCCGGTTCACGCACACCGCCGCGACGTTTCTGGAGGCGTACAGCGAACTCGGCCGCCACGGCGAGGGGCTCGCCGCCGACGCGCTTGAGAACCCCGACGCCGTGCCCGGCGCCGACTCGCTCCCCGAGGACCTCGCCGCGCACGCCCGCGACCGGGCCCGCGAGGTGTACGACGCGCTCGACGACCTCTGGGTGCCCGAGCGCGGCTGCTACGCCGTCTGCGAGACGCTCGACGGCGGTATCGACGACCGGCTCGACTCCGCCACGCTGGCGCTCGCGGCCGCGCACCGATCGTTCGACGCGCTCGGCGTAGCGGACGGCGAGGGGAGCGGGGCCGCCGGCGCGGTCGACGACGAGCGCCTTGACCGGCTGGTCTCGCACGTCGAGACGGTCGTCGACGGGCTCCACCACGAGACCGACGACATCACCGGGCTGATCCGCTACGAGGGCGACGGCTGGCGGCGGGCGGGACAGGTGTCCGAGAAGGTGTGGACGGTCTCGACCGCGTGGGGCGCGAACGCCTGCGCGGAGCTCGCCGCGCTGCTCGCGGCGCACGACGACTCGCGCGCGGCCGAGATGACGGCCCGCGCCCGCGACCTGCTCGCGCACGTCTCGCCCGGCGGCACGCTCTGCGAGCCGACGACGTACCTCCCCGAGCAGTTCTTCGACGACGGGACGCCCGACAGCGCGACCCCGCTCGGCTGGCCGCACGCCATCCGGCTGGCGACCGTCGCCCTCCTCGATGAGGAACTGCCGCAGTTCGCGGACCGCGCCCCCGCGGACGACGACTGACCGAACCCCGACGACTATTTATAAAGGACTACGCTGCGGTCGGCGCGTGCCTGCGAGGCCGCTCCGCGGCCGAGCAGCACGCGCGAGGGACGCCGCGAACGCCCGAAGGGCGTGAGCGGCAGCGAGGCGCGACGCGCCTCTGGCAGCCGGCGGCGGAGCCGCCGGCGACGAGGCTGGGGAGGCGTGAGGTGCGGTCGCTGTGCGGGGCGGGACTCAAAGGGGCAGTCGCGAGAGCGGCGTAGGCGACGTAAGCACCGCAACGAGGGAGTGAACGGAGTGAGCGACCGAGTGAGGAGCGCAGCGAGCGTACGCCGCTCTCGCGACTGGGGCTTTGGAGGCGTTCGCCGTCGATCTACCTTCTGCTGTTTATAAACGAACGGCTGAAGTTCTGGACGTGATTACCGCCGCTCCGCTCACAATGCCTTATAAATAAAACCAAAACCACGACAAAATTCCTCTTACCGCCACTCCTCGCGGGGAATACAGTCGGCCTCCGGGACCGTGACCCAGCGGGTGGTCCGCTCGTCCGGGTCGACGTCCGGCTCGAAGAACGTCACCTCGCCGCCGCCGTCGCCGTCGGTCCGCTTACAGACGAGCTCCGGCGACTCGTCGCGAACACGTGCGGATGACGTGGACGTGGACATACGTCGCGGTTCGCGCCCGATCGGATAATAACTGTTGGTTTCGGGCGCGAAAAAATATACACTACGGCCGTAGTTAGCGGCGCCTCCGACGCCCGCGCTCAGCGCCGCACCGGGACGCCGCGCTCGTCGAGATACGCCTTCGTCTCCTCGATGGAGTAGTCGCCGAAATGGAAGATAGAGGCCGCCAGCCCGGCGTCCGCGTTCGCCTCGGTGAACACCTCGTACATGTCCTCTGGGCCGCCACACCCCGACGACGCGATGAGCGGTGTCGAGACGGCCTCCCCGACCGCCTTCATCAGGGGGATGTCGTAGCCGTCCTTCGTCCCGTCCTTGTCGATGGAGTTGACGAACAGTTCGCCCGCGCCGCGTTCCTCGGCCTCCTTCGCCCACGAGACGGCGTCGATGCCGGTGCCCTCGCGGCCGCCCTTCTTCGTGCACTCGAACCACACCGTCTCGCCGTCGTCGTCCTCGTAGAAGTGCTCGCCCGCGTCGTCGTGCCGGCGCCGCGCGTCGACCGAGATGACGATGCACTGGCTGCCGAACGCGGCCGCGCCCTCCTCGATCAGCTCCGGGCGCTCCAAGGCGCCGGTCGTGATCGACACCTTGTCCGCGCCGGCGCGGAGCGTCTCCTTGATGTCCGCCTTCGTCCGGATGCCGCCGCCGACCGTCAGCGGGATGAAACACTCGTCCGCGACCGCGTTGACCACGTCGAGCATCGTCTCGCGGCCGTCGGCGCTCGCGGTGATGTCGAGGAAGACGAACTCGTCGGCGCCGGCCTCGTTGTACTTCTTGGCCAGTTCGACGGGGTCGCCGGTGTACTCTAAGTTCTCGAAGTTGACGCCGGTGTACACCGCCGCGTCCCCGTCGTCGTCGAGGTCGACGTCGATACAGGGGATGATACGCTTCGTGAGTCCCATTCGTTGCCGGACCGTAGGCCGGCCCTTCGGTTAAAAGGCGCGGGGCGCGCTCACCGGGGCCGAACCCCTACTCGGGGTCCTCGACTTCGGTCGCTCCTGCGCTCCCGACTCCGCCCGGCCCGCCGTCGTCCGCCCCCGGGCGTCGGTCGTACTTCGCGACGGCGCGGTCCGCGCGCGTCGAGATGCCGTTCGGGTTCCGCGCGGGGCTGCGGTCCCGTCGCCGCGCGATGAGGCCGTCGGAGGTGCCGCCGGCGAGGCCCAAGAGCACGTCGCGGCCCGTCGCGGCCCACCGCGAGGGCGTCGACTCGCCGCGGACCACGTCCCTCGCCGCGCCGAGCGCGTCACCGAGCGCGTGCGACCCCGTCCGGAGGAGGGCGGTCGACCGCACGCCGTAGTTCTTCAGCAGGCGGTAGGCGAGCGCCCGGTACTTCCAGCCCCACTCGCTCGCGCTGCGCCCGCCGTCCGCGGCGGTCGGGGTCGGGAGCTCCTTCCGCGCGGCCATCTCCGGTCGCCACGCCACCTCGCGGTCCATGCGCGCGAGTCGGTGGGCGGCGTCGCGCGCGCCGCCGACCCGGAGGTACTCGTCGAAGCCGTCGAGGTCGCGGAGGGCGTCCCGCTGGAACGCGACGTTGCCGCCCTCGAAGTAGGTGACGTCGCGGCCCGCGATCCGACTGCGCTCCGGTTCGCTCGGATCGCGTTCCGGTTCGGTCGAATCGCCGCCTTCCGCGTCGTCGATCGCGACCGCGTCACCGTCCGCCGTCGCGACCGCGTCGCCGTCCGTCGGGGCGCTCGACGGCGTCGGCGTCACCGGTCCCGAGACCACCGGCGCCGCGTCGAGGCCGGCCGCGACCGCGTCGCGCCACCCCGGCTCGATCCGGTTGTCGTAGTCGACGAGCGCGACCGCGTCGCCCGTCGCCACCTCGATGCCGGCGTTGCGGGCGACGTTCACCGTCCGGTCGGAGATCTCGACCAGCACGTCCACGTCGTCGCGGTCGCGGACCATGCCGGTCGTGCCGTCGGCCGAGGGGCCGTTGACGACGATCACCTCGGCGTCGGGGGCGCCGGCCGCCAGCGCGTCGAGGCAGGCGGCCAACCGGTCCCGACCGTTGAGCGTCGGGACGACGACCGAGAGGTCCATACGGTGTGTTATCGAGACGAGACGGTAAAAAGGACTGCGTGTGCGTTCGACCGGCTCGATCCGACGCCGCGTCGACTCCGACCGCGAAGGCGGCGCGGTCGCCGCTCAGATCGTCAGGAAGTACACCTGCTTGCGCGCGTCCTTGAAGCTGTACCGCGAGTCGACGAGGCCCTCCTCTTCGAGGCGGTTGAGCGCGTAGCGGACGGTCCGGTCGGGAAGCAGCGACTCCTCGGCGAGGCCGCCCTGCGAGAGGGGTGCGTCACCCTCCAGCACCTTCGCGACGAGCTTGGCGCTCGGGGGTAGCTCGCGCAGGCGGTCGCGGTACTCGCTCTCCGACAGGCGGTCTTGGTCAGCGGTCTCCGCGGGACTGGTACTCATGTCTCACACGAATCCCACGGATAGTGGTAAAGGTTGGCTACATATTGGGGAATCCGCCTGTGATAATATAATGTGTTAATATCACTCTTCGGCCGGGTCGTCGACGATCCGCCCGGGACGTTTTCCGGCGGGCGGTCGTACTCCGGCGCGTGATCCCCGAGTCCCACGTCGACATCCTCGAAGCCGAGTCGTACGCGCACTTCGCCACCGTCGGGCCGGACGGACTCCCTCACGTCACGCCGGTGTGGGTCGACCACGAGGACCGCGAGCACGTCCTCGTGAACACCGCCCGCGGGCGGCGCAAGGAGCGGAACGTCCGCGAGAGCCCGAAGGTCGGGGTCAGCGTGCTCGACCCCGACGACCCGTACCGCTACGTCTCCGTCCGCGGCGAGGCCGAACTCACGGAGGAGGGCGCCCGCGAACACATCGACGAGCTCGCCCGGCGGTACTTCGGCGTCGACGAGTACCCGCACCACGACGAGGAGGAGGGCGCGCGGGTTATCGTCAGGATTCCGGCCGAGAACGTCGCCACGAGCGGGTAGCCTCGGCGCGTTCGCCGGCCCGTCCGGCACGCCCGGGCGGTCTCGACCGCACCGACTCCGACCGACCGCGCCGGGGTCGCCGCCGGACCGCATCCAGTACGGTTTTGTCGGTCCGGCCTCCATCACGGACAACGTGAAGGGACAGGACTGGTATCAGGCCGACGAGGTCGCCGAGGAGTACGACGACGTCCGCTTCTCCGGCGGCGGACAGCTCATCGACCGCCGGGAGAAGGAGGCCGTCCTCGCCGCGTTGGGTCCGATAGACTCCGGCCACCGCGTGCTGGAGGTCGCCTGCGGCACCGGTCGGTTCACGACGATGCTCGCAGACCAGGGCGCGGACGTCGTCGGACTCGACGTCTCCCGCGAGATGCTCGAACAGGCCCGCGAGAAGGTCGCCGCCGCCGGCCACGCCGACGCCGTCGAGTTCCTCCGCGGCGACGCCTCGCGGCTCCCGTTCCCCGACGACCACTTCGACACGGTGGTCGCGATGCGCTTTTTCCACCTGATGGACGACCCGGTCCCGTTCGCGAAGGAGCTCCGCCGGGTCAGCCGGGATCAGGTGTTCTTCGACACGTTCAACAGCCGCAGCCTGCGGACGCTGTACACCTGGCTGCTCCCGATGGGGTCGCGGCTCTACTCCGAGCGACAGGTCGCCGCCATGCTGGGCGAGGCGGGGCTCACGCTCGCGAACGAGGAGCACGACTTCGTGTTACCGTACGGCTTCTACCGCGAGCTTCCGGGTCCCGTCGCGAGGCCGTTCTGGGTCCTCGACGAGCTCGCGGGCGACACGATTCCGGGCGACTACGTCGCCTCCGTGTCGTACTGGGACGCTCGGGTGCCGGACGAAGAGAGACCGTAAGGCGGCGCGTCCGTCGCGGCGCCGCCCGCTTCGCTTTCCGTCCGCCTCGGCGGCCTCAGACCGCCTCTTCGACGACTTCGCCCACGGCGAAGTTGGACTTCACTTCTGTCACCTCGATCTTCACGCGCTCGCCAACCTCGGTGTCGGGGACGATGATCACGTAGCCGCGCTCGACGCGAGCGATCCCGTCGCCCTGCTTGCCGAGGTCTTCTATCTCGACGTACCGCATCTCGCCCGGCTCCACCGGCGGCTGCGGGCCGTCGTCGCTTCGCGAGGCGGTCTCGTCGGCGTCACTCGTCGCCTCCGCCGAGCCGTCGCGGGCGACGAGCGCGACGCGATACGTCTCGCCCGGCTCCAGCGAACCGGCCTCGACCTCTCGGCTGGGCACGTCGACGACGAACTCGCCGTCGTCGGCCTCGCGGACTTCCGCGCTGAACAGACAGAGGAGCTTCTCGGAGATTTCCATAGTAGACTCCATCGGAGGCTGGGTGCGGGGTAGTATAGTTGTACCGCCGACACAGTCAGGCCCCGCGCCGATTCGGGGGGTGCGCCCCGGCCGCCTCGGTACCGAGGGCGGTCAGCGGCCGCCGACCGGACGCCCGTCCGCCTCCTTCGGGCCCTCGGAGTCGAAGACGACGACGTCGCCGTCGGCCCGCTCGCGCGCGTTCGGGTCGTAGCCGTCGCGGACCCCGATCGCCTCCTCTAACTCCCGGACGGCGCGCTCCTTCAGCGCCTCCGCCAGCGCCTCGGCGTCCTCCCGGGAGATGTCGCGGCCGAGCCCCTCGCACTCGTGGGCGCGGACGACGCCCGCCTCGTCGACCGCCTCACCCATCGGCTGGCTCGTCCCCTCCAGGGCGACGCTGAACGGGTAGGTCCGACAGATCAGCGGGCGCGCGTCGTGGACCGTACACGCGCCCTGTCCGTCGGACTCCTCGTAGAAGGTACAGTCGCCGCAGCCGTCGGTCGCGAGCGCCCACTCGAACGTCTCGCCGGTCTGCTCGCCGCCGGCGTCCGCGTCGAGCCCGAACGGCATCGGTCGGGCGACGTCCCGCCAGTCGTACGCCTCGCCGGACCGCTCCTCGGCGGCGTCCGCGACGCGGCGGACCTCGTCGGGGAAGACGGTCGCGGTGTGGGGTTCGCGGTCGGCGCCGTCGCCGTCGTGGCATCCGGCGTCGCCGTCGGCGGTTCCCTGCTCGCCCTCGTTCGCGCCCGCTTCCGCCGGCGCGCCGCCCGGCTCGTCGGGCGCGTAGCCCGTACAACAGCCGCCACAGCGCGTACACTCGAACCCGATCGACTCGATGGCGTCCGCGAGGTCGGCCGCGTCGAGGTCGCGGGCGGCGGCGAGTTCGGCTTCGAGTGACTCCATGGGACCCGGTTGCGGCGCGGCGCGGTTAACGTCGTCCCTCCGGGGGCGCCCGGCCCCCTCGGCCGGGACGACCCCGGGCCGAAGGAGCGAAGTGCGCCCGCTCCCTACCGGACGGCGTGAAGGAGTTCGAGCGGAAACAGCTCTTGGAGCGGGTCAACCGGGAGTCTTCGACGATCGGCGTCGACATCCCGGAGTCGATCGAGATCCAAGGCGAGTCGATCGACCTCCGGTCGTTCGTCTTCGAGATCAAGCGCCGCGACTCGGTCCCGCCCGGCGAGCGCGACCGCGTCGAGCGCGCCAAGCGGAACCTCCGGCGCGAGCGGCTCGACCGGCTCGAACCCATCGAGGAGAACGAGGTGAGCCGCGAGGAGGGCGAGGAGCTTGCGGCGTCGATCATCGGCATCGACCGCGCGCTGGAGGCGCTGGAGGGGCTGAACGCGCCCGACCCGGAGACCGAGGAACAGCGGCAGAAGGCGGCGGACCAGAAGCGCTGGATGAACTTCCTCAAGAAGGCGCTCGGCCACGAGGACGCGAGCGGCGGGGGCGGCGGGCGCACGCGGTTCTGACCGGAGCGCTCGCGGCCTGAGCGCCCTCGCGACGTGGGCACGCTCGCGGCGCTGAGACACCGGTAGCGACCGACCGCGTCCGCGCGGCTCAGTTCCCGGTGAAGTCGATCCGCGAGCCGCTCCCGTCGCCCTTCCCCGCGGAGGGCCCGAGCCGGACGAACTCGTAGGCGTCGTCGTCGAGGTACACCGCGCCGTCCGCGACCGCGACGTCGACCGATTCGAGGACGGCGCCCTCGCAGGGCCCGAAGTTGCAGTAGCCGCCGTCGGCCTCGAACGTCGCCCCGTGCGTCTGACAGAACACCTCGCCGTTGCGCACGAACGCCCCGTCGTCCTTGTCGAGGCGGACGTCCGTCCAGTGTTGACAGTAGTTCCGGAACGCGCGCACCTCGCCCGCGGCCCGCGTGAGGATCGCCTCGACCTCGGGGGCGCCGTCCTCGCCCTCCCCGAGGTCGCCCTCGCCCTCGTCGACCGTCTCGGAGTCGACCGGTCGCAGCGTCGCGAGCAGCGTGCTCTCCTCCGGCACCTCCTCGACGCCAGCGATCCGGCGGTGCTCGTCCATGTCCGTGCGAGGCCGGCGACCGGCTTGAACGTTGTGCGTTCCCGCGTCGGACGCGGTCCGCTTGCCGAAGTGGACCCCTCGGACGGTCCGAATCAGACGCCGAGCCACTCGTCGTCGCGCACCTCGTAGCCGTGCTTCCGGCAGTGCTTCGCCGCCTGCCGCCGGAGGTCCCGCGACCCGGGGACCGACTCCGTCTCGGCTATCCGGTCGACGACCCAGTCGGCCATCGCGCGGACGCCCTCCTCGTCGTCGAGTTCGTCGATGTCGCTCAGCGCGCGGAAGGTCCGCTCGAACGCCTCGTGTTGCGACCGCCCGAACTCCTCGTTCGGGAGGGTCGCAACCGCCTCGACGACCCGCTTCATCGCGGTCGCGACCGCCGGTCGCCGGACCCGCTCCCGGACCGCCGCGGGCGTGTCGAACGCCTCCATGTCGGCGTCGGGGAGGAGGTCCGCGACGTTGTACACGCGAGCCCCGGTCTCGAGTTCGCGGTCCCCGACCGCGGCGACGATCTCGCGGCCCGTCGCCGGGAACGTCAGCGGTTCGAGCGCCGACTCGAACTCGTCGGCCTCGTCGGGGTCGATCGGCGGTTCGGTCTCGTCAGCGCGGTCCTGCGCCGCCTCCATGTCGCGCTCGCGCTGTCGCCGGTCCTCGTCTGCGGCCTGTTTCTCCCGTCCGTCCTTGTCGTCTGCCATCCGTCGTTTAGGATCTCTGACGGAATAACGCTGTGGGGGACGGTATCCCCCTCGTCGGTTCGCGACGGCGGATCCCGTCGGGTCAGAGCCGCTCGCCGTCGTAGTGCGCCTCCTCGATCCGCCGGTCGAACAGCCGCGAGAGGAGCGTCGTGACCGGCCCGGCGACCCCCTCACCGTCGCCGTCGACCGCGATGCCGTCGACGGTCGCCACCGGTCGAATCTCCCACGTCGAGTTCGTGAGGAAGGCCTCGTCGGCCTCGCGGACCGCGTCCGGCGCGTACGTCCCCTCCTCGACCGGGATCCCCTCCGACTCCGCGATATCGATCACGGTCGCCCTAGTGACGCCCGGGAGGATCGGCCCGTCGAGCGAGGGGGTCTTGAGGGCGGTCCCGTCCGCGAAAAAGAGGTTCGAGGTCGCGCCCTCCGCGACGCGACCGTCCGGGTCGAGCATGAGCGCCTCGTCGGCGCCGGTCACGCGGAGTTCCAGCCGGGCGAGGATTCCGTTGAGGTAGTTGTGCGTCTTGGCGGCGGCGGGGATCGCGCGGTCCGCGGCCTTCCGCGTCTTCGTCGTCTGGAGCGCGGCCGGCCCGTCGTGGGGCGGCTCGCCGCCCACGCCGCCCCGCGGGAGCGGCTTCGCGATCACGACCACGGTCGGGTCGACCTCGGGCTTCGGGTCGAGCGTGCCGGGCTGGACGCCCCGGGTGATCGAGAGCTTGACGTACGCGTCCGCGAGGCCGTTCGCGGCGAGCGCCTCGTCGACCCGGCGCTTCAGATCCGCCTCGTCGATCCCGTGGTCGAGCCCGAGCGTCTCGCAGGTGTCCGCGAGCCGGTCGGCGTGGGCCTCCCACCGGAAGGCGTCGCCGCCGTACGCGCGCAGCGTCTCGAAGGCGGCGTCGCCGTAGGCGAACCCGCGGTCCTCCACCGAGACGGTCGCCTCCGCGGCGGGGACGAGGTCGCCGTCGACGTGATAGCGGAGCGTGCCGTCGTCACTCATGCTCCTCGCACACCTCCACGAAGTTCCGGACCAGCCGTTTCCCGCGAGGTGTGAGGACGCTCTCCGGGTGGAACTGGACGCCGACGTGCGGCTTCTCTCGATGGCGCACGCCCATCACGACCTCGCGCTCCTCGGCGGTGCGCGCGGTCTCGACCAGTTCGTCCGGGAGGTCCTCGCGCTCGACGCAAAGCGAGTGGTACCGCCCGACGCGGAGCCGGTCGGGGAGGCCCGCGAAGACGCCCTCGCCGTCGTGGGTGATCGTCGAGGGCTTCCCGTGGACCACGTCGGGCGCGTGGCCGACGCGGCTCCCGCGGCTCGCGCACAGCGCCTGATGGCCGAGGCAGACGCCGAACACGGGCCGGTCGAGTTCGAAGACCGCGGTCGAGACGCCCGCCTCCGCCGGGGTGCCCGGGCCGGGCGAGACGACGACGCCGTCGGGGTTGAGCGCGCGGATCCCCGCGAGGTCGACCGCGTCGTTGCGCCGCACCGTCACCGCGCCCGCGACCTCGCCGACGTACTGGACGAGGTTGTACGCGAACGAGTCGTAGTTGTCGACGACGAGGACCCGCGCGTCGGCGTCGCCCGCGCCGGGGCGCCAGCCGCCCTGCGCGTCGGCGTCCGCCTCGCCGCCGGTGTCGGCTCCCGTCATCGCTCGACCGCCTCCTCGGACGACTCGTCGACCGTCTCCTCGACGGTCTCGTCGACCGCCATCCCGCCGGCCGCGAGCGCCTCGTCGACCGTCTCCTCGACGGTCTCGTCGACCGCCATCCCGCCGGCCGCGAGCGCCTCGTCGACCGCGCTCACCAGCGCGCGCGCCTTCGCGAGCGTTTCCTCGTACTCGGCGCCGGGGTCCGAGTCGTGGACGATCCCGGCCCCGACCCGGAGGTGGTACTCGGCGGCGTGGCGCACGAGCGTCCGGATGACGATGTTCAGCGTCGCGCGCCCGTCGAAGCCGGCCGCGAACATCGACCCGGTGTACGGCCCGCGGCGGGTCGGCTCCAGCTCGTCGATGATCGCCATCGTCTTCGGCTTCGGCGCGCCCGTGATGGTCCCGCCGGGGAAGCAGGCGGCGACCGCGTCAGCGAACCCGGCGTCCGGGCGGGACTCCCCCTCGATCAGGCTCACGAGGTGCATCACCTCGCTGTAGCGGTCGACGCGGCGGTACTCGCTCACCTCGACCGTGCCGAACCGCGACACCTTGCCGAGGTCGTTGCGCTCCAAGTCGACCAACATCGCGTGTTCGGCGCGCTCTTTCGCGTCACCGGTCAGCTCCGTTTCCATGCCGGCGTCCGCCGCCTCCGTCTCCCCCCGCGGTCGCGTCCCCGCGATGGGCTCCGTGACGAGGCGCGCGCCGCGCCGGGGGTCACCGGTCGGCTCACGCTCCAAGAGCAGTTCCGGGCTCGCGCTCACGAGGTCGACGCCGCTCGGACGGCCGGTCCCGTCCCCCTCGGTCCCGCCGAACTCGATCAGGCCGGAGTACGGCGCCGGGTTCACTTCCCGGAGCGCGTCGTACGCGTCGACCGGGTGGACCGCGGCCGGCGCGGTCAGCCGCTGGGAGACGTTCGCCTGAAACGTGTCGCCCTCGCGGACGTACGCCTTGACCCGCCGGACCGCGTCGGCGTACCCCTCGCGGCCCACGTCGCTCTCGAAGGTCGCGCGCTCGGCCGTCGGGTCGGGCGCCGCCCCCGAGGCCGGGTCGCCGCTTTCGATCCGGTCGATCAGGGCCGCCGCGCGCGCTCGCCCGTCGTCGAACAGCGCGTCGAGCGCCTCGCGGTCGGCGTCGGGGTCGTCGACTCCCGCCGGCACGCGGGGGCAGGCGGTCACTCGGAGCGTGACGGTCGCGTCGCCGTCGTCCGGGCCGCCGTCGGCCGACCCGCCCGCGTCCACCGGACACTCCCACGCCGCGATCCGGTCGAACAGCGCGGCCTGAAGCCGCGGGAGTCCGCGGTCGTCGACCGCCCCGGGACCGTCGGGCGCCGCGGGCGGGAACGCCTCCAGTTCGCGGGCGGCGTCGTAGGAGAGCCAGCCGAACGCGCCGCACGGGTACGGCACCTCGCAGTCGCCCCGCGCCAGCCGCTCGCCGTCGATGACGCCCTCTAGCGCCGAGAGCGACGGGGAGGGGCGCCGGTAGTCGCCCGCGGGTCCCGAGCCGCCCTCGCTCTCCGACCCCTCGGCCTCGCCGCCCGTGCCGGCGACGACCGCGTCGCCGGAGACGGTCAGCCGCTCGACCGGGTCGACGCCGAAGTACCCCCATCCCGACTGGCCGCCGGTCGTCTCGTAGAAGACGCCGCCGGGACCGTCCCGCGCCCGCCGGTAGGCGGCGAAGGGGTCGTCGACGGCGACCCGGAGTTCGACCGGGACCCGCGCGCCCGCCGGCGCCGCGGCCGCGGCCGCGCGGAACCGGTTCCGGTCGGTGTGTACCGTTCGACTCATGTGTCACTCTTCGGCGGGGTCGGTGAAACAGTTGCGGTCGCCGGAACCGCGCCGGGAACCGGCCGCAGTCGGTCGGAACCGACCGCCCTCAGAACTCGCTCGCGCGGTCGATCCACGTCGCGGCGCGCTTCTCGCCCACGCTCGTCCCCTCGGCCACCTCGGCGGCGTCCGCGCCGGCGAGGTCGTCTATCGTCTCGATACCGATCGAGGCGAGCCGCTCGGCGTACGCCGGGCCGATCCCCTTGATCTCCTCGACGCTCGGGCCGCGGTCGTCGCCGTCGACCGCGGCGTCGTCCGCCTCGCCCGCCGCGGCCTCCGCCGGCTCCGCGCCCTCGTCGGCCTCGGTCCCGGCGTCGTCCGTCGCGCCGGCCTCCTCGTCGACGAGCGACTCGGTCGAGGCGGCGGCCTCCGTCGCCGCGGCGGCCGCCGGCTCGCCTCCCTCCTCGTCGACGCCGGTCCGGGGAGGCTGCTCGTCGGTGGCCTCCGCGGACGCCTCGGCGGCCGGCTCCGACTCGCGCTCGACGGTCACTTCGGTCTCGCCGGACTCGCGTTCGGCCGAGCCGCTCCCGAATCCGAGCTTCTCTTTGAGCTTCTGAAGTAGCGCCATTGCCGGCGGCTACACGTGCGAGATATTTAAAAACCGTCTCCGCCGCAACGAACCGTCGCTCCGTCTCGCCGGTTTATAAGTGTAACCGGCCCGTCCCGGCGGTATGGACGTTATCAACCCCGTCATGTGGTCGGTCCACGTCGGCTTCGCCGTCCTCTGGGTCGGCAGCGTGCTGTTCGTCACCCTCGCGGTCCTCCCGCCCGCGCTCCGCGGCGACATCGGCGGGGACGCGCTCGGGTCGGTCGTCGGCCGCCTGCGCTGGATCACCCGGATCGGCGCGGTCGCGTTCGTCGCTTCCGGCGGGCACATGGCCGGGACCCTGTACACGTTCGAGGCGCTGACGAGCACGCCGCGGGGTCACCTCGTAGTGACGATGCTGGGGCTGTGGTTCGTCGGGACCGGACTCGTCGAGGTCGCCGGCTCGAAGCTGGCCGACGGACTCGACGCCGGGAAGCTCCGGGAGCCGGCCCGCGACGCCAAGCCGTTCCTCTACGGCGCGTCGGCGGTCTCCGTCGGACTCATCGTCACCGCCGGACTGCTCGCCAGCCCGACGCTGATCTAGCGGCTCCGCTCCGTCGCTCCCGCTTCTCGACGCCGTTCCAGGCCGAAAGCGACCGACGAGCGACTTCCGTCTCGGCTCGAGAGCTGTGACGCACATAATCAAAAACCCCCGTCTGGTAAAATACGCCCGTGTTTATGCAGTTCTGTCGCCTACCGGGAGACACAGAGACCGATACATCGGTTCTCGACCAACACACATGGAATACTCAGACACCGAGCGGGTCGTCGAGCAGTCGCTCGAGTTTCCGGTGACGCGCGACGCCGTGATCGAACAGATCGGTACCGTCGAGATCGAGTCCCCTTCCGGCGACTTCGTGACGATTCGGGAGGTCCTCGACCCGGTCGACGAGGAGGGGTACCTGAGTTCGGACGCCCTCTACGCCACGATAGTCGGCAACCTCGACGAGACGTTCATCGGTCGCAAGTACTACGACGACCGCGGCAGCGTGCCGCTCGGGACCGGCGCGGACGACGATCCCGACCTCTCGTTTTGACCGCGACCCGAGCGACGCGCGCCGGGCACCGAGCGCCCCGACTGGGGCACCCCGCGCCCGGCGCCGTCAGCCTCACTCCAACTCGGCCCGCAGCGCCGCGTTCATCGCGTCGACCGGCGCGTCCTCGCCGGTCCATATCTCGAACGCCTCGACCCCCTGGTACAGCAGCATCCACGCGCCGTCGACGGTCGTCGCCCCCGCGGCGGCCGCCTCGCGCAGCAGGCGCGTCTCGACCGGCGCGTACACCGCGTCGAGGACCGCGAGGTCGCCGTGGAGGTGCGCCGCCGGAACGGGCGTCTCCTCCGGCGCCTCCATCCCCACGCTCGTCGCGTTGACGAGCAGGTCCGCGGCCGCGACGCGCTCGCCCAAGTCGTCGAGGCCGCCGCCGGTCGCGCCGGGCACGTCCCCGGCCAACTCGACCGCGCGCTCCGCGGTGCGGTTCGCGACGTGGACCGTCGCGCCCGCGTCCGCCAGCGCGAACGCGGCCGCCCGCCCCGCGCCGCCCGCGCCCACCACGAGCGCGTCGCGGCCGTCGATTCCGACGTCGTGGTGCGCGAGCGCCCGCGTCACCCCGGCGGCGTCGGTGTTGCGCCCGCGGGGGCGCTCCGACTCGCCGGCCCGGACCGGGGCGTAATCGACCGTGTTGACCGCGCCGATGCGCTCGGCCAGCGGGGCCGCGTCGACCGCGCGCAGCGCGTCCCGCTTGAACGGCACCGTCACGTTGAGTCCCGCGACGCCGAGGTCGGCGGCGCCCGAAATCGCCGCGGCCGCCGCGTCGGCGTCCGGCTCGAAGGTCACGTAGCGCGCGTCGAGACCGAGCGCCTCGTAGCCCGCCTCGTGCATCGGCGGCGACAGCGAGTGGCCGACCGGGTTCCCGATCAGTCCGTACACGTCCATGCCCGCTCACGCGGCCGCGACCGACAAAAGGCGGTCGGTCGGGCGCCGAGCGGTCCGGTCAGCCCCTCACTCCCGCCGCCCCTCGGCGTCCCGCTCCGCGTCGATGACGTCTTCGAGCGTCTCGGTGCCGACGTCGCTGGCGATCTTGACGCCGACGAGCGACACGACGATGCCCCCCACGATGAACGCGGCGAGCTGCTGGACCGGGGTCACCGTCATCCCGTACATCGACAGCGGCTCGTGGATCGCCTCCTGCGCGAGGAAGTAGCCGGCGAACCCGCGGACGACGAGCGCGACCGCGGCGATGACGAACGGGAGGTTGAGGTACGGCGTCCGGATCCCCTCGTCGCGGATCAGCTCGTCGAGCAGCCGCCCCACGGCCGCGGTCACGCCGGCGACCGCGAACCACGGGACCGCGGCGTAGGCGAACTCCACGACCTCGACGAGCCGGGGGGATCCGGGACCGAGCTCCGAGGCCGCGAGGAAGCCGAAGAACCCGCCGACCAGCGCCAGCCCGCCGGCGACGACGTACGTCACGACCGACACCTGCCCGGCGTACAGCGCCTCTCGGACGCGCTCCGGCATCCCCGCGACGAACCGGTCGACCCCGAGGCCCTTGTACAGCAGCGCGGCGCCGAGCAGACCGGCGACGCCCGCCACCGCCTCTCCGGCGGAGAACCGGTAGAACAGTACGGGTAACAACAGCAGCGCGACGCCGATGGGGACCAGCACCGTCGACCGCAGCTGCTCGTCCGCGAGGAACTGCTTCAGCAGGTAGTAGGTGGACTCGATGTCGCGCGCCTGTCGGACGACGACGCGGTCGACTGAGTCGACGGGGATCCGCGACTCGACGACGGGGAGGACGCGCTCGTCCTCGGCGGAGTCGACGACGACGATCGCGGCCCGCGGGTCGTACCGCTCCACGAGGTCGTCCAGCTGGGCCGCGATGGAGCGGTCGGCGCCGACCGCGGTGTCGCTCTCCGCGGAGACGACCGCCACGACAGACTCCTCGCGCTCGTCCCTGAGGTCGCGCGCGACGCGCAGCGACTCCAGCAGGCAGTTCACGCTGGCGTCCTCGGGGTCGTCCAGCCCGGCGTCGGTGACCAGCGACCGGACGGCCTCCCAGCCGGCGACCGGCATCGGGACGTTGGTGGCGCGACCGATCGCCCCCGAGCGGTCGACGCAGATGACCAGCGTCGTCACGTGTCGACTCACACCGCGGCCGGACAAAAATCCTCCCCGTCGGCCGCCCCGCGGCGTTCGGTCTTTCGAGGCGCTCTCCCGCCCGCTATCGGAGCTCGACGTCGATGTCGCCGCCGTCGTCGACGAAGGCGTCCGAGACGCCGCTCCCGGCGGCGAACGCGACGCGCTCGGCGCCGATGCCGAGCCGCTCTGCGAGCCCGCGCTCCGGGGAGAACTCCCGGACCTCCGGCTCGGCGCCGAGCAGGTCAGCGAGGCGGTCCTCCACGTCGTCCTCGGTGCCCAGCTCGTCGACGAGCCCCAGCTCCGCGGCCTCGTCCCCGAGGTACACGCGGGCCTCGGTGGCACGGATCTCGTCGGGGTCCATGTCGCGGCCCTCGCTCACGGTCTCGACGAACTGCTCGTAGTAGCCGTCGATGATCCCTTGGAGGTACTCCCGTTCGTCCTCCTCGATCTCCTTCAGCGGGACGCCGGCGTCCTTGTACTCGCCGGCGGTGAACTGCTCGTAAGAGATCCCGAGCTTGTCCGCTAACCCCTTCGCGTTCGGCCGCGAGCCGACGACGCCGATGGAGCCGACGAGGCTCGCCTCGCGCGCCCACAGCTCGTCGCAGCCGCTCGCGATCCAGTAGCCGCCCGAGGCGCAGGTGTCGGTCGCGTACGCCACCGTCGGCCCGTCGAAGTCGGCGGCGGCCCGCCGGATGTCGTCGCTCGGGACGACCTCGCCGCCGGGGGTGTTGAGCTCGACGAGCAGCGCCTCGACGTCCTCGTCCTCGTCGGCCGCCCCTATCTGCTCGACCACGTCGTCCGCGGTGGCGCCGCCCGGGCCCGACAGCGGCGACGGTCGCCCCTGACTCCGTCGGATCGGCCCCGACACGGTCACCTTCGCGGTGTTGTACTCGTCGGCGTCACCGAACCGCCCGCCGGTGAGCCGCGAGATGACCGCGCGGCCCGCTATCGTCGTCGCCGCGCCCACCGCGGCGGCCGCGAGCAACCCCTTCCGTCCGTTCGCCGGCGCGTCGTCCATACCGCCGGTTGGCGGCGCACGCGTTTATAAGCCGTGGCCGGCGCGGACCGTCGCGGCCGGCCTCGAATCGGTCGTCGCGGCCGCGACGCTCTCCGTCGCGAAAAGCCGCAGAAAACCGCGTCGGAACCGCAGGTCGCCGGCTTACAGGAGGCCGGTCTTCTGGAGCTTCATCAGGTCCTCGGTGTCGAGCGTCTCGCCCTCCTTGAACTTCTGATAGATCTCCTCGGCCTCTTCCTTCTCCTCTTCGCGCTTCTCGGCGCGCTCGTCCTGCCGCTCCTCTTCCTCCTTCTTGTCCAGCTCGCGCAGGCGCTTCTGGACGCGGACGAAGTCCTCGTGGTGGCGGTCGGCCGCCTCCTGGGCCTCGACGAACAGCTCGTGCATCTCGTCGGCCTCATCGCGGATGTCGTCGGCCTCGCGGTAGGCCTCGATCATCTGGTTGTGGTGCTCCTGAGCCTTGTCCGCCAGCTCCGTCACCTTCTGGTGGTGCTGGGACGCCTCGGAGCGGACCTCCTCGGCCTCCTCGACGAGGTCGTCCAGCTCGCTCGTGTCGTCGACCTTCTCCTTCTTCTCCGCGAGCTTCTCGCGTTTGTCGTCGATCTTCTCGATCAGCTCGCGCTCGTCCTCCGCGTCGAGGACCTCCGTCTGCTGCCGGAACTCCAGGTCCTCGATCTCCTCTTCGAGCTCCTCGATGGACTTGCCGGAGCCGAGTTCGAGGTCCTGTTTGAGCTCCTCGACCTCGTCGAACAGCTCGTTGGCCTCGGCGTTGAGCTCGTTGCGCTTGTCCTTGTGCTCTTGGACCTGCTCGTTGAGCTCGTCGCGGTTCTCGCGGTGTTCCTGGGCCTCGTCGACCTTCTCGCGGGTCTTCGCGTTGAGGTCGTCGCGCTTGGAGGCGCGCTCGGAGGCCATCTGGTTCAGCTCGTTGCGTCGGTCTCGCAGCTGACCGGCGCGCTTGATGAGCTGCCCCTTGGAGCCGTTCTCCAAGTCGTCCTCAGAAAGGTCCACGTTGTCCGCCTCGTCCATCGCTTCCACGTCGTACTGCTCGATGACTTCTTCTTTCGTTACCATTTGTTATCTCTCCATCACCGCTCCGGCGATAGCGGACGCTCGCTGTGGTGCGTCGGGCCGTCTGCAAGAAATCCCGTTCATTTCAGCGTGCGATCCCACCAGCGCCAGAGGCGTTCTGGTACCCGCAACTACCCCCGGGCGATACATAAATACTTCGGTGATTTCCGTGTACACCGGTGTCACGGGGCGTGTACCGCTCGATTTCCGTGGTTATCGTTCACACGGCCGTCCGCGCCTACGACGCGTCGCCGCTCTCGACCGCGTACGAGAGGACGACCCCGTCGTCGAACCGCTCCGTCTCGGTGAGCGTCAGGTCGGGGAACCCCTCGGTGAAGCCGGCGCCGTCCGCCAGCGTGGGCGCGTCGCGGCCGCCGATCACGAGCGAGCCGACATAGACGTGAAGCTCGTCGACGACGCCGGCCTCGAAACACGAGAAGATCACCTCGCCGCCCCCCTCGACCATCAGGCGGTCGACGCCGCGGTCGGCGAGCTTCCCGAACCCCGCGGCGACGTCGACGCGCTCCTCGCCGGCCACGATCACCTCCGCGCCCGCGTCGGCCAGCGACTCCCGCCGGTCCCGCTCGGTCGCGGCCGAGACGAGGAGGTACGTCGTCGCGGCGTCGTCGAGGATCCGGGCGTCGGTCGGCGTCCGACCCGTTGAGTCGACCACGACGCGAGCGGGGTCACCGGGGCGCCCGTTCCGCAGGCGCTCGACCCGGCGGTCCTCCTCGTCGAGCGTGAGGTGCGGGTCGTCCGCGAGGACGGTCCCGACCCCGACGAGCACCGCGTCCGCGGCCGCCCTGACGCGGTCGACCCGGTCGAAGTCCTCCGGGCCGGAGATGCGGAGCTGCTCCCGGCGGCGGGTGGCGAGCTTCCCGTCGACGCTCTGGGCCGCGTTGACGACCACGTGCATACGTCAGGGTCGTCCCGGGGCGAAATGGTCGTTTCGGTCGTGGAGGTCCCACCCCAACACGTATTCGCCGGAACGACGAACGTGAGGCCATGAGACGCTCAACGCTGCTCATCGTCCTCGGCGTGTTCCTCTTCGTCCTCCCGATCCCGGGCACGTTCATCCTCGGCGCGCTGGTCGTGCTGGCTGGCCTCGCCGCCCGTCTCTTCGGGCTCTGACCCGACACCGTTTAGCCGGCGCCGGCCGAGCGCCCACCCGTGTCCGACCCAACCGCGCACCACGTCGGCGTCACCGTGTCCGACCTCGACCGCGCCGTCGACTTCTACGCCGAGACGTTCGGCCTCGACGTCGTCAGCGAGTTCTCCGTCGGCGGCGACGCCTTCGCGGAGGCGGTCGGCGTCGAGGGCGCGTCGGCCGAGTTCGCCCACCTCGACGCCGGCGACGCGATCGTCGAACTCGTCGCGTACGACCCGGCGGGCGAAGAGACCGCTGACCCCGAACTGAGCCGATCCGGCGCGACCCACCTCGGTCTCACCGTCGACGACGTGGAGGCCTTTTACGCCGACCTCGCGGCCGACGTGGAGACGCTCAGCCCCCGCGGACGACCGAGAGCGGGACGACGATCCTGTTCGTTCGGGACCCGGAGGGGAACCTCATCGAAGTGCTCGACGCCTGAGGTCGCGCCGGCTCGCCCCCGCTGACTACTGTCGACCTACCTCGCGCATCACGAGCAGCGACATCGGAAAGCTCGCGGCCACCAGCCCGTAGACGCCGCCGAGGATCGGTTCGACGCCGAACTCGGGGGCGAGCAGGTAGCCGGCGCCGAAGCCGATCGGATCCAACACCAGCGCGGTGAGGATCAGTTGCGCCTGAAACGAGAGCGTCTCGAACCAGCGGGGAAGGAGGGCCATTGCGGTCCCGCGTTCACGCGTCAGTCAAATAAAACCTCGAGGTACCGCTCCGCGACCGACCGCGGGTCGGCTCACTTCACCTTCGTGCCCGGCCCGGCGTCCTCGTAGGTGGTGAGGAGGTCGGCCTCCTCGCCGGCCGCGAGCACCATGCCGTTCGACTCGACGCCGAACAGCTCCGCCTTCTCCATGTTCGCGAGGACGATCACCTTCGTGTCGGGGAGGTCGTCGACGTCGTGGAGCTGCTTGAGCCCCGCCACGATCGTCCGGGTC
This sequence comes from Halorubrum sp. 2020YC2, assembly GCF_018623055.1. Taxonomy (NCBI): domain Archaea; kingdom Methanobacteriati; phylum Methanobacteriota; class Halobacteria; order Halobacteriales; family Haloferacaceae; genus Halorubrum; species Halorubrum sp. 2020YC2. The sequence continues at coordinate 267,292 of NZ_CP076019.1, forward strand.
TCGGCGCCGAGGCCGACGGTGAGCCGCACGAGGTCGTCGGCGCCCTCTATCCCTTCCGCCTCGTCGATCCGGCCGACGCGGATGTCCAGTTCCTGGAACTCGTCGAAGCTGATGCGGTCGTCGCTGAGGGGTTCGATGTCGGTCATGTCGGTGTCGTCGGCTTCGCCGGCGTCCGTTTCGCCTTCCTCGTCGTCCTCGTCGTCGCGCTCCGACTCGGCGACGCGCGCTTCGAGCTTCTCGTTCAGCGCCTCGACGCGCTCGTCTTCGATCTGTTCGAACAGCTCGGTCGGCTCGCTCAGGTCGCCGGCGGGCCCCTCGCGGGCGGCCTCGACGGTGGCGTCGTGAACGGAGCCGGGCTCGCCCAACTGGTCCCAGAGCCGCTCGCTCTTCTCGGGCGCCAGCGGCTCGAAGAGGACGGCGATCGCCTTCGCGAGCGCGACGCAGTCGTAGATCACCTGTCCGGCCGCTTCAGGCTCCTCGTCGACGAGCTTCCACGGCTCGTTGCGCTGGATGTACTCGTTGCCGAACCGCGCGAGGTCGGTGACGGCGTCGCCGAGCGCGCGGACGGAGTAGTCGTTGACCGCGGCCGCGACGTCGTCGACCGCCTCGTCGATCCGCGCCGCCACGTCGTCGCTCGGGGCGTCGGCGTCGGGACCGTCCTCGTAGTTGCGGTGGGCAAAGAGGAGGGAGCGGTAGAGGAAGTTGCCGACGGTGCCAACCAGTTCGGTGTTGACCCGCTCCGCAAACTTCTCCCACGAGAAGTCCACGTCCTGCTGGAACCCGCCGTTGGTCGCGAGGTAGTAGCGCAGCGGGTCGGGGTGGAACCCCTCGTCGAGGTACTCGTCGGCCCAGACCGCGCGGTCGCGGCTCGTGGAAAAGCCCTTGCCGTCGAGGGTGACGAAGCCGGACGCCAACACGGCGCGCGGCTCCGCGTGGTCGGTCGCCTCTAACATTGCGGGCCAGAAGATGGTGTGGTGCTGGATGATGTCGCGGCCGATCACGTGGACGATCTCGCCGCCCTCGGGGTACTCGTCGCTCGCGCCCTCCTTCCACGCGGTCTCCCAGTCGAACGCGTCGGCGCCGACGCGCTCGGAGTACTGCTTCGTCGACGAGATGTACTCGATCGGGGCGTCGACCCAGACGTAGAGGACCAAGTCCTGCTCGCCGTCGTCGCCGGGGTAGTCGATCCCCCAGTCCATGTCGCGGGTGATACACCAGTCCTGAAGCCCCTGCTCGATCCACTCGCGGGGCTGGTTCCGGGCGTTCGAGGTCCCCTCCAGCCGGTCGAGGAACTCGGAGAGGTACTCCGAGAACTCCGAGACCGCGAAGAACTTGTGGGTGCGCTCGTGGTACTCCGCGGGGTTGCCGGTGATCGTCGACTCGGGGTCCTCCACCTCGCCGGGTTCGAGGTGGCGCTGGCACCCCTCGTCGCACTCGTCGCCGCGGGCGTGGGCGCCGCAGTACGGGCAGGTCCCCTCGACGTAGCGGTCGGGGAGGTACTGGTCGTCGACGGGGTCGTACGCGACCATAATCTCCTTCTCGTAGAGGTGGCCGGCCTCGTCGAGGTCGCGGACGAGCCGCTGGGTTATCTCGGTGTTCGTCTCGTCATGGGTGTGGCCGTAGTTGTCGAACTCGACGTTGAACTTCGGGAACGTCTCGGCGTACTGCTCGTGCCAGTCGAGCGCGAACTTCTCTGGCGAGACCCCTTCCTGCTCGGCGTTGACCGCGACGGGGGTGCCGTGCATGTCGGAGCCGGAGACGAAGGCGGTCTCCTGGCCGAGTCGTTCGAGCGCGCGGCTGTACACGTCGCCGCCGACGTAGGTGCGGAGGTGACCGATGTGGAGGTCGCCGTTGGCGTACGGCAGTCCACAGGTCACCACCGCCGGGCGGTCGGTGGGGAAGTCGTCGTGGCTCATGTGGTGTGTATGTCGTGTGTCGGTCGATCGGGTCTAAAGCCCGCTGGTTCGGGGCCGTCATCGCCGGAGCGAAGACCGCCGGAATCGACGGCCCGGGCGCTGCGGAGAGGCGACGGGATTCGCCGGAGCGCCGACGCCGGTCGCGTTACCGACCGACTGCGGCGCGACGGGTCCACCCGCCGCTAGAAGGAGCGCATCCGCATCCCGGACCGCCGAGTATCGGTCACACCCGTCGATTCGGGCGGTCAGGTCTAAAAAGCGTCGCCGGTCGGCGGCCCGCGAGCCGCCCGCGTCGGCTCACGGCAGCCCGCGGACGGTCCGCGTCGACTCACAGCAGCTCGCGGACGATCCGCGCCGCCTCGGCCGCGGTGGGCGCGAGGACGTAGACGATCGGCTCGACGCCGACCGCGCCGGTCTGGTACAGCACGAGCGTCTCCTCGCCGGCGGGGAGGTCGGCGGCCGCGACCGCGTCAGCGACGGCCTCGCGCGTCGGGCGCTCGGCGTCGAACTCGACGGTCGGGTGGGACTCGTTGAGCGCCTCGACCGTCCCTGGGTCGTACCGGAGGTTCACCGCGCCCCGAACGTCCGCGCCCGCCTCGCGCGCCGCGAGCAGCACCGTCGCGACGTGTTCGCTCACGCCGAACTCCGGCTCGCCGGGCACCATCGCCCGCCCCTTCACGTCGACGAGCCGACCCGGGACTGCGGCGACGTCGTCGACGGTGGCGGCGTCGGCGGTACACTCCGCGACGTTCGCGCCGACGTTCGGGATGAGCCCGGCGAACCCAGAGGCGTTCGTCAGGGTCCGGAGCCCCCGCCGGACCGAGGTGAGGACGCGCTCGCGCTCGCGGAGGCCGCTGTCCGGGTCGTGGACCGAGAACTCCACGTCGGCGTCCGCGAGCGCCGGCATCGCCTCCTCGTGGAGGTCCGCGAGGAGGTCTCCCTCCTCCAGCTGGCGGATCAGCACCTCTATCTCGATGAGCGCGGCCACCGGCGTGAGGTCGCCGCTCGCGAGCCCCTCGCCCACGCGCTCGACGAGGTCGCGCACGCGCTCGTCCGCGACGATCGCCTCGCGTCTGGCCACGTCGCCGGCGGCGTACTTCGAGACCGCCGACTGCGAGATGCCGAGCGCCTCGGCCACCTCGCTCTGGGTGAACCCGCGGTCGCGGAGGTCCTCCGCGAGCATCGAGCGGACGGTCGGCAGGAACTCGTCGACGACGACCTCCTCGATGAACCTCATTCGCGATCACCCTCCGCCGCTTTCGCCGCCTCGCCGCCCTCGCCCCCGAACTCGGGATCGTTGCCGATCCGCGACGCCTGCGGGCCGTCCTGTCCCTGGTACTTCGAGCCCCGCTCGGCGCCGTACGGGCGGTCGGCGGGCCGCTTCAGCTCCGTGAAGGTGAGCTGCGAGACGCGCATGCCCGGCGAGAGCGCGACCGGGGCGGTCCCGAGGTTCGAGAGTTCGAGGGTGATCTGCCCCTCGTAGCCGGGGTCACACAGGCCCGCGGTCGCGTGGACGACGATCGCGAGCCGGCCGAGCGAGGAGCGCCCCTCGACGTGCGCGACGAGGTCGTCCGGGATCGCAACGCGCTCGACGGTCGTCCCGAGGACGAAGTCGCCGGGGTGGAGGATGAACTCGTCGCCCTCGTCGACGGTCGTCTCGGTGACGTACTCGCTCACCTCGCCCGCGTCGGTCGGGTGAATACAGGGGATGTTGGTGCGCTGGAACTCTAAGAACCGCTCGCCGAGGCGCAGGTCCACGCTCGCGGGCTGGACCTGCTGGTCGACGTCGTCGAGCGGCTCGATCGCGAGGTCGCCCTCCGCGAGCCGGTCGAGGATGTCGGCGTCCGACAGGATCATACCGAGACGGGGAGCGCCGGCGGCTTAAAAACTCCCGAATTCGCGGTCGCGCCCGTTCCGACCGACGGCCGCGGCCGACCGTCCTGAGGACTCAGACCGCCGCCAGCAACAGCGCGATGGCGGCGAAGAACGTCGCCACGCCGGCCGCGGCCCCGCGACCGAGGTCGTGTTCGGCCTCTAACCCGGCGACGACGACGACCCACTGGATCGCTATCGCTATCGCGGACGCGACCAGCAGCGGTCCCGTCGCGCCCGTGATCGCGGCGACGAGGTCCGTCGCGAGCGCCTCGAACGACGACCCCGCCGGCGCCGCGTTCGAGAGCGCGTACCAGATCGCGGCGATCCCGGCCCCGAGTCGGAGCAGTTCCGCGCCGAGCGCCCACCCGGCGATCACGAAGGAGTCACCCACGGAGCCGGAACCGCCCGCGACGCGCGCCCCGACGTGGAGCGCGAGCGCGAACATGATCCACCAGAGGGGGACGCCCAGCAGGCCGTAGTGTATGTAACCGGTCGCGGCGTCGCGGAGTTCCTCCCCGGCGTCGACCTCGATCCGTTTCGGCTCGTCGCATTGGTCGGCAAGCACGGAGTCGGAGTCGTCACCGAACGTCTCGCAGGTCGACTCCGGCGGGCGATCGGGGTTGTCGACGGTGATCTGCTGGTCGACCGTCGCGTCGAAGACGGCCCCGAGCGCGACGATCCCGAGGGCGGTGCCGACCGTGACGACGACGAGCATCGCGACCGCGACGCTCTCGGCTCGGGGGGAGCCGAAGGCGTCGCGGACGCGGTCGACGAGGCCACCGGGCAGGCTCGCGAGCGCGGCGAGCGGGGAGGGCATGGTCGGGGCATCTCCGGCGATCGGCAAGTGCTTTTCCGCTCGGTGGCGGTGACCGCGGTCCGGGACCGATCCGACGCCTCACGCGGGCCGCGTCACTCCCGGTCGAGTTCGGTCTCCGCGTCGGCGTCGGTCTCCTCGGCCTCGCTCGCGGCGGCCTTCCGCGCGCGGTCGGCCGCGAGTTCGCGGTCGATGTCGTCCTCGACGTACCCCATCGACTCGACGGTGACCACGTTGCCGCCGCCGGGGTCGACCACCATCACCTCCTCGCCCTCGTCGATCTCGCCCTCCATCGACCGGGCGGAGTAGTGGGGGTTGAACCCGCCGCCGGCGAGCTTCACCTCGCCGCCCGTGGGGGTCACCCGCTCCGTGACGGTCCCGGTCTTCCCTTTCAGGGAGTCGCTGTCGCTGGTCTGTTGTTGCCCCTTCCCGCCGTAGAGGTCGAACTCGTGGTAGCCGTAGAAGGCGGCGGCGCCGAACGCCAGCGTGAGGAAGGCCATGAGGGCGACCAGCGCGGCGCCGGCCACGACCGACGAGAGGATGAGCCCGCCGAGGCCGGCGCCGATGAGCGCGATGCCGACGACGATGAAGTTCGCCCCCGGCGCGAGCGCCTCCGCCATCGAGAGCAGCAGCCCCGCGGTCAGGAGTAGAAGCGGGAGAGTGTCCGGAGAGAGGAGCCCGGACTGTGCGAGCGCGTCCATGTTCGGTCCTACGGCCGCGGCCTGATAAGTGGTGCGCGGCCGCGGGGTCCGTCACCCGGTCGACGGTCGCCGGCCCGATTCGCCTCGTCCGGCGTCGCCTCCGCTCAGAGGCCGAGCAGCAGCACGCCAACCGTGAGCGCGACGCCGAGGACGACGAACGCCGCGTGTTCGAGGGTGATATCGCCCGGCTCGATCGGCTCGTCTGCGGGCGTAGCGGTGTCCTCGGTGACGCCGTCCGGTCCGACGTCGTCGACAGAGAAGCGCCACTCGGACCCGTCGTCCGCGGCCCCGTCGGCGGCGTCGTTGGCCCGGCTCCTGTCGCCGGAGACCGCGTTGTCGCCGGGGGCCGCGGCCTCGTCGCCGGCGTCGGCGCTCGAACTCCCGTCGCGGACACCGTCGCCGGATTCGTCGCTCATGGGCGGTCGTACGCGGTTCCGTAATAAATGGCTGGCGGGCGCGGTCTCAGCGTGTCGGACGCAGCCCCGGGCGGCGGACGCGACCCCGGCCGCGGAGACGGCCTACCGCTTCCGGGCGGCGGCGATCACGTCGCCGTCGTACACGACGCCGCGCTCGCCGTCGAGGGTCACCGTGGTCCCGTCCGCGACCGACTCCGGCAGGCGGGCGCCGGAGACCATCGGGACGCCGAGTTCGCGGGCGACGACCGCGGGGTAGCCGGTCATCCCCTCGCGGGCGTCGACGATGCCGGCGATCCGGTCGAGGTCGCCGGAGAACTCCCCGTCGAAGTCGGGGCCGAGCGCGACGACCGACCCGTCCGGCAGCGCGTCGATGTCGCCGTCGTCGGTGCGGTGGACCGGTGCGGAGACGTGCCCGGCGACGACCGCCTTGCCGGTCACGAGCGTCTCGGCGGCGACGTGGACCTTCAGCGTGTTCGTCGTGTTCGTCCCCTCGAACTCGGTGAGCATGCCCGAGAGCACCACGAGGGTGTCGCCGGACGCGGCGCCGCCGCGGTCGAGCGCGGCGTCGACCGCGTTGTCGAGGATCCCCTCCATGTCGTGGGCGTACTCGGTCAACACGGGGCGGACGCCCCACGAGAGGGCGAGCTGGCGGCGGACGCGGTCGTTCGGCGTCGTCGCCACCACGGGGACGCCCGGGCGGAACATGGCGGTCTTGCGCGCGGTGAAGCCGGACTCGGAGACCGCGACGACGGTCGAGGCGCCGATGTCGCGCGCGAGGTAGCGCGCCGAGCGCGCCAGCGCCTCCGTGCGCGACCCCTCGTCGGCGGTCGGGACGCGCTGCTCGCGCGTCTCCGCGTACTCGTCGCTGGACTCGACCTGCCGGACGATCCGGTCCATCGTCTCGACGACGTTGACCGGGTCCTCACCGATGGCGGTCTCGCCGGAGAGCATCACCGCGTCGGTGCCGTCGAGGACGGCGTTGGCCACGTCGGAGGCCTCCGCGCGGGTCGGCCGCCGCGAGGAGACCATCGAGTCGAGCATCTCCGTCGCGGTGATGACGGGGACGCCCTCGTTGACGCAGGTCCGGATGATCCGCTTTTGGATCACGGGCACGTCCTCCAGCGGGCACTCGACGCCGAGGTCGCCGCGGGCGACCATCACGCCGTCGGCGGCGTCGACGATCCCTTCGAGGTTCTCGACCGCGCCGGCGCGCTCTATCTTCGCGACGATCGGGATGTCGTCGCCGCCGCGGGCCTCGAGCTCGTCGGCGATCTCGTACACGTCGTCGGCGTCGCGGACGAAGGAGGCGGCGACGAAGTCGGCGTTCGTCCGGGCCGCGAGGTCGAGTTCGGCCTCGTCCTCCGGCGTGATCAGGTCGACGTCGATGGCGACGCCCGGGAGGTTGACGCCTTTCCGGGAGCCGAGCTTCCCGCCGGAGACGACCGTGGCGGCCACGGACCCGTCGTCGACGCGCTCGACGCGGCACTCGATCCGGCCGTCGTCGAGGAGGATCGTGTCGCCCGGTCCGGCGGCCCCGATCGAGTGGGTGAGACCGACGCGCTCGGGCGTCGCCTCGTCGCCCTCGACGAACGTGACCTCCGAGCCGGTCGCGAGTTCGATCGGCTCGTCGATCTCGGCGGTGCGGACCTCCGGCCCCTTCAGGTCGACCATCACCGCGAGCGGGTCGTCGATCTCCTCGTCGACTTCGCGGGCGCGCTCGATCACGGTCTCCCGGTGGTCGGTCGTTCCGTGGCTGGCGTTGAGTCGGACGACGGACATCCCCGCGTCCGCGAGGCCGCGGATCGTGTCCCGGCCGTCCGAGGCGGGACCGATCGTACAGACGATCTTGGCGTTTCGCATGTCGCCGGGTTCGACGCATGGCCGGAAAAAGGCATCCGGTTGCGTCGCTCCCGAGTAAACGTTCGTGATGGACGGCTGTCTCGCGGCTTCTCGACTTGGATCGCGACGACTATTTATAAATCAACACGCAGTCGGCGCGTGCCTGCGAGCGGCCGACAGGCCGCGAGCAGCACGCGCGAGGGACGCGGTGAGCGAGGGGCGACCGAAGGGAGCCCGGAGCGAACCGCGAGGCTGGGGAGGTGTGAGGCGCGGTCGCGGTACTGTGCGGGGTGGGACTCAAAGGGGCAGTCGCGAGGACGCCGCAGGCGACGTAAGCACTAGAGGGAGTGAGCGAAGCGAACGACCGAAGCGCGCAGCGAGCGTGCGGCGTCCTCGCGGCTGGGGCTTTGGCGGTGTTCGCCGTCGATCCGTCGGTAGCAGTTTATCCGTGAGCGGCTGAAGATTTGAAGGTGTTCGCCGGCGATTTGCGGTTAGTCATTTATAAATAAGAAACTGAGACGTTGGAGGAGAGGGTCGCCGGAGCGTCAGCGGTAAGTTATCAGTCGTCGGCGGGCGCGGGCGCGCTTCCGGTCGACAGCGACACCTCGGGGGCGTCTACCTCCAGTTCGTCCAGGGCGGACTGCGCGGCGCGCTTGCCGGAGACGAGCATGGCGCCGAACGTCGGGCCCATGCGCGGGAGCCCGTGGGCGGTCGCGACCGCCATCCCGGAGGCGATCAGGCCGTCGTGGACGACGCCGGTGTGCTCGACGACGGCGTCCTCGCTCTCGCCGACCCACATCGAGTCGTGGCCGGGCGAGTCGTGGCCGGGGGCGCCGTACTCGCCGTCATCGGTCTGGTCCATGCCGGTGTTGTGCTCCTTCGCGTGCTCGATGCCGGGCGCCGAGAGGACGCCGCGCTCGTCGAGCTTGCTGATCGCGACCGCGTCGTGGCCGGTCGCGTCGATGACGAGGTCGGACTCGACCGCGATGGGGTCGACGCAGGTGATCTCGCGCGGGAGCGCGTGGACCGGCGTCCAGTTCATCACGATGCCGCCGACGCGGTGGTCCTCGCGGACGACGAGGTCGGTGAACTCCGTCATGTTCTGGACGCGCGCGCCGGCGTCGCAGGCCGCCTTGATCAGCCCGGAACAGGCCTCCGGCCCCGGCGCGGTGTAGAGCCCGTCGACGTCCTCGACCGGCTCGTAGTCCACGTCGAGGTCGTCGAGGATCTCCTGTGCCGGATCGCGGACCGTCACGGTGTTCATCAGGAACCCGCCGAGCCAGAACCCGCCGCCGAGGTAGTTGTTCTTCTCGACGATCATCACCTTCACGCCGCGCTCGGCCAGCTCCTTCGCGGCCATCAGCCCCGAGGGACCGCCGCCGAGGATGATGACCTCGGAGTCCGTGTAATCGAGGAACCCGTCGGTCCACTCGTTGCCGATCGCTTTCGTTACGTCAGTCTCGCTCACGTCCGCGAAGCCGTTGAATCCGTCCATACAACTCCGTAGTATTACTTGGTTGTGAAATGTGTTGCGGTCGATACGCGGCTGTGTTTATACGCCGTGACTGTGAGACGGCGGCGAACACCGCCAAAGCCCCAGTCGCTCGGCGATACACAGACGCTACCGATACGAACACCGCCAAAGCCCCAGTCGCTCGGCGATACACAGACGCTACCGATACGAACACCACCAAAGCCCCAGTCGCTCGGCGATACACAGACGCTACCGATACGAACACCGCCAAAGCCCCAGTCGCGAGGACGCCGTACGCTCGCTGCGGTCCTCGGTCGCTCGCTCCGCTCGCTCCCTGCGGTCCTTGCGTCGCCTACGGCGCCCTCGCGACTGCCCCTTTGAGTCCCGCCCCGCACCGCTCCGCGCCTCACCCCTCCCCAGCCTCGCGGTTCGCTCCGGACTCCCTTCGGTCGCCCGTCGCTCACCGCGTCCCTCGCGCGTGCGACATCGCGCCCTGCGGGCGCTCGTCGGCACGCGCCACCGCCTCCATCACCCGCGTTCCATCGTCACTGCGGGCGTTCCCGACCGGCGCAACTCGCAGCCTTTTTACCCGCGCTGGCGGTAGACGGACTCACTATGGCTGAGGACAAGGCACGAAGCACCGGCAGCGCGGGCCGATTCGGCGCCCGCTACGGCCGGGTCGCCCGCAAGCGAGTCCAGGACATCGAAGCGGAGATGCGCAACGCGACCGTCGACGGCGACGACGTCACGCGCAAGGGCACCGGCATCTGGGTCAACGAGGAGACCGGCGAGACGTTCACGGGCGGCGCGTACCGCCCCGAGACGCCCGGCGGTCGCACGGTCCGCCGCTCCATCCGCGCCGCGCTCGCCGACGAGGAATAGGACGATGAGCTACAAGTGCTCCCGCTGTAAGCGCGACGTCACCCTCGACGAGTACGGCGGCGTGCGCTGCCCGTACTGCGGCCACCGCGTCCTCCTGAAGGAGCGCGGCGGCGACATCAAGGAAGTCGACGTCGAGTAACGTCGCCTCGCCCCCTCTCCGGACCGTGACCGCGACGCGCGCACACGAGACGGTCCTCTCTTTCAGTTACCCCTCCGAGCGGCGCGCCCGCGTCGTGGCCGACGCGCTCGGTCCCGAGGTCGGCGAAATCGACGACGCCCGCTCGACCGCGACGGTCGACCGCGAGGGCGACGCGGTCCGCGTCCGCGTGCTCGCGGACGACCTCGTGGCCCTCCGCGCCGGCGTCAACAGCTGGTCGCGGCTGGTCGCCGTGGCCGAGCGCGTCGGCGCGGGCGGCGAATGAGGCTACCGTGCCACCGCCGATAACGTCCGTCTCCGGGCCTATCCCGACCGGATAGCTCGCCGTCGGAGAAGTCGGGGGTTTTTCCGTCCGGGCCGCCTCGATTCGTCCATGCAAGGGAACATGCCGCCCGAGGCACAGGAGAAGATCGAGGAACTTCAGGAGCTTCAGGAGACCGCACAGCAGGTCGCCGAGCAGCGGGAGCAGGCGCAGTCCGCGCTCAACGAGTCGAAGACCGCCCTCGACGCCCTCGAAGACGTCGACGAGGACGCGGGCATGTACCGCGAGATCGGTGAGGTCCTCGTCGAGACGGACTACGAGTCCGCCTACGACGACCTCGAGAACAAGGTCGACTCGCTCGAAGTCCGCGTCGAGCAGCTCGAAAAGCAGGAGGAGCGCGTCGAAGAGCAGTTCGACGACCTCCAGAGCGAGCTCCAGCAGATGCTTCAGGGCGGCGCGGGCGGCGGCGGCCCGATGGGACCGGGCGGCCCGGGCGCCGGCGGCGCGTAAGGCCGTGAGCGACGACGGAAGCGACGATTCCGAGACGGCCGCCGCGGGCGCGGAGCCGAGCGACGACGAGGTCGTTCGCACCGCCGCCGAGGCGGCCGAGGGGATCGTGTTCAAACACTACGACCAGTCGACGGTCACGGATCTCGACGTCACCGTCACGTTCGAGGAGGGCGTCCTCGACGTCGACGTCTACCTCAACGCCCCCGAGGACGCCGACCCCGACCGCGAGGCGGTCGCGCAGGAGGCGGTCGAGACCGCGGGCGAGGCCGTCGACGAGCTGTTCGAAGCGTAGCCGCTCGCCGCTTTTTCGCTCCCGTCGCTTTCCCGACCGAGGAGCGACGGGCGCGCGCTGCCGGCCGACGCGTCTTACGACGACTCGCAGATCGCGACGAAGTTCTCGAAGACCTCTTCGCCCCGCTCCGTGTGGGCGACCTCCGGGTGCCACTGAACGCCGTACAGCCCCGCGTCCGGGTCCGCCATCGCCTCGATGTCGCAGACGTCGGAGGTGGCCGTCCGGGCGAACCCGTCGGGCAGTTCCGTCACCTCGTCGGCGTGGGAGGCCCAGACGCGCGTCTCCGGCGCGAGCGAGCCGACGAGCGGGTCCGCGTCGTCGACGATGTCGACGTCGACGTCGGCGTAGCCGCCGTAGTCGCCCGCGCCGACCGCGCCGTCGAGTTCGCTGGCGATCAGCTGCATCCCGAGGCAGATCCCCAACACGGGGATGTCGCGGTCGAGGTAGTCGGGGGCGTTGCCGACGCGGTCCATGTCCGGGCCGCCCGAGAGGACGACCCCGTCCGCCTCGACCTCGTCGGCCGGCGCGTCCGCCGAGACGATTTCGGTGTCGACGCCGAGGTCGCGGAGCGCCCGCCGTTCGAGGTGCGTGAACTGGCCGTGGAGGTCGATGACGACGATCCGGGTCATGCCCTCGATTGCGGACTCCCGCACAAAAGCGGCTCGGAACGTGACACAGTAATGTGGTTATCTCGGGGATTGGAAATCCGCAACACACCACGAACGCGGATCGATCAGAGGTCGAGCGGGCCGCGCTTCGTGAACTCGCGGAGCAGCACGGTCGCGTAGGATCCGCTCGGGAGCGCGAACGCGAAGCGGGGGTCTCCGGCCTCGAACGTCACGTTGAGGTCGGTGCGGAGGAGGATCGCCCGCCGGGTCCCGCGGGAGTCGAACTCGCCGGGGAGCGCGAAGTCGCCCGGCTCGATCCCGGCGTCCGCGAGGACCTCGCGCTCTATCGCTCCCGGCTCGCCGTCGCCCAGCTCCGTCTCCGTGCCGACGAGCGGCGCGGTGACGAACGCCCGCCCGCGCTCGCAGTGCCGCGAGACCACGTCGACCCGGTCGGCGTCGACACGCTGGAGCCGGTCCGCGTCGGGCGCGTACAGCTCCCCGGGCGCGTCGGCGTCCGCGAAACAGACCACGTCGCCGGCGACGGGGCGGTCGAACGGGATCCCCCGCCGCAGCCGCTTGCTGACGGTCCGGTTGAAGAGGAACGACTGCGCGGCGTTGACGAACAGCCGCTGGAGGTTCGAGGGGACCGCCTCCAACGCGTGCCACCAGTCCTCGTGGTCGGGCGGCGCGTCGGGGTCGACGTCGCGGTCCGAGAGCCGGTGGACCATCGACCGCTCGAACCGGAGCTTCCCGGGGATCGCGTCGAGGCAGGCTCCCCAGTCGCCGTCGCCCGTGCCGTCGGCGGCCGAGCGCTCGGCGTCCGCGGCGGCGCCCTCGGCCGCGACGCTCTCGTCGGCGACCGCGTCGTCTACGCCGAACGCGGCGTCGACTCGGTCGCGCGCGGCCCGGGTATCGTCCGGCTCCGTCTCCGCCGGGTTGCCGGCGTACAGCCGGACCGCCTCGCGGGGGTCGTCCCGCGCGACCGCGAGTCCGACGACGTGGGTGACCGGCCGCCGGCTGCCGAACCGCTGCTGGCCGAAGTAGTTCGGGACGCCGACGGTCGCGTCGACCGGGAGGTTGGCGGCGTCCGTTTCCTCTCCGTCGGCGCCTTCCGCCTCGCCCGCGAACGCCCGGAGGTCCCGCACCGCGGCCGCGACGCGCTCGGGGGCGTCGTCGACCGCGTCCGCGACCCGGATCTCGAACGCGTTACCGGCGAGGTCACCGAACGAGAGGCTCCGCCCCGCCCGCCCGAGCGCCTCGATATCGGCGCCGCGCACCTCGGGGAGGTCCGCGGCGTCGACGCCGCGCACGGTGAACAGCTGGGTGGTGACGGCGCGCTTGTCCTTCGTCCCCGCCCACGAGACGCGCTCGCGGCTGACTCCGAGCGCGTCAGAGAGCCGGCGCGCGAAGTCGTTCGTGTCCCAGTCGCGGAGCGTCGCCCGGACGACCAGTTCGGGATAACTCCCGGTGTCGGCGTCGAGCGGCTCCGCGTCGAACGCCTCCAGCTCCCGGACCCGAAAGTCATCGGGCGACTCGCGGAGGCGCCCACCGATCCCGTCGGCGTCGCTGACGTAGTGCTCGATGCCGACCGCGCGCTCGGTCGGGTGCGCCTCGCGGAGGGCGTGCTCGGGGGGCATTTAATACAGCGAGAGGTCGCCGGTCACCCGGTCGACGCTGTCGTCGCGGGCGGGACCGACCGCGAGCGCGGTGACGGTTCCCGATTCGAGTTGCGTGTGACCGGCGTCGCGGACGACCGCGTAGGGAAGCCCCTCCCTGTCGGCCTTGTCGGCCAACTCGAACAGCTGACCCTCGGAGTTCCCCTTCAGGACGACCTTCTTCTGTCCCTCGCCCTGCCACTTCTTCCGCGCCCGCTTGCCAGCGTCCTGGTACGCCGACAGCGACGCGTGCGCGACCTGCGCGGCGAGTTTCCCCTCGCCCATGCCGATGTCCGTCCGGGCGACGATGGCCTGCTTCATGTCTCGTCTCACCGCCGCCGGGGGTTTAGCGCTTCGCTCTCGCCCGCCGTGCCCGCCGCTGGCGGGCGTCGGAGCGGCGAAAAAGAGAAACCGCAGAGACCGACCGCGCCGTTAGTCGTCAGCCGGCGCCGCGCCGCCGCGGGAGACCGAGCCGAGACCGGACGCCACGTCAGCGACCGTGCGCTCGTTGTCGGCGACCCAGCGCAGCAGGAGGAACGCGAAGAGGTACTTCGCGATGATGTCCATCCCGCTGTAGGCCCACGAGGTGATCGCGACGTCGAGCACCGCGAGCCCTTCGGCGCCGAGCGCCCAGAAGATCGGGTAGCCGAGCCAGAGGACGACGGTGAGGATCTTCAGCGTGTTGAATATCTCGGCGGTGCCGGCGACCTCGGCGTCCTCGGCCCACTCGGCCAGCAGGATGTAGAGGACGACGACGAAGAACGCGCAGCTGATGATGTACCACACCCAGCGCAGCAGGTGGGAAGACGTGGTCAGCGCGGCCGCGAGGCCGGTGACGCACATCCCGATGTCGGCCACGACGGCGGTGAACAGCTTCGTCATGTTCGACCCGGCGAGCAGGCCGAGCGCGATGAGGATCATCGGCGTCGACAGCGCCCACGTGAGATACCGACCCCACGGGGTGAGTACCTCCTGACCGGCCAGCGCGTGTCCGGCCGGCATCTCGAGGAAACTGACCGTGAGTCCCGAGACGAGCCCGGTGTAACTGGAGATGGACACCAGCGGGACCATCAGCGTGGCGACGAAGATCAACTGTGCGCGCGGGTCCTCCACGTTCCGACCCATGTACACGAACAGGAGGATCGAGAGGCCGGCGAGGGCGATGTTTATCCAGAGCGACGAGGCTAGGAGCGTGTTCCCCTGTATGGCCTCGAAGATCTGCGTCTGCGTCATTTCGAGCGGGACTGTTCCGCTTGTGAGTAAGTCGGCCGCTGCTGTTTCGATCATGCGACGTCCGAAAGTATGCCGCGTGTTTATTAAATCCACCAACCTGACTGGTAAGGTTTCTTAACGCATTCCGACGGGTGAACCGATTATCCAAAATGTTTCGATTATACAGATCAGACCCGGACGAGCGTTTTCCGGTCCCGCTCTCACCGCCCGACCAGCGGCAGTCGGTCGAACGGTCCGCCGGCGACGTCCGCCTCAACCGCGGCCGCGCAGTGTTCGCCGCCGAGCAGGCACATCGGCACGCCGATGCCGGGGTTGCTGCTCCCGCCGACGTAGTAGAGCCGGTCGGTCCCCCGGACCCGCGGCCCGGGCCGGAGCGGCCCGGTCTGTCGCACCGTGTGCGCCAGCCCGAGCGCGGTCCCGCCGGGCTGGTCGAACCGCTCCGCGAACTCGGAGACGCACGCCGACTCCTCGACGGCGATCCGGTCGCGGAGGTCGACGCCGGCCCGCGACGCCACCGCATCGAGGACCCGCTCTCTGAGCGCCGCCCGGCGCTCGGGCGTGTCGTCAAGCCCCGGCGCGAGCGGCACCAGTGTCACCACCGCCTCGTGACCGTCGGGCGCGACCGACGGGTCGGTCCGCGACGGGACGTTCACGTACACCACCGGCTCCGTCTCCCCGGTCGGCCACGCGGGGTCGTCGAATATCGCCTCGAAGTGCGGGTCCCAGTCCGTCGGGAGCGCGAGCGTGTGGTGTTCCAGCTCCGGTAGCTCTCCCTCGACGCCGAGGTACAGCAGGTGCGCGGAGGGGCCGTACGTCCGCCGGTCCCAGTAGTCCCCGAACCGCGGCACCGTCCCCTCGGGGAGCAGTTCGCGCTCGACGTGCGCCGGCGGCGCGTTACAGACGACGCGGTCGTGGACGTAGCGGTCGCCGCTCAGTTCGACGCCGACCCCGTCGTCGAGCGGCTCCAGTCCCGTCACCCCGACGCCCGTGTGGACGTCGGCCCCGGCGTCGCGGGCGACCGTCTCGACCGCCTCGACGACCTCGTACATCCCGCCCATCGGGTAGTAGACGCCCAGCCCGTAGTCGACGTGGCTCATCAGCTGGTACAGCGCCGGCGTGTTGTGCGGCGACCCGCCGAGGAACACGAGGGTGTACTCCAGCAGCTGTCTGAGCTTCGGGTGGTCGACGTACGACCCGACCCGCTCGTCGAGGCTGGAGAGGAGGTCCAGCTCTCGCCCGCCGGCGACGACGTCGAGCGAGAGGTAGTCGCGGAACCGCGACCGGCCGGGGAGGACGAACCGCTCCATCCCCGCGTCGTACGCCCGCTCGGCGTCGTCGAGGTACTCGCGGAACGCCTCGCCGGCGCCCGCCTCGTACGACTCGAACAGGTCGGCGGCGGCCGCCGGGTCGGCGGGCACGTCGGCGCGGTCGCCGTCGTCCCAGAACACGCGGTAGTGCGGATCGAGCCGCGTCAGCTCGTAGAACTCCTCCGGCGACCGGCCGAAGTCCTCGAAGAACCGCTCGAAGAGGTCCGGCAGCAGGTACCACGACGGCCCGGTGTCGAACTGGAATCCGTCGACCTCGAGCCGACCGGCCACCCCGCCGACGCGCTCGGCGCGCTCGTACACCGTCACCTCCGCGCCGGCGGCCGCGAGGTACGCGGCCGCCGAGAGCCCGCCGATGCCCGCTCCGACTACCCCCACCGACTGCTCGCGGAGCGCCTCGTCGCTCATGGGTACGGTACGGGCCTTTCCCACGTCAGTCGTTGCCAACTCTCGACGGTGTTTTATCAGTCTACCCGCCGGGCCGCCTCGACGCGTACTCGTTCGGCTCGCTTTTTTTCCGACTTCGACCGTACGATCAGGGTATGAGACGGCGGTCGCAGTCGTCCGACTCTTCCCCTACCGAACGCCTCGGACCCCCGTCGGCCGGAACGGCCGGGTCCGACGGCGCCGCCGGCGCGGACGCGACTCGAGACGGCTCGGACGCGTCGCGAAGCGGACGGGCGGGCGACGACGCGGGGGTCCGCGTCGAAATCGTCGTCCGCGACCCGACGCCCGCCCCGGTGGCGGAGGCGCTCCCGCCGGGGGCGGTGGCCGAGGACGTCGACCGCGTTCGCGTCGACGGCGCGGTCGTCTCGCAGTTCCGAGCCGACCGCACGGTCGACGCGGAGCTGGTGTTCGACGGCGGCGACGAACTCGTCTACCGCTGTCGGAGCGGCGCGTCGGGTCCGTTCCCGGCCGACGCCGTCGAGTCGCTCGGCTACCCCGTGTCCACGGTCACGGTCCGCACGGCGCCCGACCGCGTCCGACTGGGGCTGTCGCTGCCCGCCGCCGATCCGCTCGGGGATGTGATCGACGCGCTGGAGGCGACCGGCGGGTCGGTCCGGCTCGAACGGCTCACCAGCTCCGGCGGGGCCGACACCCGATCGGACCCGGTCGTCGTCGACCGCGGACGGCTCACGGAGCGGCAGCGAGAGGTGATCCGGACCGCCCAGCGGCTCGGCTACTTCGAACACCCCCGTGGGGCGAGCGCAACCGAGGTGGCCGACGCCATCGGCATCGCCCGCGCCACGTTCTCGGAACACCTCGCGGCCGCGCAGCACCGCGTCTTCGAGGACCTCGTCGGCGGCTGACTCGGTCCTACTTGACGGCTGACCCCTTCCCACTCGACGGGGGCGACCGCGATATTAAAACCGTTCTGGGCCTCAGATAGGGTATGTATCGCAGACGGTTCCTCCGAGAGGCCGGCGCCGTCGGGAGCGCGGCGGCGGCCGTCGGTCTCGCCGGGTGCGCGGGCGTCGACGGCAAACCGGACCCCGACGTCGGCATGCTCGCCGCCGCGTACCAGCCGCGAGAGATCACGGTCTCCGTCGGTGCGACCGTCGTCTGGGAGAACACGAGCGCCCGGGCGCACACGGTCACCGCGACCGAGGGCGGGGTCCCGGACGGCGCCGAGTTCTTCGCCTCCGGCGGGTTCGACGACTACGAGTCCGCCCTGTCGGCGTGGCAGTCCGACTTCGGCGGCATCCTCGAGAGCGGCGACCGCTTCGAGCACACGTTCACCGTCCCCGGCGCGTACGAGTACGTCTGTATCCCCCACCGCGAGGGCGGGATGTACGGGACCGTCGTCGTGGAGGAGTGAGCCGCGCGTGACCCGGTCCACCGCCCGCGTCCGACGGACCTGTCTCTCGGTCGCGGCCGTCGCCCGACGAAACTCCTTCCCGCCCGCGCCCCGAACGAGGGGTGACTGACCGATGGCCCTCTCGCCGCTCCTCGGGACCGACGTGCTGCTGTTCGCCGCCATCGGGCTGCTCGGCGGCGCCCACTGCATCGGCATGTGCGGCCCGCTCGTCACCGTCTACGCGAGCCGGATGGACGCCGACGCCGGCCGGACCGACGGCGGCGGGGCGGACGCCGCGCCGACCGCGAGCGCGCCGACCGGCCGCGAGGGCCACCTGACCACCTACGAGGTCCGCCAGCACGCGCTGTTCAACCTCGGGCGCGCGGCGAGTTACGCGACGATCGGGACCCTCCTCGGCGCGCTCGGCGGTGCGGTCCTCGTCACCACCGCGACCCTGACGGGCGCCGCGGAGACCGTTCGCGGCGGGGTCGGCCTCCTCGTGGGCGCGGCCGTGATCTTCGTCGGCATTCGGTACCTCCTCGGCGGCGCGACCGGCGGGGTCCACCTCCCCGGGCTCGAACGCGTCACCGGGTGGCTCACGGGGCACGTCGACCGACTCGCGAACGGGCCGGGCATCGTCGCGCTCGGCGCGGTCCACGGGCTGCTCCCCTGTCCGATCCTCTACCCGGCGTACCTGTACGCGTTCGCGAGCGGCTCGGCGGTCGCGGGCGGCGTCGCGCTCGGCGCGCTCGGACTCGGGACGATCCCCGCCGTCTTCGCCTACGGGACGCTGATCGAGAGCGTCGACCCCGTCCACCGCCGCCGGATCCACCGGCTGCTGGGCGTCGCGTTCGTCGCGCTCGGCTACGTGCTGTTCGCGCACGGGCTGATGTCCGTCGGGATCCGCGTGCCGCACCCGCGGCTCCCGTTCTGGAACCCGCTCGACGCGGGCATGGGGGGGATGTGAGATGAGCGGAACCCCCGACCCGGCGCCGGGCGAGAGCGACGAGGCGCGTCCCGGCTCGGGCCCGAGCGACGACCCCTCGGCGTGTACCCTCTGTGAGCTCCCGACCGAGGGCGTCGACGTCACAGACGGCGAGGGCAACCGCTTCTGTTGTACCGGCTGCCGGGACGTGTACGGCGCCCTCGGGGACGCAGACGTGGACGCCGACGCGGTCCGAGAGCGCCGGCAGGCGGGGGACGACGGCGACGGAGCGGACGCCGCCGACGGCGACCGCGACGTCCCCGACGGCCACGAGCCGACGTACTTGGAGGTCGACGGGATGCACTGCGCGACCTGCGAGGCGTTCATCGAGACGGTGGCGACCGACGCGGCGGGCGTCAGCGGCGCGAGCGCGAGCTACGTCACCGACACCGTCCGGATCGACCGCGACCCCGACGCCGTCACAGTCGAGGACCTCACGGAGACGGTGAGCGGGCTGGGGTACAGCGCGTACGCCCGCGACGACGCCTTCTCGCGCCGGCAGGCGCACAACTTGGCGACCGCCCGGCTCGCGGCGGGCGTCCTCGTCGGGATGGCGGTCATGCTACAGTACATCGTCTTAATCTACCCGACGTACTTCGCGTTCCCGTTCTACGACCAACGGACCCTCGACTACCTCAACGAGGCGATGGCCTCGACCTCCGGCACGTACTTCTTCATCGTCATCGGGGTGTTGACAACCATCGTCCTCCTCTTCACCGGGAAGCCGATCCTGCGCGGGGCGTACGTCAGCGCGAAGACGCGCTCCCCGAACATGGACCTGCTCGTCGCCATTGCGGCGGTGAGCGCGTACCTCTACAGCACCCTCGCGGTGATATTCGTCGAGTCGCCCTCGATATACTACGACGTGACGGTGGCGATCATCGTCATCGTCACGGTGGGGAACCACTACGAGGACTCGGTGAAAGAGCGCGCGACGGAGCTGCTCTCCGAGGTCACCGCGGTCCAGGTGGACGACGCCCGGCGGCTGACCGCGGACGGCGACGCCGAGTCGGTCGCCGTCGAGGCGCTCGAACCGGGCGACCGGCTGCTCGTGCGCGCGGGCGAGCGAGTCCCGGTCGACGGCGAGGCGGTCGACGGCGACGCCGCGGTCGACGAGTCGGTCGTCACCGGCGAGTCGCTGCCGGTCCGGAAGGTCGCGGGCGACGCGGTCGTCGGCGGCTCGGTCGTCGCGGACGGCTCGCTCACGGTCGCGGTCGGGCCGGACGCGACCTCCAGCCTCGACCGCGTCGCGGAGCTGGTGTACGACCTCCAGAGCGGGAACCACGGCGTCCAGAAGCTCGCGGACCGGCTCGCGACGGTGTTCGTCCCGGCGGTCCTCGTCATCGCGGTCGTCGCCGCCGGCGCGTCGCTCGCGCTCGGCGGCGCGCCGACCGACGCGATGCTCGTCGGGCTGACGGTGCTGATCGTCTCCTGCCCGTGCGCGCTCGGGCTGGCGACGCCGCTCGCGGTCGCCGCGGGGATCCGCGACGCCCTCGAACGCAACATCGTCGTCTTCGACGACACCGTCTTCGAGCGGATCCGCGACGCCGACACGGTCGTCTTCGACAAGACCGGGACGCTGACGACGGGCGAGATGCGGCTGATCGACCGCGAGGTCGACGACGACCTGCTCCGGCTCGCGGCCGCCCTCGAATCGCGGTCCGCGCACCCGGTCGGACAGGCGGTCGCGGCCGCCCGGGCCGGCTTCGACGGCGCCGCCGCCCTCGGAGGGTCGACCGACGACGGCGCGACGCCGGCGGTCGCTGACGGCGGGACCGAGGCGGTCGACGCGCCCGGGCCGGGGGGCGAGTCCGAGCCGACCGTCGAGTCCTTCGAGAGCCACGCCCGCGGCGTCTCCGGCGTCGTCGACGGCGTCGAGGTCGTCGTCGGCCACCCGGACCTGTTCGACGAGCGGGGCTGGACCGTCCCCGACGAGGTCCGCGAGGCGGTCGCGGACGCCCGCGACGTGGGTCGCGTCCCGGTCGCGGTCGGCCGCGACGGCGCCGCCGAGGGGTTCGTCGTGGTGGGCGACGAGCTACGGGAGGGGTGGGAGGAGACGGTGACGGCGCTCGACGAGTCCGGGGTCGAGGTGATCGTCCTCACCGGCGACGACGAGCGCGCCGCGACCGTGTTCGCGGAGCACGACGCGGTCTCGTCGGTGTTCGCCGGCGTGCCGCCGGAGGGGAAAGCCGAGGCGGTCGGGCGGCTGAAGGAGCGCGGCGTCACGGTGATGGTGGGCGACGGGACGAACGACGCGCCGGCGCTGGCCGCGGCGGACCTCGGGGTCGCGCTCGGCGGCGGCACCGCGATGGCGGCCGACGCCGCCGACGTGGCCATCGTCGACGACGAACTCGGCTCCGTGGCGACCGTCTTCGAACTCGCCCGGGCGGCCGGCCGGCGCGTCAGGGGGAACATCGGCTGGGCGTTCTGCTACAACGCGGTCGCCATCCCGCTCGCGGCGACCGGCCTCCTGAACCCGCTGTTCGCCGCGGTCGCGATGGGCGCGTCGAGCCTGCTCGTGGTGACGAACTCCTCGCGGGCGCTGCTCTCCGAGGACTGACCCGGCGCTCGCCGCGCCCGCGACGCGGCCGCGTCCGCCCCTACCGCAAACGACTTTCGGCTCACGCGAGTAGGCCGAGGCGATGACAGACCAACAGCAACAGCCTGCGGTACCGACCCGGAGCGGGATGCCCGTCCTCGGGCTCGGCACGTGGGAGAACGACGACCCGGCGCAGTGCACCGAATCGGTCGCGAACGCGCTCGACGCCGGCTACCGCCACGTCGACACCGCCCAGATCTACGGCAACGAGACCGCCGTCGGGAAGGGGATCGCGCGGAGCGACGTCGACCGCGAGGAGGTCTTCCTCGCGTCGAAGGTGTGGATCGACAACCTCGCGCCCGCCGACGTGGCCTCGTCGACCCGCGAGAGCCTCGACAAACTCGGCGTCGACTCCGTCGATCTCATGTACGTCCACTGGCCGGCCGGAGAGTACGAGCCGGAAGAGACGCTGCCGGCGTTCGCGGAGCTTCGCGACGACGGCCTGATCGACCGCATCGGCGTCTCCAACTTCGAGCCGCACCACCTCGACGCCGCGACGGACGCGCTCGGTGAAGCGCCGTTCGCGAATCAGGTCGAGATGCACCCGCTGCTCCGACAGGAGGAGCTTCGCGAGTACGCCGACGCCAACGGCGTCGAGCTGGTGGCCTACTCGCCGCTCGCCCGCGGGGAGATCCTCGACGACCCGGCGATCGTCGACATCGCGGAGACGCACGGCGTCAGCGCCGCACAGGTGAGCCTCGCGTGGCTCCGCGAGAAGGGCGTGACCGCCATCCCGAAAGCCACCGGGACCGACCACATCCGCGACAACCTCGCGAGCGTCGACCTCGACCTCGACGACGAGGACGTCGAGGCGATCGACACCCTCGGCCGGACCGACCGCCAGCTCAACCCCGACTTCGGGCCGGACTGGTAGGCCCCGCGGGAACCTTCTTCACTCCTCCGCGCGCGGCAGCGACACCGTGATCCGGTTTCCGCGCGTGCCATCGCCTCCTCGACGGCGGGGCGGTCGTCTGGGTGGATCGCGTCGAGGAACGCGCCGGGGTCGCCGCGGAGCCCCTCGACCGACGCGCCGTATATCTCCTCGTAGGCGGGGTTCGCGAAGAGGAGCTCAGCCCAGTCGGCGCTGAACATCCAGAGCACGTCGCCGGAGACCGAGGCGAGCCCCTCGAGGTGGGAGGCGGTCTCCGCGCGCTCGTCTTCCGCCCGGACGCGGTCGGTGACGTCCCGCGAGCTGACCACGAACCCGTCGAGCGTCTCGTCGGTGAGGTTCGACATGCGGCTCTCCAGCCAGGCCCACGACCCGTCCGCGGTCCGGTGTCGGTACTCCGCGGTGACCTCGGTAAACTCCGCCGTCCGGACCGCCTCCTCGAACGTCCGCCGCACCGCCTCCCGGTCGTCCGGGTGCATGTACTCGAAGGCGTTCGTCCCGACGAGCTCCTCGGGGTCGTAGCCCAAGGTCCGTTCGACGGCCTCGTTGGCGTACGTGTACCTCCCGGCGTCGTCCAAGAGGGCGACCTTGTCTTGGGCCTGGTCGAGCAGCAGCCCGAGCGGTTCGGACCCGTTCATTCCCCCATGTTCCCACGCGTACGCGCATAACCGTCACTACCGTCCGTGTCCGCCGGCGGTCACGGACGAACTACGGTACTCGAATGGACCACGGCGTGTCGGGACGCAATCGGACGGTCCGAGTGGACTCCGTTCAGTCGTCGCTCGCCGAGAGCGCCTCTCGAATCTCTTCCAGCTTGAAATACGATGCGAGACCGAGTATCGTCACGGGCCACAGACCGACGAACTGTCCGCGCTGCTTGTCGCCGCGCACGTAGTAGAAGTACAGCGCGAGCGCCACCGACCCCACTGACGCGAACACCGCGGGTCCGAGTCCGTCACTACCGACCTCTTCGACAACTTCGGCCGCCGTCTCTTCTGTTGTATCGCTCACATACGATAAACGCCCCAGACGGGGATATGTGTTTCCTTGGTGTGTGCCCTACTTCTGGCCGTATTCGTCTCACGTCGCCGGCGGCGGCGTCACGACGACCTCGACCGCTCGCTCCGAAACACGAGCACGAAGATCAGGACCGACAACACGATCATGACCGCCGCGAACACGCGCTCGTCGCCTATCACAGCGTCGACCGGATCTTGGAGCATACTTCCGGTACGGCCCCCACGCTAATGTATCTCGGTATCAGCGACGAACGCGCTTCATCCCCGTCAACACCGGCGACTCCGCACGAGCGGACGCCGTCGCTCGGACCGCCGACGGCCGGCCCACCTTCCCACGAACCGCACGAAACGATTTGAGGCCGCGGACCGTACCGGGAGCATGCGTGACATTGACCCGGACGCGCTGATGTTGGTAGCGGGTGTGGCGATCTCACTGATCGCGCTCGTAGAGTTGTATCCGCTCTGGAAAAATCGGAGAGACGAACGACGGTGACGGCCGTCCCGCCCCGTCCGCACCGGGCCCGCATTCGGCGGCCACGGCGCACCGACTCTTCGACGGCCACGGCGACGGGCGTGCCGGTTATGAGCGCGGCGACGGGGGACCGGGCGGCGACCCTTCAGACGTGTTCCGCGAGGAAGTCGACGATCCCGCGGTACGCCTCGATCCGGTTGTCGAGCTTCGCGAAGCCGTGTCCCTCGTCGTCGAAGATCAGCTTCCGGACGGGGACGCCCTGCGCGCGCGCCTCCTCGACGATCTGCTCGGCCTCTCCGACGGGCACCCGCGGGTCGTTCTCGCCGTGGAGGACGAACAGCGGGGCCTCGATCCGGTCGATGTTGTTGATCGGGGAGACGGACTCGAGGAACTCGCGGTCCTCGGCCAGCGAGCCGTACTCGGCCTCGCGCAGCGACCGCCGCCAGTCGCCGGTGTTCTCCAAGAACGTGACGAAGTTCGCGATGCCGACGATGTCGACGCCCGCGGCCCACAGATCCGGGTACTCGGTCAGCGACGCGAGCACCATGAAGCCGCCGTAGGAGCCGCCCATCGCGACGACGCGGTCGGGGTCGACCTCGGGGTGGTCGTGGAGCCAGCCGACGCCCTCGCGGATGTCCTTCACCGAGTCCATCCGGTTCTCCACGTCGTCAAGCCCGGAGTACACCTTCCCGTACCCCGAGGAGCCGCGGACGTTCGGCTCGAAGACGGCATACCCGTTGTTCAGCAGGTACTGCGTGACCGAGGCGAAGGAGGGCCGCCGCTGCGACTCCGGCCCGCCGTGGATGTCGACGACGACCGGGTAGCCCGACTCCGGCGGCTCCGTCTCCGGCACGGAGAAGAACGCGGGAATCTCCCGCCCAGTGCGAGACGACGTCTCGCTGGCCGACGAACGTCGTTCGTCGACGTCGAAGGTCGGGTAGTGGACCAGTTCTCGCTCGACGAACGTGTCCGCGGGGATCCCCGCGGTCGAGGCGCGGGTCCAGCGCTCCGCCTCGCCGGTGGTCGCGTCGACGACGTAGACGTTCGCGTTGTGCGTGCTGCCCGTCGCCGTCACCGCGAACCGCTCGCCCTCGGGACCGAAGCTCACGCCGCCCGCGACGCCGTCCGGCAGGTCCGGCGCCGGGAACTCGTCGATCCGGTCGGGCGCGACGAGTTCCCCCGCGGTGAGTTCGGTGTAGCCGTCGACGTTCCGGGAGTAGACGAGCCGCCGCGAGTCCTCGTCTATCGCGACGCCGTCGACGTTCCACTCGCCGCCGTCCGCGACGACGTCGAACTCGCCGGTCGCGAGGTCCAGCCGCTCCAAGCGCAGCGTGTCCGTGTCGCGGTCGGTGACGAGGTAGACCCCCTCACCGTCGGGGCCCCACTCCGGGCCGGAGTACCGCACGTCCCCCTCGTGGGGCGTGTGGTGGGTGAGGTCGCCGGTCGAGATATCGAGGGTGTACACGTCGTGGTCGAACGAGGAGTGCGCCTCGTGGACGATCAGCCGGTCGTCGCTCGGGGACCAGCCGGCGACCGAGAGCCAGCCGTCGCCCTCGTACACGAGTTCGGCGTCGTCGCCGGTCTCGTCGCGGCCCTGAACGTACACGTCGAAGACGGCCTCGTCGCGCCGGTTCGACGCGAACGCGAACCGGTCGCCCGTCGAGTCCCAGCCGCCCCACCGGTGTTTCGCTTCGGGCATGTCGGTGAGGTCCGTGATGTCGCCGGACTCGTAGTCGAGCCGGTAGAGCTGCGCGCGCTCGTTGCCCCCCTCGTCCATGCCGAAGACGGCCTCCGAGCGCTCCGGGGAGGAGTCGACGAAGGAGACGGACTCCTCGAAGAACGTGTGCTGTTCCGGCCACGACTCCGGCTCGCGGACCGACCACACCTGCCCCGTGCCGGTCGTGTCGAGCAGGAAGGAGAGCCGCCCGTCGGGACCGAGGTCGGCGCCGCCCGCGTTCCGCACGTTGAGGTAGCGCTCGATGTCGTACTGTCGCATGCCACTCGGTTCCGCGCGCCGCGTGAAACCGTTTCGGGTGCCGGACCCTCGCCGCGGCGCGCGACCGGTCCGACCGGCGCGGGGTCGGCATTGCTCACCGCAGCCCCGCCGTCTCCCGCCCGGGGTCGCGTTAAGTTTGGCGTGAATTGTGGTAGACGGCGAAGGCTTCTAGCCAGTTTTGAGCTGTCTCTAGCGCGACATTGCTGAAACTATTCGCAAACGATGATGTTCGTCGTTCTATTTCCCAAAAGACACGTTCGATAGCATTCCGATTTCCATGTTGAATGACTTGAAATCGATAGCCGTCTTCATCGAGAACTGATCCGAGATAGTCTGCGTCATCGACGAGAAATTCCACGCTATCGAGCTGATAGCGCCGGTGAAGCTCGGTGAGAAACCATCGCGTCGTCTGTTTATTTGCGGTCGGATAGATACTCACGTGAAGGATCTCGTTCGTCTGCGGATCAACCGCGCCGTACAGCCAGAACTTCTGGCCGTGGAGGCGGATCATCTTTTCGTCAACCGCGATTTGATCCTCGGAGACGGTCGAGATCGGCTGTAGTTCGGCCTTATGAACCCAGTTATGGATCGCGACGTGACTCCGCTTGATCCCAAACAGCTCAAGATGCTTACTTACCTCTCGCAATGACATACCGGCCAAGTGACAGCGGATCCCTACTTCAATCGCCCATCGCGGCGTTCGATCTCGCTCCACAAACGACAAGTCGATCCACGCGATACGTTCGCTGAGGCGCTCGGTTTCGGCCATAGACACTCTGAAGTCGAGCGCCTCATCCTCTAACTTAACGCGACGCCGCCCGGATGCCGTGTCTTTTTACCGGCGCCCCCCGTGCGGTCGGCGTATGCGCGTCGCGTTCGTCTCGCTTTTCACCCCCGAACACGGGGAGACCCCGGCGCGGACGCGGACGCTCCGAACCGCCCGCCGGCTCGCCGCCCGCGGGCACGACGTGGTCTGGCTGTGCGCGCAGTGGTGGGGCGGCGACCACGACGCGTTCGACGACGAGGGGATCGAGTACCGCTCGGTCACCGTCGAGCCGTCGCCCGTCGGGTTCGCCGCGAAGCTCCCGGCCGCGCTCCGGCGCGTCGCCCCCGACGTCGTCCACGCGGTCAACAGCCCGCCGACGCCCGCGCTCGCCGCCACGGTCGCGGGGTCGCTCTCTCGGGTCCCGGTCGTCGTCGACTGGTGGCGCGACCACCCGGCCGACGCCCGCCGCTGGTACCGGCCGCTCGCGCGGCGCGCCGACGCGGTCGCGACCCCCTCGCGGACCACCAAGACGCGCGTCCGCGAACACGGCGCCGACGGCGACGACGTGCGGGTGCTCCCCGAGAGCATCGACTTCGACGCCGTCGAGTCCGCGGGCGTCGACGACCGCTTCGACGCGGTGTACTCGCGGCGGCTCGACCGCCATGCCAACGTCGAGACGTTCCTGCTCGGGCTGGCGGAGCTACGGGGCCGCGACTGGACCGCGGCGGTGATCGGTGATGGTCCCGAGCGCGGCCGGATCGAGGCGACCGCGAGCGACCTCCGCATCGACGACCGCGTCGAGTTCCTCGGTGACGTTCCGACCGAAGCGCGGATTCCGATATTCAAGGGGACACACGTCGCGGTCGCGACCGCGACGTGGGAGACGTTCGCGACCGACCTGCTGTGGGCGGTCGCGTGCGGCTGCGTCGCCCTCGTCGAGTACCAGGCGGACTCCGGCGCGCACGAACTCGTGGAGGGGCGCGAGCGCGGGCGGCTCGTGACCAGCCCGGCGGAGCTGGCCGACGAGTTCGTCGCGGTCGGGGATCTCGAACGCCGGGCGGTCGACCGGGAGTTCGCCTCGTTCGACCACGAGGCGGTCACGGACCGCTACGTGGCGCTGTACGAGGAACTCGTCGACGGGGAGTGACGGGCCGCGCGGACGAGCGGAGAGAAAGAGGGCGTCTGCTACGCCTGCTCCTGCCGGGTAATCGTACCGCCGTACTTCATGAAGACGAACGCCAGCCCCAGCGTGCTCACCATCGCGATGAACGTCGCGATGCCGAGCGCGCGGGCGGCGTCCGGGACGAACACCGCGTCCGAACTCCCCCCGCCGACCTCGACGGTGGCGACGTCCTCGCCCACGGCGATGCCGGCGTGCATGCCGGTCGCGGTGTGAGGCACGCAGTGGTAGTGGGTGATGCCGGCGTCCTCGCCGGAGGTCTCGTACTCGTAGGTGTTCCCCTCCTCGCCCACGGGGTCGCCGCTGTCGAGGCTTGCCGGGCCGCCGTCGTCGACGGTCTGGACGTTGTGCGCGCCGCCGGCGCCGGTCCACTCCCAGACGACCGTCGTCCCCTCGTCGACCCACACGAGGGTCGGGTCGAACGCGAGGCCCTGGTCGCCGGCGCCGACCGAGATGGTTACCGAGTCTTGGCCGCGGGCGTCGGTGTAGGACCCGACGTTGCCTTCGGCGGCGCTCGGCCAGTCGGGTTCCACTTCCTGTGCAGCCGCCGTCCCCGCCGTCGCCGTCGCCGCGCCGGCGGCGGCCGCCGCACCGCCGGCCGTCCGCATGAACGCGCGCCGAGAGACGTCGTCCGAACTCATACCACCCGGTTCGTAACGGCCCGTAGTGAATATGTTGATCCGAACGCGGGATCACCAATAAACGGCGACCGCCCCCGAAGCCCCAGCCGCTCGGCTGTCCGTGGTTGGTTATAAACCGACGAGCAACGCGACCGCTCTCGAAGCCCCAGTCGCGAGGCGGGCGCACGCTCGCTGCGGTCCTCGTTCGTTCGTTTCACTCACTCGCTGCGGTCCTTACGTCACCTGCGCCCGCCTCGCGACTGCCCCTTCGAGTCCCGCCCCGCACCTCACGCCTCCCCAGCCTCGTCGGACGCGTCTTCGGGCTCCCTTCGGTCGCCCTCGCCGCGCCGACTCCCTCGCGCGTGCTGTCTCGCGGCCGCCGAGGGCGGCCGCTCGCAGGCACGCAGGGAGGCGCGACGCGCCTCTTGCAGCCGGCGGCAGAGCCGCCGGCGACGCCGCAGCCTTGTTCATTTATAAAGAACAGTCGCAGCCGCGGTCACGTATTTAAATGAGGCCTACCGTCGGATCCCGTCGAGGTCGTCGATGAACGCCCGCAGCGCCGAGCGCGTCACGTGCGGCATACACACCACGCGGAGCTCTCCGCTGCCGGTCCGC
Source organism: Halorubrum sp. 2020YC2 (assembly GCF_018623055.1). NCBI lineage: Archaea > Methanobacteriati > Methanobacteriota > Halobacteria > Halobacteriales > Haloferacaceae > Halorubrum > Halorubrum sp. 2020YC2. The sequence continues at coordinate 296,190 of NZ_CP076019.1, forward strand.
GACACCTTCCAGCCGGCGTCGCGGAGCGCCGCGAACTCCGACTCGGGCACGTCGGCCGCGACGAGCGGGAGTTCGGGGTCGACGACGTCGTACCCGCGGGCCGCGAGTTCGGCGGCGAGCCAGTCGGCGTTGTCGGCCGCGCGCTCGGCCGCCTCGCGGTAGCCGTCGGGCCACAGCGCGTCCATCGCCGCGACGGCGCCCGCGACGCCCGCGCCGCTCCGGGTCCCGGTCAGCGTCGCCTGCGACCGGGACTCCAAGTAGGGGGTGTCGACCGCGAGCGCGTCGAGCGCGGCGTCCTCGCGGGCGAGCAGGCCGCCCGCCGGCACCGGCGCCTGCCCGAACTTGTGGGGGTCGATCGTCAGCGTGTCGACCGGCGCGTCCGCGAACGACCAGTCGCGGTCGGTGAAGGGGAGGACGAACCCGCCCCACGCGGCGTCGACGTGGAGCCGCGCCCCGCGCTCCTCGGCTATCGCCGCCAGCTCAGGGATCGGGTCGACCCGGCCGTACTCCGTGCTGCCGGCGACGCCGACGACGAGCGCGGTCGCGCCGTCGACCGCGGCCGCGACCGCATCGGGGTCGGCCCGGTGGTCGTCGTCGAGGGGGACCGTCCGTAGCTCCACGCCGAGCACCTCTGCCGCCTTGGTGAACGAGAAGTGCGCGCTCGCCGGCGCGACGACGTTGAGATCGGTCCCGTCGTGCCGGTTCCGCGCCGACCGCACCGCCTGAACGTTCGCCTCGGTGCCGCCGGAGGTGACGTACCCGGCGGCCTCGGCCGGGGCCGGGTGGTCGGCTAACGCCGCGAGCCCCTCGACCGCGCGCGCCTCTAGCTCCGCGACCGCATCGTAGGTGGCGGGGTCGCCGGGGTTCGTCGCGAGGAAGCGCTCGGCGGCCTCGCGGGCCGCCGGGTGCGGCTCGGTACACATCGAGGAGAGCACCCGATCGAACGACTGCGGCTCGGGTTCCGGCTGACGCATCTGCCCTGCTCTTACGCGGGGCGGCTCTTACCCGTTCCGCTCTGGGGTGTCTCAGGAAACCGACCGCGAGCCCCCTCAGCGAACCGAGTCGAGCAGGAGGCGCTGCTCGGTCCGCTTGACCTCGTGTTGGACGTCGCGGACCGCGTCGATGTTCGCGGAGATGGAGGAGACGCCCTTCTCGACGAGGAACTCGACCATCTCGGGCTTCGAGCCGGCCTGTCCGCAGATGCTGGTGTCGACGCCGAGTTCGCGGCACGACTCGATCGTGTCACCGATGAGCCGCAACACTGCGGGGTGGAGCTCGTCGAACCGGTCCGCGACGTGCCCGTTGTTGCGGTCGACCGCGAGCGTGTACTGCGTGAGGTCGTTGGTGCCGAAGGAGGCGAAGTCGATGCCGGCGGCCGCCAGCTCCTCGATCTGGAGCGCGCTGGCGGGCGTCTCGATCATCACGCCCCAGCGGTGCGTCTCGGGGTCGATCCCGGCCTCGCGCATGTGGCGCGTGATCCCCTCCACGTCGGCGGCGTCGTTGACTAAGGGGAACATCACCTCCAGGTTGTCGTACCCCATCTCGTGGAGCCGCGCGAACGCGGTGAGCTCCTGCCGGAACGGCTCCGGCTTGTCGAGGCTCCGCCGGGTCCCCCGCCAGCCGAGCATCGGGTTGGGCTCGACCGGCTCGCCCTCGCCGCCCTCCAGTTCGCGGAACTCGTCGGTGGGCGCGTCGATGGTCCGCACCCGGACCGGTCGCGGGTAGAACTCGTCCGCGACGCGCCGGACCCCCTCGATGAGCTCCTCCTGGTACGCCCGCGCGCCGTGGTCAGCGATGTACTTCTCCGGGGTCTTCCCGAGCGACAGCACCATGTGTTCGATCCGGAGCAGGCCGACGCCGTCGGCGCCGGTCGCGGCGGCGCGCTCCGCGGCCTCCGGGATCGAGACGTTCACCTTCACCTCCGTCGCCGTCATCGGCTTGACGGGGGTCTCGGGGCGCGCGGCCTCCACCGGCTCGAACTCCTCGCCCGGCTCGGCCGACTCGTCTTCGCCCGCCCGGATCGTCCCCTTGTCGCCGTCGAGGGTGACGTGCTGGCCGTCCTCGAGGACGCGGGTCCCGTTGCCGGTCCCGACGACCGCGGGGACGCCGAGCTCGCGGGAGATGATCGCCGCGTGGCTCGTCATCCCCCCCTCGTCGGTGACGATGCCGGCGGCGCGTTTCATGGCGGGCACCATGTCGGGCATCGTCATCTCCGTCACCATCACGTCGCCCTCCTGGACCTGATCGAGGTGGTCGAGCTTGTGGACGATCCGGACGGTGCCGGAGACGGCGCCCGGGCTGGCGCCGAGCCCGTCGACGAGGACGTCCGCGTCGTCGTCCCCCCCGTCTCCGCCGTTCGCGCTCGCCCGGTCGCTCGGTTCGGTTCCCGGCGCGGCGCCGTCGCCGCCCGCGTCGCCGCTCGCGCCCGCCCCGTCGCCGGCGTCCTCTTGGATCGTGGTGATCGGGCGCGACTGGAGCATGTATATCTCGCCGTCGTAGATCGCCCACTCGACGTCTTGGGGGGCGCCGTAGTGGTCCTCGACGCGCTCGCCGAGCTCGACGAGGTCGCCTATCTCCGCGTCCGAGAGCACCCGCTCGTTCCGGCGGTCCTCGTCGACGTCGAGCTGGACCGTCTCGCCGGTCTCGTCGTCTTTCACCATCTCCACCTTCTTGTCCGCGACGGTGACCTCGTCGACCTCGCCCCGCCCGCGGTCGTACACGTAGTTGTCTGGCGAGACGGTGCCGGAGACGACCGCCTCACCGAGCCCCCACGCGGCCTCGATGGTGACCTGCGGCTCGCCCGTCGAGGGGTGGCTGGTGAACATCACGCCGGACTTGTCGGCGTCGACCATCCGCTGGACGACGACCGCGATGTCGACCTCAGAGTGCGGGAACCCCCGCTGCTGGCGGTAGTAGATCGCGCGCTGGGTGAAAAGCGACGCCCAGCACTCCTTGACGCGCCGGAGCAGGTCGTCCTCGCGGACGTTGAGGAACGTCTCCTGCTGGCCGGCAAACGAGGAGTCGGGCAGGTCCTCGGCCGTGGCCGACGAGCGGACCGCGACGAACGCCTGCTCGCCGTCCTCGCCCATCGCCCGGTACTGCGCGAGGATCTCCTCGCGCACCGACTCCGGGAACGGCGTCCCGAGGATGAGCTCCTCCGCGCGCTCCTCGGCCGCGCGGAGCGCGGCGGAGTCCTCGGGGTCGACGTCGACCGCGTCGAACAGCTCCTCGTCGATCCCCGCCTCCTCGATGAAGGTGCGGTACGTGCCCGCGGTGACGGCGAATCCCGGCGGCACCGGGAGCCCCGCGCCGATGAGTTCGCCGAGCGACGCCGCCTTCCCGCCGACGGTCCCGACGTCGTCGGCATCGACATCCTCCAGCAAGAGTACTGCCATTCGTGTACTCGGAGGATCCGCGAGGTAACGTATGAAGCTTCCGGCAAACGCAACGGTGAATAGAAGACAACTCGGTCCCGAGTTGTGTCCGCGGCGACGCGGCGGTTCGTCCCTCGCAGCGCCCGAACGCCGTTCCGACGCCCGGAGCGGGATGTTACAGGTCTCGTTCCGGAAACGGAGCCACATACACAATTTTCTTAAATAAAAACTACTACCTGTTGTTCATAGTGGCCCGTCAGTCCGCATCTCCCTACACTCCCGACGCCGAGTCCGCGGGGTTCGACGACGACGAGCGGGCGGCGTCGTCGTCGGACGCCGACGACCCTCCACTCGACCGGTCCGAGGCGCTGATCGAACTGCTCGCCAACTCGCGCCGGCGGTACCTCTGGCAGCACCTTCGACGCGAAGGGGAGGAGATTCCCCTCCAAGAGGCGTCCAGAGTGATCGCGGCCCGCGAACTCGACAAGCCGCCGTCGGCCGTGACCTACGACGAGCGCAAGAGCGTGTACACCTCGCTGCTCCAGTTCCACTGTCCGAAGATGGCCGACGCCGGACTCATCGAGTTCGACCGCCGCGCCGCCCGGGTCGCCCCCTGCGAGGGGTCGAACCTGGTCGTCGAACTGGAGCCCGACCGGCGACGCGTGGGGAGGACCGTCCTCGCCGCCGTCGGCCTGTCGGCGCTCGTCACGGCCGGTGCGTGGCGATTCGGGCTTCCGGTGTTCGGCGCGCTCACCCCCGAAGCGCTCGCCGTCTCCCTCGGCATCGCCGCGGTGACCGCGTGCTCGCTCTACTACGCCGTCGTCAGGTCCGCCCGCGCCGTCGACTTCGACGAGGTTCTCCGGCGACTCCGCTAGGTCGCCCCACCGTCGTGTTCGGCGGACCGACCTGTCCTCCTGCTCGCTAGGCCGACCCGCCATCTTGTCTGGTATCTGACCTTTCGTCCTGTTCGGTTGGTCGACCCGCCGTCGAGTTCCGTCGTCCCCGCCCCTCGCGCGTCAGGTCACTCCCGCCGCCGCTCCCGCGAGAAACCGACGAAAATCTCCGGGAGACACGACTCGTTGTCGGATTTTCACGCGGTGGGAACGGCTTATATTCCGAATAATCACGTCCCATGGCCTGCTGTACCGTGACACCTCCGCACGGTGGAGGCGAACGATCGATGGTATCACGAAAAACACTCTTTGCGACGCTTTTCGCGGCCGTCATGGTCGCGTCCATGTTCGCGCCGACCGCGGGTGCGGCGGCGGCCATGGGCGGGACCGGCGGCGACGCGACCGACGCCGGGCCGGCCGACGTCGACGCAGACGTACAGCCACAGACGGAACCGAGCCAGGAAGCGAACGAGACCGACGCCGAAGAGTCGGTCAGAATTGACCCGGCGCTCCGGTCCGCCAGCGACGAGACGGTGGTTCTCCTCGCCGTCGAGCGCGAACTCGACCTGCGGGCCGCGTCCGCGGACGGCGAGCTCTCGGTCGACCGGATCCGCGCCGACTCCGAGGCGACGCTGGAGCCGGTCGCCACCGAGCTGAACGCGCTCGGGGCGGACGTCCGCGAGCGCTTCTGGGCGGGCAACATCGTCACCGCCGAAGTCGACCTCGACGCGGTCGACCTCGAGCGGTTGGCGTCGATCGACGGGGTAAAATCCGTCTCGCCGAACGTGCGGTACGAGCGGCCCGAGCCGCCCGCCGCCGCCGGCGACGACGCGGCGCCCGCGAGCCACGACGGCGAGTACACGTACGGGCTCGAACAGATCGGCGTCCCCGAGTTCGAAGACGAGTTCGGCGTCCAAGGCGAGGGCGCCACCGTCATGATCGGCGACGACGGCGTCTCGAACCCCGAGGAGGGTCACCCTGACCTCGAGTTCGCAAAGGAGGCGATCGTCCAGAACGGCACCGTCGACGAGGGAACCCTCGTCGGCGGTAACGAGGGCTCGCACGGCGAGCACACGGCGGGCACCGCGACCGGCGCGGCGCACCCGGCGGGCGACGTGCCCCGCTACGGCGTCGCCCCCGAGGCGGACCTCTTGATGGCCGACGTGTTCGCGGGCGGCGGCGCGTTCTCCGAGGACATCATCGCCTCGATGCAGTGGGCCGCCGAGAACGACGCCGACGCGGCGAGCTTCAGCCTCGGCTTCCCGTCCTCGACCGGTCTGTCGACGTTCCAGCCCGCTTACATCGAGACGGTCGAAGACGTGAACGCGGCCGGAACCGTCGCGGTCGTCTCCGCCGGGAACTCCGGCAGCGGCGACGGCGGCGGGCCGGTCACCTCGCCGGCGACGAACTTCCGCTCGGCGTCGGTCGGCGCGTCCACCGAGGCCGGGACCATCGCGACCTTCTCCAGCGGCGACGTAATCTCCGACGACGACGTCGAAATCGTCGGCCCCGAGAACGGTACGCTCCCCGAGACGTTCCCGCACGAGTACGTCAAGCCCGACGTCGCGGCCCCCGGACAGGAGGTCCTGAGCTCCGGGCCGCTCGGCGGCGACATCGGCGACCCGAACGCGACGTACTCCTACTCCGACGGCACGTCGATGGCCGCCCCGCACTACGCGGGCGCCGTCGCGCTGCTCCAGTCGGCCACGGACGAGGACCTCGCGCCCGGGACGATCAAGGCGGCGCTCGCGGAGACCGCCGAGAAGCCCGACAACGACTTCCCGAGCGCCGACGGCCGCGACATCCGGTACGGCACCGGGATCATCGACGTCCACGCGGCCGCGCAGGCGCTCAACGAGACGCAGACGATCGAGGGCACGGTCACGGACAACGCGACCGGCGAGCCGGTGGTCGGCGCCACCGTCGGCACCGACGCCGGGTCGCTGACGACGACCGACGAGAACGGCGAGTACACCCTCGAAACCACCGAGGAGGCGGCCACGGTCACCGCCGATCAGTTCGGCAACGCCGAGGAGACGACCGAGGTGAGCGGCGGCGCGGCGACGGAGTTCGCGCTCGAACCGCAACTCGCCGTCGACCTGATCGAGGGCCAGGCTCCGTTCGCGCCGACCGGCGGCGACGTCACCCTCGTCCTCGACGTCCGCAACCTCGACGGGCTGACGGTCGACCTCACCGACGACTCGGAGCTCAACGCCTCCGACCTGACCGTGTCGGTCGCGGGCAGCGAGGTCGACCTCGGCAACGAGACGACCTTCGATAACCTCGACGACGACGCCGTCCCGGTCACGGTCGACATCGCCGAGGACGCGCCGCTCGACGAGAGCTTCTCGCTCGAACACACCTTCGCGGGAGCGGGCGAGGAGCTTGTCGTCGAGACCGGCCCGACCACGACCGTCGACGAGCTTCAGGGCCCCGAGTTCGAGGTCGCGAGCGTCGACGTTCAGGAGGACGTCACGCCGAGCGAGTCCATCGTCATCACCGCGACCGTCGAGAACGTCGGTGACCAGACCGGCTCGACGCAGACGCTGACGGCGATCCAGGACGCCGCGACGGGAGGTGACGACAACTTCATCTACTTCCCGCCGAGCGACGTCACCGACCTCCCGCCGGGCGAGACGCAGACCCTCGAGACGAACTTCGGATCGATCGCGGGGATCAACGCCGCGCTCGGCACGGACTTCGGTCCCGGCGACGAGCTGGAGGCGGTCCAGCAGGTCGGCGAGAACCTCGACCCGAGCGCCGCGCCCGCACCGAACGTCACCGACGAGGGAACCGCGCCGTTCACCGTCGTGGCGAACGGCACGTTCTTCCAGGTGAGCGACCTCACCGCACCGGCGTCGGCCGAGGCCGGCGACCAGATCGACGTGAGCGCGAACGTCACGAACGTCGGCACCGACGCCGGCGAGCAGAGCGTCGACTTCGTGTTCAACGACACCGTCGCGGCGAGCCAGAACGTCTCGCTCGACTCGTCCGAAAGCGAGGTCGTGACGTTCGCGAACGTCACCGTGCCGAACGTCGACGGGACCTTCGAGCACGGCGTCTTCACCGACAACGACGGGCAGACCGCGACGATCGACGTCGACGGGGTGCCCTCGGTCCAGTTCGCGCAGGAGGAGTACGTGTTCGGTCCCGGTGAGACCCGGACGCTGCTCGTCGAGACCGACGCCGAGTCGGTCGCGGGCTACGAGGCGCAAGTCGAGTTCGACCCCGAGACGATCACGGTCGAGAGCGCCTCCGCCGGCAACCTCTCCGGCGCGTTCAGCAAGAACATCGACAACGAGAACGGCACGGCCTCCGTCGGGCAGGCCCAGGCGAACGGCGGGTCGCCGTCCGTCCTCTTCGCTCTCGAAGTCACCTACGAGGGCGAGGAGGGCGGCTCCGCCGACATCGCGTTCGACGCCGAGGACTCCGAGGTGCTCGATCCGAACACCGATGAGATCGAGGTCGACTACCGCGACGCCGGGGTCGTCAGCGGCGTGCTCGGTGACGTCAACACCGACGGCGAGGTGACCGTCGGTGACGCCATCCTGGTCCAGCAGTACATCGCCGGGCAGGACCTGGCCGACGACTTCAACCCCGCGCTCGCCGACGTTACCGGCGACGGCTCGGTCACCACCAGCGACGTCCTCGCCATCCTCAACGAGGCCCTCGCTGACAACGACGGAGCTGACTCCCCCGAAACGGTCGACACGGAGGTGAACGCGACCGACACGGCCTCGGTCACGGTCCCGTAACCGCGTCGGACGCCGACTGACCGCGCCGCGACCGGCCGACCGCGCCGGCGCGGCGCGCGTCGGCTCTCGCACCGTACGCTACCACGCACCCTCGCCGCGCGGGCGGCGATTTTTATACGGTGGTAGTCGAGACGGCTTTTCGACGCCGCAGCCCCGAACGAGACCCGAGCCGAATCCCGACACACACCACGCGACCCATCCCACAAATGACGACCAACACACTACCCGAACGCCTGCTCGCCTGTCTCATCGTCGCGACCGTTGCGCTCGCCCCGCTCGCCGGCGGGGCGGCCGCGCTGGGCGCGAGCGCCGACGCCCCCGGTCCGGTCTCCGACGGCGCCGACGCGGCCGATCTCTCCGGCGCGTCGACGGCGGTCGAACAGACTGAGCCGGCGGGCGAACTGACATTGACCACCACCGACGAGGGCGACGACACGGTGACCGTGACGCTCTCGACGACCGTCGAGGACGTCGCGGGCTATCAGGCGCACCTCACCTTCGACTCGAACGCGACCGCCGTGGTGAACGTCTCCGGCGGCGAGGGGGAGTTCGACGGCGACCCGGTGACGAACGTCGACAACGAGAACGGCACCGTCCAGTTCAACGCGATCGCCGGGAGCGCGCCGGACAGCGGTGTCGACGCCCCGACGATGGCGACGATCGTCTTCGAGACGCCGGACGCGCCGACCGACGTCGCGTTCGTCGCCGGGGACTCGCTGGTCTCGACGAGCGAACCCGAAGACGTCACCGACCTCACCCGGAACGGGGTCACGCTCGGCGGCGACGGAAGCGACGGCGGAGACGGCGGTGACGGCGGAGATGGCGGAGACGGCGGTGACGGCGGTGACGGCGGAGATGGCGGCGACGGCGGAGACGGCGGCGACGGCAGTGACGGCGGAGACGGCAGTGACGGCGGAGACGGTAGCGGCGGCAGCGATGGAAGCGACGGCGGCTCCGGCGGCGCGACGCCGCCGAGCGGCGACGACGCGCCCGCGGTGATCGAGGCAGAGGTCACGACCACGGACGGGGGCGCGACCCTGTCCGCGGCGGACGTCGACGCCGGTTCGACCGTCGAGGCGGACCTCGGTGACGCGGTGGGCGACGAGGACGTCACGGTCGACGCCGTGTCGGTCGAGACCGCGGCCGCGGTCGACTCGCTCGACCTCGAGGCGCGCTCCGTCGGCTCCGGCGACCTGCCCGGGGACGCGCCGGCGCTCGACGGCGCCGACGCGGCCTCCTACTTCGAGTTCGCGGCCGACGGCGTCGCGTCCGACGCCGTCGCGAACGCCACGGTCTCGTTCACCGCCGACGCCGACGCGCTCGGCGCGGCGCCCGAGGACGTTCGCCTGTTCCGGCTGGTCGACGGCGAGTGGACAGCCCTGGAGACGACCCACGAAGGCGACGGCGTCTACACGGCCGAGACGCCCGGATTCTCGTACTTCGCCGTCTCACAGGTCGCGGCGGACGCGGACGATGGCTCGGCGGGCGACGACGGCGACTCGGCGGCCGGCGGTGACGACTCGACCGACGGCGACGACGGCTCGGACGGTTCGGGCGACGCCGACGGCGACGGTTCGACGAGCGGCGACTCGGAGAGCGGCGACGGAAGCGGCTCGTCGTCCGGCGGCGACGGCGGCCCGGTCCTCGAAGAGCAGACGCCCGGGTTCGGCGTGCTTACCGCGCTGATCGCGGCGGTCGCGGCTGCGCTGATCGCCCGGCGTCGCTGAGCGGGGTCGGCTCGACCGGGCCAGTCCCGCTCAGCCGTCGACGCGGCTGAGCGCGTCAGCGAGCGACAGGCCGAACTCGGTCCGGAGGAAGAGCGTGTAGACGAGCAGCGCCGCGCTCGCGCCGATGCCGAGCGAGAGACCGACCGCGCCGAGCGACAGCGTGCCGAAGACGGGCAGGTCGAGCGCCCACGCACCGAGCACGACGCCGGCGGCGAGCGCGAGCGCACCGAAGGCCGTGTTGCGGACGTCTTCCGTGTCCGGCTCAACCGTCACGGTCAACTGCGCCGGAAGCTCGGCCGCGAGCCGCACCGTCGAACTCCGCTTGTCGAACTCGACGAGCCCCGCGTCGGCCATCTTCGGGCAGTGGAACTGGTGAAGCGAGTTGTACACGCTTTTTCGCTGGTCGTACTCGACTTCCCCGACGGCGACGTCGTTCTCCCACGCCGCGATCAGCCGGGAGGCGTCGGACAGCTCCACCTCCGCTTTCGGTTCGCGACGGAGGGCCCGCCAGAGGTAGCGCCGCCGTCGGTTGCTCAGCAGTTCGAGGAGGTCGTCGGCGGCCACGTCGGCTGTCGAGCGGTCGCCGGCGTCGGTCCGAGGACTGTCGGACGCGGAGTCCGTCGGTAGGGGGGGTCCGGTCGAGGACCCGCCGTCGTCGCCCGCGGAGCGACCGGCCGCCGGCCCGTCCCGTCCGTCGCCCGTCGGACCGTCTCCGTCCCGTTCCGTCCGGTCGCCGCGTGCGCCCGTCCCGTTCCGGTCGTCACTCGTCCAGGTCCTCGGATCCAAATGTCGGAGGCGCATCGATACGTTTCAATTATCTTCAATGTATATAACTTCTTGGCACGCTGCCACTTCCCACGGGTCTCGGCCCTCGTTCCGTCGGAACACGTCGTAATACCCCGTTACCGTCGACTCGACGCCGCACTCGTCGTCGAGTTATCGACTTCGGCGGCTACTGTACAGCTATCCTCATTCGGACCCCGCGAACCGGACCGTACCGCCTCCCGTAACGGGCCGTTACGCGGGACACGCGGCGTCTCTGCGCCGTTTCGATCGGTGACACGTTCGCGCCGCTACGGCTCGTTACGGGACCGATCGCGAGATCCTCCGCCGTCGACACCGCCGATTGTGACGACGCAACCGTGGGTTGTGTTCGCACATTGCGTTAATAACTACGGGCGCACCGCGGCGTTGGTCCGGTATCCTCCCGCAGGGGAGGTGCCACGACGCGACGAGACATGATACGCACCAACAACTACACGAAGGCGCTCGCCGCGCTGTTCGCGGTACTCATGGTCGTTTCCATGATGGCTCCCGTCGCGGGGGCCGCCGTGGCCGCGGACGCGGGCGACGCCACACCTGCGATGGAGGAGGCCGGGGACGTCCCGGCGTTCTCCGACGACGTATCGTACGAACAGACGAGTGACGGCGAGTTCGCACAGCAGGACGCGGACGACGTCGACATCGACCCCGCGCTCGAGCGCAAGTTCGAGGGGCAAGCGGAGTCCGACGGCGACACGGTAGACGTCGTCGTCAGGCTCTCGCCCGCGGACACGAGCGGGGTTCAGGGTCAGGAGGCGACGGTCGGCGCGCTGAAGGACCACGCCGCCGAGACCCAGCAGAACGTGGTCCGCTTCGCCCAGATGTCGGAGCACGTGGAGCTCGAACGGCAGTTCTGGATCACGAACGCCGTGCTCCTCGAGGTCAACCCCGACCGCGTCTCCCTCGAGGAGATCGCGTCCGCCGAGGGCGTCGAGCGCCTGCACGTCAACTTCGAGGTGACGACGGCGCAGGCCAGCGGCGGGAACGGCTCCGCGAACGAGTCGGCGTCCGAGAACGAGACGACGTCGACGAACTCGACGTCCGAGAACGAGACGGCGACGAACGAGACGGTGACGAACGAGACGGCGTCCGACGACTCCGCGGAGCGTTCGGAGCCGTCGGCCGACACCGAGCCGGTCGCGCCGTCGTCGATGCGGACCGAGAACTACTCGACGACGTACGGTCTCGACATGATCAACGCGACCGAGGTCTGGGACGCGTACAACACCCAGGGCGAGGGCGTCGAAGTCGCCGTGCTCGACAGCGGGATGGACGACTCCCACCCCGACCTGCCGGAGCTCGACGACGAGCACTGGCAGTCGTGGGACAGCGACGGGAACCCGATCGACTCCGAGCCGTCCGACTCCAGCGGGCACGGCACGCACGTCTCCGGGACGGTCGCCGGCGCGGAGAACCCCGACGGCGACGTGCCGACGTTCGGCGTCGCGCCCGACGTCGAGCTGTACCACGGGCAGGTCATCCCCGGCGGCGGCGGCTCGTTCACCCAGGTCGCGGCCGGGATGGAGTGGGCGGTCGACACCGCGGGCGTCGACATCATCTCGATGAGCCTCGGCGCGGCCGGCTACAGCGTCGACATGATCGAGCCGTCCGAGAACGCGCGCGACGCGGGCGTCATCCTCGTCGCGTCCGCCGGCAACGACGGAGAGGGAACGACCGGATCGCCCGGCAACGTGTATCCCAACTTCGCGAGCGGCGCGGTCAACGAGGACGCGGAGGTCGCGAGCTTCTCCAGCGGGGAGACGGTCGACACCTCCTCCGCGTGGGGCGACGACGCGTCCGACTACTGGCCCGACGAGTACGTCGTGCCGGACGCGGCAGCGCCCGGCGTGGACGTGCTGAGCTCCGTGCCCGGCGGCGGCTACGACGGCACCTACTCCGGCACCTCGATGTCCGCGCCCCACAAGACGGGCGCGTTCGCGCTGATGCTGTCCGCGGCCGGCGGCAGCGTCGACCGCGAGACCGCCATCGAGACGATGGAGGACACCGCCTGGAAGCCCGACGACGCCCCGGAGCCGCCGGGAACGCCCGACACGCGGTACGGCAACGGGATCATCGACGTCAAGGCGGCCGCGGACCAGGTCGCGCTCGACAGCGGCGTCACCGGCACCGTCTCCGACGGCGACGGCGACGCCATCGAGGGCGCGACCATCGAGATCGAGGAGAACGGCTTCGCGGCCGAGACCGGCCCCGACGGCGAGTACACCGTGCTCTCGCCGCCGGGCAACTACACGATCACCGCGAGCGGCTTCGGCTACGAGGAGGCCAGCGAGAGCGTCTCGGTCCCGGACAACGAGACGTTCGTCGAGCAGAACATCACGCTGGCCGACGCGCTCGGCGTCGAGCCCGTCGCGGGCCAGCCCGAGGCGATCGAGGGCGGCCAGCAGTTCGAGGTCCAGGTGAACGTCGCCAACCTCGAAACGTACTCCGTCGAGCGGAACGGCAGCTACGAGGGCGACCTCACGTTCGAGCTCAACGGCGCCGAGATCAGCGAGGGCGAGGACGTCGACGTCGGCGGCCTCACCGGCCTCGCCAACCTCACGGTCACCACCGAGGCGAACACCGACGGCGAGTTCGCGCTCGATCACACGTTCTCCGGCGCGGGCGACACGGTCTCCGTGACGACCGGGCCGACGACCGTGTTCGCGGAGTACACCTCGATCGCCGTCGTCGACGACGGCGTCAACGGCGACGACGTCGTCGACCGGCTCACCGCGGAGCTCCCCGGGTCGTACGAGATCGACCTGCTCACCGGGAGCGACGCGGTCGACGCCGCGGCGAACGACGAGTACGAGGCGTTCGTGGTCCAGAACATCGACGGGACGTACGTCGAGGACCTGAAGTCGAACACCGCGGGCGCCTCGACGGGCGTCGTGTGGCTCGACCAGTGGGGAAGCGGTAGCAACGGCGTCCCCGCGCGGTCGAGCGCGCTCGGCGACCCGGCGAACACCGAAGACAGCTTCGCGTCCCCGAACCCCGAGATGGAGATCGTCGAGGACAGCCCGCTCTTCGAGGGCGTCGGCGAGGTCGGCGACACGTTCGGCATCCACTCCGCGACGTTCGCGGACCACTCGTGGTTCGAGGACAGCGACTTCCAGACGGTCGGCTACGTCCAGGCCGGCGGCGTGACGGACGGTCCCGCCGCCGCGACGCTGGCGCAGGAGCGCGAGGTGCTCCTCTCGACGTTCGGCTCGACCAGCTTCGTCGGCTCCGGCGACTACAGCGGCGACGCCGACGCCGTGCTGGCGAACGCGGCCGAGTGGGCCGCGACCACGCCGCCGGTCGTCCTCAACGAGGACCAGCCCGCACAGAACGCGCCCGGCGAGGCGTTCGGCGCCGAGTACGGCGTCCAGCAGCTGGAGAAGGTCAAGGTGTCGCTCCACGAGGACAGCACCGCCAACCAGTCGAACCTCGATCTCTACGTCGGCGGGTCGATCAACGCGTGGGGCGAGTGGCGCGCCTACTCGCCGCCGCTGACCGACGACGACTACACGGTCGAGGTCGAATCGACCGACGACACCGTCGGATCGGTGATCTTGGAGACGACGTTCACGTTCGCCAACAACGAGGACGCGGTCGGTGACGGCGCCGACATCGCGCCCGAGGACTCACACGAGATAACCATTACCACCGGCCCGACCGCGGTGTACGACGAGCCGCTGACGGTCGGTGACGGCGAGGACGTCGAGACGATCCAGGAGGCCGTCGACCTCGCGCCGAGCGGCGCCGAGATCGAGGTCACTGAAGGCACCTACGACGAGGTCGTCTCGATCGACGAGACGCAGAACCTCACGATCACCGGCGACGACGCCACGATCGTCGCGCCCGACTCCGGCGCCGCCGACGGCCACGCGCACGTCGACATCCAGGCCAGCGGGACTCACTTCGAGGGCTTCGACCTCGAAACGCCCGCGGGCCTCGCGAGCGTCGGCGTCTCCGACACGAGCGACGTCACCGTCTCCGACGTCTCGGTGACCGGCGCGTCCGACGCGGTTCAGGTCGTCGGCAGTAGCGACGTCACCGTCACGAACGCCAGCGCCACGGGCGCCGCGGCCAACGGCGTCCACGTCGCGGACAGCGACTCCGTCGCCGTCCACGACGCCGAGGCGACCGACGCCGGCACCGGCGTCCGGATCGCCGGCAGCGCGGGCGTCGCCGTCGACGCGCCGAGCGCGACGAACGTCTCCTACGGCGTGATGCTCGACGGCGCGACCGACGTCGCCGTCTCGGGCGCGTCCGTCGAGGGCGCCGCCGAGGCGGGTGTCGCGTCGATGAGTTCCAGCGGCGTCGACCTCACCGACGCGTCGGTGACCGACGCCGACTACGGCGTCCACGTCGACGGCGGGGCGGTCAGCAACCTGACCGACGCGTCCGTCAGCGACAGCGACTACGGCGTCGTCGCGGAGGGCGGCGCCGCCGTTGCCGACGCGTCGCACAACGAGATCACGAACGCCACCACCGGCTTCATGTTCTCGGGCAGCGCGACGAGCGGCGAGTTCGCGATGAACGACGTCAACGCCACGACCGGCGTGCTGGCGTCCGACGCGGGCGACGACCTCACCGTCCACTTCAACGACTTCGCCGAGACCGAGACGGCGATGGACGCGGAGAGCGGCTCGTTCGACGCGCCGCTCAACTGGTTCGGCGAGGGCGGCCCGCAGGCCAACAGCGGCATCGCGGGCGACGTCACGTACTCGCCGTACCTCACCGCCGACCTCGGCGAGGTCGACACGAACACGACGGAGATCGCCGTGGACCTGACGATGGAGGCCAACGAGACCTACACCGTCGGCGTCCCGGCGGCCACCGACCAGACCGTCGGCGACGCCTTCAACGACGAGTTCGAGGGCGCCGTCTACGGCTACGACGCCGAGATAGGCGACTGGCAGATGCTGACGGCGAACGACAGCCTCAGCGCGCTCTCGGCCGTTCTCGTCGTCACCGAGGAGGACACCTACGCCACGCTCGACTTCCAGTCCGGCGACGAGCCCGCCAGTCCGGGCCAGGTCGACCTCCACAACGGGTGGAACCTCGTGAGTCCGTCGGCGTACCACGACGAGGAGTACGCCTTCTGGACCGAGGGCACGAACAAGGGCGACGGCGACTACTACACGCCGAGCACGTCGATGATGGCCGAGTCGCACGCCGACGGCCACATCGGCCAAGGCGAGGTGCCCGACTCCGCGGTCAACCCGTTCGGCGGGTACTGGGTCGGCATCGGCGCCGAGGGCGACGGCTACACGGTCTTCTCCGACATGGAGAAGGACCCGACGATCGACGACTACGACGCGCTGTTGGACCCGGAGGTTCCGGACGTCCCGCAGCAGCCCGGAGACGGTCCGGGTGAGGAGCCGAGCGAACCCGAGGACGTCTCCGTCGCGGTCGTCGACGAGCAGAACTACCACGAGGGCGCCATCGCGGACGCGCTCTCCGACGCGCTCGACGACGACGTCTACACCACCGTCGACACGCTCACCGCCGACGAGGCGCTCGACGAGATGGACGGCTACGACGTGTTCGTCGTCCAGCGGTTCGGCAGCGACTCGCTGGCGTCCGACTTCACGGACTCGCTCGGCGACGACCAGGCCGTCGTCTACCTGGACTCCGACCAGGGCGGGACGGCCGAGGCGTACGCCGACGGCGTCTACCGCCTCAACAGCGTCCGCGACGATCCGGCCGAGCGCGACTCCGTCTCGCTCGACGCCGACGAGAATCCCGTCGAGGTCGACATCCAGTCCGACCACCCGATATTCGACGGCGTCGGCGAGGAGGGCGAGTCGGTCCCGGTCGTCGACTCCGGCACGACGTGGGGCGCCTGGTTCAACGACTACGACGGCCAGGTGCTCGGCCACTCGGACTTCAGCCCGAGCGACGAGGGCGAGTTCGAGGGCCCGGGCGTCGCGATCGACGAGGACCGTAACGAGGTCCTGAACACGGCGATCGCGATGGACTTCTTCCACGACGACCCGGACGACTTCACCGAGGAGGGCGTCACCCTGTTCGCGAACTCCGTCGAGGAGGCCGCGAGCATGGCGGCGTCCTCCAGCGGTGACTCCGCCGCGGAAGCGGACGAAGAGGCTGGCACGCAGCCCAGCCTCGCGCCGACCGCGACACCCGCCTGACGAGACGAGCAACGCCCCTCACGGGGTTCGCGGTATTTTTTCCGTCCGAGGACGCGACGGCCCAAGACGCGGGGCGTCGCCGCGGACCGCTCGACCGAACCGGTCGGAGCCGCCGCTACACCGTTCACCGAAAGCGAGGCCCGGCAGAATGACCGGCGAAGCGAGGGCCGAAGGTCGGGGACAGCGAACCGATCTGCGGTTCGTACAACTTCGAACGGGCCGTCTCCGCCTATACTTATCTCCCGTTCAACAATCCGAACCCGTAACACGTTACAATACCTGTAACAATCTTTCCGGCGGGATCGGTGCGCCCGGGCCGACCGATGCCCGTCCGATGCCCGCCCTCAGTCGCCGCCGAGGCGTCGCCGCTCGTCCCGCAGCAGTCGCTCCCAGAGTCCGAACAGGTCGCTGTCGAGTTCGTAGGCGTCGTTCACGCGTCGGACCCAGCGGTCGTCGGCGAACAGGTGGCGCTGGAACCGGCGCACGTCGGGAGAGAGCCGGTCGCGCTCGCCGCCGTAGTAGGACAGCGACTCCGCCCGCGTCCGCGCGACGAGGTCGTCGGGCACCTCGATCCCGTCGGCGGCGGCGACGTGTTCGAACCACTCCAGATGGAGCAGGGAGTCGGCGAGGAGGAACCGCTCGCGGAAGCCGGCGACCCGCGACAGCGCCGGCGCGCCGTCGATCCGGACGTCGGTCGGCCGCGAGAAGCGCGGCGCCGTCGCGCTCACGGACGCGCTCGCGGCCACGGCGCCGGCGACCCGTCGCAGCCGCCAGTCGGCGTATCGGACCGGCGCGATCAGCGCCAGTTCGTACCACGTCGGGAGCCACTCGCAGTACGGCTCAGAGAAGGCGCCGTCCGCGAGCAGCGTCGCCGCGACGGAGCGGGCCTCGGCCGTCGTCAGCTCGTCGGGCGCCGTCCGGAGGCGACGGGCGATCCGATCGGCGTCGAGCGCGTCGGCGCCGGGAAAGCCCATCCCCGCCGCGACGCCCGCCGTGTACGCGCGGCCGGCGGCGTACCAGTCCGCGAAGTCGGCGGGCGAGGTCAGGCGCAGGAGTCGGAGGACCGTGATACCGATCGGAGGGACCGAGCCGAGATAACCGTTCGGGCCGCGCGCGGCGGCTCAGAGAGAGTCCGTCGTCACCCGGAGTCGGTCCGGTCAGCCGTCGACGCGGGCCAGCGCGTCGCCGAGCGACACCCCGTGGTCCGAGCGGACGGCGACGGCGTACACGAGGCCGGCGGCGGCGACGGCGGCGGCGACGGCGAACGCGACGCCGCCGAACGAGAGCGGGCCGAACACCGGGAGTCCGGCGGCCCACGAGCCGAGGATGACCCCGGTCGCCAGCGCGAGCGCGCCGAGGGCGGTCTGCCTGACGTTCTCCGTGTCCGGCTCGATCTCGATCGTCAACTCCTCGGGGAGGTCGGAGGTCAGGCGCACCGTCCCGTCGCGGTCGTCGAACTCGATCAGCCCCGCGTCGGCCATCTTCGGACAGTGGAACTGCCGCAGCGACGTGTACACGCTCTTCCGTTGGTCGTACTCCACGTCACCCGGGTCGACGCCGTTCTCCCACGCGGCGATTCGCCCCGACGCGTCCGACAGCGCCGCCTCCCGCTCCTCGGTGCGGAGGTGTCGCCACAGGAGCCGGCGGCGGCGGTTCCCGAGCAGTTCCAAGAGCTCGTTCGCGCGGACGCCCCCGGCGACGTCGCCCGCCGCGCCGCCCTCGCCCGCTTTTGATCCGGCGGCGTCCGCGGCGCCCGTCGACTCGCCGGCGCCCGCCGCCTCGCGGCCGTCCGCCGCGTCCCCGGAGTCGACGGCCGCCTCGCCGCTCCGGGCCTCCCGCCCCTCCGGCACACTTCTCTCGGATGACATGTTATATCTTCACATGACCTATATTCAAAAAATTACCGGTGGGGTGAACGTTTCAAACGCCCGTTGACTCCCTCTCGCCCGCTCTCGCCCCCGAGTCAGCCGTTCGGGTCGCGGTCGGGTCGGTCCGAGTTGCGGTCGGGTCGGTCCGAGTTGCGGTCGGCGTCCGGCGGCGGGTCGGCCTCGGCCGCCGCTCCCCCGTCGGACCCGGCGGTCTCGCCGGGGTCGTCGAGCGCGTCGTCAAGTCCCCACTCCGCGGCGCGGTCGCGGGCCTCCGCCCGCGCCTGTTCCCGGATGGCGTCGATCCGGTCGTCGTCGGAGAGGAAGGCGGCGACGGCGTCGTCCTCGTCGCCGGCGTCCCGCAGGCGCTCGCCGGGCGCCGCCTCGCGGGTCCGCGCCGCGAGGTCGGCGTCGTCTGCCAGTTCGGTCGCGGCCGCGTCGGGCGCGACGCGCAGCGTCTCCTCCTCGTGGGCCGCGGCCAGCCCGCTCGCGTCGACGGCGTACAGCTCGACGCGGTAGGGACCGGGGACCGCGAGCTCCGCGAGCGCGTCCGGACCGCCGCTGTCCGTCACCGTGTTGTACGCCAGCACGGGCACGCCGTCGTCGAAGGTGATCACGCCGCGGACCTCGCCGGACAGGAGCAGCGTCTCCTGCGGGACGAGCGTCGCGTAACCGGTGAGCCCGCGGTCGAGCGCGCGCGACAGCGTCGTCCCCACGTCCGAGACGACGCGCGAGCGCAGGAGCGTCCCCCGCGGGATGGTGAGCGCCGCCGACTCCGCGCCGTCCGCCTCCGGGCTCCCGCTCATGGCGTGTCGGGGACGACCGCGCTCCGGAAGCGGTCCGCGACCGCGTCGCCGTCGCCGTCGCGCACGTCGAGCCGGTCGGCGGCCCGCCGGAAGCGCGCGGCGGCCTCGCTCTCCGGCGCGTGAGCGAGCAGGGGTTTCCCCGCGCGACGCGCCGCCCGGACCGCGTCGCTCTCCGGAATATTCGCGAGGACGGGGCCGCCGAAGTGACGCTCCGCCTGCGCGGCCACGTCGTCGGCCTCGTCCCGGACCTTGTTGAACAGGACGCCGGCGGTCTCCGTGCCGTACGAGCGCGCGTACTCCTGGACCTTCAGGCCGTCCGAGAGCGCGGGGATGGTCGGCTCGACGACGACCACCACCCGGTCGGCCAGCACGACCGGCAGCACGGCCGACTTCGAGCCGAGCGCGGCCGGCGAGTCGAGCAGGAGCACGTCGGTGTCGCGCGCGAGTTCCGCCACCACGTCGCGGAGGCGCTCCGGCTCAGCGGCCTCGAAGCCCGCGAGCGAGGTGCCACAGGGGACGACCGAGAGTCCGAACCGCTCGTAGGTGGCCTCGCTCACGTCCGTCGCGGTGCCCTCGACGAGCAGGTCGTGGAGGGTGACCGCCGCGTCGTCGAGTCCGGCGTGAAAGAGGAGGTTCGCCATCCCGGTGTCGGCGTCCACGACCGTCACGTCGTGGTCGGCCGCGAGCGCCATCCCGAGCGCGAGCGTGCTCGTCGTCTTCCCCGTGCCGCCCTTCCCGCTGGCGACCGCGAACGCCTCGACCATACGCCCGCTCTCCGGCCCCCGCGAGTAAAACCTAACCATCGCCGGTCGCGGCGATGCTCACCCGCTGCCGATCGCGGTGGCGCGTGCCTGCGAGTGGCCGCCGAAGGCGGCCGCGGGGAGCACGCGCGAGGGAGTCGGCCGACCGTAGGGAGGCCGACGAGGCTGGGGAGGCGTGAGGTGCGGTCGCTGTGCGGTGCGGGCGGGACTCAAAGGGGCAGCCGCGAGGGCGAAGCACGGCGATGTAAGGACCGCAGGGAGCGAACGAAGTGAGCGACTGAGGACCGTGGTTCGAGAGAGCAAAGCTCTCTCGTCATCACGAGACGCCTTCGGCGTCTCGAACGACAGCGAGCCGCACGAGTCCTCGCGGCTGGGGCTTTGGCGGTGGTCGCCGCAGTTCACCCGCTGACGATCCCTCTCCATCTTCCGTCCACCGAGAACAGCGCTTTTGATCACGCGGAACAGTACTCCGGTATGGTCGAGACGATATCCGCCGACGAGTTCCGCGACAGGATCGACGCGCGTCGGCGCAGCGATCGAGATTTCACCGTGGTCGACACGCGACCCGAAGAGAGCTTCGCGGGGTGGCGCGTGGCGGACGCGGTCCACTACTTCTACAAGCCGTTCCACGAGTTCGACGTCGACGACTTCGAGCGCGAGACCGGGCTCTCGCCCGACGACAGCGTGATCACGCTGTGCGCGAAGGGGAAGGCATCGGAGGACTTCGCCGCCGGACTCGACGCGGCCGGATACGATGACGTGGTCGTCGTCGCTGACGGGATGCGCGGCTGGTCCGCGGTGTACGACCGCACCGACGTTCCGCTACAGGACAGGCCCTCTAGCGCCCCGCCGCTCGACGTCGTCCAGATCCAGCGCCGCGCGAAGGGGTGTCTGGGCTACCTCGTCATCGGCGGGCGCGAGGCGGGCGAGGCGGATCACGCCCTCACGGACAGTCCCGCGAGCGATTCCGACGGCTCCGACCGCGTCGCCGTCGCCGTCGACGTCTCCAGACACGGCGACGAGTGGGTCGCGGCGGCCGCCGAGCGCGACGCGTCGATCGCGGCCGTCCTCGACACGCACGTCCACGCCGACCACCTCTCGGGCGGCCGGGCGCTCGCGGACGACCTCGGCGTGCCGTACTACCTGCCCGCCGCGGCCGCCGACCGCGACGTGGCGCACGCCTTCGAGCCGATCGGGCGCAACGAGACGCTCGACGTCGGCGGCGTCGACCTGAAGGCGCTCGCGACGCCCGGCCACACCGACGACGGGGCGAGCTACCTCGTCGACGACGCGGCGGTCCTCACGGGCGACACGCTGTTCACCGACAGCGTCGGCCGGACGGAGCTCCAGTTCTCGGCGGGCGGCGACGGGGGAGATGAGTCAGCCGCCGACGAGGGCGCCGCGGGCGCGGCCCGCCGGCTGTACGACTCGCTCCACGGGACGCTGCTCGCCCAGCCGGACGGCGTCGTCGTCTGTCCCGGTCACTTCGCGGTCGCGAACGACGGGACGACCGGCGACGTCGTCCCGGGCGAACCCGTCTTCGCGACGGTCGGGGACGCGCGCCGGGATATCGAGGTCCTCGGTCTCGATCGGGAGGCCTTCGTCGAGCGTATCACCCGGACGCTGCCGGAGAAGCCGCCGAACTACGAGTCGGTGATCGCGGCCAACCGCGGCGTCGAGTCGCCGCCCGACGAGACCGCGGCGATCGAACTCGAACTCGGCCCGAACCGCTGCGCCGCGGAGCCGGACGCCGACTCGGCCGCGGGCGACGACTGAGGTCCCTCGGCCCTCGTCTCGGCTCACTCGTCGTGGATGAAGACGAGCCGCTTCGACTCCGTGTTGACTAAACAGAGGTCGATCCCGTCGCGGGTCGCGCCGATCTGCTGCCAGCCGTGGTCGCTGACGAACAGCGTCTGGAAGACCCCGCGGTCGCAGTCGGGGTTCGGGCAGCCGACGCCCGCCGCGTTCTTATAAACGGTCGTGCCGCCGCCGGAGCTCTGCCGCACTAGCCCGTCGGTCAGCGACCGGAACTCCTCGGCGGACATCGGACTCTCCGCGTCGTCGTCTCCCATGCGATCGCGTTTGCGGGCGATCGTCTAAAAACCGACTGCCGTGGCAACTGCTGACACGGAGTCGACGCCGCCCCGCCGCGCCACCGCCGCACGGCTCAGTCCACGTCCCGCTTCACGCGCTCCGCGTACGCGTCCGCGAGCCGCGTCGGCTCGGGGAGTTTGTACCCCGCGCACAGCGCTTCGACGAGGTCGACCGCGGTCTCCGCCCCCGCGCGGTGGCCGGGGCTGACGTACAGCGGGTTCACCCGCTTACTGTTCGGGTACTGGCGCGACTGGAACGCGTGGCCGATGACGGTCCCCGGCTCGGCGGTCGTCACCGCGTCGTCGGCGCGGACCGGCGTCCGCCAGCCCGCGGGCCGCTCGGCCGTCGACTCGTCGGGTTCGCCACAGAGGAGGCTCTTCGCGACGCCGACGCTCGGGGTGTCGCGGAGGACGCCGACGTGGGTCGCCAGCCCGGCTTCACGGTAGTGGATCCGACCGGAGCCGTCGCATATCAGCAGGTCGGGGTCGGCGTCGAGCGCGTCGAGCGCGGCCAGTATCGGCTCGCCCTCCCGGAACGCGAGCAGGCCGGGAATGTAGGGGATCGACAGCGGCGTCGTCGCGCTCGCGTACTCGATCACGGTCCCGCCGCGGAGCGCGACCGCGGCCGAGACGGCGGCGTCGGGACGGCCGTCGTCGCGGTCGGTGAGGAACGCCTGATCGACGCCGACGACGGTGGGGACCGTTGAACCGGACGCCGAGCCGGCCGGGTTCGGTCCCGCGTCGGTCCCCAGCCGCTCCTGTGCGTCGGTGCGCGCTGGCGGGAGTCCGTCCGCGAGGGAGGCGGCCTCCTCGACCGCGACGGCGGCCGGGTCGAGCGCGTGCTCGTCCGCGAACGTCGCGGCCGCCGCGATGTCGCGCTGGAGGGCCTCCATCTCCGCGCGCGACAGCGACGGGTCGGGCCGGAGGTCGGGCCGCGCGAGGGCCATCAGCGCCGCCCACCGGGACCGCCCGGACCCCCGGGGCCGCGCGGACCGCGCGCGCCGCCCATCGAGACGCCGCCCATGCCGCCCGCGGAGCGCGCCAGCCCCTCGTTGCGCTTGCCGAACGCGAGCCCGATGGCGAAGCCGATCAGGTGCGCGAGGTGGGCGATGCCGCCGGCGCTGCCGGCGCCGCCCGCTTGGACGCTCTGGACGACGAGGACCGCCGAGACGAGCGCGATCCCCCACGTCAGGTACTTGATCTTCATCGGGACGACGAAGAACAGCAGCACCTGCATGTTCGGCCGCCAGACGGTGAGCACGCCGAGGAGCGCGAAGCCGGCGCCGCTGGCGCCCAGCACGCCGGTCGTCCCGCCGAGCGCGAGCGCGAAGAGGACGTGGCCGAGGCCGGCGAGGATCCCCGACAGGAAGAAGAACGCGGTGAAGCGCTTCGACCCCACCGCGCGCTCGACGAGGGGACCGAAGAAGAACAGGACGACGCTGTTCCCGATGATGTGGTAGAGGCTCACCGGCGAGTGAGAGAGCACGGCGGTCACCCAGGTCCAGACCCGCCCGAGCGCGTCCGACCGGAGCACGAACAGCTGGTCGTGGAGCGCCGGGCTCACGCCCCAGAAGACGATCAGCTGCGCGAGGAAGGTGACCCAGATCGCGAGCAGGATGGCGTAGGTCGCGTTGTTCCGGAAGTAGCTCACGATTCCCCCGGTGCTCGTCTCCCGGTCGATCCGGCGCTTGACCCGGCCGACGACCCCCTCGGAGCCCCCCCCACCGGTTCGACCGCCGGTGCCGCCCCCCGAGCCGCCCTCGACGCTCTCGTCGAAGCCGCTGTCGAAGACGCCGCCGGGGTCGTTCCACTCCGAGAGGCCCGGACAGTCGTGGTTCTCGGGCAGCCGGTGTTCGGAACAGAACGTCTGGCCGCACCGATCACACTGATACGGGAGGTTCTCGTACTCCCCGCACACGTCGCACGTCGCCATTGGCGGTCCTTACGGGGGCGGTCGTAAAGCGGTTTGGCTCTATACGTGATACCTCAATAGGTAGTCGGCGGCCCTGATGAGGGCGTATAAATCGTGTCTGATGGTATCGCCGTGAACACCGCTAAAGCCCCAGCCGCTTGCTAATAAAGAGATGCTGGCGGATCGACGGCGAACACCGCCAAAGCCCCAGCCGCTTGCTAATAAAGAGATGCTGGCGGCTCCGCGGTGAACGCCTCCAAAGCCCCAGCCGTGAGGGCCGCGCACACTCGTTGCGCTCCTTGCTCGTTCGCTGCCGCTCACTCGCTGCGGTGCTTACGTCGTCTGCGCGGCCCTCACGGCTGCCCCTTTGAGTCCCACCCCACCCGCACAGCAACCGCACCTCACGCCTCCCCAGCCTCGCGGCTCACGCTTCGCGGCTTCGCCGCTCGCGTTCGCCGCGTCCCTCGCGCGTGCTGTCTCGCGGCCGCCGAGGGCGGCCGCTCGCAGGCACGCGCCGCCGCACCGCGTCTTCATTTATAAGTAGTCGCTGTAACCGCGGTCAGTTACATATAAACAGTCACTCGACAGTTCCGCCCTCCCGAAGCCGGTCGACGAGCTCTCTGAGCGTCGCGAGCGGGTACTGGCCCGGCGCGGTCGCCTCCGCGGGGTCGACGGGCGCGTAGCCGATTTTCGAGCCGTAGACCGGGGTCACGGCGCGGGTGTGCCGCCCCGGCTCGTCCATACACATCGCCGCGACGCGGTGACCCGCGGCGGTCGCCTCGTGGGTCGCCTCGATCATCGCGAGCGCGTCCGCCGGCGCGGTCGCGGTCGTCGCCAGCTTCCCTACGTCACCCTCGCTCGCGGCGTCCGCGAGGAGGTCCACCAGCGCGGCCGGCTCCGGGGTGGACTCGAAGTCGTGGACCGACGCGACCACGTCGACGCCCGCCTCGCGCGCCGCGTCGCGCAGCGCGGTCGCGTGCGACTCCTCGGCCGGGTCCGGGTGCGTCCCGCGCAGCGCGCCGAGTTCGACGTCGACCGCGGCGACCGCGTCGTTACCGATCGCGTCCGAGAGGGCGTCGTAGCGGCCGGTTCCGTCCGCCGCCTCGCCGCCCTCCCACGACGCCCGGTTCGTGACGAGTAGTGGGAGGTCGCCGTCGTAGCTCGCCAGCTGGTCGAGCGGGGAGTTTGCGAGGTCCATCCGGAATTCGACGGCGTCGGCGTGCTCGCGGGCGCGCGGCTCCTCGGAGAGGTCGGCCGTGCTCGCGGCGAGAACGAACTCCTCGAACATACGCGGCGGTTCCCTCGCCGGGGTCTTAGCTGGTCGGGTTAGAACGGTCCGCGAAGTCGGGACGGATCGTGAAAAGCGCGTCCGCTTACGCGACGAGGCCGTCCTCGGCCTCGAGGAGCTCATGGTACCGGTTCCGGATGGTGACCTCGGAGATGTCCGCGACCTCCGACACCGCGGCCTGCGTCGTCTTCTCGTTCGTGAGGAGCGCGGCGGCGTAGACGGCGGCCGCAGCGAGGCCCACCGGCGACTTGCCCGAGTGGACGCCCTTCTCCTTGGCGTTGCGCAGGAGGCTCTTCGCGCGCATCTCCGACTCCTCGGAGAGTTCGAGGTCCGAGGCGAACCGCGGGACGTACTGCTCGGGGTCGGCCGGCTTCACTTCGAGCTTCAGCTCGCGGACGACGTAGCGGTACGTCCGCGCGATCTCGGCCTTCTCGACGCGCGAGACGTCGGCGATCTCGTCGAGGCTGCGCGGGACGCCGGCCATCCGGGCGGCGGCGTACACGCAGGAGGTCGAGACACCCTCGATGGAGCGCCCGGGGAGCAGGTCCTCGTCCAGCGCGCGGCGGTAGATGACGCTAGCGGTCTCGCGGACGTTGTCCGGGAGGCCCTGTGCGGAGGCCATCCGGTCGATCTCTCCAAGCGCCTGCTTGAGGTTGCGCTCCTTGGAGTCGCGGGTGCGGAACCGCTCGTTCCACTTGCGGAGCCGCTGCATCTTCTGGCGCTGGCGCGCGCCGAGCGAGCGGCCGTACGCGTCCTTGTCGCGCCAGTCGATGTTCGTCGAGAGCCCCTTGTCGTGCATCGTGTTCGTGGTCGGGGCGCCGACGCGGCTCTTCTCGTCTTTCTCGCGGGAGTCGAACGCGCGCCACTCCGGCCCGCGGTCGACCGAGTCGGCCTCGACGACCAACCCGCAGTCGCTGCAGACCGTCTCGCCGTGCTCCTCGTCGTTGATGACGTGACCCCCGCACTCCGGGCAGCTCAGCGTCTCGTCGGTCTCCTCCGATTCCTCCTCGTTCGTCTCCGTTCGGGAGCGACTCCCCCGTGTGTGTAGTCGTTCACTCATAGCTCGGTGGCCCCCGGAAACTGAAACTGCCCGAGAGCGATCTTATCTTACCGTCGGCGGAACACAACTTAAAACGACCGGAACGTGTCGCTCGAAACCCGACGAAAGGACACGATCTATCACGTGTTTTCGCCGGTCTCCTGATCCCGCTCTCACCGGCGCCCCGTCGGGACCGAAACCGTTGACACGGTCGCGGCCGGATCGGAGGCCATGTCCGCGCCCCGCGTCGTCTCGCTCGCCCCGAGCGCGACCGCGACGGTCGCCGCGCTCGACGCGGCCGACCGCCTCGTCGGCGTCACCGCCCACTGCGACCTCCCGGAACCCGCGGCCGCCGGCTCCGCGCACGGGACCGACCCGCCGACCGTCGTCGGGGGGTGGCTGAACCCCGACCTCGACCGCGTCGCCGGGCTGGAGCCCGACGTCGTCCTCACGAGCGACGCGCTCCAGGCCGACCTCGCGGCCGACTGCCGAGAGCGCGGCCTCGACGTGGCCCACCGCGAGCCGGCGACCCTCGACGACGCCGTCGACGGGTTCGCGGCCCGCGGGAGCGACGTCGGGAGCTCCGAGGCGGGCGAGCGACTCGCGGCCGACGCGCGCGCCCGACTCGACCGGATCGCGGAGGCCGTGGCCGACCGCCCCCGACCGACGGTGTACTGCGAGGAGTGGTCCGACCCGCCGATGGCGGCCGGCAACTGGGTCCCGGATGCCGTCCGCGCCGCGGGCGGCCGCTACCCGTTCGTCGACTCCGGCGAGCGCTCCCGCGAGGTCGACTCCGCGAACGTCGAGCGGGCCGACCCCGACCGCGTCGTCGTCCACGTCTGCGGGCACGGCGACCGCGTCGACCCCGCGACCGTGGCCGAGCGCGACTGGGTCGACGCCCCCGTGAACGTCATCGACGACTCCCTCCTCAACCAGCCCAGCCCCGCGCTCCTCGACGGGATCGAGCGGCTGGCGCGCTTGCTCCATCCCGAGGCGTTTTCGGCCCCGGGCGACGACGCCCGGACATGACGACCCTGCGAGTCGGCGTCGGCAGCGGCAACCCGGTGAAGCGGCGCGCGGTCGAACTGGCGCTCGGGTCGGCGGCCGACGCCGACCTCCCCGGCGGTCCGACGGGCGTCGCGGTCGAGTCGGTCCCCGTCGACTCCGGCGTGAGCGAACAGCCGACGGGCCACGCGGAGACGATCGCGGGCGCCGAGAACCGAGCGGCCGCGGTTCTCGAAGCGGAACCGAGAGACGGCGCACCGGCCTACGACCTCGGCGTCGGCGTCGAAGGCGGCGTCGCGCGGTTCGACGGGACGGAGGGGCGCTACCTGATCATGTGGGCGGCGGCGACGGACGGCGACCGGGTCGGCCGCGCCGCGGGTCCGAGCCTCGCGCTCCCGGCGGACGTCGCCGCCCGCATCGACGACGGGGAGGAGCTCGGTCCCGTGATGGACGACCGTCTCGGGACCGACGGCGTCGCGACGCGCGGCGGCGCGGCGGGCGCGCTCACCGGCGGCCGCGTCGGTCGCGCCGAGGCGCTCGCGGCCGGCGTGAGCGGCGCGCTCGGCCCGTTCGTCTCCGATCTGTACTGATCCCGACGCGACGGCACCGCCGCGTCGCCGTCCGGTTCGAAGACCGTACCCAAACGCGGTCGTGGGGCGCCGCTCTCGGCCCCGTCGCGGCGCGAAACCGCCCGACAGCGGCGTGTTAACCCGGTCTACCAACCGCCTTATGCGGGGTGACGACGTGGTACCGGTATGAGCACGGCACAGCCGGACGCGGTCGCGGCCGAATCGACCGGTCTCTCAGCGAAACAGGCGCGCATCCTCCGGTACCTCCGCGAGAACGCGTCCGACCGGACGTACTTCAAATCGCGGCTGATCGCGGACGACCTCGGTCTCTCGGCCAAGGAGGTCGGCGCGAACATGGGCGCGGTGGCGGACGCGGCCACCGATGTCGACGTCGAGAAGTGGGGCTACTCGTCGGGCACGACGTGGATGGTCACGGCCTGACCGGGGGTCGTCTCGGCGGGCGCGTCAGGGGTCGTACGCGACCAGCGACGCGGCGTCGTCCGCGAGCGCGACCGCCTCGGCGTCGAAGGAGTCGGCGTACCGGACGACGAGCGTGAGCAGTCGCTCCGGCTCGGTCAGCGCGTATCCGCCGGTCCGGTCGAGCAGGCCGGCGGCCTCGAGGTCCGCGGCCGCGGCGCTTACCGTCGGCCGGGAGACGCCGAGCGCGCTCGCGAGGTCGGCGCCGGTGGCCTCCGGGTCGCGCAACAGCGCGAGGATCATCCCGCGGGGCGTCTCCCGGCGAAGGTAGCCGAGCGCCCGCTTGTCGGTCTCATCGAACCGGCCCGCCGGGAAGAAGCGGCGGTAGTCGGCGTCCTTCTCGGACTCGATCGCGTCCGCCTCCTCCAGTTTCCGGAGGTGGTACTGCGCCTCGCCGGTGCCGAGACGGAGGTCGTCGCGGAGCTTCGAGAAGTGCGCGCCGGGGGTCGTCGGCACGTAGCCGCGGATCGCCTCCCGCGTCTCGTTCTCGTCGTCGCCGTCGTCGGCGCTCGCGGTGCCGACGAACGGCGCCGCCGCTCCGACCGCCGCGAACCGGCGGAGCGTCTCGCGTTTCTGCCCGTCGAACCCCTCTGTCACACCCGTACTAGTCTACGCCCCGACAAAAGCACTTCGCTCGCGAGATCGGTTCGCGACGAAAAATCGCGGTCTCGGCGGCGCTTCGCGCCGATCTACTCCTCTTTCTCCACTTCCGCAGCCGCCTCCTCCTCGTCCATCTCCTGGATGACCTCGTCGGCGGACCTGATGCTCGCGCCGGCGTCGCCCGACTTCACGGCCTCCGCCTCCTTCTCTAGCTCCTCGACGTTCATCTCCGCGGACTCCTCTATCTGGCCGAGGATCTCGTCGATGTCGTCGAGGCCGAGCATCTTCCGCGTGTCCGCGTCGAACTCCTTCCCGTCGAGCCCCTCCATCTCCTGAACGTCGGAGCCGGAGAGGGCCTTGCCGTAGCGGCCGACGAGGCTGGTGAGCTCCTGCGGGAGGACGAAGGTGGTGGACTCGCCTTTCCCGATCTCTTCGAGGGTCTCCATCCCGCGCTCGATGATGGCGCGCTCGCCCATCGACTCGGCGGAGCGGGCCCGCAGGACCGTGGAGATGGCGTCCCCCTGCGCTTCGAGGATCTGGCTCTGTTTCTCCCCCTGCGCGCGAATGATGTTGGACTGCTTGTCACCCTCGGCCTGCTCGACCGCGGAGCGGCGTTCCCCCTGCGCTTCGAGGATCATCGCGCGCCGGCGGCGCTCGGCGGAGGTCTGCTGCTCCATCGCCTGCTGGACGTCCTTCGAGGGGTTGACCTCGCGGACCTCGACGCTCTCGACGCGGATCCCCCACTCGTCGGTGGGTTCGTCCAGCTCCTTCCGGATCTTCGAGTTGATCTCCTGTCGCTTGTTCAGTGTGTCGTCGAGTTCCATGTCACCGAGCACGGCGCGGAGGGTGGTCTGCGCGAGGTTCGAGACGGCCTTCTTGTAGTCGTCGACCTCCAGGAACGCCTTCTTCGCGTCCATCACCTTGATGTAGACGACCGCGTCGGCGGTCACCGGGGAGTTGTCTCGGGTGATCGCCTCCTGACGGGGCACGTCGAGCGTCTGCGTCCGCATATCGAACGCGTACGTCCGCGAGACGAACGGCGGGATGAGGTTGATACCCGGTTCGAGCAGCTTCCGGTACTCACCGAAGACGGTGAGCGACTTCTTCTCGGTGGCGTCGACGATCTCGAACGACTGCCAGAGCGTGACGACCACGAGCAGAAGCGCGAGCAGGCCGACGCTCACCAGCCCGAAACCGAATTGGAGGGGAATCAGATCCATACTTCCCGTTTAGAGCATCGCACGCTTAATAGTTCGCACGCCGGGGGCCACCGCCGCGCGCCGACCGAGGGACGGCGCGGCGACACACGCCCTCTCCGGCGGGCGCTCGGCGCGGCTACGCCCCGTCGAACCGCGCCGCGACGTTCTCCAAGGCCGCCCGGAGCTGTCGCTCGTTGAACCGGCGGATCACGGGCGCGCCGACCCTCGTGAGCGCGTTCTCCGGCAGGCCGTACGTCGCGGCGTACGTCAGCTCCGTCCCCCCGTCGACGGGCGCGAGCCGGAGGTCGATGGTCCCGGTGAGTCGCCCGCGGAGCTCGAAGACGTGCCGCCCGGGCGGCTCGTGAACCGTCTGGACGATCTCGCCGTCCATCCCGATCCCCGGCATCCGATACGTGTACGCGAGGCGCTTGCCGCCGTTGTCCAGCGGTTCGACGTCCCTCACGTCCGTGAGTCCGGGCGTGATCGCCGCGTGGTTCGCGGGGTCGTCGAGGAACGCGAACACGGTCTCCGGGTCGGCCGCGACGACGATCGAGTCGCTCGCGGCGAACGGGTCCTCGCCCGAATCCGGCTGCTCGTCGCTCATTCGCCTCGACGCCCCGCCGCCGGCTCCCCGATCATCCGCTCGACCGGGGGTCCACGTACGCCTCGACCAGCTTGCGCTCGGCCGCGCGGAGGTGCTGATGGAACGTCTGCCGGGTGATCCCCATCCGCTCCGCGATCTCGGAGCCGTCGACCGGCCGCGGCCACTCGAAGTACCCGTTCAGCTCGGCCGTCTTCAGCGCCGCGCGCTGCCGCTCGGTGAGCCGCTCGTCGACCGCCGACGCGAACTCCGCGACGGTGCGGTCGCGGCTCTCGCGCTCGACGCGCGAGCGGAGCTCGACGCCCTCGTACTCCTCGCGGAACACGTCGAGGATCGACCGGACGTTGTGCTCCGGGGGGGCCTCGATGGTTACCGTCGCCGCGTCCGCCGTGGCGGTCGCGTCGGTGACGACGACGCCGTGGTCGGCCAGCTGCGCGAGCGGCGGCGACTCGGTGACGGTGACGGCGAAGCTGACGTCGTCGTTCGTCTCCGCGACCGGGCGCATCGACTCGACCAGCGGCAGCGCCGCGAGCTCGTCGAGGTCCACGTCGTCGCCGTCGGCCCGGAAGTACAGCTCGCCGGCGTCGTCGTCGAGGCGCGTCGTCCCGAGGTGTTCCACGTCCGCGCCGACCGCGTCGGCGATCCGCGTGAGGGACGACGACGGGTCCCGGATCTCAACGACTATCTCGCAGACGCGGTCGGTGGTGAGGATCCGCGTCGTCTCCACCGAGTGGAGGCCGTTGGCGATCATCTTTCCGACCGACTCGCACACCTTCCGCTCCCGTCGGTCGAGGACGTTCGCGCCGTTCCCGTAGATCCCCAACACGCCGAACCGACGCTCCCCGTACGTGAGCGGGACGACGAGCAGCTGCGTCCCACCGGCGGACTCCGGCGCGAGCGGGCCGCCCCCGCCGCCCCGCTCCACCGACCCGCCGCGGGGCTCTTCCGCCTCGATCGCCTCTCGGACCTCGGCCGGCGTCTCCTCGACGTCGAGCGTCGTTCCCGGCTCGACCGCCACGCCGCTCGCGGCGCCGACCTCGAAGCGCCCGGTCGCGGAGGAGACCTCCCCGATCCAGGCGCCGGCGTATCCGGGTTCGCCGGCGACCACCTCGCAGACGCGCTCCGGGATCACCTCCGGGTCCCAGTTCTCGACGAGGATCCGACTGATCTCGCTGAGGAGGCCGTTCACTCGGCCGAGGAGCCTGTCGAGCGCCCGGCGCTCCGTCGCGAGCTTCTTCGCCCGCTCCTCCGCGAGCCGCTCCGCCTCCTTCCGCTCGCTGACGTCGTTCTGGAACCCCACGTAGTGGGCCAGGTCGCCGCCCTCGTCGTAGACGGGCGCCACCGTCAGCTCGTTCCAGAACGGAGTCCCGTCGCGTCGGTAGTTGCGGATCTCGACGGTCACCTCCTCCTCGTTGCCGATCGCCTCCGCGATCTCCTCGACGGTCTCCGGCTCCGTCCCCGGCCCCTGGAGGAACCGGGGGTTCCGCCCGAGCACCTCCTCGACGGGGTAGCCGGTGTGTTCCTTCCACGCGTCGTTGACGTACACGAGCGGGTAGTCCGGGAGGTCGGGGTCGCTGATGCTGATCCCGATCGGCGCGTCCTCGACGGCGCGCGTCACCTCCGTCGCGGACGGCTCGTGGTCGGAGACGTCCTGACGCGGTTCCGGGGCGGTGGCCCCGGAGGAGACCGCCGTGACGTCGGCCACGAGCTGCTCGATCGACGCCGAGCCGTTCTTCTGGAGGAACCGGTCGACGCCGCTCTCGAAGGCCGCCTCCGGGACGCCGTCCTCGTCGGTCTCTGTGAACATCACGACCGGCACGCCGGCGTCGGCCTCCTCGATAGCGGTCGCTAGCGCCACGCCGTCGTCGCCGGCCAGCGCGTACTCGCTGACGACGCAGTCGTACTCGCCCGTCGTCGCCTTCGCGACCGCCGACGCCGCGGTGTCCGTCCGCGTCACGTCGAATCCGGCCGCGTCGAGCGCCGTCTCGATCCGATCGCTCCCCTCGTCCGGATGGACGAGCAGAGCGCGAGCGTTCGCCATGCTCCACCGTTTGTTCCGATACGGGTTAATGGTTGCCAGTCTTCCGACGCGTTGGCTCCGAGCCCCTTGGCGGCGTGACCGAACCCCGCAGACCGCGTCCCGTTAGGCCATGACTACTTTGTGCTCGCTGCGCGTAGCGATCGACGTATGCTGCCGACGATCGTCGCCGGCGGGGCGCCTCGCGAGCGAGTCCACGAGCGGCGTCTCGCCCACGAACGATGAGCCTGCGAATCCCGGTCCGGGAGCCGCCGACGTCCGTCCCCGGAGACCGCGTCGGTCTCCCCGAGACCGTCCTCGCGGACCTCGGGATCGGCCTCGGCGACTCGGTCGCGGTCGAGGGCGCACACCGCGTCGTCGCCCCCGTCGTCGCGGTCGACGACGGGGCTCGGGCCGTCTTCCTCCCCGAGCGACTCCGCCGGACCGCCGGCCTGGAACCGGGCGAGGCCGCGACCGTGGCGGCCTCGGAGCTCCCGGTCGCGTCGTCGATCACCCTGCGGCTCCGCCAGTCGGTCGACCTCGAACGGAGCGAGGACGCCATCCGCAGCCGGCTCGACGGCCGGGCTATCGCCGTGGGCGACGAGGTCGAAGTCACCCGCCTCGGCGGCGCGCTCACGCTCCGGTTCGACGTCAGGAGCGTGACCCCGTCGTCGCCCGCGGTCGTCACCGACGAGACCGACATCGTCGTCGCGGCCGACGACGGGGGACCGGACGTCGTCGCGGAGTCCCCCGGCGACGCCGGCGCCGGCGACGGGTTCGTCCCGACGGCGACGTTCGAGCGCCTCCGCAACGCGGTCGCGACCCGGTTCGAGGCCGCCGACGCCTTCGAGTCCGCCGGCTCACCCACGCTGGGGCTGCTCCTCCACGGGCCGCGCGGCTCGGGGAAGACGGCGCTCGTCGAGGCCGTCGCGGCCGCGACCGGCGCGGCGCTCGTTCGGATCTCCGCAGCGCGCCTCCGGGGCGAGCGGGCCGGCGATCGGGGCGACCGGCTCGACCGCGTCGTCGAGACCGTCCCGGATGGAGAGGCGGCCGTGGTCCTCCTCGACGACCTCGAAGCGCTCGCGGCCGACGACGGCGCCGGCTCCGCGCTGGCCGACCGCCTCCGGTCGACGATCGACGAGCTCCGCGCCGGGGACCGGACGGTCGTGATCGGGGCCACGACCGACCCGAGCGCCGTGCCCTCGGCGCTGCGACGCGGCGGCCGGTTCGACCGCGAGATGGAGGTCGAGCCGCTGACGGCCGCGGAGCGCGCGGCCGCCCTCGAAGCGCTGTGCGAGGGCGCGCCGCTCGCGATGGACGTCGACTTCGAGTCGGTCGCCTCGCGGCTCAACGGCTACGTGTTCGCCGACTTGGCCGTCCTCGTCGACGCCGCCCTAGAGCGCGCGGTCCGCCGGGACGGCCGCACGGCGATCCGGATGGCGGACTTCGACGACGCGCTCGACGACGTCGAGCCCACCGGACTCCGCGAGGTCACCGTCGAGTTCCCCGCGGTCGGCTGGGACGAGGTCGGCGGGTTAGACGAGGCCAAGCGGGAGCTGGTGCGCGCGGTGTACTGGCCCTTGGAGTACGCCGACCGCTTCGCGGCGATGGGGATCGACCCCCCGTCCGGCGTGCTGCTGTACGGGCCGCCGGGGACCGGGAAGACGCTGCTCGCGCGGGCGGCGGCGAGCCTCAGCGACGCGAACTTCATCCCGGTGAACGGGCCCGAACTGCTCGACAAGTACGTCGGCGCGAGCGAGCAGGCCGTCCGCGACCTGTTCGCGACCGCGCGCGAGAACGCGCCGGCGGTGATCTTCTTCGACGAGGTCGACGCCATCTCCCCGAAGCGGCGCGGCGACGACACCGGCGCCGGCGAGCGCGTCGTGTCGCAGCTGCTGACCGAGCTCGACGGGTTAGAGCCGCTCACCGACGTGGCCGTCATCGCGGCGACGAACCGCCCGGACACGATCGACGAGGCGCTGCTCCGGCCGGGGCGGATCGAGAAGGCGGTCGAGACGCCGCTTCCGGACCGCGAGGCGCGCCGCGACATCCTACGGATTCACGCGCGGGAGATGCCGGTCGCGTCCGGCGTCGACCTCGACTCCCTCGCGGAGCGCACCACCGGATACAGCGGCGGCGACATCGCGGCGCTGGTCCGGGAGGCCGGACTGCTCGCGATCGAGGACGCGATCGTCGACGGCGGACCGCCCGCCGACCCGACGGTCGGGCGCGACCACTTCGAGCGCGCCCTGGCCGCGACGTCGCCGTCGACCCACGACGGGCGTGAGGACGTCGAACCGCCGGCGGAGTGAGACCGTCGGCGGCGCGCGGTCGGTAGCGAGGAACAACGGTCGCGGTGACCACCGTTCGTCGCCGGTCTACTCCTCGTGAAGGTTCAACACGAAGTACGCCACGCCGAGCATGGCGAGCAGCTCTAGTGCCATCATCGTCCAGAACGTCGGGCCGAACCCTGCGCGCGACTCGAGCGTCGGGATCAGGAAGATCCCGGAGAGGGCGATCACGAGGCAGACGGCGAGTCCGACGACGGACCGCGTGTTCAGCACCGGTGCCTGTTCGGTGTTAGTGTCGGTCACGTCGAAAAATGAACGGCGAAAGCGGTTTAAACCGTGCTGTTCGGTTGCGTCGAGTCAGCCTGCCGATCAGTCCGCGGCCTGAGCGTCGGCACCAGCCGACGGCTCGGGAGCCTCGGTCTCGCCGAGGATGGCGCGGCTGCGGAGCAGGACGAACCCGAAGCCGACCTTCGCAGTCACGTCGAGCACCATGAACGCCAGGGTCTCGATACCGAGACCGACGACGCCGGCGCCCTCAGTCCCGACGATCCACAGAATCGGATACGCCGTCCAGAGGACGGCGACCAGCGCGGTCAGCGTGTTGAACGTGGTCTGCACTTCCTCGGAGCGCTCCCCGGCCGCACTGCGGAGGCTCGTGAGGAGGTAGTAGAGCACGAACAGGAACGCGATCGTGCTGAACAGCCACCAAGTGTACCGCGCGAGCGGCGTCTTCGAGAGCGCGCCGATGAGGCCGGTGACGATCATCAGCGCGTCGACGCCGATGAGCGTCCCGATCGTGACGCGGTCGACCTTCGCCAGCAGGGCGAGGTCAAGCAGCAGCAGCGGCGTCGTGAACAGCCAGTCAGCGTACCGTGCGTAGTAGATGTCGAGCACCGTTCCGCTGGCGAGCTCGACCTCGGTCACACCGATGCCGAAGAACATCGCAAGGTACGCTGCCGATGCGATCCCCGGAACGAGGATCGTGATCGCGTAGTACTCACGGGCCTCCTTGTCCGTCACGCCCCATCCTTGGGCGATGAAGTAGAAGGTCCCAATGAGCATTAGTAGTGTGCCAATACCCAACCAGAGCGTCTCGGGGCGACCGTCCCCGAGCAGATCCGCTCCAACGGCTGCCGTTAGCGCTATCGGGTCCATACCCACATTTTCATACAGTATATACTCTATTGAGATCGATGCCAACCCAGTTAGGTACGGCCCGTCCCAGACGACAGAGCGCGGTGGCGTCTGGGGGGTCGCCGCCCGCGGCGCGTCCTCCCTCCGGGGAAACGTAGTCGGCCCGAAAGTAATGAGCCTGGGGCACTACGAGTGTGACATGGCTGACGAAGACACAGAGGCGGAAGCGGAATCGACCGTCGAGACCACCGCGGAACAGGAGGTCGAAGCCGAGGCGACCGACGACGTCACCATCGACGTTGAGGCGATAGACGAGTACGAACGGCGGATCGAGGAGCTGTCCACCGCGGTCGAGGAGCGGGAGGACACGATCGAGGAGCTACAGTCGGTCGTCGAGGCGCAGTCGGAACAGATCGACAAGTTGGAGAACCAGTTCCTCGATCTGTCCGCGCGCGTGGCGGACGGCCGGAACCTCGGCGTCTGCCCCGAGTGTAACGGGCCGACGGAGAAGAAGGAGCGGTTGTTCCGATCGGACACGATCGAGTGCACGCGTTGCGGGGAAGTGATCCACACGTACTGACCGAGGCGTCGGGAGCCCCCCGTCCGCCCAGCGGGCGCGCGGAGGGGAACATAAAAGCCCCAATAATAACGGCGAGCCCCTAACCCCGTCCCGACCGTACGTACGACCATGTCGACGTCGACGGCGAGCCCGGTACGGCGGCTGCTCGGGGAACCGGAACGGACGGCCATCGGTGCGTCGCGCGCGGCGTTGCTCCTGCTCGCGGTCGGGTTCGGTGCGCTGTCCGCGGCGGGAACCGACGTGTCGCTCCGAACCCAGATGATCGCGTACCTCGTCGGGATGGTCGCGTTGAACCTCCCGCACGGCGGGTACGAGCACTTCTCGAACCTCCGTCGGCGGGGGCTCCCGTTCGGCGCGCGGTACGTCGGTCTCTACCTCGGCTTCGTCGCGTCGTTCGTGGCGCTGTTCGTCGTCGCGCCGCTGCCGGCGCTCGCGCTCGCGTTCGGGACGGCGGTCGCGAAGGGCGGGCACGGCGACCTGCGCGTGATGGACGCCCTCGTCGGGACGGACCACCTCCCGACCAGGCCGCAGCGCGCCCTGGCGGCGCTCATCCGCGGCGGGGCCGTGATGGTCGTTCCCGCCGTCTTCTGGACGGAGACCTACTACAGCTTCACCAGTATCATGCTGGGCGTCTTCGACGGCCAACTCGCCGGGCCGGCGGCGTCGAACCCAGAGACGTTCACAACGGCGCTCGGCGCGGCCTTCGGGCTCGGCGTGGCCGTCCACCTCGGCGGCGGCCTCGCGACCAGCCTGCGCTCGACCGGCGGCGTGAGTCGGTCGTGGCTCCTCGACGCCGCGGAGACGCTGCTGCTCGTCGCGTACTTCGCCTTGGTGCCCGTGGTCGTCGCCATCGGGCTCTACTTCCCGCTGTGGTACTCGCTGCGGCAGTCGGCGCGGAGCATGGTCGTCGAGCAGGAGCAGCCCGACCGGACGGAAGGCGTCTCGCTCGTCGTCGCGTGGGGCGTCCTCGTCGTCGGCGCGCTGGTCACGGCGACCGTCGCGGCCGCCCTGTGGACCGTCGCCCCGAACCCGCTGGCCGGCGGCTCGCTGCTCTCCGGCGCCGTCGCCTTCTACACGATCTTCGTCTGCGTCATCGCGATGCCGCACGTCGTCGTGGGCGAGTGGCTCGACTTCGGGCGCGGCATCTGGTACGTCCCCTGACCGCGGCCGCGTTCCGGCCCGCGGCGCGCGCTTCGCGGAACGGACTCCCCGCCTGCGGTCGACGAGATAACAAGCCCTAAAACCCGGCTCGTCGACCGGTACGGTATGCCTCTGCGGTTCGCTCGGCGGCTCGGACTCGCGGACGCGGTGACCGTGGCCAACGCCGCCGTCGGCTTCCTCGCCGTCGTCGCCGCGACGGTCGACGTCGCGCTCGCGGCCCGACTCGTCCTCCTCGCCGCCGTCGCGGACGGGCTCGACGGCGTCGTCGCCCGGCACCGCGGGTCGACGCCGGCCGGGCCGTACCTCGACTCGCTCGCCGACGTGGCCTCCTTCGGGGTCGCGCCCGCCGCGCTCGTCGCCGCGGTAGTGTCCGACGGGCGCTCGCTCGCGACGGACCCCCTGCTCGTCGCCGGCGGCGTCGGCGCGGGCGCGCTGTTCGTCGCCGCCGCTGTCGCCCGGCTCGGACTGTACACGGCCGACGAGGACGGCTCCCGCGAGACGGTCGGCGTCCCGACCACGCTGGCGGCGACGGTGCTCGCGGCCGCCGTCATCGCCGGTTACACCGCCCCGCTCCTCCTCGTCGCGGCGACGGTGACGTTCGCGCTGCTCATGGGGTCGACGGTGACGTACCCGGACCTCCACGCGCAGGACGCCTTGGTGATGGGCGTCGTTCAGGCCGCGGTGATCCTCACGCCCGCCGGCCACATGGCGACGGGCGCGCTCCCCGCGTGGATCGGCGAGGGGTTCGCGTTCGCGCTGCTGTTCCTCTCCTGTGGCTACCTCCTGTTCGGCCCGCGCTTCTACTGGGGCGACGGGATCCGCGCGCCGCCGGGCCTGCGGCGGTGACGCCGGAGTAGCGAAGCGCGGACCCACCGCTCGCGGTCGGTCGAAAATATCGGTGAAAATCGGTCGACGACGCCGCGCCGACGGCGGGAGAGTCCTTACAGCAGGTCGTCGAACTCCTTGTACCGGGTGATGTCGACGCCCTCGTCGGTGACGACGGCGACGTTGATTCCGTTCCCGGACGCGAGGTCGCGCTCGACGGCGGACTGGATCGCCTTCGCGGCGATGTTCTTCGCCTCCTCGATGTCGACGTCGTCGTCGTACTCCTGTTCTAAGACGCCGAGCGCGTACTGCGACCCGGAGCCGGTGACGGTGTACTCCTCCTCGGTCGTGCCGCCGAGGGCGTCGATGGAGTAGATGTGCGCGCCCTCGTCGTCGACGCCGCCCAGGATCGGCTGGACGATGTAGAACGCGCCGGAGCGGAGGAGGTTCCCCGTGAGGGTCGACAGCGCCTCCATCGACATGTCCTTGCCGCGGCGCGCCTCGTAGAGGCTCGTCTCGGCGCGGAGCGTCGAGATGAGGTTCTGGGCCGCCGAGACGGAGCCGGCGATGGTCAGGGCGCCGCGCGGGTGGATCTCCTCGACCTTCTGGACGTCCTTCGAGGAGACCATACCGCCGAGGGAGGCGCGCATGTCGGTCGCCATCACGACGCCGTCTTCGGCCTTAATTCCCACCGTCGTGGTCCCGGTCTTCATCTCGCCGTCGCCGTCCGCCTTCGCGGCGCGGCGCTCGCTGTGTTCGAACTCGCCGAGCTCCGGTCCGAAGACGGGCTGGTCGCGGCCGAGGTCCGCCGCCGGGCCGTCTGAGAGGTCGCCAGTCGGTGTTCGCATTACACGCTTGTTGGCTCGGCGCGCTGATAAAGGCAACCCTTCGGGGGCCGCCGACCGGTTCCGACGAGCCTATCCGTCGCCGGGCCGCGACCGGCCGACCGCGGTGAGACGTCTGGTCTCGACGGCGGCCACGCACGGGACGGAACGGGAGCGATCGGTCGGGGCGGCGCGGTCGCTCGGGGTGAGCGGGCGGTCGCGCAAAACGAGCTATCTCGGCCGGTGGGTCACTCCTCGTCGTCGCTCTCGAACGCCTCGGTGGTGGTCTCGACGAGCCGGCCGATCGGGACGTTGACACCGAGGCGCTGACGCGCGAAGACGGCCACCGGGAACAGCGAGATTCCGGCGGCGACGGTCGCTTGATGCAGCCCGAAGAGGGCCGCCGTGCGGATGCGGTCGAACATTGGACTTCTGCCCGAGCCGAACGCGGCGACGTATATATACCTTCCGTGCGTGGATCCGAGAGTACCCCGATGCTGTCGTGCGGTTTCTGTTTCTAAATTAACGATTATGAAACTTCTCGGCCGCGGCGGCGAACGACGCGTATCCCAAGCCGGTCGGACTCGATTTATCAGCATAACTTATGAGAATCCACGGCGGCTCGTGCGCCTCGCATCCCCGCCGCGCCGGACCGAACGGAATATAACCGAGTGCGCGCCTACCGTGCGGCGTGCAGAACGTCACGGACCAGGTCCGGAACCCCTTCGGGATGCGCCCCGACTGCCAGTCGTTCGTCCCCGGCTACGGCGACGCCAACGCCGACTTCCACGTCGTCGGGGACCGGCCGGGCGTCCACGGCGGGAGCGCGGCCGGCGTCCCCTTCACCGGCGAGCCGTGGTCGC
The DNA here is from genome assembly GCF_018623055.1 of Halorubrum sp. 2020YC2. NCBI lineage: Archaea > Methanobacteriati > Methanobacteriota > Halobacteria > Halobacteriales > Haloferacaceae > Halorubrum > Halorubrum sp. 2020YC2. The sequence continues at coordinate 336,811 of NZ_CP076019.1, forward strand.
CCGCGTTCCTGTCGGCGCTCTCGGCGGCCGGACTGATCGCGGGCCTCGCGGCGGGGGTCGGTCCCGACGGCGTCGCGCGCGACGGCGACCCGACCGCGGTCGACCCGATCCGAACCGACCGAACGTTCCTCTCGTACCTCCACATGTGCGCGAGCGAGGCGGCGCCGGACGAGGACGCCTACGCCGACATGGAGCGGTTCTTGGACGCGGAGCTCCGCGCCATCGCGGCCCACGTCCTGCTTCCCGTGGGCGCCCGCGCGACCGAACACGTCCTCGAGACGTACACCGCGCGGGCCTGGAAGACCGAGGTCGACATGGACGCGCTCCACGGCGAGGAACTGCTCGGCGCCGGCTGGCTCGTCGTGCCGGTCAAAGACCCCGCAGACTGGACCGACGGGGACGCCGACCGGCTCGTCGACTCGCTGGGGGGGCTCCGGTCGACCGACTTCCGCCGCGAGAGCGACCTCGGCCGGTTCGTCGCCGGCAGCGATCCGTATCTGGTCCGCTGACGTCCGGACCGCCCCGGAATCGGTGGGACCGGCCGGTTTTCTCCCGATAGACGTGAACTTTCTCCGGCAAAGCACGCTTCTAATGTGGTTGTTCGGAAGCGAAAGCATGAATGAGGAAACGATCGTTTTCTATTCGGGTCGAAAGACCGTCATATTTGTCGCTACTGCCCGGATTTTATATCCGTCCCGCCGATCCCCGAGTAGACGCCCGACCGATCGGGCGTCGGCCGCCGGACTGGTACTCCACGCGGCGACTTGGTCAGTCCCGGCCCTCACCGGCCGGTTTTTCCTCGGCGCACAGCGCCTCAACGTACTTCCCGACGTGGTCGTCCATCCGCCGCTTGTAGCCCGCCCGCCGCGCGAGCCGGTCGAGTTCGCGGGAGACGTACGTGCCGTACTGGACCGCCTTCTTGTCCGCGGCGCGGACCGACTCCGGCACGCGCCCGGCGGCGACCCGTCGCAGCGCGACCTTCCGCTCGTCGCCGTCGACGAGGAGGTCGTCCGGGAGCGCCAGCGCGGCGGCGACGACCCGGTCGTCGAGCAGCGGCGTCGCCGGCTCGACGCCGGCGGCGCGGAGCGCGAGCACGTCCCGCTCCAGTTGGCCGGGGAGCGTGCGCACGGTCTCGGTCCGCGCCCCGCGGACGGTGTCGGCGTCGACCCGAGAGTCCTCGGCGGGGTCGACGACCTTGCTGTAGCCGCCGAACAGCTCGTCGGCCCCCTGTCCGACCGCGAGCCGGTCGACCCCGTCGGCCGCGGCCGCCTCGGCCGTCAGGAACAGCGGCACCGCGATGGCGACGTCCATCGGGTTCCGGCGGCCCGTCGCGGCCGCGACCGCGCGGACGGCGCGCCTGAGGTCGTCGTGCGTGATATCGACGACCCGAAGGTCGCGGCCCATCGCGTCCGCCGCCTTGCGCGCGGCGGCGACATCGTGGCTCCCCTCGAAGCCGGCGACGTAACAGGGGGCCTCGGGGACCGCGGCGGCGACGAGCCCGGAGTCGACGCCGCCGGAGAAGGCGACCGCGAGGCCGCCGTCGCCCTCCGCTTCCCGGTCCGCGGACCGAACCGAGGACGCGAGGTCGTCGAGGGCACCGCTCACCGCGTCGTCGACCGCCGACAGCGCGGCCTCCCGGTCCGCGGTCGGGCCGGGGGCGGGAAGCCGCCAGACGCGCTCGGTCCCGCCCGTCGAGGCGATGCTCCCGGCCGGGACCGATTTCGGGTCGTCGAGCGCGCCGCGGTCGAAGTCCCACGCCTGCGGGTCCGTCGGCCGGCGCTCTGTCCCGGGGTCGAGCGCCTCCTCCTCGACGAACAGGGGTTGGCGGCCGAGGACGTCCCGAACGAGGACCGGTCCCTCGCGGTTCGTCGGGTCCGAACTCGTCGGGTCGGCCAGCAAACCGGCGAAGCCGCGGCCGCCGGGAAGGGGGTCGCCGTCGCGGAGGGCGTCGCGGACGCGGTCCGCGGGGGCGCCGCGGAGGTCGGCGAGAGGAGAGGCGGGCATCTCGGTCACCGGAGCGAGTCGAGCGCGCGGAGCGCGCGGCGCTTGGCGCCGCCGCCGAACTGCCTGAGCGAGACCCGCCACGGGGTGCGCTTGCCGACGACGCTCGTCCGGCCGTCCGCAATGCCGTCGAGGATCGCGGCCGCGGAGCGCTCGTCGGCGCCGACCTCCGTCACCGCCTGCCCGACCATCTCGGAGATGTGGGCGTCGCTGCCGGCGGTCATCGGGAGGCCGTTGCGCACGGCGAACTTCTCGGCCTGCCGGTTCGAGCGCCCGGTGAACAGCCGGGAGTTGTACACCTCGATGGCGTCGGCGCTCGCCAGCTGCTCGTCGGTGATGTGCGCGGCGACGCCGTGGCGGGACTTCTGGAAGGGGTGAGGGACGACCGCGATCCCGCCCTGATCGCGGATCCGGTCGAGCGTCTCGTCGAAGGGGAGGCCGGTCTCTATCTCCTCTTCGATGCCGAACGCGAGGACGTGGCCGACCGCGGAGGTCACTTCCATGCCGACGACGCCGACCAGCCCGTACTCGGGGGCCTTCTCGGCCGCCTCGATGCTGGCGTCGATCTCGTCGTGGTCGGTGACGGCGAGCGCGTCGAGCCCGACCGCGGCCGCCTGCTCCAAGAGGAGGTCGACCGGGTCGCGCCCGTCGTACGACAGCGCGGAGTGCGCGTGTAGCTCGACCGATAGCACACCTTCCGATTCGAGCGTGGTCATAAAAAGCGCCCCGGTCCGCGCCGCTCCCCGCCGATTCGCGGCGGCTGAACCCCGCTCCGACAGTGTGATATTTAAAAACAACTGCGGTGGCGCGTGCCTCCGAGTGGCCGCCACCGGCGGCCGCGAGGAGCACGCGCGAGGGAGTCGGGCGCTCCGAGGGCGACCGGAGGGAGCCCGCAGGATGCGCCCGACGAGGCTGGGGAGGCGTGAGGTGCTGTGCGGTCGCGGTCGGGTGGGACTCAAAGGGGCAGCCGCGAGGGCGAAGCACGGCGCAGCAAGTACCGCAGCGAGGGAGCGCTAGCGACCGAGCGAGGAACGCAGCAAGCCGCGCGAGCCGTCGGGGCTGGGGCTTTGGCGGTGTTCGTCGTCGATCCGCAGTCGACTATTTATAAGAGAGCGGCTGGGAATTTGGCGGTGGTCGCCACCGATCCGGGATCGGTCATTTATAAACAAACGACGGGACCGACAAAAACCGAAACCGAACCGCCGACAGCCGATTAGAACGCGCTCTCGCCCACCGTCTTCCGGTAGGTCGCCCGCCCGGCGTGCGCCGAGTCGTCCCACGACTCCACGTCGACGATCACGCGGGTGTTGACCGCGTCCGCCGGCGCGTCCTCGATCCGGAGCGTCGAGTCACCGATGCGGGCGACGTGGCCGCCGCCTTCCTCGCCGGTCACCATTACCTCGATGGCGTCGCCGGCCGCGTAGTTCGGCTTCGACCCCCGGAACGACCAGCCGGCGAGGAACTTGTCGAAGACGCTCACGCGCGCGACACCTCCTCGGAGACGCGGTCGGGGATGTACTCCCGCCCGAAGCCGGTGATCGCGGCGAGGACGAAGATGGCCACGAGGAACCAGCCGTGGAACACGTACGGCACGACCTCGATGGGATTAACGACCATCTCGGGGCCGTACTGGGCGCCGAGCCCGTCGGGCCCGACCATCACCTGGTACCCGACCAGCACGCCGCCCGCCCACGGGAAGATGTAGCCGAGCGCGGAGGTGTTGGCGTCGAGAATGTTCGCGCGCCGGTAGCCGTTGATGTTGAACTTCTCCCCGATGCGGGCGACGTACGGGGCGATCGCGATCTCCGCCGCGGTGTTGATGGTGATCATCCCGTTGATCGTCGCGGTGCCGAGCACCATCGTCAGCTCCGCCCGGCGGACGGTGGTCGCGACGCGGTCGAGGAGGAACGTCTGGATCGCCTCGAAGCCGCCGCCGCGGATCATGATCTGCGCCATCGCGACGATGAGCAGCGTGAGGACGATGAGCGGGAAGAAGCCGACCGCGCCGGAGTAGAGGCTCCCGCCGACGCCGGCGGTCTCGCCCACCTCGACGACCGGCAACCCGGAGAGCGCGCCGGCCTCCGTGACCGTGAAGACGACGATGTCGCTCGCGCTCGACAGGTCGAACAGGAGGTTGAAGACGACCGCGACGAGGAGGCCCCACGATATCGCCTCGACGATGTGCCGGCCGGCGACCGCGGTGAGGATGACGATCCCCATCGAGAGCAGGTGGACGAGACCGAGGGCGTTCGCGGACTCGCGCAGCGCGACGGCGCCCTCCAGCTCCACGCCGGACATGGCGGAGCCGGCGATCAGATACGCGGCGAACGCCGGGACCGCCGCCGCGATGGCGTATTTGAACCGCGAGGCGACGACGCCGCCGATGTCGGCGTCTTGGGTCACCGCGCTCACGATCGTCGTGTCGCTGACGGGCGCGAGGTTGTCGCCGAAGACAGCGCCCGAGAGGATCGCGGCGAAAAGCAGCACCGGGTTCGCGCCGATGAGGACGCCGGCCGGGAAAAACAGGGTGACGAACGCGACGGTCGCGCCGTACCCCGTGCCGATGCCGGTCGCGAGGAGGCCGCAGAGGACGAACGCGGCCGCCGGGAACGTCGCTGCGCCGACGTTCAGGGCGTCGGCCGCGAAGATGAGTCCCTCGACGAAGCCGCCGACCTGAAGCGTCTCCGCGAACATCCCGGCCCACAGCCACGCGACGATCGCGGTCGCGGCCACGCGCTGGGTCATCCCCTCGAAGATGGTGTCGGCGTACGCCTTCCAGTCGCCGCGCACGAGGAACATCCCGAGCGTCGTCCCGATCAGCGCGCCCACGACGAGGCCGTTGGTGTCACCGATCCCGAGGACGCCGCTCTGGAGGATCGCCCAGCCGATGAAGAAGGCGAGCGGGACCGTGCTCGCCCACTTCCCGCCGCGGAACTCGATCCGCGGCTCCTCGTCTCCCCCGTCGTCGACGCCGAAATCGCTGCCGTCGGGCGGTTCCCCGCCGTCGGTCGCGGGCGGGACCGCGTCTCTCGTATCGGTCATTTGTCGGTCACACGCCTCCGAACATCGACTACCCACCTAAATCCTCCCTTCCGCGGAGCGTTCGCGCGGAACAAAGCCGGGCGACGCGGCGGAACCCGCGTCGGATCGGAGTGCGACACGTCGTCCGTTCCGACACACAAGAACACGCTTAAGAACCCCGACGGCGACTTCGCATACGGGAACAGCACAGCTGCAGATCCGACGTGCCGAGGGCCTCTTCGCCCGCGGCTTGGGAATGTAGCAGTGCGCTGACGCCTCCGGCGTCGCGGTCGGGCGGTCCGCTCGCGCGGGCCGTCCGGTCGGACACGCTCGGTCCGCGAGCGGTCCGTAGCCGCGCCGCGCGGAGTCGCGGTCACGTTGCGGTTGTGCCGTTCCAACCAGACAGACAATGGCACGAATGCACACGCGCCGTCGCGGTTCGTCCGGTTCGGACAAACCGGCGACGGACGAGACCCCGGAGTGGAGCGACGTCGACGCCGAGGACATCGAGTCCCGCGTCGTCGAACTGGCGGAGCAGGGCCACGACCCCAGCGTCATCGGCCTCAAGCTGCGCGACGAGGGCGTCAAGGGCGTCCCGATCCCGGACGTGAAGCTGGCGACCGGCAAGAAGGTCACCGAGATCTTAGAAGAGCACGACGCCGACGCCGACATCCCCGAGGACCTCCGTAACCTCATGTCGCAGGCGATCCGCCTGCGCGAGCACATGGAGGAGAACGGGCAGGACCACCAGAACAAGCGCGCGCTCCAGAACACGGAGTCGAAGATCCGTCGCCTCGCGAACTACTACCGCGGCGACGAGATCGACGAGGAGTTCACGTACACCTACGAGAACGCCGTCGAGTACCTCGAGGAGTAAGCGGCCCGACGCGGCGACAGCCGACCACTAACCCCACCACATGACCGAAGCGACGTCCGCCACGCCCGCCCCCGACGCGCTCGCCGGCGTCCTCGCAGACGCGCCGTTCGTCCGGCTCGTCGCGACCGACGACGGCGACGCGCTGGCGGCCGCGGGGCTGCTCGCGCGAGCGCTCCGAGCGACGGGCACGCCGTTTCAGGCGCGGGTCGATCCCGATCCGGTCCCCGACGACGTCGACGACGGCGTCGCGGTGACCGTCGGCGTCGACCGCGGCCCGCACGCGCTCGACGGCGGGGGGAAGCCGACCAGCACGGGGGCCTTCGCGGTCGCCCGCGCGCTCGGCGTCGAGCCCGACCCCGTGGTCGCGCTGGCCGGCGTCGTCGCGGCCGGGTCGATCCCCGGCGCCGACGGCTCCGGCGACGCGCTCGACGCCGCCGAGCGGGCCGGCCGCGTCGAGCGGCGGCCCGGCGTCGCGCTCCCGGCTTGGGGTGCGACCGAGGAGTCGCCGTCCCGAGCGGAGGCCCTCGCGGCCTCGACGCTCGCGGCGACGCGGTACTCCGGCGACCCCGAGGCGGCGCGCGACGCGCTCGCCCCCCTCGGGCTGCCGGCCGACCCCGACGCCGACGACCGCCGGCGCCTCGCGTCGCTGGTCGCGGTCGACGCGGTGGACGGCGACGACGCCAGCGACCGCGCGGCCTCGGCGGTCGAGCGCGCGCTCCGCCCGTACGCCACGGACGGCCCGTTCGAGACGGTCGGCGGCTACGCCGACGTGCTCGACGCGCTGGCCCGGGAGGCGCCCGGGACGGGCGTCGCGCTCGCGCTCGCGGGCGACCCGGGGGCGTCGCTCCGGACGGCCGCGCTCGACGCGTGGCGCCGCCACGGGCTGGCGGCCCACCGCGCGCTCGACGCCGCGACGGTCGGCCGGTACGACGGCTGCGTCGTCGCCCGCGTCGACGCCGCCCCGGCGGTCCTGCCGACGGTCGCCCGGCTCGTCCGGGACTTCCGGTCGCCGGAGCCGGTCGCGGTCGCGCTCGACGAGGGCGCGGGCCGGCTCGCGGCCGCCGCGACCGGCGGGAGCCGCGCAGCGGACGACGCGGCCACCGGCCCGGTCGGACTCGGTGACGCCTGCCGGACCGCCGCCGGCGAGGTCGGCGGCGACGGCTGGGGGACCCCCGCCCGCGGCGGGATATCCGTCGACGAAGCCGACGCCACGGCGGCGCTGGCCGCGCTCAGGGAGGCAATCTGAGATGACCGACGACGCCGCGCCCGCGACCGACGCCGACCGGACCGCGACGGTCCGGACCGAGCACGCCGACGCCGCGACGGTCGCGGCCGCGCTCGAGCCGGACGAGACCGACTCGATGCGCACGCGCGTCGACGGCGACGTCGTCGCCTGTACCGTCGCGCGACCGACCACCGGGGGGCTCCAGTCGACGCTGGACGACCACCTCGTGAACCTCCGGGTCGCGGACCGCGTTACCGAGCGCGCTCGGACCCATCTCGCCGCGGACGCGCCGCGGACCGCCGCCGATGCCGCCGACGCCCCAGACGCCGACGCCGACGCTGCTGCCGCCGCAGACACCCTCGACTCCGCAGACGAACCGCAGACGACCGACACCGACACACAACCCGACACATGAGCGAACGATCCGTATCCAAGAGCAGAGAACAGAAGCGCTGGTACAACGTGCTGGCGCCCGAACAGTTCGACCGACAGGAGCTCGGTGAGACTCTCGCCGAGGAGCCCCAGCAGGTCGTCGGCCGCACGATCACGACGACGCTCGACGAGCTGACGGGCGACTCCAACGCGAACAACACGAAGCTGACGTTCAAGATCACCGACGTCGGCAGCGACTCGGCGTACACCGAGTTCATCAAGTACGAGCTGACGCGCGACTACCTGCGCTCGCTCGTCCGCCGCGGCGCCTCGAAGGTCGAGGCGTCGATCACGGTGCTGACGACGGACGACTACCGCGTCCGCGTCCAGCCCGTCGCGCTGACCACGAAGAAGGCGGACCGCTCGCAGGAGAAGGCGATCCGTCGCGTGATGATCGACAAGGTCCACGCCGCCGCCGAGGAGCGCACCTTCGAGGCGTTCGTCGACGCCATCGTCGACGGGAACCTCTCGTCGGCCATCTACGGCGACGCCAAGGAGATCTACCCGCTGCGCCGCGTCGAGGTCCAGAAGCTGACCCTCGAAGCGCGCCCGCGCGAGGTCGCCGCCGAGGAGGAGGCCGCCGTCGACGTCGACGCCGACGAAGTCGCGGTCGACGCCGACGAGTAACGACTCGGCCGACCGACGCGACCCGTTTTGCGTTTATCGACCGCATAGCGGCCGCGCCGGCATGCGCAGGTCGTCGTGAACAAGGGCGTGGTGCGGTGATTCTATTTATAAATAGAATCCTGAGCCTGTGCGGTAATGCGGTGGCGCGTGCCTGCGAGCGGCCGCCACCGGCGGCCGCGAGGAGCACGCGCGAGGGAGTCGGCGGTCCGGAGCGAAGCGGAGGGCCGCCGACGAGGCTGGGGAGGTGAGAGGTGCGGTGCTGTGCGGTGGGGGGTGGGGCTCAAAGGGGCAGCCGGGAGGGCGGCGCAGGCGACGTAAGCACCGTAAGGAGCGAGCAGCGCGAGCGACTGAGGAGCGCAGCGAGCGTGCGCCGCCCTCCCGGCTGGGGCTTTGGCGATGTTCGCGGTCGATCCGCAATCGGTTATTTATGAATGAGCAGCTGGGACGTTGGCAGCGTTCTCCACCGATCCACCGGCCGCTATTTATAAGAAATCGATTACGTATTTGGCGGAGTCCATCGCCGATCCGCTCACAACGACTTATAAACCGTCCACTCACTCCACCTCTCGCGTCAGCTGCTTCCGGTACGGCTCGAACCCCCGCTTCTCGTAGAACGCCGTCGCGCGCTCGTTGTCGACGTCCACGTCGAGGCGGAGTTCGTCGCAGCCCTGCTCGCGCGCGTCGGCGGCCGCCCGCTCCAGCAACTGGTCCGCGAGCCCGGTCCCTCGGTACGACTCGTCCACGTAGATGTCGCCGACCACGAGCCGGTCCAGGCGGTCGAACACCTCGGGACACGCGTCGACGCTCGTCGAGACGAACGCCACGAGGCCGCGGTCCGGGTCGGGAACGCCGACCGGCGCGGGGGCCTCGGGGTCGGGACTCTCGGGGTCGAGAGCCTCGGAATCGACGTCGGCCGGAGCGACCTCCGGGTCGACCGCGACGACCCACAGGCGGCGGTCCGCGTCCTCGCGGAGCAGGTCGAGCCGGAACTCGGCCTCCGCGGCGATCAGTTCCTCGTCGGGCCGGTCGGCCAGCGCGTGAGCCTCCACAGCGGCCGCGAGGTCGCGGTGGTAGGGGAGCCACAGCGCCCTCGCGTAGCGCTCCGCGGCCGCCGCCGTGGCGGGTAGCCGTCGGATCTCCATACGACGGCCACCGGAGCGGGCGGCATACGCTTTCGGGTCGCGTGCGACCCGTCCGCATCCGTCGATATTCGGGAGACGAAAGCTTGAAACGCCGCTCGCCCGACCTCTCGGGTATGGAACTGCGGGTCATCGAGAAGACCGACACGGAGCTCAACATCGAGATCGCGGGCGAGGACCACACGTTCATGAACGTGCTGAAGGGCGCCCTGCTGGAGTCGGAGGACGTCGCGGCCGCGACCTACGACGTGAACCCCGAGCAGTCCGGCGGCCAGACCGAGCCCGTCCTCACGGTCAAGTCAGAGGAGGGCGACCCCCTCGACGTGCTCGGGGACGCCGCCGAGTCGATCACCGAGCGCACGGACGCGCTGCGCGACGCGGTCCGCGCGGCCTGACCCGGTCTCCCGTTTCGCCCCGAGCGGCTGCCGTCCTTTCTTCGCAAGCGGTCATCGTCCCTCCTTCCCGAGCAGTCGCCGTCCTTTCTTCGCGAGCAGTCGCCGTCGATTCCCATCCCGAGCGGCTACCTCCCCTCGAACCGGCCGCCCCCTCGCCGCGCGGTCGTCGCGGCGAGGGGCATACCTAAGTGCCGACTCCCGAAACGAGGGGGTATGCCGCCGAGCGTACTCATGCTGGGATGGGGGTTCCCGCCGAACATCACCGGCGGACTCGACGTCCACGTCGGAGAACTGTTCACCGGGCTGCGCGACGACCTCGGCGTCGACGTCACGCTGGTGTTGCCCGCGGAGTTCGCCCCCGACGACGAGCCGGGGATCGAACCCGTCGAGACCGGCGAGGGAGACGTGGCCGCGCGCGTGGGCCAACTCTCGGACCGCTTCGCCGCGCTCGCGCCCGACCACGATGTGATCCACACGCACGACTGGTTCGGGTACGGTCCCGGCCGCGCCGCCGCCCGCGAGTCGGACGCCACCTGGATATCGTCGTTCCACTCGCTGGCGAGCGACCGCAACATCGACCCGCCGAGCCGCGAGGTCGAGACCGAGCGCCGGCTCGCGAACGCGGCCGACACGAACATCGCGGTCAGCGAACTCGTCCGCGAGGACATCCGCGAGCTGTACGACGCAGACTCGCGGGTCGTGTACAACGGCTTCTCGACGCCGAAGTTCTCCGGGAAGGACGTGCGGGCGGACCTCGGCATCGACGGCGAGATGCTGTTCTTCGTCGGCCGCCACACCGACCAGAAGGGGATATCCCACCTCCTGTACGCGATCAAGAAGCTCCGCGGCCGCGACGCGACCCTCGTCGTCGGCGGGTCGGGCCACCAGACCGAGCAGCTGAAGCGCTTCGTCGAGCTGCTCGGCATCGAGGACCGCGTCGAGTTCGTCGGCTACGTCCCCGAGGGAGAACTTGGCGACTACTACGCCGCCTCGGACGCGTTCGTCTCGCCCTCGTACGCGGAGCCGTTCGGGATCACCATCACCGAGGCGCTGGAGGCGGGGACGCAGGTCGTCGCGACCCGCTCCGGCGTCGCGGAGGTGCTCCCCGACGACTGCCTCGTCGAGGTCGAGACGGACTCGGAATCGATCGTCGAGGGGGTGATCGAGGCGCTCGACCGGGAGGAGCCGCCGGCGTACGAGCGCCGCGAGTGGTCCGGGGTGGTCGAGGACACGCTCGCCGTGTACGAAGACGTCGCCTAGCCCTCCCCGTAGCGTCCCTCCCCGAACGCGACGCGCTCAACTCTCTCCGCCGAGCTCAGCCTCCCCGCCGATCTCAGTCCCCTTCGCCGCGGTACACGTCGAACTCGGTCACCGGCTCCGGGTGCGTCACCCGGAAGCCGTCGGCGGTCTCTATCACGCCGCGCGTGCTGCCGCTTCCCCCGCCGTACGGGCTCTCCTCGCCGCCCGCGCCGGCGCCCTGATACGGCGAGGTGTACGGCGACCCGCCGACCGGGTCGTCGAACCCCTCCGGCGGGAGGTAGATCCGCTCACCGCTCTCCGACCGCACGACGACGGCCATGTCCCTCGTCCCGCTCACGTCGATGACCGTGCGGTCCGCCGTGATCCGCGAGTCGATCTCGATGTCGGTGTCGTCCATGTGACCCCCTGTGACCGGGAGCGGTTTAGCTGTGCCGGCGAGGTGTACCGACGCCCCGGCCGGATCGGCCGGTGGTAGAGACCGGTCGCGGGGATCCGCCGGGGCGCGGGAGAGACCGGTCGCGGGGATCCGCCGGGGCGCGGGAGGGACCGGTCGCGAGGCGCCGACCCCGCAACGCACCGGCTCGCAGCGGTGGTGAATCCTTTTGTGCGGCGGCGCCGAACCTCGCTTCGATGGACGTCAACAGCCATGCCGAGGAGCTCGCCTCCGACCTCGGCGTCGACAAAGAGGAGGTCAAAGCCGACCTACAGAACCTACTGGAGTACAGCGTGCCCATCGACGAGGCGAAACAGAGCGTGCGCCGGAAACACGGCGGCGCTGGCGGCGGCTCGACGCCGACGCCCGACGCGGTCGACGTGGGCGAGATAACCACCGACCACGACGGCGTGACGGTGACGGTCCGCGTGCTCACGCAGGGGACGCGCACGATCCGCTATCAGGGCGACGACCTCACGATCCGCGAGGGCGAAATCGCGGACGAGACCGGCGCCATCTCTTACACCGCCTGGCAGGACTTCGGCTTCGAGCCGGGCGACTCGCTGACGATCGGCAACGCCGGCGTCCGCGAGTGGGAGGGGGCGCCGGAGCTGAACCTCAACGACTCGACCACCGTCGCCATCGCGGACGAGGCGGTCGAGGTGGACCGCGAGGTGGGCGGCGACCGCAGCCTCGTCGACATCGCCGCGGGCGACCGCGGGCGCAACGTGGAGGTCCGGGTGCTGGAGGTCGACGAGAAGACCATCTCCGGACGCGACGGCGAGACGGAGATACTGGAGGGCGTCGTGGGCGACGAGACCGCGAAGCTCCCATTCACCGACTGGCAGCCCCGCTCGGAGATCGAGGTCGGCGCCGACCTCCGGATCGAGGACGTGTACGTCCGGGAGTTCCGCGGCGTCCCCTCGATCAACCTCACCGAGTTCTCGACGGTGACGCCGCTGCCCGACCCCGTCGAGGTCGCGGAGGACGCCCCGCGCCTCTCGGTCGCGGACGCGGTCGGCTCCGGCGGGATGTTCGACGTCGAGGTCGTCGGGAACGTCCTCGAAGTCCGGGACGGGTCCGGCCTCATCGAGCGCTGTCCGGAGTGCGGCCGCGTCGTCCAGAACGGCCAGTGCCGGAGCCACGGCGACGTCGACGGCGAGGACGACCTGCGCGTGAAGGCCATCCTCGACGACGGCACCGAGACGGTCACCGTCGTCTTGGACGACGAACTCACCGCGGAGGTGTACGGCGGCGGCCTCGACGACGCCCTCGACGCCGCGAAGGACGCGATGGACAAGGCGGTCGTGGCCGACGCCATTGCCGACTCGCTGGTGGGGCGCGCCTACCGCGTCCGCGGGAACCTCTCGGTGGACGACTACGGCGCCACCCTCGACGCGGACGAGTTCGAGTTGGCGGACGACGACCCGGCCGACCACGCTCGCGCCACGCTCGCGGAGGTGGGCGAATGAGCGACGACGGGCCGGGCGCCCGCGAGGTCGCCTACCGGGTGTTCGCCGCCGAGTTCGAGGACGCCTCCCTCTCCTACTCCGAGAGCGACGAGGAGCGCGCCCCGAACTACGTCGTCACCCCGACCGGCGCGCGGGTGAACCGCCTGTTCACCGCGGGCGTGCTCACCGAGGTCGAGCGCGTCAACGACGAGACGCGTCGCGGCCGCGTCGTCGACCCCTCGGGCGCGTTCGTCACCTACGCAGGCCAGTACCAGCCGGAGGCGCAGACCTTCCTCGAGCGCGCCGAGCCGCCGGCGTTCGTCGCGCTCACGGGGAAGGCGCGCACCTTCGAGCCGGAGGACTCCGACCGCGTGTTCACCTCCGTGCGCCCGGAGAGCCTCAACGAGGTCGACGCCGACACCCGCGACCGGTGGGTCGTCTCCGCGGCCGAGGCGACGCTCGACCGGCTCGCGGTGTTCGCGAAGGCGCTCGACGCCGACCTGCGCGGCGACGACCTCCGTGCCGGGCTGGAGGCGGGCGGCGCGCCGGCCCCCCTCGCGGCCGGGATCCCGAAGGCGCTCGACCACTACGGGACCACCGCGGCGTACGTCGAGGCGGTCCGCCGGCTCGCGGTCGACGCCCTCGGGATGATCGCGGGCGACCGCGACGAGGTGCGCGCCCTCGACCGCTCCCCCGACGAGGGGGACGCGACCGCGATCGGGCCGCTCCCGGAGACCGACGTGACGATCGAGGAACCGGCCGCGGCGACGGCCGACGGCGAAGCGGTCGCTGACGAGGACGCCGGCTCCGAACCGGAGCCGACCGCCGCCGAGAGCGACGCCGAACCGACCGCGGAGTCGGAATCGGCCATCGAGACGGGGTCGACTGCTGACGCCGGATCGACCGCCGACGCCGAGACTGCCTCTACGACCGCCGAGACCGACCCGGTTCTCGACGAATCGACCGGGACGGCGACCGAAGAACCCGCAGACCCCGAGACAGAGGAAGCGTCCGAGGCGGGATCGACGTCGGCCGCTGAGACCGACCCGGCCGGTGACACCGAGACGGCCGCCGGCGGCGCGACCGAGACGACCGACGACGGCGCGACCGAGACGACCGACGACGGTACCGCGACCGACGACGGCGGACTCGGTGAGTTCGACGCCGGCGGTAGCGAGGGCGATGTCGGTGGGTTCGACGCCGGCGGTAGCGAGGGCGATGTCGGTGGGTTCGACGCCGGCGCGGACGACGGAGCGACCGTGGACGACGACGCGAGCGCGACCGCGGACCCCGACGCGGACGCCGACGACATGTACCAGCTCGACGACGAGGAGCGCGAGGAAATCGAGTCCGAGTTCGGCACGGACTTCGCGACCGGGACCGAGGTCGACGAGCCGGGCGAGGCCGACATCGACGTGCCCGACCCGGAAGAGCTGGCCGAGGAGCCGATCGACGACCCCGCGGCGGCGGACGACGACTCCGCACCGGTCGACGCCGCTCCCGCTCCCGCTCCCGAGAGCGACGAGGGAGCGACGGCCGACTCCGCGACCGCTGACGACGATGCGGCGGCGGACGCCGGCTCCGACGGCGACGACGCCGAGGACGTCGACCTCGAGGCCGCGGCGGTCGCGGCGATGGGCGACCTCGACGACGGCGACGGGGCGCCCCGCGAGGCGGTCGTCGAGCGCGTGGCGGACGAGCGCGGCGTCGAGGCGGGCGCGGTCGAGGACGCCATTCAGGACGCGCTGATGAGCGGGCAGTGTTACGAGCCGGGCGACGGGCTGCTCAAGCCGATCTGATGGCGCGGGTCGAGCCGGTCGTCGGCGAGCCGGCGGCCGTGGCCGACCTCGACCGGGAGCGTGCGCTGCTCGTGGCGGACGTCCACGCCGGCATCGAGGTCGGCTTGCGCTACGAGCGCGGGGTCGAACTCGACTCCCGCGCCGACGCGCGACGCGAGCGCCTCTGTGACCTCCTCGCGGAGACGGACGCCGACCGGCTCGTCGTCCTCGGCGACCTCGCGCACCGGATCGGGGCGCCCGACGGCGACGAGCGCGAGGAGCTGGAGGCGCTAATCTCTGCCGTCACCGACCGCGCCTCGATGACGCTCGTCGAGGGGAACCACGACGCGGGCGTCGCGGAGACGTTCGCGAACGACCTCGACGTCGTCGGTCCCGAGCGCGGGTTCCTCGGCGGCGGACCGTCCGCCGCCGACGAGCGCCGCGGCGGCGTCGCGGTCTGTCACGGCCACACCTGGCCCGACCCCGCGCTGCTCGACGCCGACGTGGTCTGTACCGGCCACGAACATCCGCAGGTGCGGCTGGAGGACGCGGTCGGCGGCTCCCGTGTCGAGCGCGCGTGGCTCCGCGGCGAACTCGACCCCGCGGCGTTCACCGAGACGGGGACGGAGAGCGACCTTCCGGGCGACCCGCCCGAACTCGTCGTCTTCCCCGCGTTCAACGAGCGCTCCGGCGGGACGTGGGTGAACGTCGAGGGGCAGTCGTTCCTCGCGCCGTACCTCCCCGCCGCGCTGCCGGCCGCGGACGCGTACCTGCTCGACGGGACGCGGCTCGGGAACTACCGGCGGGTGTGAACCGCGGGAAAAACGAGTCCGACTACTCTTCGACCTACTCCTCGACCGGCCGGAACCGGAACCCGTCCCAGTCCTGACTCTCCGGCTCGCGGATGCCGGCGCCCGGCTCGCGCAGTTCGTCGGCGTAGACCGGTTCGACGCGGTCACCGATGCCGACGCCGTACTGCTCGTCGTCCGCGCCGTCTCGCTCGGCTACCTGCCCGAGCGCGCGGACCGGCGGCCCGTCGTACCCCTCGCCCATGTCGAACTCGACGATAGCGAGCGTGTTCGGCTCGCGGACACCGGGCGGCGTTGCGGTCGAGGTCGTCCACGTGACGACGCGGCCCTCGCGCTCGCGGAGGTCGACGGTCCCGACGCGTTCGGCCCCGCTCGGTCCCACCGTGTGCGGGGGATACGAGACCGTCTCGTCGACGTACTCCGCCGCCTCGAAGGTCGGTTCGCCGCCCTGTTCCGTCTCGCCGCTATCGTTGTCGCTCATTGGCTTCCCTCCAGAATCGTCGTGGTCACGCAGTTCCCGAACCCGCCGACGTTACAGGCGAGGCCCGTGTCGGCCTCCACCTGTCGCGGCCCGGCGTCGCCGGTGACCTGCTTGAATATCTCGTACACCTGCGCGACGCCGCTTGCCCCCAACGGGTGGCCCTTCGACTTGAGCCCCCCGGAGGTGTTGATCGGGAGGTCGCCGTCGCGGTCGGTGACGCCCTCCTCGACCGCCTTCCACCCCTCGCCCTTCTCGAAGAAGCCGAGGTCCTCGCTCTGGAGGAACTCGAGGATGGTGAACATGTCGTGGAGCTCCGCCACGTCGACGTCGTCCGGGCCGATGCCGGCCATCTCGTAGGCGATATCGGAGGAGTCGACGACGCCGCCCATCGTCGTCGGGTCCGCGCGCTCGTGGACGACGTGGGTGTCGGTCGCGCCGCCGATACCCGATATCACGGCGTAGTTACCGTCGGGCGCGTACTCCTCGGCCACGGACTCCGGGCAGAACACGAGCGCGGCGGAGCCGTCCGTGATCGGACAGAAGTCGTACAGCCGGAGGGGGTCGGCAACGATCGGAGAGTCGAGGACGGTGTCGAGGTCGACCTCCTTCCGGAACTGCGCGTGGGGGTTGTCAACGCCGTTCTCGTGGTTCTTCACCGCGACCTTCCCGAGGCTCTCGCGGGGCGCGTCGTACTCGTCGAGGTAGAGGCGCGCCGTGAGCCCCGCGAACGAGGGGAGCGTCACGCCGTGTTTGTACTCGACCGGGTGCGTGAGCGACGCGATCACGTCGGTCGCCTCCGACGTGGTCCGGTGGGTCATCTTCTCGCCGCCGACGAGCATGGTGAGGTCGCTCGCGCCGGAGGCGACCGACTGCCACGCGGCGTACACGCCCGCGCCGCCCGACGACGAGGTCTGGTCGATCCGGGCGGTGTAGGCCGGCTGGGCCGCCAAGTCGTGGGCGAGCGCGTTCGGGACGCCGGTCTGGCCCTCGAACTCGCCGCTGGCCATGTTCGAGACGTACAGGTGATCGAGGTCGTCGCCGTCGACGCCGGCGTCGTCGAGCGCGGCCGCGCCCGCCTCCGCCAGCAGCTCCCGCACCCAGGCGTCGCGCTGCCCGAACCGAGTCATCGACGCGCCGACGATCGCTACGCGTTCCATACGCGTCGGTCCACCGCGGTCGCCTAAAACGTACCTCTCTGCCGGTGCCCATCGAATACCTCTCGCCGTCCCCGACGAGTCCCTCCGCCGGTCGCTGCGAAGGGATTCGTCGGCTCAGTCGGCCGCGGCGGGTGTCTCGTCGCGGAACGCGTCTCCGTCGTTTTTATCTGCCGCCCGCGAGTCCGTCACGTCCGTGAACGCCTGCCGCCGGGCGTAGAAGAAGTAGACGTACGGCACCTTCGCCAACACGTCGAGGAAGGCGTACGTCAGCGCCGCGCCCACGGCGCCGGTGAATCCGATTCCCGCCGGGCCCATCAGCCAGACGAACGGGTACGCGAGCCACAGCAGCCCGACGTGGTTCTTCAGCAGGCTGAACAGCCCCTTCTGCATCGGGTCGTCGGGGATTCCCCGCGGGAAGATCACGTACAGGTACGCGAAAAGCGAGACGTGGAACAGCGAGGAGACGCCGAACAGCACCCACTTGAGCGTCCCACCGCTCACGACCGCGCCGGCGCCGAACGCGATCATCAGCGCGTCCGCGACCATCACGCCGCCGATGGCGCGACGCGACGCGCCGGCGGCGTAGCCGATGAAGCCGACCAGCAGCGGCGTGGTGACGATCCAGTCGACGTACCGAAGGCCGACGAGTTCGGACCCGTTGATCGTGACGGTCCCGATTCCGAGGGCCATCCCGACGTAACTGAGGCCAGCGAAGCCGGGAATGACCGCCAGCGCGGCCAGTCGGACGCGCGCCCTCGATCCCTCCAGCTTCGCGTACAGCGCCGCGGTGATCCCGACCCCGCCGAGGAAGGCGACCGCGGCCATCCAGTAGGCGACGGTGATGGGGTCGGTCATCGCGCACCCCCGTCGGTCGTCGCCTGCGGACGGCCGGTCCCGGCCTCGGGGCTAGGCCCGTTCGAGACGGAGTCGCCCTCCTCGACGGTGAACGCGGCGACCCGGTCCTGAAGCGTCGTCACGGCGTCGGTCTGGAACTCGCGCAGCGAGTCGGACACGTCCTCGACGACCGACTGCCCCTCCTGTATCTCCGTCGCCGTCTGCTCCGCCGTCTCGGCGGTCTCCGTGCTGAGCTCCGTGATCTCGTCGACGGAGCCGGCGGTGTCCTGTACCGTGTCGGCCTGGTCGGCCGTCGTCCGACGGATCTCCCCGAGCGAGCGGCTGATCTCGTCGACGGAGTCGGCGATCGCCTCGATGTCGGACAGCGTCGATTCGACGGTGTCGGTCCCGGTCTGGACGCGCTCCTGCGTCGACCGGATCGACACCGTCACCTCCTCGGTCTTGTCGGCGATGTCGTCTATCATCTTGGCGATCTCGTTCGCGCGCGACTGCGTCTCCTCGGCGAGCCCCTTCACCTCCTCCGCGACGACGCTGAACCCGTCGCCGGAGCCGTCCGCGCGGGCCGCCTCGATGGAGGCGTTCAGCGCGAGCATGTTCGTCTGCTCCGCGATCTCACCGATGATGTCGACGATCTCCGTGATCTCGTCCATCCCCTCCTGAAGCTGTTCGACCCGGTCGACGGCCCGTTCCGCCTCGGACTCGACCTCGGCCATCTCGTTCAGCGCGCTCTCGGAGGAGCTCCGGGCGTCGTCGCTCGTCGCCGCGACCGTCTCGCTCCGCTCCGACACGTCGTCGACGGTGGCCGCGATCTCCTCGGCGGACGCGCTGACGGTCTCGATGTCGGCCGCGATGGACTCGAGCTCCGCGCGCTGGTCGCTCGCCTGCCCGCGGATCGTCGTCGCGCTTCCGGTCGCGCTGGCGACGCGCTGCTCGACCTCGTTGCTCATCTCGGCCATCTCGCCCGCGTCGGCCTCGATCCGGTCGGCCATCTCGCGTACCGTCTCGACGGTCCCCTGAAGGTCGTCCATCATCCGGTTGAACGACTTCCCGACGGTCGCGAGGCTCTCGTCGGTCTCGTCGACGTCGACGCGTGAGGTCCCCGGTCGCCGCCTCCTCCATCACCTCGGCGTAGCGGTCGGCGGTCCGTCGGTACCGGTCGGCCATCTCGGTCGCCTCCGTTCGCGCGTCCTCCAGTTCCTCTTGGGTCCGTTCCATCTCCGCCAGCCGGTCCTTCAGCGAGAGGCGCATCTCCTCGATCGACCCCGCCAGCTGGCCGAACTCGTCGGTTCGAGTCGACCGGACCTCCCGGTCGATGTCGCCGTTGGCGACGCGCCGCGTCTGCGCTCCGATCTCGCTGACGCTGGCGATCGTCTCGGCCGCGTTGATGGATCCCAAGGTTAGAAGTCCGGCGACGGCCGCGACGACCGTCGCGTTCGCGTCGTCAGTGACCACGCCGACGGCGACGATGAACGCCCCCGTCGCGACGTATCCGGCCCCTAACTTCGCCCCGTAGCTGTTTTTCACCGCTTCTACCAGCATACGATACGTCAGGTGGACCACCGTGTTAAACGGCGCCCCGACGCTATCAATCGTGATACTCCGAGTTCGGACGTGCGTCCCGACCGCCGCACGGGCGACCGAAGCCGTCGCGGCTCCGCTACTCGGTCCGCCGCCCGCCGTGTCCCGGGTAGTCGCGCTCGAAGCGCGACCCGATCTCCTCGCGGTCCAGTCGGATCACGACCGGGCGCCCGTGCGGGCAGGCGTAGGGGTTCTCGCAGGCGTCGAGCCGGTCGAGGAGGTCGACGACGCGCCCCTCCGTGAGCGAGGTGTTCCCCGTGACGGAAGGGTAACACGCGAGGTCCGCGAGCAGTTCGTCGACGGCGTCCGCCACCGGCTCGTCGCCCGCCGCGGCGTCGTCGACGAGCGCGGACAGGGCGTCCCGCAGGAGGTCGGGGTCGAGCGCGGCGTCGAAGACGGCCGGGACCGCCGTCACCGCGACCTCGCGGTCGCCAGCGCGCTCGGCGCGGAACCCGACCTCGGCTAGGTCGTCGACGAACTCCTCGAACAGCGCCGCCTCGCGCGCGGTCAGCTCGATGCGGACGGGCTTCGCGAGCGCCTGCGCGTCCGCGCCGTCCGCGAAGACGGCCTTCAGCCGCTCGTAGTTCACGCGCTCGTCGGCGGCGTGCTGGTCGATCAACACGAGGCCGTCCGGCGCCTCCGCGACGACGTACGTCTCGTGAAGTTGGCCGAGTACCCGCAGCGAGGGCAGGGAGTCGAACTCGCGTTCGCTCTCCGTCGCCTCCCCGTCGAGGGTCCGCTGTCGCGTCGCGGGGCGCGCTCGGCGCGTCGAGTCCGCCGCCTCCGACCGGGCCGCTCGCCCCTCGTCCTCGACCGTCGCATCGTCGGTGACTCCCGTCGCGTCGCCGGCGGGCCGCGTTTCGTCCGCGGTCGGCCTCCCGCGGTCCGCCGGCGCCTCCGTGTCAGCGGGCGCCTCCTCCCGGCCCGATTCGGCGCCGATCGAGAGGTCTCCGACCGACGCGGTCGCGTCCGCCGAGTCGGCGTCGGTCGCCTCGCCGCCCGCGCCGCCGCCGAGCCCCTCGACCGCCCACGCCGCGTCGTCGTCGGGGTCCAGTTCGGTCGGACTCGCCGGGTCCTCGGTCTCCGCCGAGGCCGCGCCGTTTTCGGGCCTTCCGTCGGGCGCTCGGTCGGGGTCCGACGACCCGGTCGGCCGGGCGGTCGTCCCGCGGTCGTCCCCCTCGCGCGCGGCGCGCTCGTGGTCCGTGTCCGCGCCGCCGACCGCCGCGTCGTCGGGCGCCTCCGGGTTGACGGGGGTCTCGTCGGGCGCCGACTGGCCGCGGGGCGCCGTCGACCGGATCAGGCCGTGATCGAGCAGGGCGTCCTCGACGGCCGCCTCCACGGCCGCCCGGACCGCCGGCTCCTCGTCGAAGCGGACCTCCAGCTTGCGCGGGTGGACGTTCACGTCGACGTCGCCGGCCGGGACCTCGACGAAGAGGACGGCGAACGGGTAGCGGTCGGGCGCCAGCTGGCCGCCGTAGGCGTCGAGGGTCGCCTCGTGGAGCGCGCTCGCGGTGACGTACCGCCCGTTGACGTACGTCGAGAGGTAGTCGCGGGTCGACCGGGCGGTCTCGGGGTGCGATATCAGGCCCGTGACCCGCTGGACGGGGGTGTCGTCGGCGGCGTCGGTGTCGCCGGCGTCGGCCGCCGGTTCGTCGGCGCTCGCCCCGTCGTCGGGCGCCCAGTCGACGTCGATCATCGACTCGGCCACCTCGCGGCCGTAGACGGCGAGGACGGCGGACCGGAGGTCGCCGTTGCCCTCGGTGGCGAACGTCTCGCGACCGTCGTGTTCCAGGGAGACAGCCACGTCCGGGTTCGCGAGCGCGTAGCCGGTCACGACCGTGTTGACGTGGTCGAACTCGGTGGCGGTCCGCTTGAGGAACTTCTCGCGGGCGGGGGTGTTGAAGAAGAGGTCGTCGACCTCGACGGTCGTCCCCGCCGGGCAGCCCGCCGGGCGGACCTCGCGCACGTCGCCGCCCTCGACGGTGATCTCCGCGCCGGCCTCGGCGTCCGGGGGCCGTGACCGCACCGTCAGTCGGGAGACGGCGCCGACGGTGTACAGCGCCTCGCCGCGGAAGCCGAGGGTTCCGACGCCGCGGTCGAGGTCCTCGATGTCGCCGATCTTCGAGGTGGCGTGTTCCGCGACGGCCGCCTCCAACTGGTCCGCGGGGATGCCGACGCCGTCGTCGCGGACGCGGATCCCCTCGGTGCCACCCGACTCGACCGACACCGCCACGCGGCTCGCGCCCGCGTCGAGGCTGTTCTCGACCAACTCCTTCACGACGCTCGCGGGACGCTCGACGACCTCGCCGGCCGCGATCCGCTGGACGGTCCGCTCGTCCAACCGCTCGATGTCTGGCGGCTCCATTCGTACGCTCCGTCTGACGAGCGCGCACTTCAAGCCGTTGTCGCCCGCGGCGACGTGAGAGGGACTGAAGCCCAGCTAATGTGCCATTTATAAACAAAACTGCGGTGGCGCGTGCCTCCGAGCGCCCAGCGGGCGCGAGGAGCACGCGCGAGGGACGCCGCGAACGCCCGGAGGGCGTGAGCGGCGAGGTTGGGGAGGTGTGAGGCTGCGGTTGCGGTGCGGGGTGGGACTCAAAGGGGCAGTCGCGAGGACGAAGCACGGCGACGGAAGCACCGCATCGAGTGAGCGGAGCGAACGAGCGAGGAGCACAGCAAGCCGCGCGAGTCCTCGCGGCTAGGGCTTTGGCGGTGTTCACCGCGGTGGCAGCAGTCACAGGTCGATTGACGCCCGCAATGGAAGTCTATCTTCGACCGGTGAGAAAGTACGAACGATCGGTTCACACGTCGGGGCTGTCTCCGAGATCCGACCCCGATTACGCGACCGCGGCCGCGATCTCCTCGTCGGTGAGGAACACGTCCTCGCCCGTCTCGGCGTCGAACAGGTGGAGGTCTTCCTCCGCGAAGACGACGCCGACCTCGTCGCCGGCCTCGGGCTTGATGTTCGCGGGCGCCCGCGCGAGGAAGTCGTCGTTCACGCCGAGGTGGACGTAGTTGTCGGAGCCGATCGGCTCGACGACCTCGACGGTCGCGGTCAGCGTCTCCTCGCCGGTCGGCTCCTCGACGATCTCGATGTTCTCGGGCCGGATCCCGAGTGTGTACGGGCCGCTTTCGAGGTCGTGCCCGCCGACGTACTCGCGGCTGAGCGAGAGCGCGAGCCCCGACGACTCGTCGCGGATCGTCGCCGTCGTCCCGTCGGTCTCGACGTCGACGTCGAGGAAGTTCATCGACGGCGAGCCGATGAAGCCGGCGACGAACTCGTTGACGGGGTTCTGGTACACCTCGGTCGGCTCCCCGACCTGCTGGAGCTCCCCGTCGTTCAGGATGGCGAGGCGGTCGCCCATCGTCATCGCCTCCTCCTGATCGTGGGTGACGTACATCGCGGTGACGCCGAACTCTTTTTGCAGCTTCTGGATCTCCGCGCGCATCTCCGTGCGGAGCTTCGCGTCGAGGTTCGAGAGCGGCTCGTCGAAGAGGAACACCTCCGGCTCCCGCGCGATGGCCCGCCCGAGCGCGACGCGCTGCTTCTGGCCGCCGGAGAGCTCGTCGGGCTTGTCGTCGAGGAGGTCCTCGATGCCCATCATCTCCGCCATCTCGCGGACGCGCTCGTGGCGCTCCTCCGTCGTCATCTCGGTGCTCATCTTGAGCCCGAACGCCATGTTCTGCCGGACCGTCTTGTGCGGGTACAACGCGTAGTTCTGGAACACCATCGCGACCGGGCGCTCCTTCGCGTGGATGTCGGTGACGTCCTCGTCGTCGAAGCTGACGGTCCCGGAGGTCGGCTCTTCGAGCCCCGCCACCATCCGGAGGGTGGTCGTCTTCCCGCACCCCGACGGCCCGACCACGGTCACGAACTCCCCGTCGTCGATCTCCAGATCCAGGTCGTCGACGGCGACGATGGTCCCCCTGTCGAACTCCTTCCGGAGCGTATCGAGCGTGACGCGTGCCATTTCCCTGAAGACGAGCCCGGTGGCATATGAGTTCTTTGCTGTTTTCCTGATATATGGTGAACTATCTCTTCTCAAATATCCGGCTGCGCCGGTAGCGACCCGAGTCGGGCGTCGGACGGCTCGACCGGTTGGAGTCCTTTAGGGTCGTTTCGTATCCATCCGGATCGATCAAGATGTACCCCAAACACTAAATATGTGAAAATATAGTTCTTCACTTGTTCTAGCCACATGAACGAGAAACGTAGAACGCTGCTCAAGGCGATGGGGGGATCGACTGCGCTCGCGGGGCTCGCGGGCTGTATCAGCACCGGCGGCGACGGTTCCGACGGTTCCGACGGTTCCGACGGTTCCGACGGTTCCGACGGTTCCGACGGTTCCGACGGCGGCGACGGCGAAAGCGGTGGAACCGCGACGCTGTGGACCGACCTCTCCGACGGCGAGGACGAGGCCATGTCCTCGTACATCGACGAGTACGAGTCCGAGAGCTCCAACACGATCGAGAAGAACGAGCCGGGCGGCGAGCTCGACCAGCAGCTCGAGACCGCCATCCCGTCGGGAGAGGGTCCCGACTCGTGGATCTGGGCGCACGACTGGATCGGCCGGTTCGCGGTCCGCGAGGAGCCGCCGTTCCTCTACGACGCGAGCGACGACGTCGACGCCTCGCTCGACGTGTTCACCGAGACCGCCCAGGAGGCGGTCCAGTTCGACGGCGCGCTCCACGGGCTCCCGTTCGCCTCGGAGACGGTCACGCTGTTCTACAACGAGGACATGGTCGACGAGCCGCCCGAGACGTTCGAGGAGATGCTCTCGGTGATGGACGAGTATCACAACCCCGAGAACGGCGAGTACGGCCTCTCGTACCCCGTGACGGACCCCTACTTCGCCAGCGGGTTCATCCAGGCGTACGGCGGCGACATCTTCGACACGGAGAGCCTCGAGACCGCCATCGACAGCGACGCGTGTAAGCAGGGGATGGACGCGCTCGAACGGCTGTTCGACTACGTGCCGGCCGACCCCGGCTACGAGTCGCAGATCGTCGCGTTCGCCGACGGCGCCGCACCCTTCGCGATCAACGGCCCGTGGGAGATCGCGAACCTTCAGGGCGAGATCGAGAACCTCGGCGTCACGACGCTGCCGACCGTCGAC
This sequence comes from Halorubrum sp. 2020YC2, assembly GCF_018623055.1. Lineage (NCBI taxonomy): Archaea > Methanobacteriati > Methanobacteriota > Halobacteria > Halobacteriales > Haloferacaceae > Halorubrum > Halorubrum sp. 2020YC2. The sequence goes on from NZ_CP076019.1 coordinate 361,447, forward strand.
GGCAACAACCCTCGGACGTACTCGGGGATCCAGACGTTCTACTTCAGCGCGATGCTGTCTGACGCCGACCAGTCGAACGTCGACGCCGCGACGGGGCTCGCGGAGTGGTACACCACGAACGAGGACATCGTCGAGACCAACGCCGAGGAGCAGGGGTACATCCCCGTCCTCTCCTCCGTCGTGGAGGACGGCGACCTCTCCGCCGACGTTCAGGCGTTCGCCCAGCAGGTCGACCACGGCGTCCCCATCCCGACTCACCCGAACATGAACGCCGTCTGGACGCCGCTGACCGAGGCGCTGACCCGCATCTTCAACGGCGATCAGGAGAGCGGCCCGGCCCTCGATCAGGCCGCATCGGAGATCCGGGAGAACCAGTAAGCGCCGTCCCCACCAGCCACCATGGCCTCTTCACAACTCGACGCCGGCAGAGACGGGCTCTCGAGGCTCCGGTCAGCGCTGCCGTTCACCGGCCGCGACTGGGGGCTGCTGCTCGTCATCCCCGGCGTGGTCCTCTTCTCGAGTTTCATGCTGTACCCGATCGTCTACCTGTTTTACATCTCCCTGACCGACGCGACCTTCGCCGGATCGGTGATCGGCGGCGGCGCCGAGCTGATCGGACTCGAGAACTACGTCCAGCTGCTCGGAGACTCGCAGTTCTGGACGTCGATGTCGACGACGTGGCTGTTCGTCGCCGTCTCGCTCGTGGTCAAGGTGTTCGTCGCCGTCGGCATCGCGCTCCTCTTGAACCACGCGCGGGTCGTCGGCAAACGCTACATGCGCGCCGCGGTGATCGTCCCGCTGGGGTTCCCCGGCATCTTCACGATCACGGTCTGGCGCGGGATGTTCAGCGACGCCCGGTTCGGCGTGTTCAACACGCTGCTCGGCCGCTACAACGACGTCATGTCGTCGCTGTCGGCGCCGCAGGCCCTGCTGTTCGACGTGCCGATCGGCTTCCTCAGCGGTCGCTGGGAGGCGTTCTTCGCGTACGTCACCACGGAGGTGTGGCTCGCGTACCCGTTCATGGTGATCATCATCGTGAGCGCCTTACAGGACGTTCCCCGGTCGCTCCACGAGGCGGCGATGGTCGACGGCGCCGGGTGGCTCCAGCGGTTCCGGACGGTCACCCTCCCGGCGATCAAAGGGCCGGTGCTTTTCGCCTCCATCCTCACGGCCGCGACGTCGTTCCAGCAGTTCCTGATCCCGTGGGTGTTCAACCAGGGCGGACCGGCCAGACAGAACGAGCTGATAATCGTGTACGGCTACCGCGAAGCGATCAGCTTCAACGAGTTCGGGCTCTCCGCGGCGATCCTCATCGTCGCCATCGCCTTCGTCGGACTCTTCATGCTCGTCGCCGTGCGCTACGGCGGCCTCGCAGAGGGGGTGGGTGAGGAATGAGCCTGCTCCGCTCGTTCGCGGCGCTCGTCGCCGCCAAGCTGGTCGCGTTCGCGACCGCGCCGAAGCGGTTCGTCGTCACCGTCCAGCGGGCGACCTACGATCTCCGCACGGGCAAGCGCACCCTGTGGGACGTCTCGAAGAGCGTCCTGATGACGCTGTTCGGATTCGCGATGGTGTTGGTGCTTCTGTTCCCGCTGTTCTGGATCTTCGCCGCGTCGCTGGCGGAGGGGACGCGGCTGTTCACCACCAGCGGCATCTTCCCGGACCCGTCGACGTACAACCTCGGCGCGTACCGGTGGGTGGTCTTCGAGTCCGACTTCTTCTTCGTCGACGGCGACTGGGGGTATCCCCAGCTCGTCCTCGGCGGGAGCGGCGGGCTTGTGAGCTTCCGGTGGGCCGGCACCGAGACCGGTCCCGGCGCGCTGTTCAACAGCCTCTACATCGTCAGCGTGACGCTCGCGGCCGGGTTCGGGATGATCGTCCCGGCGGCGTACGCGTTCTCGCGCCGGAAGTTCGTCGGCCGCAAGCGGATCCTCTACGGCTACGTCCTCTTCACGCAGATCGGTGCCGGGCTGTCGATCGCGACGCTCGTGGCGCTGTACTCGCTTTTCAGCAGCTACGGGCTCACGAACAACCTGTTCGTGCTCGGGCTGTTCTACGCCGGGGGGGCGATCCCGTTCAACACGTGGCTGCTGAAGACGTACATGGACAACATCCCCGTCTCCTACGAGGAGGCGGCGATGGTCGACGGCGCGAGCTTCCTCGACACGATCCGGGAAGTGATCCTCCCGCTGACGAAACCGGGGCTCGCCGTCGTCCTCATCTTCGTCTGGCTCGCCGGCTGGAACGAGTTCATCATCGCGCAGACGCTGTTGCGCCCCGAGAACTACCCGCTCTCGGTGGAGCTGTACAACATCGCGACCGAGGGGCGGTTCTCGACGCCGTGGACGCGCTTCGCGGCGTTCGCGAACCTGTTCGCGCTGCCGGTCGCGATCGTCTACTTCGCGGCGCAGCGTTCCGTCGAGGACGGCCTCTCGTTCGGCGGGATGGAAGGGTAGACGGACCTCGCGGTCCGTCGTTCGCCTCTCTGCTTTCTCGTCTTTGCGGTCCGTTTTTGCCAGAGCGGTCCGACTCGCATTCGATCGTCCGTACCGCCCCGCCCCGCACGACACCTCACGCCTCTCCAGCCTCGGCGGGCGGCCCGGCGCGGGCGGAGCCGCGCTGGACCGCCGCCTCCCTCGCGCGGGCGACTCGCAGCCTCGCGGCTGCTCGTCGGCACGCAGGGAGGCGCGACGCACTTCTTACAGCCGGCTGCTCTGCCGCCGGCGACGCCACCGCGAAGTACTATCTAAAAGTCACATCGCCCGAAACCGGTCGCCGCTCAGTCGTCGGCGGTCGGCGTCGGCGGCGCCCCCGCGAGCCGGTCGCGGCCGTGGGCGGCCTCGAAGTCGAGGTCGGGCCCGCGCGCGACGATTCCCGAGGGTGTCACGTCCGGGTGCGTGGTGTAGTAGTGCTCCTTGATGTGTGCCATGTTCACGGTCTCTGCGACGCCCTCGGTCTGGTAGAGGTCGCGCAGGTACGGCCAGAGGTTCTCGTACTGGTGGATGAACTTCCGGTTGCACATGAAGTGGGTGTGGTACACCTGATCGAAGCGGATCAGGGTGGTGAACATACAGATGTCCGCCTCGGTGAGCGAGTCACCGACGAGGTAGCGCTGATCCGCGAGGTGTTCGTCGTAGCGGTCGAGCGCGTCGAAGAGGTCGTCTATCGCCTCGTCGTAGGCGCTCTGCGAGGTGGCGAATCCGGCGCGGTAGACGCCGTTGTTGATCGGCTCGTAGATGTCGGTGATCACCTCGTCGACCTCCGCGACGGTCGCGTCGTCGCTCTCGTCGGGCAGCAGCGAAACGTTGTTTCCGAGGTCCGCGAACGCGGTCGAGAGGGTGCGGAGGATCTCCCGGGACTCGTTGTTGACGATGGTCTCCTCCTCTTTGTCCCAGAGCACGGGGACGGTTACCCGACAGGTGGCGTCGGGGTCGGCCTCGACGTATAGCTCTCGGAGGTAGTCGTTGTCGTGGAGGTGGTCGGGCGTACAGCCGTCCTTCTCCGGGCTGAACTGCCAGCCGCCCTCGCCGCGCCACGGGTCGACGACCGAGACGCTGATCGTGTCTTCGAGGCCGAGCAGCGACCGCGCGAGCAGCGTCCGGTGCGCCCACGGGCAGGCGTACGAGACGTACAGGTGATACCGGCCGGCCTCCGGCTGGAAGCGCTCGTCCGGTTCCGCGTCGACGTGGTCGGGCACGTCGCTGCCCGCGATCCAGTTCCGGAAGGTGGTCTCGCCGCGCTGGAAGGCCCCCTCCTCGTCGGTCGCCTCGTAGGTGTCCGTCCGCCACTCGCCGTTCACGAGCTGGTTCATATCCGACAGTTGGGCTTCGACCCCTATAACGTGGGCGGGGACACGCGTGTCACCCGTCGAACGTAGGCTGAGATTCCGTAGCTCAATTCGTTCGCTTATAAACAATCGATACTGGATCGACGGAGGACACCTCCAAAGCCCCAGCCGCGAGGGCTCGGTGCGCTCGCTGCGGTCCTCGACCACTCACTTCGTTCGTGGTCTGCGGTCCTTGCGTCGCGCGCCTTCGCCCTCGCGACTGCCCCTTTGAGTCCCGCCCCGCACAGCACCGCAACCGAACCTCACGCCTCCCCAGCCTCGTCGCTGGCGGCACTAGCCGCCAGCGACTCCCTCGCGCGTGCGATTCGCGCCGCGTTGCGGCGCTCATCGGCACGCGCCACCGCATCTGTTTATATACAAACGTCGTCGTCCCGGTGGCTTTTGCTCGTCGCTCGCGTGTCCCGACCCATGACCGAGGAAGTCGAGCCCGCGCCGTCGGTCGCGGTCGTCGGCGGCGGCGCGGTCGGCGTCACGACGGCCGCCGACCTCGCGGCCCGCGGCGCCGACGTGACGCTCTACGAGCGCGGCGAACTGGCGGCCGAGAGCTCCGGACTCGCGGCGGGGGTCCTCTACGACGCCTACGCCGAGGACGTCGACACCGCGGTCGGCGCCCGCGCGCTGGAGCGCTTCCGCGCGTTCGACCGGACGCTGCCCGGGTTCTCGTTTACCTCCTGCCCGTACGTCATCGCGGTCCGCGAGGGGGACCCCGACGCCGACGCCGTCCCGGCGATGGTCGAGCGCATGCGCGACCACGGCCGCGAGGTGTCCGTCGTCGACCCCGACGCGCTCGGCCGGCGCTTCCCCGCCCTCCGGACCGACGACCTCGCGGTCGCGGCGGTGGCCGAGGGGGCCGGCTGGACCGACCCCGCGAGCTACGTCCGCGCGCTGGGCGAGCGGGCCGCCCGCGAGGGCGTCGCGGTCGAGACGGGAACCGCGGTCGCGCTCGGCCCGCGAACCGACGCGGGCCGAGAGATCCGGGTTCGTGACGCCGGAGAGACGGGAGAATCAGCCGTCGAGACGCGCGATTTCGACGCCGTCGTCGTCGCCGCCGGCGCGCACACCCGGTCGCTGCTCGCGGACGCGGGCGTCACGGTCCCGGTCGTCCCCTACCGCGTTCAGGCGCTCGTCGCTCGGGCGGAGTACACCGGCCCGATGGCCTACGACGCGACCGCGGACGCGTACCTCCGCCCGCATCCGGACGGCCTGCTCGCGGGCGACGGCACGGAGCCGGTCCCCGCCGACCCCGACGACTACCGACGCGAGGCGGACGACTGGTTCCGCGAGGGCGTTTCCGCCGTCCTCGACGAGCGCCTCGCCAGCGGTGATTCCGCGGAGCGGTTCGACCCCCAGTCCGACGTCTCGCGGTCGTGGGCCGGGCTCTGTACCGCGACGCCCGACGGCGACCCGGTCGTCGGACCGGTGGACTCGGCGGCGGGGGACCCGGTGGCGGGCGACCCCGCGCTGTTCGTCGCCGCCGGCTGGCAGGGCCACGGGTTCATGCGCGCACCGGCGATGGGCGAGACGGTCGCGGAGGGCGTGCTCGCGTCGCTCGCGGGCGTCGACTTCGACGCGCCGGACTCGCCGTGGATCGGGGCGTTCGACCCGGCGCGGTTCGACGGCGACGAGGAGTTCGAGATCGCGGAGGGGATGTCGCTGTCGAACCGGGCGGACGGGACCTAAAGGATAAAAGGGCTGTCAGTCGTCCTCCTCGACCACGTCGACGTCGCCGGACCCCTCGCGTTTGGGGATCTCGACGCGGAGCGTGCCGTTGCGCGTGAGCGTCGCGTTCGCGCCCTCGGGCGTCACGTCGGCGTCTCGGGGGAGGTCGACGCTCCCGGACAGCGAGACGCCGCGGCCCGGGAACACGAGGTCGTAGCCGTCGTAGAAGTCGCGGAAGCGCTCTAAGTTCACCTCGACGGTGTGATCGAGGAAGGTGACGTCGACGTCTTCGCCCCGGACGCCGGGGGCGTCGAAGACGACGAGGTAGGCGTCGTCGCTCTCGAGGAGGTCGGTGGAGAGCGGGCGGCGCTCCTGGACGCGACCCCACCCGCGGCCGACGCGTTCGAGGGCGCTCCGGAGCGCTGACCGACCGGTTTCGACGAGTCCGCCCACGTCTCACACCTCGATTTCGACGAGGTCGCTCCCGCCGCAGTACGGACAGGAGAGGTCCCCGACCGCGTGGTCCTCGGGCACATCGTACGTGTAGTGGTTCTCGAACATGTCCAGCTCGCAGTCGTCGCTGACGCACTTGACCTCCATCGTCGATGGCATGTCCGGTCGTAGTGCCGGCGAGGGCTTAAACGGCGTGGCGGCGGCGACCCGGGGGCGCGAACGCGCGGCGGTCAGAACCCCGAACCCCGCATGCGTTCCGGAACGACCGTTCGCTCCGCGAACAGGACGACGAGGGTCCCGAACGCGATGCCGGCGGCGAACCCCGGGCCGTACGGGAACAGGCGCGGCGCGAACGCGAGCGAGACGCCGAGCCAGACGATCGCGACGAGGATCGCGGCACCCGCGGCGGCGTACGCGAGCGTCTCGTACCGGTCCGGCGGGAGCCGGTCCCGCGCCAGCCACGCGAGCGGTCCGACGAGTAAAGCGGTGACGACCGCCCACGCGGCCGCGGCTCCCCACGGGCGCGGGTCGGCGCCGTAGAACTGCGCCGCGCCGGAGGCGCAGACGAGGCCGATCGCGAGGTACTGTCCGAGCCGCTGCCGGCCGATAGGCCTGTTGGAGGGCACGAATCGCGTTTTCGAGCCATCCGATATAAGCGATCGGCCGGAGTTCCCGACGTTCCGCACGCTTTTCCCCTCTCGGCCGACTACGGAGGGTAACATGACCGATTCGCCCGCGTCGGCCCGGGGATCGCTCCCGGCCGACCCGAACGACCTCTCCGTCACGATCGTCGACGGGTACGTCGACGAGCCGGCCCACTTCGGCGTCCCGCCGTACCTCTCGACGTACCCGCGGTACACGGCGGGCGCGCTCGTCGACGCGGGCGTCCCGGAGTCGCAGATAACCTACCACACGATCGACGAACTCCGCGACGACCGGAGCAAGCACGCCGACGTCGCGGACGCCGACCTCATGGTGTACGTCGGCGGGATGACGGTGCCCGGGAAGTACGTCGGCGGAACCCCCGCGGAGCCGGACGAGGTGCGCGAACTGGGCTGGACCGCCGACGGCGTGACGCTGCTCGGCGGCCCGGTTCGCTTCGGGGTCGGGGAGGAGAACGCGGGCGCACAGGAGACGCAGCGGGACGACCTCGACTACGACTTCGTCGCGATGGGCGACGTCGAGGCCGCGGCCCACGACCTCGTCCGCGAGGGGTTAGAGGGGTACGGCAACCGGATGCGGACGAACGAGGAGGTCGACCGCTGGGCGCGGCGGGGGGCGTTCGTCGTCGAGCAGCACCCGAACCACCCCGACTACCTCATCTGCGAGATGGAGACCTCCCGCGGCTGCGCGTACCGCTGCTCGTTCTGTACGGAGCCGCTGTACGGCGACCCGGCGTTCCGGACTCCCGACTCCGTCGTGGGCGAGGTCGACGCGCTCTCGAATCGGGGGGTCAGACACTTCCGGCTCGGCCGGCAGGCCGACATCCTCGCGTTCGGCGGCGACGGCGAGGCGCCGAATCCCGACGCGCTCCGGGAGCTGTACGGCGGGATCCGCGAGGTCGCGCCCGACCTCCGGACGCTCCACCTCGACAACATGAACCCCGTGACGATCACGGACTACCCCGAGGCCTCCCGCGAGGCGATCCGCGTCATCGCGGAGCACAACACGCCGGGCGACACGGCGGCGTTCGGCCTCGAATCCGCCGACCCCGTGGTTCAGGAGGAGAACAACCTGCTCGTCACCGCCGAGGAGTGCTTAGAGGCCGTCCGCGTCGTCAACGAGGAGGGCGGCTGGCGCCCGGGCGACGGTCCCGAGACGACCCCCGGCGACGCGACCCGCGTCACCGGTCCCTCCACCGGCCCGGACGCCTCGCCGCGGCTGCCGAAGCTGCTCCCCGGGATCAACCTCGTCCACGGGCTGACGGGCGAGCGTCCGGAGACGTACGAGCACAACAAGGAGTTCCTCCAGACCGTCTACGACGAGGGGCTGATGCTCCGCCGGATCAACATCCGGCAGGTGATGGCGTTCGCCGGCACGGAGATGGCCGAGACGGGGGCGGACGTCGCTCAGGAGCACAAAGACCAGTTCCAGGCGTACAAGCGCGAGGTGCGCGAGACCATCGACAACCCGATGCTCGACCGCGTGGTCCCGCCCGGGACCGTGCTGCCCGACCTCCACCTCGAATACCACCAGGACGGCAAGACGTTCGGGCGCCAGCTGGGCACCTACGCGCTCCTCGTCGCGGTCCCGGGCGAGCGCGAACTCGGCACGACCATCGACGTGGCGATCACCGACCACGGCTACCGCTCCGTGACGGGCGTCCCGTACCCGCTCGACGTCAACGCGGCCTCGATGGACGAGCTGACCGCGATCCCCGGGATCAACCGGAGCAGGGCCGGCGACGTCGTGGTCGGCCGCCCGTACGAGTCGGTCGACGGGGTCGACGCCGGCGTGGCCGACCTCGCGGCGTACGCGGTCGCGGGCGACACCGACGTGCCGATCCCCGGCCGCGACCGGGCCGGTTCGGGGCCCGGACCGGCCGCGCGCTCGTCGCTCGGACGCGGGGACTGAACGGTGTCGGGCGCCGACCCGCCGCCGGGTGACTCCCCGCGCGGCGACGACGCGGACCCCGCGGTCACCCGGGTCGAGGTCCCCGTCGACACCCGCGCCCCCGACGGGACCACGAACGCGTACCTCCTCGACGGCCTCCTCGTCGACCCGGCGGCCCGGACCGACGCGCTCGACGCCGCGATCGCGGAGCGGGGGTCGGCCGACGCGGCGGCTCCCGCGGTCGAGGCGATCGCGGTCACCCACGCCCACCCGGACCACGTCGGTGCGGTCGCGGACTACGCCGCCCTGACCGACGCGACCGTCGTCGCCCGCGAGGGCCACGCCGACCGCTTCGCCGCGGCGGCCGGGATCGACCCCGACGAGACGGTCGCGCCGGGCGAGACGGTCGGTGACACCGCGGTCCGCGTCGTCGACACCCCGGGGCACGCGCCCGACCACGTCGCGTTCGCGGCCGGAACTCCGGGGGCCGAGCCGACGCGGGCCGCGCTGTGCTGCGGCGACCTCGCCGTCGCGGCGGGGAGCGTCGCGGTCGCCGCGCCGGAGGGGGACCTGACCGCGTACCTCGCGAGCCTCGAACGCGTCCGCGACGCCGGCTACGACCGATTCCTCCCCGGGCACGGCCCCGCGATTGACGACCCGGCGGCGACGTGCGACCGGCTGATCGAACACCGGCTCGCCCGCGAGCGCGGCGTGATCGCCGCGATCGACGGCGGCGCGGCCGACCTCGACGCGGTCGTCGACGGCGCCTACGAGAAGGACCTCTCCGGGGTGCGGGACCTCGCGCGGGCGACGGTCGCCGCCCACGTCGAGAAGCTGGTCGGGGAGGGGCGGGTCGAGGGGGCGTGGCGCGCGCGGCTGGCGGAGCGCGGCTTCGACTGACCGCGTCGCGCTCGCGCTACCGCCGTTCCGCCGCGGTCGTCGCTTCCGCCGCTCTACCACCGCGCCGGCCGCCCGTCGACCGCGTCTACGGCTCAGCCTCTAGCTCCGAGACGACCTCGGACAGCGGCGTCTCCGTCACGTCGACGAAGCGCCCGCCCGCGGCGACGATCCCGCCGTCAGTCTCCGGGTCGTCCCCGACGTGGACGAGCGCCGGCGTGGACGTGTCGAGCGCCTCCGCCGCGGCCTCGAACGCGGAGGGGTGCGGCTTGCGCCAGCCGCAGCCGACGCTCGTCGTGACCGCGTCGAACTCGCCGCGGAGCCCCGCGCGGATCAGGGTCCGCGGGACGAGTTCGGGGACGGCGCAGTTCGAGAGCAGCCCGACCGCCCCGCGCTCGCCCGCGCCGCGGACCGCCTCCAGCGCGCCGTCGCGCCGGGTGACGTCGGGGTCGAACGCCGCGATCACGGCGTGTCTGGCGACGTTCTGGTCCGCGTCGACGCCGCGGGAGTCGAGCGCGCGCGAGACGTGCGCCGGGAGGGGGACCTCCGCGCCGGCGGGTGCCTCGACGTGTCGTTCCCCGTACGCGACGTGCCAGTCGTCGGGGACCGCCACGTCGCGGGACTCCAGTTCGCGCGCGACCGCTTCCGCCGGGTCGGACGGGTACTCGACGTCGACGAGGGTCCCGAAGAGATCGAAGGTGACTGCCACGATACCCCAGTTAGGGACAAACCCGGATTGAAGCTGTCGGTCGCGAGGAAGCCCCCGAGGACGGTCACGCGCGGGGCGCCGCGTCGGGTCAGAACAGCGAGCCGAAGTGGAGCGTAAAGAGGCGGTAGAGACCGGTCACCCACGCGCACAGCCACAGCACCATGAAGCCGGCGACGCCGGCGCGGAGCCGCTTGCGCCAGTGGCTCATGTCCTCGTGGATCTCGTCGATGTCGACGTCCGGGTCCTCGTACGCGTCGGCGTTGCGCTTCGCCTGGAAGATCCGGACGATCCCGGTGAGCGCGAACGCCAAGAGGGCGTACGCCTGGACCCCGAAGAAGGCGTGGAGGATCGCCATCCCCGTCAGCTGGTCGAGGACGCGCGGGATCATCCACCCGACGATGGGGACCGTCGTGAGCACCAGCCCCGCGACGATGTACCGGAGGTGCCGCATCAGCACGTTCCACGACACCGTCTCGGCGTCGATCATGATCCAGGCGCCGTACAGGAGGAACGGGAGACTCGTCGTCACGGACACCCCGGCGAGCGCCGCGATGACCGACTCGTCGACCATGCGGCCGGTACGTGCTCGGACGCGTAAAGCCCCGCGATCCGCGTCCGGCGACGCGGTCTCGATCCGTCCGGTTCCCCTTCTCGGTCGCCGGGCGCGGACGAAAACAGTTAGCGTCAGGAGCACGTACCGCCGAGATGATGGAGGACACCTCGACGCGGTCGGAGTCGGAGTCGCCGCCGGAGGAGCCGGCCGATCCGGCGTCCGACGGGCCGAGAGACCCGGATCCGGAGACCGACGGCGACGGGTCGGGGGTGACTGACGGCGAGGGCGCTTCCGACGACGAGACCGACATCGAGGCCCTCCGCGAGCGCGTCGAGGCGGAGTACGACTTCGACGACTTCGGGCCCTCCGACATGGCGCAGATGAGCGCGGAGGAGTGGGACGCCGCCTTCGATCCCGACACGTGGATCACCGGCGACCGACTCTTAGACCGCGTCGACGCCGAACTGAAGTCGCGGATCGCGACCCGCGACGTGTTCGGCGTCTTAGAGCGCGTCCGCGAGGACGGCGAGGAGCGCATCCTCGTCTACTCGGACGAGGGGTACGCGATCATCCGCCCCTCCGGCGAGGTCCGCGGCGAGGGGACGGTGCTCCGGGACATCGAACCCGTCGTCGCGCTCGCGGCGATGGACTCGTACGAGGTGCCCGAGCCGCCGGACGACTGGTCGCTCCCGCACCCGGACGACGTCCCGAACGGGTCCGGCGAGTTCGGCAACCTCGTGATACAGGCCGTCGCGGCGGTTCAGGTGCTCGCCGGGGCCGCCCTCCTCGTCGCGAGCGCCGTGGCCGACCTCGGCACCATCGTCGCGCCGGCGATGGGGGTCGTCTTCCTCCTCGTCGGCGCCTTCCTGTTCGCGATGGTGGCGAACGCGCGGCTCTCCGACCGGTTCCGCTCGGAGGAGTACCGGGACCGACTGCGCGCGCTCCGCGAGGCCAAGGAGCGGCCCGAGTTCGTCCCGGTCGAAGACGGCGTCGTGACGGACGGCGACGCCGCCGAAACGGCCCGCGGCCGCGACGAGTAATTCCTCCGATTTCACGGGTCTCAGCCCCCGATACTCCCTCCCCGTCGGCGGTTTCAGTCGGTGGGTTTAAGCGGACCCCGTCCTGAGGGAAACTGTATGAAAAGGCGGGACTTCGTGCGGACGGCCGGCGGCGCGACCGCCGCCGTCGCGGCCTCCGCCGGGGCGACCGGAACGGCGGCTGCACAGGAGGTACAGCCCGACTGGCCGAGCGGGGCGGCCGACGGGAACGTCGGGTCGTACACCGACGCCCGCGGCCAGGACGAGGTGACCATCTCGGTCGGCGCCGGCAGCGACGGCCTCGCGTTCGACCCGACCCTCGTGTGGGTCGACGAGGGGACGACCGTCGTCTGGGAGTGGACCGGAAACGGCGGGGACCACAACGTCCAGACGGTCGACGACGGCGGTCCGGCCGCCCTCGACAGCGGCAATCCCGTCGGAGAGGAGGGGTACACCTACGAGTACGAGACATCCGGCGAGGACGCCGGCATCACCCACTACCACTGCGTGCCTCACACCGCGGTCGGCATGCACGGCGGCATCGCCGTCGGTGAAGACGTCGCCACCGTCGAGGTCGGCGGCGGCGCTAGCACCGGGTGGCCAGAGGACATCGCGAAGGTGGGCGTCCCGCTCCACGCCCACTGGGTCGGCATCTCCGCGATCCTCGGCATCGGGATGACGTTCGTGTTCACGTTCTACATGCTCAAGTACGGCGAGTCGGCTCACACCGGTCACGGGGGTGCCAGATGAGCTCCGGCAACTCCTCGTACGGCGACATCCATCGGTACGAGCCGGCCCGCGAGAGCACGGCGGCCGCGATCGCGATCGTCCTCCTCACCGTCATCGAGGTCGTCTTCGTCGCGCTGTTCACCTACGGGCTGATGTCCGCGTGGGCGTCGACGGAGGCCGGGAACATGTACGTCGGAGCGCTGCTGGCGCTCATCTTCATCGACCTCGCGTTCATCCTGCTGCTGTACCGAAAGGAGTTCCTCCCGGACGTGATGATCGTGAAGAAACGCCGTCGCAAGTGGGAGGACCTGTACGTCCGCGAGGAGGACAAAGACGGCAAGGGAATCGACACCGGCAACCTCGCGGACACCCTGAAGCGGGCAGTGTACCCGTACTACAAGAAGTGATTCGACAATGAGTCTGAAAAAACAAGACGACATGGACCACAACGCGTGGCTCAAGAGTCAGGACCTCACGACCATCGAGACGGCGTTCCTGACCACGCTCATCTGGCTGGACAAGCGGCTCCGCATCGTCGACTACCTCGAACTGCTGGAGACGATGTACTACCGCGCCAACCTCCAGATGCCGAAGAGCCACACCGAACAGTACGACCTCGACAACAAGTTCTGGTACTGGTACCCGCTGTACTCGCTCGGGTCCCTCTCGATCATCGCGTACCTGCTCGCGGCGGTGTCGGGCGCGATGCTCGGGTTCTACTACGCACCGTCGACCGCGGGGGCGGCGGCGCAGGGCGACCCCACCGCCGCGTACGACTCGATGGTGATGATCATGAAGGACGTCCAGTTCGGCTTCATGCTCCGCTCCATCCACCGCTGGGCGGCGCAGTTCATGGTGGCGGCGGTGTTCCTCCACATGCTGCGGGTCTACTTCACCGGAGCGTACAAGGAGCCGCGCGAGGTCAACTGGATCCTCGGCGTCGTGCTCATCGCCCTGACGCTACTGTTCGGCTTCTCCGGGTACGTCCTCCCGTGGAAGCAGCTGTCCTTCTGGGCGGCGCAGATCGGCGTCGAACTGGCCCTCGCGACCCCCATCGTGGGCGAGTGGGCGGCTCAGTTACTGTTCGGCGGCTTCACGCTCGGGCAGGCGACGCTCGTGAGAATGTACATCCTGCACGTGTTCGTGTTACCGTTCGTGGTCACCGCGCTCATCGCGGTCCACGTCGGCATCGTCTGGGTGCAGGGCATCGCGGAACCGCACTAATCCAATGACCGACGACACCACCCCCATGACCGACGGAGGCACCGACGACGAGGCGCGCACCGACGGCGGCCCGCCGGCGACGGTCCCGCCGGACGACGAGACGCCCACCTGGTCCGAGCGGAAGGAGCGCAGCCAGGGGCTCGCACAGCTCACCTACCAGTACTTCGAGCGCTCCCGCCGCGAGGACGAGGACCTGCGCGCGGAGTCGACGTACGTCGAGCGCGACGTGCTCGGCTTCCCGACGTGGCCCCACGAGACGATCCGCAACCTCGCGATCACGTCGTTTTTCATCGGAGTCATCCTGCTCGTGTCCTCGATCCTGCCGTCCCACTTCGGCGATCCGGCGAACCCCGGTTCCACGCCGGCGATCATCCTGCCCGACTGGTACCTCTACTGGTCGTTCGGCCTGCTGAAGCTCAGCCCGATCAACCCCGAGCTCGCCGTGCTGGGCGGCAACATCGTGATGTCCAACGAGCTGTACGGACTCGTCGCCCACGGGGGCATCTTCGGCGTCATCACGCTCGTTCCCTTCCTCAACAAGGGGAACGCGCGGCGCCCCGTCGAGGAACCGGGCTGGGCAGCGCTCGGCGTGGCCGGGGTCATCCTGGCGTTCACGCTGGCGGTGCTCGCTATCCAGAACTTCTTCCCGATCCAGCTCGATCTGCTGTTCTCGCTCGTGTTCATGCTCCCCATCGCGGGCGGGGTAATCACCTACGCGGTGTTGAAGACGATGCGCGAGGGGTACATGTACGACCTCAACCGTCGGTACTTCATGCTGCGGCCGCCGAAGTAAGCGACCCCCTCCTCGGTCCCCCGGCGGAGACGCGGTTGCCCCCCGTTCCGACGCTCCGTATCACCCATGTCATCCTCAACAGACGGCGACTCCTCGCAGGCGTTCGACGAGACCGGCGACCCGATCGCGAGCGACGACGACGCCGACCCGCGCAACGAGCAGACGGGGCCGCGAGACGGTCCGAGCGGTCGGGAGGTCGTCGTTCCCTTCCGGCTGTACAAGGCCGTGACCGTCTTCTCGACGCTCGCCGCGGTCGTCACCTACTTCGTCGGGTTCACCCTCATCGACGCCGCGACGCTCCAGATCAGCTTCGTCCGAACGACCATCGTCTACCTGCTCGACAACGCCGGAATCCTGCCGCCGGAAGACGTCTTGGTGGCGGTGATGGCGATAACCGGCGTGGGGTTCATCGTCCTCGGAACCGCCGTGTACGTGCTCGGGACGCGGTTCCGCGGACAGGGGATGGGAAAGTCTCAAGACGACTCCAGCGAAACGTAAGATAATGGCAGACGAGTTCATGAAGGGCTTCGCCCTGTTTACGATCGGCGGTCTCGGGTGGATCACCTTCGGCGGCTGGTACCGCACGCCGTCGTACTACGAGATCGTGCAACTCGTTAACCCGCCGGAGGGCGTGAACACGGCGTACGGCGAGATCGGCCTGCTCGCGGGCGACATGTTCTTCTGGCTGATGGTCCTTGGCGCGCTGACGTTCTGGGTGCTCATCCCGACCAGCCGACAGCTCCGCGACGCGCTCGGCGGCGACGACGACGCGGCCGCGAACTGAACGCGCTGCCCGCCGCCTCGCCTCTCCTCGGTTCGGTCTCACCCTCGGCCGATGCGGCTGCGGCCGCCGACGAACCGGGAGCTTTTCACCCCCGCTGGTCTCACCCCTGCGCATGAGCGAGCGGACGCGTAGCCTCGCGGTTCTCGGCGACGGCGAGCCGGCGGCGGCGGTGCGATCGGCGGCGACAGCCGCGGACGCCCGCCTCACCGACCGCTCAGAGGCGGACGGGATCGTCGCCGTCGGGGACGCCGCGCTGCGGGACGCGATGCGCGCGGTCGCGGACGGGGACGCGCGTCCGGTGCCGGTCCTCCCGGTCGGCGGCGGCCGTCACGCGGTCGAACACGACTTCGCGACCGACCGGCTCGGCGCCGTCGTCGACGGTCTCGGCGGGTCTGCGGCGTCGTTCGACGGGTTCTCGCGCGTCGCGCATCCGGTCCTCGCGGTCGACGGAGCGGGGGTCGACCGGCGCCGGTTCGCGGCCGCGGACGCCGCGTTCGTAACGGCGGCGCCCGCCCGGATCTCGGAGTACGAGATCGCGTTCTCCGACGGCGAGTCGGTCTCGGTGCGCGCCGACGGCGCCGTGGTCGCGACGCCGCTCGGGAGCGACGGCTACGCGGCCGCGGCCGGCGGGCCGGCGGTGTCGCCCGGCGGCGGCCTCTCGGTCGTCCCCGTCGCGCCGTTCACGACCCGGCCCGGCAGGTGGGTCGCGCCGGACGGGGTCCGCGTTACCGTCGAGCGCGAGGAGGAACCGGTGGCGCTGGTCGTCGACGGGACGCGGCGGGGGACCGTTGCGCCACACCGCGCGGTCCGCGTCGAGACCGCGGCGACGGTCGACCTCCTCGCGCCGACGTCGGAGTGAGGGGGGCCGCCGCTCTCCGCCCGCGACCTCGTCTCGGGCGCGGCGATCGGAAAGGCTCTAATACGTCCTGACCGGAAGTGGTGGATATGGACCCACTGCAGTTCCTCGTTCCCCTCGGCTGGCTGGCGGCCGTCGGGCCGGTGCTGCCGTACGCGATCTTCGTGATGACCGTCGCGAACCTCGCGACGCGGCACCTCGCGCACAGGCGGCACGTCGATCAGGGAGAGGCGGCCGACAGCGTGGAGGCGTACACGCCACACGTGTTCACCAACGTCGGGCTCGTCCTCCTGAGCTTCCTCTTCATCCTCGACTCGCCGGTGAGCGGGACGATCCTGTCGGTGCTCGTGCTCGCGATGTTCATCGCGGACTTCTTCGAACTGGAGGCGCGCAACGTCGAGGCGCGCAACGACCTGGATATCGAGGCGCCGAAGAGCTCGATCGCCGCCTCGCTGGTCGTGCTGGTGTGGTCGTCGTACTACGCGCTGTTCTTCGTCATCGAAGGGATCTGGAACCAGTTCGTCGTCGCCTGACGGACCGCGGACCGAACCTCGCCGGGCGCGACCGACTCCCGCTTTTCACCTACTCGCCGTCCGCTTCGGTTCCGAACGTCCAGTCGCCGGTGAGCTTCATCCCCGTCGCCTTCCCCTCGGCTTCGAGCGCCGCGGCGATCTCGTCGGTGTCGCCGCGGGGGATCGACGCGTCCGCCTCGGCGAGGTAGACGACCAGTTCGGTCAGGAGGATCGCCTGCTCCCTGAGGTTCCGCGACTCCAGCTTGTCCAGCGTGTCGGCGTGAGTGTGTCCCCAGCCGCGGCCGCGCCCCTCGGTCTCTCCCGAGACCATGTACCCCGGAATGCCCCGCTTCACGAACGGCCAGTGGTCGCTGTGGGGCACCAGCTTCCCGCCGGTCGAAACCGGGTGGCCGAACTTATCGCTCACGCGCTCGGCGGCCGCCGCGAGCGCGTCGAAGCCGTGGTGATCGAGCCGGAGCGTCCGGCCGTACACGTTGCTGTCGACGTTGACGACGGCGCGGACGGCTTCCCGGTCGGCCGCCTCCGCGGCCGTCGAGGAGCCGACGAGCCCGACCTCCTCGGCGCCGAACGCGGCGAACCGCACCTTGATACCGAGTTCGTCCTCGCGCGTCGCGAGCGCCCGCGCGACCTCGACGATGGTAGCCGTCCCCGCGCCGTTGTCCATCGCGCCCTCCGCGAGGTCGTGGGCGTCGACGTGCGAGGAGACGAGCAGGTGCTCGTCGGTGTCGGGCCCCAGTTCTGCGACGGCGTTCCCGCTCGTCGCCGTGGGCGTCTCGCAGTCGACCGCGACGGTCACCTCGTCGCCCTCGTTACGCCGCGAGAGCCGGGCGCCGGTCTCCCTCGAGACGCCCACCGCCGGAACCTCCCCGATCGGGGCGTCCGCGGTCCCGACGCTACCGGTCGGCGGGAGCGTCCCCTCGACGTGGTTCGCGAAGACGAACGCCGCGGCGCCGGCGTCGACCGCGCGGTAGTACTTCTCGCGGCGGTGGAGGAACCGGTCGACCGAGTCCGGCGTGTCCGACGAGACCATCACGACCTTGCCGTCGAGGTCGGCCTCGAAGTCCTCCGGGACCCCGTAGCCGAGGTCGACGAACTCCCCGGTCACCTCGCCGCTCGGGCTCCGCGGCAGCGCGATACAGGCGTTCGGACCGACCGCGAGCGGCTCCTCGGTCGCGGCGTCTCGGACCGCGCTGTCGCCCCGCTCCCAGCCCTGAATCTCGAACTCCGCTATCGTCGCGTTCTGCGCGCCGGCGTCGTCGAACGCGTCGCGGGTCAGCTCTAGGGCCTCGCGCTCGCCCGCCGAGCCGGCCATCCGATCGCCGACGTCGACGAGGTCGAGGAGGTGGTTCCAGCCCGTGTCGCTCGTGAACGTCTCACCGATCCACTGTGTCATGGGTAAGGGTGTCGCGGCCGCCTGTCAAGCGTTTCGGTGGCGGCGGGCGCGGCCGGGAGTGGCGGGAGGACCGGGAAGCCGGCCGAAAGCGCAGAACGCTCAGACCGGAACGGCCGGCAGGAGGGCCGTCGCGGCCTCGGCGGCCGCGAACGTCGAGTCGTACAGGTGGTTCAAGAGGAGGTAGGTGACGACCCCGAGGACGAGCGAGAGGATCCACGCGCTCGCCGCGATCCGCCCGACGCGCCGGTGGGGCGTCTCGTTCCGGAGCTCCCGCTCCGTGTGCGTGAGCCCGAGGACGATTGCGTAGAGGACGACGGGGACCGAAACCACGGAGAGGACGATATGGATCGCGAGCATGACCAGGTACGCGGGGTACACCCAGTCCCACAGTGGGACCCACGCGTACGCCGAGTCAAGCACGAACTCCTTGGTGCCGCCGCCGGCGACCTTCGGGAGGTACATCGCGAGGAACAGGAGGATGAGACCGAACGACGTCGTCATCGCCGCGGCGTGTTTCTTCACCTCGTCGTTGCGGATCCAGTACCACCCGAGCGAGAGTGTGATCACGGTGACCGTGTTGACGGCGGCGATGGCGTCTGCGAGCAGGTCGACGGTCCCCTGCGTGAGCGTTGGGAACAGCGCCTGGAACTCGGGCACGAGGAACACCCCGCCGACGGCGCCGTAACCGACGACGGTGAGGAGGAGGGTTATCGCGCCGGGATGTTCTTTCGCCCTGTCGCGAGCGCTGGCGGTGGACATATCGGACGGAGGGAACGGAGCGATAAGTCGGCTTCGGGTGCTCCCGCGGGCCGGGAGGTTTCGCCCCGGGCGCGTCGCCGCGACTACCGGTCGGTGATCTCGGGCGCGTCGCCGCGACTACCGGTCGATGACCCCGGTCGCGGTCGCGACCTCGACCGCCGCCTCCTCGTTGATCCCGCCCTGGAGGATTGTGTAGCGGTCGCGGATCTCGTGGGCGCTCGTTAGTGCGGCGAGCAGCTCCGCGTCGTCGATCCCGAGCTCGCTCGCGGTCGTCGGGGCGTCAAGCTCCGCGAGCGCGTCGCGGATGGCGCTCCACCGCCCGTTCTCGCCGCTGTGGAGGTACTCGGTCATGATCGACGCGACGCCCACCTGGTGGCCGTGGAGCGCCTTCCCCGGAGCGATCCGGTCGAGCTGGTGGGAGATGAGGTGTTCCGCGCCGGACGCGGGCCGGGAGGAGCCGGCGATCGACATCGCGACGCCGGAGGAGACGAGCGCCTTCACGACGACCCACGCCGACTCCTCTAAGCCGGGCCGGATCATGTCGGCGTTCTCGACGAGCAGCTCCGCCGTCATCTCCGAGAGCGCGCCCGCGTACTCGCTGTACTCGACGTTGCGCAGGCGGCGCGCGAGCCGCCAGTCTTTCACCGCGGTGTAGTTCGAGATGATGTCCGCACAGCCCGCGGTGGTGAGCCGCCACGGCGCGTCCGCGATCAGCGTCGTGTCCGCGACGACCGCGAGCGGCGGGTCGGCCGCGACCGAGTGACGCGTGTCGCCCTCGGGGATCGAGGAGCGCCCGGAGACGATGCCGTCGTGGGAGGCGACCGTCGGAACGGAGACGAACCCGACGTCGAGGTGGTCGGCGGCCATCTTCGCGATGTCGATCGGCTTCCCGCCGCCGAGGGCGATCAGGTAGCCGGGGTCGACCGCCTCGGCGGTCTCCGTGAGCTTCTCGACCGCATCGAAGGAGGCGTCCTCGACGACGGCGGTCGCGGGGTCGTCGAACTGCGCCCGGACGCGGTCGCCGGCGATCTCGTTCGGCGTGGGGCTGGTCACGATCAGCGGCCGCCCCGTCAGGTAGAGGTCCCCGACCGCCTCCCCGAGGTCGTCGACCACGTCGTGTCCCACGAGGACGTTCCGCGGGAGCTTGATCCACGTCGTCTTCTCGAACATACGGGTCGGTCGCGCCGACGGGTCAAAGCCGTTGTCCATGCGGGTCGCTGACCGGCCGGAAAGCGGCTCGGCGGGGGCAGGCGGTCGAGCGGTTCCCTTGCTCGATCGGTCGCCCCCGCTACGCGCCGAGCGCCGCCAGCGTCGTCGCCGCGTCGTAGAGGAAGTAGACCCCGAAGCCGGCGAGCACGACCGCGGAGCCGACGGCGACGAGCGGCGCGAACGTCTCGATCCGGCGCTCGGCGGCGACGAGCCCTGTGGGGAACCCCACGATCCACGTCAGCACGCCGAGGAAGAACCCGCCGATGAGCGCCGGCGAGCCGGTGGCGACCACGAGCGTCCCGGCGAGGTCGGCGCCGACGACGGGCAGTCGGGAGAGCACGTCGAGTCGGCCAGGCCGAAGCAGGCCGACGCCGATCGTCAGCCAGAACAGCACCTGATACGGGTTCGTTAAGGCGAGCACCAGCGCCTTGCGGAACCCCTTCCCCTCCGCGGCGATCGGCTCCTCGCCCGAGGTCGGGCGGAAGGACTCTCTGGCTCCCCGGGCCGCGCCGACGGCGAAGTACAGCATGAGGACGCCGCCGACAGCGACCATGACGCCCTGTAACAGCGGGAACGACTCCACGACCGCGACGACGCCGACGTACGCGAGGACGAAGAAGATCGCGTCGGCGGTCGCGGCGCCGAGCCCAGCCCGGAAGCCGGCGAGGCGACCGCGAAGGACGGACTCCTCCGCGATCACCGCGTTCATCGGACCCGGCGGCGCCGCGAGCGCCAGGCCGAAGACGACGCCCGCACCGAGCGTGACGAGGGTACTCACACCGCGCGAAACGCTCGGTTTCGTGAAAAAGCCCGCGACAGAGAGGCGCTCAGTAGCGGCCGGTTCCGGGCCGCGTGCCCGGGATCGACGCATCGACGGACGGATCCGGACACGGGTGTCGGAACTCGGACGAACGGCTACGGATCCTGAAGCTCCGCCTCGCGGAGCGCCTCGTTGAGGTCCTCGCGGACCCGCTCGCCGGTCTCGCGGTCCATCGCCGTGGTGACGATCCGGTTCTCTTGGACGCTTGAGCCGTCGCGTAAGAGGAGCCGGACGTTCCCGTTCGTCCCCGCGCGCGTCGCCTTCGCGCGGAGGCCGGTCCGCGACCCCGTTCCGCCGGCGTCGATAGGGCCGGGGACGATCTTCTTGACGTGCGGGTGTTCCGCCACCGTCTGAACGGCCTTCCGCCCCTTCCGGTCCCCGATGAGGGTGGAGTGCGACCCACCGATCTTCTCGCGGGGCGGCGTCTCGACGACCGCCAGCGACCGGTCGCCCCGGCGCTCTAAGACCCACGCGACGACCGGGCTCACGCCCTCGTCGCGCTCGCCGTCCGCTGTCGCCCCGCCGCCGTCGCGTCCGCCGCCGTCGGGAACGCGGTAGAACTCGTGGTGGACCTGCGCGCGCGTCTCGCGGAGGGGCTCGCGCTTCCCGGCGGCGTAGACGGTGTCGGGGCGCTTCCGCCGGATCTCGTCCGCGACGCGGCCGGCGAAGTTCCGGAGCTGAATCTCGGTCAGCTGTTCGTCGCTCTCCGGACGGGTCGTCACGGTCGTCCGGCCGACGACCTCGTCCTCGTCGAGCATCGTGAGCCGTGCGCGGTCCGCCTCGAACTCGACCACGACCGCGTCCGCGTTGGCGGTGTTACAGGTCAGACAGTAGTCCCCCGGCTTCTTGATCGGGGTGCCACACCGCCGACAGTTCATACCGATCGCACGGTCGTACGGGGTAAAAGGGCGTCCGTTCGCCGTTCGGCTCGGTGGTTCGTCTCCCTTCGCGTCAAGCGCGCCCGACGGGCGAGCCGCCCCCGCCCGCGTCCGGGAGCGACTTCTTATTACGTTCCCCGGCCTCCGTGTCGGACATGGACGGAGACCGACGCCGCGACGTCGACGGCGGCGCGGGGGCGGACGCCGACGACTCGGGGGCACACGGGACCGAACCCGGCGAGCCGGAACCAGACGAGCCGGAGACCGTCGAGGACAGGCTCGCGCGGTTGGTCCGTGACGGTCGGCTCAACGCGCTCGCCGCGTGGGCGATGATCACGGTTCTCGTCGGCGTGCTCGTCGAGAGCGCGCTCGACTACGACCTGTTGTCGGCGGCGATCGTCGTCGGTCTCGGCGCGGTCGTGCTCGCGCCGACGGCCGCGGCCCGGGACTGGCGAGCGATGTTGCCGGCGGAGCTTGTCGGGCTGGCGCTGCTGCCGGTTCTGGTTCGGGTGATTCTCGGCGGAGAACTGGGCACGTTCGCGACGTACGTCGCCATCGCGGCGCTGGCGCTCGTGATCGCCGTCGACCTCCACATGTTCACGACGCTGCGGCTCACCCATTGGTTCGCGGTCGCCTTCGTCGTGCTGGCGACGCTGGCGACGGCGGCGGTGTGGACGGTGCTGCGCTGGAACCTCGACCAGCGCGTCGGCACCGAGTTCCTGACGACGAACGACGCGCTGATGATCGAGTGGATCTACGTCACGCTGGCCGGGCTCGCGGCCGGGGTCCTCTTCGACGGCTACTTCCGGCAACGCGGGCTCGTGCTCCGGCGTGCCATCCGTCGGGTGATGCGGCGATGACGCTGCTTCCCCGTCCCTCGATCGCGTCGCAGCGGCGGCTCACGGGCGCGATGCAGGTCCTCCTCGTCGGCATCGTCGCATACGGTTTCCTCGCGGGCGAGCAGAAGGCGATAAGCAACGGAATAATCGGGTTCTTCGTCACGCTGATCCCCGCCGCCTCGGAGCGGCGGTACGACCTCCCGCTCGACCCGTGGCTCGCGCTGTGGATCACCTCCGCCGTCTTCCTCCACACCGTCGGGTCCGCGGGATTCTACGCCCGGATAGAGTGGTGGGATCACGTCACGCACTCGCTTTCGGCCTCGGTCGTCGCGGCCGCCGGCTACACGGCGCTCCGCGGGGTCGACCTCCACAGCGACGGGATCCGGATCCCGTCGCGGTTCGCGTTCGTCTTCATCGTCGTCGTCGTGCTGGCGTTCGGCGTGCTCTGGGAGCTGTTCGAGTTCGGGCTCGACATCGTCGCCACCGAGACCGGGATCGACATGCCGCTCGCCCAACACGGGCTCGAAGACACGATCTCCGATCTCACGTACAACACCGTCGGCGCGATCCTCGTGGGGCTGTTCGGGCAGGCGCACCTCTCGGGGCTCGCGGAGCGAGTCCGCGATCAGCTGCTGACTCGCACGCAGGGCTGAGTTCCGGCGCGTCTACGCCAGACAGGCCGCCACGACCCGCAGCGCGGCCTCGCCCCGCACCTCGTTCGCGAGGAGTGGCACGCGCTTCACGTCGCGGCCGCGGAACAGGTCCGTCGCCTCGCGGAGCGCGTTCTGCTGGACCTCCCAGCGGCGCGCGCAGAACTCGCAGGTGTCCGGGTTCGGCTCGACCACCCAGTCGGGGTCGATGCTCGGTCCGTCCCCGCCGGTCACGTCGCCGACGCCCTCCATCACCCGGTTGACGACGAGCGTGTTCACCGGAATGCCGAACTCATCGAGGCGCGCGACGAGCCGCTCGGACTCGACGACGCTCATCTCCTCGGGGATCATCACGGCGCGGAAGTCCGTCTTCGCGGGGTCGCGGAGCACGGCCCGCAGGCGCTCGATGCGCTCGCGGAGTTCCTCGAGGTCGGCCGACGGGTCGGGATCGTCGTCGCCCCCGCCGAACATCCCCTTGATCCCGTCCATCATCCCGGAGAAGCGCTGGCGGAGCTTCATCACGCGGCCGAGCATCGAGTCCATGATCTCGGGTAGCTGGAGCAGCCGGAGGGTGTGCCCGGTCGGCGCGGTGTCGACGACGACGCGGTCGAACCGCGGGTCGTCGAGGTACTCCAGCAGTTGGCGCATCGCCGCGGCCTCGTCGGCGCCGGGCATCGTGCCGCCGAGGAGGCCGCCGAGCCCCTCGCCGTCCTCGCCCGCCGCTCCGGCGCCGCCGCCCGCGCCGCCCATCGGCCCCTCGCCGCCCATCCCGCCCATCGCGTCGCCCATCTCGCCCAGCCCGCCGAGGGGGTCGGCGTCGGCGCCGAACATCCCCTCCTCCATCGCGGCGTCGGGGTCGATCTCGGCGGCGTACAGGGGTATCTCCTCGCGGATGCGCGACGGCTCGGCGGGGATCTCCGTCTCGTAGGTGTCCGACAGCGAGTGCGCGGGGTCGGTGGAGACGACGAGCGTCCGGACGCCGCCCGCGGCCGAGGCGAGCCCCGTCGCGGCCGCCATCGTCGTCTTCCCGACGCCGCCTTTCCCGCCGTACAGCACGTAGTCGGGCGCGTCGACGCCCGCCGGGAGGTCGGCGAGGTCGTCGTCGACGGTGAGGGATTCGTCGCCGTCGGCCGGCTCAACGGGACCTTCGTCTTCGGGCTCGTCGACCCGGTCGACGGGTTCGACGTCGATGTCGTCCATATCGACCCCTCGTTCCGGCGGGCTTGTGTACCCGTCGGTCCAGATAAGCAATCGACGTCGTTCCTACTGCGAAGCTCCTCGAACTCCCGACCGCTCATTTATAAATAGTCGATCGCGGAGTGGCGGTGACTGCCGCCAGAGTCCCTGCCACTCGATTATAAAAAGGAACTGGCAGGTCGACGGTGAATACCTCCAAAGCCCCGACCGATTACTTATAAATAACCGATCGCGGATCGGCGAAGAACACCGCCAAAGCCCCAGTCGCGAGGCGGCCGCACGCTCGCTGCGCTCCTCACTCGGTCACTCACTTCGTTCGCTCTCTCGTTGCGGTGCTTACGTCGCCTGCGGCCGCCTCGCGACTGCCCCTTTGAGTCCCGCCCCGCACAGCGACCGCACCACCTCACGCCTCCCCAGCCTCGTCGGGCGCATCCTTCGGGCTCCCTTCGGTCGCCCTCGAAGCGCTCGACTCCCTCGCGCGTGCTCCTCGCGGCCGCCGGGGGCGGCCGCTCGCAGGCACGCGCCACCGCACAGCCGGTTGTTTATAAATGGTTATTCGGTCGCGCAGTCGCGCTCGACGGCCATCCCGAGGTCGGTCAGCGCGTCGAAGAAGTCGGGGAAGGGGACGCCGACGTGTTCGGCGCCGCCGTCGGCGTCAGCCCAGCCGCTTCATCGAGATCAGCGCCGTCGGGATCATGATCGGGATCGTGAGGATGGCGCCGGTGATCACGACGAACGGCGCGACCCCGGCGATCGGGTACGCGAGCAGGTCGACGGCCAACGCGTTGACCGCGCTCACCGTCACGGTGTACGCGATAACGGTGAGCGCGACGATCGTCGAGAACACGACGCCGACGACGAGCGCCGCGTTCGGTCCGCCCGCCTCTTCGTTCGGCGACGGTTCGCCGCTCATCTGCTGTCTGCCACCATTTGATATTGTGTATATTGCGAACGGCTATAACCATTGGCTTCTCCGCGCGTCAGTCGCGATCGACGGTCATCCCGAGGTCGGCCATGGTCCCGAAGAAGCCGGGGAAGGAGACGTCGACGTGTTCGGCGCCGCGGACGGTCGTCGTCCCCTCGGCGGCGAGCGCAGCGACGGACAGCGCCATCACGATCCGGTGGTCGTGGCGGCCGTCGACGGTCGCGCCGCGGAGGTCGCTCTCGCCGCCGTGGATCGTGAGGACGTCCCGTTCCTCGGTCGTCTCTGCCCCCATCTTTTCGAGTTCCTCGGCCATCGCGGCGACGCGGTCGGTCTCCTTGTACCGGACGTGCTCGCAGTTCTCGATCCGGGTCTCCCCGTCCGCGACCGCGCCGAGCGCGGCGATAGTGGGGAGGAGGTCGGGGGTGTCCCCCACGTCGACGGTGACGCCGGAGAGGTCGGCGCGCTCGACGGCAATCTCGCCGGCCTCGCGGTCCCAGTCGACGGGCGCGCCCATCTCCTCGACGATTTCGACGATGGCGGCGTCGCCCTGCGCGCTCGGCCGCGCGCCCTCGATCCGAACCGCCTCGTCGGGCGCGGCCGCGACCGCGCCCGCGCCGAGCAGGTACGAGATGGACGAGAAGTCGCCCGGCACGGCGTAGCTGCCGCCCGCGGGCTCGTACGTCTGTCCGCCCGGGACGGTGAATCCCGCGGCGCCCGCGGCGCCGTCGAGGGGGTCGCCGGCCCCGTCGACCGGGGTCGCCTCGACGCCGAAGTCGGCGAGCAGTTCGAGCGTGATGTCGACGTACGGCGCCGACTTGAGGTCGGTCGTGAGGTCGATTTCGACCCCCTCGTCGGTCACCGCGCCGGCCATCAGCAGCGCGGTGACGTACTGCGAGGAGACGTCGCCCGGGATGGCGACCTCGCCGCCCGCGAGCGGGCCGGCGACGACGAGCGGGGCCTGCCCGTTCGACCGGGTCGACTCCGCGCGGACCCCGAGGTCGGCCAGCGCGTCGAGGAGCGGTCCCTGCGGACGCGAGCGCAGCGAGCCGTCGCCAGTGAGGACGGTGGCGCCGTCCGCGAGCGCGGCCGCGGCGGTGACGAGCCGCATCGTCGTCCCCGAGTTCGCGCAGTCGATCACGTCGTCGGGGACTGCGGGGCGGCCGCCGAACCCGTCGACCGCGAGCGCGTCGGCGCCGGCGAGGTCGGACTCGGCGCCGCCGGTCGACGCGTCGGTGCCCGCGGGCGCGACCGAGCCGCCGAACGCGGCGACGGCGCGGGCGGTGGCTCGCGTGTCGGCGGAGATTAGCGGCGACTCGACGGTCGCGCCGTCGCTGTAGCCGGCCGCGAGCAGCGCGCGGTGGGTGTAGCTCTTCGACGGCGGGGCGCGCGCGGTCCCTCGGAGGTCTGAGCGCGTGACGTGGACGTCCATACCCACTCTGCCGGCCGCGGCGACAAGTCGGTACCGACCGCGGCACGATTGCGACCGGGACGCGGTCGGCACGCGTCGACTCGCGTCCCGTGCCGGAACGCGACCGCTGGCGCCCCGCCGCGAGGCCGCGGCACACCCTTTATACCAACGGGAGCGTTAGCGTCGCGTATGCCCCAGTGTGAGATGTGCGGCGCCGAGGAGGCCTCGCTGACGACGACGAAGGTCGAAGGCGCCGAACTGGAGCTTTGCAGCTCGTGTACGGACTTCGGCACCGAGGTCCGCGACGAGTCGACGAGCTCCGGCGGCGGCAAGTACTCCACCAGCTCCAGCACCGGGAAGTCGTCCTCGTCGTCCGGATCGTCCGGGTCGTCCGGGGGCTCCGGCGGCTCGTCGGGTGGCTCGACCCGCCCCCGCGACATGTTCGACGACATGGACGAGATCGCCACCGACTACGACGACCAGATCCGCGACGCGCGAGAGTCTCGCGGGCTGAGTCAGGAGGAGCTGGCCGACCAGCTCAACGAGAAGGCGAGCCTCATCCGCAAGCTCGAACGCGGCGACACGCTCCCGACCGACGAGGTCCAGCGCAAGCTCGAACGCGCGCTCGACATCTCGCTGGTCGAGGGGCAGTCGTCAGACGACGCCGAGTGGGAGACCGACGACGCCGGCACGATGACGCTCGGCGATGTCGTCAAGCGGAAGGACTAAACCGGAATCGTCGGGCGGCCCCGTCGCGACCGGCGGCCGCCCCGCTCGTTTTCTCTCAGGCGCGTCGCCGCGCTCCGACGAGCAGCCCCCCGAGCAGCGCGAACGCGACGAGCGAGAGGTTCGGGATCGTGAGCCCGAACACCGGGCTCTCCCACAGCACGGCCGCGCACGGGCCGCCGAGGACCACGGTGAGCGGGTACATGGCGATCCGCTGGTACCAGCACAGGTCGCAGGGCGTGAGGCCGAGTCCGAGGCTGAACCAGAGGCTCCCGGCGGTGGCGACCGTCGCCACGACCGTCGCGGCCGACAGCCACGCGGTCGCTCCCGTGCCGCGGGCCGTCACACCGTCGCGCCGCCGTCGTCCGTCTGCTCCGAGCCGCCGTACCGTTCGGTCAGGTAGTCGATGATGTAATCGACCGTCTCGGGGTCGTAGCTCCAGAAGCCGTAGAACTCGCCGGGGGCGCGCTCCTCCGCGAGCAGCGCGCACTTGGCGTCCTCGTACCCGCCCCCGTCGTACGCGACGAACCACGTCTCCCGGATCTCGGCGGTCTTTCCGACGTGGACGGTGTAGTGTTCGACGTCGGGCGCGTCGCCCTCGTCGGCGGCGTACGCGTGGACGTCGAGCCGCTCCTTCTCACCGAGCAGGTCGTAGGTGTCCGTCTCGCCGGTGAGGACGTCGAGCGTCTGGAACCCCGCGTGGAGCTCACCGTCCCCCACCCGCCAGGCGCGGTCCTCGATCTCTCTGGAGGCGGCGACCATGTCGTCGCGGGAGTAGGAGGTGAACATCGTCTCGTCGAGGTGGTCCAACACCGGCCTCCCGACGCGTCCGTCGTCTTCCCCTTCGCCCTCTGGTCCGTCGCTTCCGCCCGCCGACGCGGTCGCTCCGTCTCCCTCCGGGTCCGGGAGCAGGTCGTCGACGGTCACGGCGGTGACGAACTCGCCGTCCCGCGCCAAGACGGCGAACTCCTTCGGCCCGGAGGCCGTCTGGTCGTCGACGATCCGGACGTTGCGGTCGGCGAAGTACTCCCGGAGTTCCTCCGTAACCGCCGGATCGGCGTTGAACACGGTCAGCGTGGCCTCGTGAGCTTCCACGCCCGCGATGAGCTCGATGAGGGACATCTCTTGTCGGACCCACAGCGTCGGGGTATAAGGTCGTTTCTGCTCTCGGGGCCGCGAGCGCCACCCGGACCCGGCGCTCGCGGCGGGTCGCGGGAGCGGCGAGAGGGACGTGGGAGAGACGCGGGGAGCGCCGCGAAGCATGAAGCTATTTGCGCCGCGCCCTCCGAGTGAGCGTATGTTCATCTTGGTGAACCTCAAGGCGTACCCGTGCGATCCGATCGAAGTCGCGACCGCGGCCCGCGACGTGGCCGAGGCGTCCGGCGCGCGGATCGCGGTCTCGCCGCAGGCCGCCGACATCGCCCGCGTCGCGGACACCGGCGTCGAGACGTGGGCCCAGCACGCCTCACCGAACGCGCACGGCTCGCACACGGGGTCGACGCTCGCGGAGGCGGCCGCCGACAACGGCGCCGAGGGGACGCTCATCAACCACTCCGAGAAGCGGCTGAAGCTCGCGGACGTCGACGGGTCCGTGGGCGCCGCCGAGCGCGCCGATCTGGAGACGATCGTCTGCGCGAACAACCCCGCACAGGTCGGCGCCGCCGCCGCGCTCGGTCCCGACGCGGTCGCCGTCGAGCCGCCGGAGCTCATCGGCGGCGACGTCTCCGTCGCCACGGCGGACCCCGGGATCGTCGAGGACGCGGTCGCGGCCGCCGAGGCCGTCGACCCCGCGGTCGACGTGTTCTGCGGCGCCGGCGTCTCGACCGGCGAGGACGTGTCGACGGCGGGCGACCTCGGCGCCGCCGGCGTCCTGCTGGCCTCCGGCGTCGCGAAGGCAGACGACCCCGAGGCCGTGCTCGAAGACCTCGTGAGCGGGATCTGAGCCGGCGGACGCGGGCCGGTTCGGTAACTGTGGCCTTCCGACCGGCCGCGAACGCTCGCTGCGTTTGCGGATCTGTATAAAGACATCGATGTGACCGACTCACACGATCCAGAAATCGCATGACAGCGGCGGGTTCCATCTTGGGGCCAAATGGCGGCGTCTAGTAACCTTTAACCGAAACAAGCCGCTATCTGTGAGCAAGATGGCGAGCAACAAAATTCTCGGTATCGACCTCGGTACCACCAACTCCGCGTTCGCGGTGATGGAGGGCGACGAGCCCGAGATCATCGCCAACGCGGAAGGCGACCGAACCACCCCGTCGGTCGTCGCCTTCGCCGACGACGACGAGCGGCTCGTCGGCAAGCCGGCGAAGAACCAGGCCGTCCAGAACCCCGACCGCACGATCCAGTCGATCAAGCGGCACATGGGCGAGGACGACTACACCGTCGAGATCGGCGACGACGAGTACACGCCGGAGCAGGTCTCGGCGATGATCCTCCAGAAGATCAAACGCGACGCCGAGGAGTATCTCGGCGACGACGTCGAGAAGGCGGTCATCACCGTCCCCGCGTACTTCAACGACAAGCAGCGGCAGGCGACCAAAGACGCCGGCGAGATCGCCGGCTTCGAGGTCGAGCGCATCGTCAACGAGCCGACCGCGGCCTCCATGGCGTACGGCCTCGACGACGAGTCCGACCAGACCGTCCTCGTGTACGACCTCGGCGGCGGCACGTTCGACGTCTCGGTCCTCGATTTGGGCGGCGGCGTCTACGAGGTCGTCGCCACGAACGGGGACAACGACCTCGGCGGCGACGACTGGGACGAGGCGCTCATCGACCACCTCGCCGACGAGTTCGAAAACGACCACGGGATCGACCTCCGCGAGGACCGGCAGGCGCTCCAGCGGCTGAAAGACGCCGCGGAGGAGGCGAAGATCGAGCTGTCGAACAAGAAGGAGACCACGGTCAACCTCCCCTTCATCACCGCGACCGACAGCGGCCCGGTCCACCTCGAACAGTCCGTCACCCGCGCGACGTTCGAGAAGCTCACGAGCGACCTCATCGAGCGCACCGTCGAGCCGACCGAGCAGGCGCTCTCCGACGCCGGCTACTCGAAGTCGGACATCGACGAGGTCATTCTCGTCGGCGGTTCGACCCGGATGCCGCAGGTCCAAGAGCAGGTCGAAGAGCTGGTCGGGCAGGAGCCGAAGAAGAACGTCAACCCCGACGAGGCGGTCGCGCTCGGCGCGGCGGTCCAGGGCGGCGTCCTCTCCGGCGACGTCGACGACATCGTCCTGCTGGACGTGACCCCGCTCTCGCTCGGTATCGAGGTGAAGGGCGGCCTCTTCGAGCGGCTCATCGAGAAGAACACCACGATCCCGACCGAGGAGTCGAAGGTGTTCACCACGGCCGCGGACAACCAGACCTCCGTCAACGTCCGCGTCTTCCAGGGCGAGCGCGAGATAGCCGAGGAGAACGAACTGTTGGGCGCGTTCCAGCTCTCGGGCATCCCGCCGGCGCCGGCCGGAACCCCCCAGATCGAGGTATCGTTTAACATCGACGAGAACGGCATCGTCAACGTCGAGGCCGAGGATCAGGGCTCGGGCAACGCCGAGTCGATCACCATCGAGGGCGGCGTCGGTCTCTCCGACGAGGAGATAGATGAGATGCAAGCGGAGGCGGAGCAGCACGCCGAGGAGGACGAGGCCCGCCGCGAGCGGATCGAGGCCCGCAACGAGGCCGAGACGACGATCCAGCGCGCCGAGACGCTCCTCGAAGAGAACGAGGAGGAACTGGACGACGACGCGCTCGTCGAGGACATCGAGGCGGCCATCGAGGACGTTGAGGAAGTCCTCGAAGACGAGGACGCCGACACCGACGAGATCGAGTCCGCCACCGAGGCGCTCACCGAGGAACTCCAGGAGATCGGCAAGCAGATGTACGAGGGGCAGGCCGCGCAGGCCGGTCCGGGCGGCGCCGGTCCCGGCGGTATGGGCGGGATGGGCGGCGCGGGCGGTCCCGGAGGAGCAGCGGGCCCCGGCGGCGCCGGTCCCGGCGGCGACGCGGACGACGAGGAGTACGTCGACGCCGACTTCGAGGACGTTGATGAGAACGACGACGAGTAGTCGTTCTCATCAGCCAACCAGAACTGCTTCGCAGTTCTGGTGACGTGGACGACGACGAGGAGTAACCCCCGCCGACCGGATCCTCGACCCCGCCGCTTAAATCGACCCGTCGATCAACACTAATCAACGAACGTAACGCATGAGCGAAGATTTCTACGACGTCCTCGGCGTGTCGCGGGACGCCAGCGAGGAGGAGATAAAGAAGGCGTACCGCAAGCAGGCCGCCGAACACCACCCCGACGTCAGCGACGACGAGAACGCCGAGGAGCGGTTCAAGAAGATCCAGAAGGCCAAGGAGGTGCTCACCGACGAGCAGAAGCGGAAGCAGTACGACCAGATGGGTCACGACCGGTTCACCGAGGCCGACAAGCGCGGCGCGACCGGCGGTGGCGGCGGCCCGGGCGGCGCCGGCGGTCCCTTCGGCGGCGCGGGCGGCGCCGGGGGCGCCGGCGGGTTCGAGGACATCTTCAACCAGTTCTTCGGCGGCGGTGGCGGCGGTCGCGGCCGCGGCGGCGGTGGCGGCGGTAACCGACCGCGGCAGGGCCGCGACCTCAAGACCGGGCTGACGATCAACCTCGAGGAGGCGTTCGAGGGCGCGACCAAGGAGGTCACGCTCACGCGGCCGACGACCTGCGCCACCTGCGACGGCGCGGGTCACCCCCCTGACGCCGACGTGGAGACCTGCCCGCAGTGTAACGGTCGCGGGCAGGTCCAGCAGGTCCAGCAGACGCCGCTCGGCCGCGTTCAGCAGACCTCCACCTGTCCCCGCTGCGAGGGGGAAGGCGAACTGTACAGCGAGGACTGTTCCGACTGCGGCGGCGACGGCGTCGTCCGCGAGGAGGCGACGCTCTCCGTCGAGATTCCGGCGGGGATCCGCTCCGGACAGAGCCTCCGGATGGAGCGCGAGGGCGCGCCCGGCGAGAACGGCGGGCCGAAGGGCGACCTCCTCATCGAGGTCGACGTCGACGCCGGCGAGCGGTTCGAGCGCGACGGCGACGACCTCCGCGTCAACGAGGCCATCTCCTTCCCGCAGGCGGTCTTCGGTGACACCGTCGAGGTGGAGACGCTCGACGGCAGCGTCGAGATGGACGTGCCCGCCGGCACGCAGAGCGGCGAGACGTTCCGCCTCAAGGGGAAGGGAATGCCCCGCCTCCGCCGCCGGGGGCGCGGCGACCTCTACGTGCAGGTCGGGGTCGTCGTCCCCGACTCGCTGAACGACGAACAGCGAGAGGCGCTGGAGGCGTTCGCGGAGGCCGGCGGCGAGGACATCGACGTCGGCGGCGGCTTCTTCGAGAAGCTGAAAAGCTCGTTTTGACCGGCGGTCGCGGTCCCGCGCGCGGATCCCGCCCGGACCGCCGACGTCCTTCCGCGGCCCGTAGCTTTTCCGCCCTCCGCACCGTCCCCCGAGGTATGGGCTACGACACGACGGCCTACGACGACGTCGAACCGCGCGCGCCCGGGATGTACTTCCTCCGTGACGCGCTCGACTGCGAACACCTCGGCGTGACCGTCGTCGAGGCCGACGACGGGTGGGAGGGAATGGAACACGACCACGGCGACGGCGACCACGAGGAGGTGTACGTGCTCCTCCACGGCGAGGCGACGCTCACCGTCGACGGCGACGCCGTCGACCTCGCTCCCGGCGACGCGGTCCGCGTCGACCCCGGATCCACGCGCGACCTCGCCTTCTCGGCCGACGGCTCGAAGATGGTTATCGCCGGCGCGCCCTGACGCCGGCTCGACCCGAGCCGACTGACCGAACGCGAATCTTTTGATCGACGCCGCAGCGTTAAGGCTCGCGCGCCCCGAGGGCCGCGCATGGACCTCGTCGGGGACCTGCTCGCGCGCGATCGGCGCACCCGCGACACGGCGCTCGTCACGCCGGACGGCCGGGAGCGGACCCATCACGACCTGATCACGAACGGGTACAAGTCGGCGAACGTGCTCCGATACCTCGGCGTCCGCGCGGGCGCGACCGTCGCGGTCGACCCGACGCCGGGGTTCCACACGACGCTCGCGTTCCTCGGCGCCGCCGCCGTCGGCGCCCCGGTCCGGTTCGACCCGGAGGCGGGCATCGAGGCGGGCGACCGCGTCGTGCTCGCGCCGGTCGCGACCGCGGCCGGTCTCACTCCGGCGGCCGGGACCAACCTCGCCGCGTTCGGCGGGCCGCCGGAGCGGCCCGACACCACCCACTGGGAGCAGGAGCTGTGGAGCGAGAACCCGGGAACCCCGCCGAGCGACGTCGGTCCCGACGACGCCGCGATCGTCGGCCCGGACCGGGCGTTCAGTCACCGCGACCTGTGTTCGATCGCGGCGGCCGCGGTCGAGGAGGCGGAGATGGACGCGGAGACGCGAGTCGTCCTCCGTCGCCCGTTCTCCGACCCGCCGGCCGTCGCGGCCGGTCTCGTCGCCCCCCTGTCGGTCGGCGGGACCGCGGTGCTCGCTCCGCTGGGCGTAGAGGTCGGAACGGACGACGCGGCCGACGAACCCCGCGGGGACGTAGCGGTGGCCCGCGCGGGCGCGGACGTACCGGAACCGCGCCGGATCGACCCGGCGTCCGTCGGGTCGGTCGAGTGAACGGCCCCGGCGTCCGACTGCCACCCGAGTGACGTCCGCCCGAGGACGGCCGCGCGCCCGCGGTTCCGTCAGTCGTCCGCGGGGTTCGGTTCCGCGGCCGCCCGCTCCTCGTGCCGGAGGCAGGCGGACTCGTGGTCGGCGCCGCGGACGGTCAGGTCGGGGTCGCTCTTCGCACACGGCGTCGTGACCTCCTCCGCGAGGAGCTCTCCGGCCAGTTCGGTGTTGTCCTCCAGCAGGAGGGTCATCGCCTCCGAGAGCGTCTCCTCGAGGCCGGGGTCGTCGACCGTCTCGCTGATGTCGAACTCGCGCCGGATCTCGGCCCGAACCGCCGAGTCGGTCGACTCGGTTCCGCCGGCGTCGACGTTCTCCCGTACCTGTTCGACGTCGATTTGGTCCGTGTCGACCTTCTCGCGGAAGTTCAACAGCCCGCGCCAGTCGCCTTGGTCGACGTCGACCCCGTCGGGCTGGATCACCCTGTGACACCGGGTGTGGAACCGACAGCCGCTCGGCGGGTTCGTCGGGCTCGGAACGGTGCCTTTCAGCTCGATACCGCCGACGCTCGCCCGCGGGTCCGGGGTCGGGATCGACGACAGCAGCGCCTCGGTGTAAGGGTGTTGTGGGTCGGTGAATATCTCCTCGACCGGCCCGATCTCGACTATCTCACCGAGGTACATGACGGCGACGCGGTCGCAGATCTGCTGGATGACGGACATGTCGTGGCTGATGAACAGCAGCGACAGCCCGAACTCCTCTTGCAGGTCGTCGATGAGCGAGAGGATCTCCGCCTGAATCGAGACGTCAAGCGCGCTCACCGGTTCGTCCGCGATGATGAGGTCCGGGTTCAACACGAGCGCCCGGGCGAGCGCGATCCGCTGTTTCTGCCCGCCGGAGAACTCGTGCGGGTACCGGTCGAAGTCGGTCGCGGAGAGCCCGACGCGTTCGAGCAGGTCCTCGACGATCGCGCGGCGCCGGTGGCGGTCGCTCATCCCGTGAACCTTGAGCAGCTCGCCCACCGCGTTCCCGACCGACATCCGCGGGTCGAAGCTCGAAGACGGGTCCTGGAAGATCATCTGTGCCCCCCGACGGAACTCCATCAGCTCGTCGTCGTCGAACCGCGTCACGTCGTTGGGGTGGGTCCCGTCCCGATCCCGGGTCGCGCCCTCGCGCCCGTTCCCGTTGAAGATCACCTCCCCGGAGGTCGGCTCCTCCAGGTGAATCACCGAACTCGCCGCGGTCGACTTCCCGCAGCCGGACTCGCCGACGAGCCCCAGCGTCTCGCCCTGCGCGATGTCGAAGCTGATCCCGTCGACGGCGCGGGCGGCGCCGACCTGTCGGTTGAATATTCCCTTCCGGATCGGGTAGTGCTTCTTCAGGTCGCGGACCGACAGCAGCGGCTCAGTCATCGGCGGGACCCACCTCCTCGTCGCCGTCGGCCGTCCCCGCTCCGTCGCCGGGTCCGAACTCCTCGCTGCCGACTATCGAGGGGTCGCCGCCCGGGCCGTAGTGGACACAGGAGACCCGCTGGTCCGGTGCGACCTCGACTTCGTCGGGCTGTTCGCCGGTGCGACACGCTCCCTCGGCGTACTCGCAGCGGGGCGCGAACCGACAGCCGTCCGGTGGGTCGTGCGGATCCGGGAGCGTCCCCGGTATCCCACCGCCCGTGCCGCCGAACTCCGGCAGGCACTCCAACAGCTGCCGGGTGTACGGATGCGCCGGGTCGTCGAAGATGTCGAGCACGCCGCCGCGCTCCATCACCTTCCCGGCGTACATCACCACGATCCGGTCGGCGATCTGCGCGACGACGCCGAGGTCGTGCGTCACGAACAGCACCCCCATCCCGAACTCGTCTTGTAGCTCGTCGAGCAGTTCGAGGATCTGCGCTTGGACCGTGACGTCGAGCGCGGTCGTCGGCTCGTCGGCGATCAGCAGGTCTGGGTCGCCCACGAGCGCCATCGCGATCATCACGCGCTGTTTCTGCCCGCCGGAGAACTCGTGCGGGTAGTCGTCGAACCGCGAACTCGCGTTCGCGATCCCGACGCGGTCCATGAGGTCGACCGCCTTGGTGCGCGCCTCCTCGTCGGAGACGTCCCGGTGGATCTGGAGCGCCTCAGTGATCTGCCACCCGACGGTGTAACAGTGGTTCATCGCCTCCTGCGGGTTCTGGAAGATGTGCGCGATCTCGTTGCCCCGGATCCCCCGGAGCTCCGATCCGGGCATCGACAGCAGGTCGCGCCCCTTGTACCGGACGGTCCCCCCGATCTTCCCCGGCGGGGTGTCGATGATGTTGGTGACCGACTCCGTCGCGACCGTCTTGCCGGAGCCCGACTCACCGACGATACAGACCGTCTCGCCGGCCTCGACGGTGAAGTCGATCCCGCCGACCGCGGTGAGCGTTCCGTCGTCGGTGCCGAACGTCGTCGTGAGGTCTTCGACCTCGAGTAGTGGCTGATCGTCGGACATTATTCGCTCTCGGCCTCCGCTTCTGGGTTCAACGCGTCCAACAGCGCGTCACCGAGGAAGTTGAACGCGAGGATGGTCAGGAACAGCACGATACCGGGCGCCAACACGATCCACGGGGCGTACGAGAGGTCGCTCCGGCCGGCCGAGATGAGCTGTCCCCACGAGGGGACCGTCGAGTCCCCGATCCCGAGGAACGCCAACTGCGCCTCGAACAGCAGGAAGCCGGGAATGAGTAGCGTGAGCTGGGTGATGATGCTGCTCGCCACGTTCGGGACCACGTGGCCGCGGATCACCTGATACGTGCTCGCGCCGCTGATCCGGCTCGCCTTGATGAACTCGTCTTCGGAGATCGACAGCGATTTGCTGCGGACGTATCTGGCCGTTCCGCCCCACGCGAACAGCGAGAAGACGACGATGAACATCCCCAACCCGCCGCCGTAGATGTACAGGATGAGCAGGAACATCAGGAACGTCGGGAACGAGAGGATGATGTCGACGAACCGCATCATGATCTCGTCTACCCACCCGCCGGAGTACGCGCTCAGCGTGCCGAACGTGATACCGATCGTCGCGACGATGGTCGTCGTGATGAAGGCGATCTGCATGCTGATCGTCATCCCGTAGACGATCATCGTGAACACGTCCTTGCCGGCGTTCGTCGTTCCGAGCGGGTGTTCCCAGGTCCCGTGGCAGCGCCCGTTCATCACCTCTCCGACGCAGGTCGCCGGCGTCGTGTCGACGACGGAGGTGAACACCGGCGGCTGGTAGGCGATGAGCAGCTCCTGTTGCGGTGCGCTCATCACGAGCGGCCCGACGATCCCCCCGACGAACACGACCCCGAGCCAGCCCATGCTCACCACCGCCGGGCGGTTGCGCCTGAACTCCTTCCAGTAGTACCGCGTCATCCGCGGGTTCTGGTACAGCGGCAGGACGAGGTACCAGAACGCGAGGAGTAGCGTGAAGATGAAGAAGAAGTCGACGGCCTCCAGCGTCCGATCGAGCCCGACGAACTCGAAGGTCGGGGTCCGCCGGCCGGTGAACTGCCAGTCGTACACGGCCAGCAGCGCGAGCGGGAGCGTCGTCAGCAGCATCCCGATCGAGTTGACCGACAGATCGAACCGTCCGGACCGCGAGAGGTCGTTCCAGTCGACTTGATCGAATCGTTCCGAGCCTTCAGTTGCCATTGTTCTCTGTTGAGTTACCTGTCATCGTAGCTGATACGCGGGTCGAGCACGGTGAACACGAGGTCCTCGATGAGGTTCCCCACGACGGCGACGAACGTGAAGAACAGCGTCGTTCCCAACACGAGGTTCGTGTCCTGTGAGCGGAGCGCCTCGAAGGTGAGCCGGCCGAGTCCGGGTATCCCGAACACGACCTCGACGAGCAGCGACGACCCGAGGAACAGCGCGAGGAGCTGTCCGACGAGCGTCGTCGAGAGGGGGACGAGCGTCGGCCGCATGACGTGGTACGCGTACGCCCGGAGCGGCGATACCCCCTTGGCCTTCGCCGTCTTCATGAAGTCCGCGTTCTGGAACTCGGCGGACTCGTTCCGGGAGACGCGCATGACCGCGCCGATCGATCCGGTCACCAGCACGAACACCGGAATCGTCAGTTGAATCGCGTTTTCGAGGCTGAAGACCGCGACGTCCGTGTCGTACACGATCGGTATCACCTCCAGCCACACCCCGAAGACCAGAAGCAGGATGATGCCGAAGAAGAAGTTCGGGATGGCGTAGCCGAAGAAGGCGAACCCGGTCGCCGCGTGGTCCCGCCAGCTGTACATGTTCGCGGCGGAGTACACGCCGATGAGGGGGCCGAGGATGACCGTGAGGATCGTCCACGGAATCGAGTACTGCGCGGTGTAGTACAGCGCGTTGCCGACCGCCTCGATGACCGGCTGGCTCCGACTGCTCGACCAGCCCCAGTCGAGGGTGTACACTCCCTGAACGAAATCGAAGTACCTGACGTAGAGCGGTTCGTCGAGCCCCCTGAGCTCTCTCGCCCGCTGTGTGGCCTCCGCCGGGTCGCCCCCTTGGAGGGCGGCCTGCGTGGCGGCCTGCTGTACGTCCGGGTTCGGAGCGGCCGACAGGAGCAGGAACGTGATCGTCGTGATGATCAGCGATACGACTCCTGCCCAGAGGACGCGAGCGGTAACGTATCTTCCAAATCCCATGTTGATATCGTAGAGGACGTGTGGTGGAGGCGAGCCGAGCTACTCCCCGTATCTCCACGCCGGGAGGTTCCAGCCGTTGGAGAAGTTCTCGATGGGACCTTCGAGCCCCTCGCGGTACCCGACCGTGTCGTCGGGGAACGTGAGCATGATGTACGGCTGCTCCTCGGCGAGGTTGGCGAACAGCTCGATGAGCGCGTCCGCCAGCTCCTCTTGAGACGTCGCCTCTCGCGCGCTCTGGAACAGCTCCTCAGCGTTGAACCCCGGGTAGTAGCCGACGGGGTTGTACAGCGGGTTCGCGCCCTCGAAGAAGACGCTGTTAGTGAGCGGGTTCCGGGGATACGTGTTCAGGCCGAACACGACCTCCATGTCCCACGACTCGTTGGACGTGACGTTGCGCGGGCCGGGGTTGGTCGAGGTTGGCTGGGTCCACTCCACCTCCTCGCCGTTCACCGTGTCGACGAGCTCCTCCGGCACGCTGGTGACCTCGCCCTCCTCGTTCGTCTCGGGGGTGGGGTAGTCGGTCTGCGTCCAGTACTCGTTGTTGAACCGGGTCCCGTCGATGGCCTCGACGGTCACGTCCATCCCGAGGTTCTCGCCGAGTTCCTGCGCGATGAAGTCGGCCATCAACTGCTCGGTGTTCTGCCCGGCGCTGTGGTAGAGACTGAGCTGGACTTGGTTTCCGTCGGGGTCGACCATCGTCTCCCCGTCGAACCGGTAGTCGTACTCGGACTGCTCGAACGCGTCTTCGGCCAGTCCGCGAGCCACCTCGCTCCCGTAGTTGTCTCCGACGCCGAACGTCGGGATGTCCTCCTCCGGCGGGTAGAAGTTACTGAACCGCGGCTGCCACGTGAAGTGGGTCTCGGCGAAGTCTCGGAAGACGCCCTGGATCAGTCCCTCCTTGTCGATCGCGGAGGCCATCGCCTGGCGGAACGGCACGTGCCGGAACATGTTCCCCGGCCCGGTCGTCCACCCGTTGTCTCGCATGTTGAGCGAAATTTTCTCGTTGTACGGCTGCGGGATCCGGTTGACGTATATCTCGTCGTTGTTCTGGTACGATTCGACCTGGTTGGGCGGGATCGCCGCCGAGTCGACCTCTCCCGTCTCCAGCGCACCGAGCCGCGAGGCCTGCTCGCCTATCACGCGGATCTCGGCCTCCTCGAAGTACGGGGCCTCGCCGAACACGTCCGGCAGGTCCTCCGCGTCTTGGAGGTAGTAGTCGTCGTTCCGGCTGTATCGGGTTCCGCCGTCTCGCTGCCACTCGTCGAGGACGTACGGACCGAGGTTCCCCGAGAACTGGAGTTCGAGCAGCTCCTCGTCCTGTCGAAGCCCCTCGGTGTCTTCCTCTTCGACGTACGGCTCGAGAAGCCCCTGCGGAATCGGGTACAGCTGCGGCTCATAGCTCTCGGGCCACAGGAGCTGCGGCGTGTTCAGCGTCGCCTGGAACTCGTACTCTCCGGTCTCTTCGACCGTGACCCCGTCCCAATCCGCCGACGCGACCGAGCTCGCCCAGCTGCTCTGATGGACCTCCTGAATGAGGTAGACGAAGTCGCTCGCGGTCACCTCGCCGTACGGGTCGCTGAACTCGAGCCCCTCGCGTACCTCGAAGGTCCACACCTCGCCGTCCTCGGTGGACATGTCGTAGAGGAGCGGAACGTACTCGTTCTCCTCGTCGAACGTGTACCCGAGATCGAGCGCTCGGGCGATCGCGTTCCCGGCGCCGTTCTCGTCGTTGTATATCGGATTGAGCGTCGAGAAGGAAGACGCCGCGGCCGTCGCGTATATCTCCTCTTGGCTGAGATCGCTCGAACCGGAGCCGCCGTCGGAGCTGTTGCCCTCGCCGCCGCTGTCGCCGCCGTCGCCGCCGTTTCCGGAGCACCCCGCGAGCGTTACCGCGCCGGCGAGGCCGAGCGCGGAGAGCCATTGTCGCCGGTTGACGTGTCTGGGGTCGTCGCCATCATCCATGTCTCGAGATGACATACACCATGCTATGAACGAGTATACAAAAAACTTCAGACTCACTATCATCTCTCCAATAGATGTGTTGGTTTACTCAGATATGAGATATCTCTCACCTTCGTTCGATATTTCGAGGTTAGATAAAGTAGAATATCTCTTATCTGAGTGCCCCCGAGACCTTCTGTGAGAACGCGTCGACGCGGTCGCCGTTTACGGGGTGCTGCCAATACGAACTCCGTCCGGCGCGCCGCGTCTCCCGACCCGATACACGACGACATTGTTGTTCCGAAGCTGACGTATTCTGAAACAGTCTCATTTCAAATCGCAAATATTGGTTTGTTCCATAATCATTATTCATGTCTGATTGTCACCTGTTGAGCCTGTCTATTCATATTTCAAAATTTTTTTTTGGGCCTATAAATTTATATTATCTAATTATCGGTGCTGAATCCGTTTCACCGACGTATCGCAACATATTATAGTAGTCAGTTGTAGCTTGTTGTATGCCAAGTCGGCACAACGAACCTAACTCTAATCAAACGATCAATCGACGGAACGTCATCGTCTCCATCGGGACGGCTGGAGCGGCCGGTCTGGCCGGCTGTAGTGGCCAATCCGACGGCGACGACGGCGGTGACGGCGGCGACGGCTCCGATGGCGACGACGGCGGAGACTCGGAGGGGCTGTTCCCGCTCGACGTCCGGCTGGAGACGAACGCGGACAACGACGACCGCGTTCAGCTGGTCGAACTCATCGCCGAGTCGATGGGACAGACCGAGTACTTCAACACTTCGGTCGAGACGTTCGAGTGGAACACGTACACCGGCCGCGTGCTCGACCCCGAGTACCAGGAGAACGGCTACGTCCCGTGTATCGGCCTTTCCGGCACGTTCAACCCCGGGAGCTTCTGTAACGCGCTCCACTACTCCGAGAACATCGGCGCGTGCTGTAATCTCAACGGGATCGACGACGCCGAACTCGACGACATGATCGACGCCGCTCGGTACGGGCCGGAGG
Source organism: Halorubrum sp. 2020YC2 (assembly GCF_018623055.1). NCBI lineage: Archaea > Methanobacteriati > Methanobacteriota > Halobacteria > Halobacteriales > Haloferacaceae > Halorubrum > Halorubrum sp. 2020YC2. Next base: position 403,125 of record NZ_CP076019.1, read on the forward strand.
TCGCCGCCGACAACGAGCTCCGCGGCGAGCGCTACGACGAGGTCTGGAACTACCTCGCCGAGGAGCGGTACAGCTCGATCACGCACTTCGGGCTCGAGACCGCGGTGACCAGTACCGACATCCACGGCTACTCGGTGTACCCGTTCAACGAGAGCGTGATGAGCTACGCCATGTACGCCCCGCAGGACGAGCAGGTCATGTGGATCGACCGCGAGAACGAGGCGTCCGAGGAAGAAGAGGACCTCGCGGATCTCGTCGAGGGCGGCGCGCTCGCCGGTGGGCTCGGCGCCAACATCGAGTCGTTCGACCCGCCCCACAGCAGCGACACCACCTCGACGATGGCCCAGAACTTCATCTTCGAGGCGCTCACGACCAACGACCGGCAGGGGAACGTCTACCCGTGGCTCGCGGAGAGCTACGAGTTGCTGGACGCGACTGACGTCACCGAGGCCGACTACGCCGATTACATGAGTACGGTCGGCACCACCGATGAAGACGCCGTCGACACCGACGAGCAGGTCATCATCCGGCACCCGGAGGACAACCCGGCCGAGGACGACGAAGTCCGCGTTCTGCTGCCCGAGGACGCCGTCGAGGCGGCCGAGGACGGTACCTACGGGATGCACTACCGGTACGACCTCCACGAGGGGGTTCAGTTCCACAACGGCGACGAGCTCACCGCGTCGGACGTCGTCGCGACCTACGAGTACGCCGAGAACTCCCAACTGGCGCCCCAGACGTTCGACTCCGTCCTCGCCGTCGTCGAAGAGGACGAGTATACCGTCGACATCTACGCGCAGATTGCCGACGCGGAGGCCGAGCGCAACCTTCCGGGGCTGCTGATCCTCAACGAGAACCAGATCTCCGATATCGAGAAGGGGAGCCTCGACCCGCGCGAGGGCAACGAGCCCGTCGGCACCGGTCCGTACGAGTTCTCCGAGTTCGAGGACGAGCAGTACTTCGAAGTCACCAAGTTCGACGATTACTGGGTCGAGAGCGCCGGCGTCTCCGAGGCGTTCGACTGGTTCGACGGCCCGTCGGAGTTCCCCGACGGCCCCGTCATCGACTCCTTCGAGCTCGAGATCGTGCCGGACAACTCCACGCGATCGGCCGCGCTTCAGGAGGGCGAGATCGACCTGACCTACGGGCTCAACACGGGGACCCTCGACGACTTCGACTCCTCCGAGGACTTCATCCTGTACAGCACCGAGGCCGGCGGCTACACCTACATCCAGTACCCGGTGAACGTCGAGCCGTTCGACGACCGCCGGATCCGGCAGGCGATCAACCATCTCGTGCCGCGCGAGCAGATCGTCGAAAACATCCTGAACGGCTTCGGGAGCCCGGCGTACACCGACATCCCGTCGCTCGCCCGCGGCTCCGGGACAGCAGACTACGACGCGCTCGAAGAGAACGTGCGTCCGACCAACGAGTTCGATCAGGAGCGCGCCATCGAGCTGCTCGAGGAAGTCGCCGCGGAGAACTGACGGTCCGGCCACGGACCGCCTTTCAGAGTCTACACGCACACCCAACCACTGACAACTGATGGCTACCACCCTACCCACACGACGATGAGTCTCCAACGGTTCATCTTGAAGCGCGCACTGTCGATAATCCCGATCATGTTCGGCGTCTCGGTGATCACGTTCGGGATGTTTCACCTCACGCCCGGCGATCCAGTCTCGCAGCTGGTTGCGTTGAACCCGGACGTCAGCGCCGCCGAGGAGGCGGCACTTCGGGAGCGGTGGGGGCTCGACGGTCCCGTCTGGCAGCAGTACCTCGAGTGGATCTCGAACGTGATCGTCGGCGACTTCGGGGTGGAGCTACAGACCGGCCGCGAGGTGTCCGCCATCGTGTGGCGACGCCTCCCCGAGACGATCGCGCTCGGCCTGTTCGGCTGGGCCTTCGCGCTGATCATCGCGATCCCCGCCGGCATTTACGCCGCCGTCAACAAAGGGAAGTTCGGCGACACGGTCAGCCGCTTCCTCGCGCTGTCTGGCATCTCGATTCCGAACTTCTGGCTCGGGCTGATGCTGATCCTGATTTTCTCGCTGTACCTCGGGCTGTTCCCGGTGCTTGCGCCGTCCGAGCCCCTGTACCACCCGGATATGCTGTGGTACCTGCTCCTACCGGGGATCACGATCGGGACCGCGTCGGCCGCGAGCATCATGCGCGTCATGCGGACCTCGATGACCGAGGAGCTGAACAAGGAGTATGTGACTGCCGCCCGCGCGAAGGGGCTCCCGGAGCGCACGGTCATCCTGAAACACGTGTTGCGGAACTCGCTCATCTCGGTCGTCACCCTGGCGGCGACGCTTACGGCCTCGATCGTCGCCGGCTCCGTCGTCGTGGAGGTCGTCTTCAACTGGCCGGGACTCGGCCGGGAGTTCATCAACGCGATCAACCAACGCGAGATCAACGTCGTGATGGCGATCACGCTGTTCACGGGCTTCTTCGTGATCCTCGCAAACTTCGTCGCGGACGTCGTGTACGCGGCGCTCGACCCAAGAATTCGATATGACTGACGAACGACAGCACCACAGCGAACGCGGTCGCATCCGGGTCTCCGGGTTCGACTCCGAACGCGTGACGCAGCGCGAACCGCTCTCAGACTGGACCGAGGACGCCGGCGGCGAAACCGTCGGCCGCTGGCGGCGCGGTCTCCGCCGATTCATCCGAAACCGGGCGGCGATGGGCGCGCTGGTGATCGTCGTCCTCATGGCGCTGGCCGCGTTCCTCGCGCGTCCGATCGAGGTCGGCGGTGTCGTCGTCCAGCCGTTCTCGCTGGCCCCGTACGACCCGACGACGATCCTCTACCTTCAGGACCCCGCCGTGGACGTCTACGACCCGCCGTCGTGGCAGTACCCGATGGGCATCGACGGCTCCGGGCGAGACCTCTTCTCCCGGATGCTCGTCGGCGGCCGGTACAGCATCTCGATCGGGTTCATCGTCGTCGGGCTGACGGCCTCGATCGGGCTAATATACGGCGCCGTCTCCGGTTACTACGGCGGCAACGTCGACGAGCTCATGATGCGGATCGTCGACACCATCTACGCGTTCCCCGGTCTGGTGTTGGCGCTGATCATCATCGCCATCCTCGGCGGCGGCTACTGGCAGCTCGTGTTAGCGTTCAGCCTGTTCGGCTGGGCGGGCTACGGACGACTAGTCCGCGGCGAGGTGTTACAGATCAAGGAGAACGAGTACGTGATGGCGGCAAAGGCGCTGGGCGCGCGCGACCGGTCGGTCGTGTTCAGACACATCGCGCCGAACGCGATGCCGCCGCTCGTCGTGCTGGCGTCGCTCAACATCGGTAGCGTCGTGATCGGCGTCGCCGCGCTCGGGTTCCTCGGGCTCGGCTTGGAGCCGAGCACCGCCGAGTGGGGGACGATGCTCGATGCGACCCGCGAGACGCTCATTCAGGGCCCCGGCGGACGGATCCCCTGGTGGGCGACCGTGTATCCCGGCGTGGCCATCTTCACCTTCGTGATGGCGATGAACATGATCGGCGACGGGATCAACGACGCGCTCGACGCCCAGCAGACTGGCGTCGGTCGCGGGGGTGAAGAGTAATGGCCCTCCTCGAAATAAAGGATCTGACGGTCCGATTTTACACGCAGGAGGGAGTCGTCACCGCCGTCGACAACCTCTCGTACCGCATCGAGAGCGGCGAGAAGTTCGGCGTCGTCGGCGAGAGCGGGGCCGGAAAAAGCGTCACCGCGCTCTCCGTGCTCCGCCTCATCGAGAGTCCCGGCCGGATCGAGAGCGGGGAGATCCTGTTCAAAGGCGAGAACCTCCTCGAGATGTCGGAGTCGGAGATCCGCTCGATCCGCGGCAACGAGATCGCGATGATCTTCCAGGACGCCCAGACCGCACTCAACCCGGTGTACACGGTGGGCGGACAGATCGCCGAGGCGATCGAACACCACCTCGACTACAACTCCGAGGAGGCGCGCGAGCGAACGATCCAGCTGCTCGACCGCGTGGGGATTCCGGAGGCCGAGACGCGGTTTTCGGACTACCCCCACGAGTTCTCCGGCGGGATGCAACAGCGCGCGATCATCGCGATGGCGCTGTCGTGTGATCCGGACCTGATCGTCGCCGACGAGCCCACGACCGCGCTCGACGTCACCATCGAGGCGCAGATCCTCGACGAGCTCCGCGAGCTCGCCGACGAGTTCGACACGGCGGTACAGCTCATCACCCATGACTTGGGCGTCATCGCCGAGGTCTGTGACCGCGTGATGGTGATGTACGCCGGCAAGGCGGTCGAGAAGGCCTCTGTCGAGGAACTCTACTACGACCCGAAACATCCGTACACCGTCGGGCTGATGAGTTCGATCCCGCGGGTCGGCGACGAGCGCGACCGGCTCCAGACGATCCCCGGTACGATGCCCGACCTCGTCGAGCTCCCGTCCGGCTGTAGTTTCCACCCGCGGTGTCCGTTCGCGGAGGAAAAGTGTACGCGCACGGAGCCGCCCCTCACCGACGTGGAATCGGGCGAGGAGGCCACGCTCGACACCGAACACTCCGCCGCCTGCCTCGAGTACACGGAGGGGCTTTCCCAGGGGCTCACCTACTCCGTCGACGTCGACGGTCCGACGAGCGACACCGTCGAGCGGTACGTCGGGGGTGGATCCGATGAGTAAGTCCGAGCCGATCCTCCGCGTCGAGGGGTTAGAGAAGTACTACGAGTCGGCCAGCGGGTTCGTCGACAACCTGCTCGGACGGTCCCAGCCGGTGAAGGCGGTCGACGGCGTCGACCTGACGCTCCACGAGGGCGAGACGCTCGGCGTCGTCGGCGAGTCCGGCTGCGGGAAGACGACGCTCGGCCGCAGCATGCTCCGCCTGATCGAACCCACGGGCGGCTCCGTCTACTACAAGGGCGAAGACATCACCGACCTGTCCAGCTCGGACCTCCGGAACCTCCGGAAAGACATCCAGTACATCTTCCAGGACCCGTTCTCCAGCCTGAACCCGCGGCTGACCGTCGGCGACATCATCGGGGAACCGCTCGACATCCACGGCATCGCGGAGGGGGAGGAACGGACCGAACGGATCTACGAGCTGCTGGATACCGTGGGGTTGAACCCGAGCCACGCGAACCGGTACCCGCACGAGTTCTCCGGCGGCCAGCGGCAGCGGATCGGCATCGCCCGCGCGCTCGCTGTCGACCCCGAGGTCATCGTCTGTGACGAGCCGGTCTCCGCGCTCGATGTGAGCGTCCAGGCGCAGATCCTCAACCTCATGGAGAACCTCCAAGAGGAGTTCGGGCTCTCGTACGTGTTCATCGCGCACGACCTTAGCGTCGTCGAGCACATCTCCGACCGGATAGCGGTCATGTACCTCGGGGAAGTGGCCGAGATAGCGCCGACGGAGGAGGTGTTCGAACCGCCGTACCACCCGTACTCGGAGGCGCTCCTCTCGGCAATCCCCGAACCGGACCCGCTCTGGGAGGGGGAACAGATCTTCCTCTCCGGCACCGTCCCCTCTCCGCTGAACCCGCCGTCTGGCTGCCGGTTCCACACCCGGTGTCCGAAGGTGATCCGCGACGCCGACTACGACCTCTCACAGGAGACGTGGCGGTCGGTCATGGACATGAAGCTCCGGACGCGAGAGGCGGACTCCGTCGGATCGGTGACCGCGGAGCTCGAAGCCGAGGTGACAGGATCCCGGACGTCCCCGACCGACGCATCGCGCGAGCAGTTTGGTGAGATGGTCCGCACCGAGTTCGACCTCCCGGAGACCCTGTCGGACGACGACGCGGAGACCGCGGTCGCGGAGGCGATCGACCTGCTCCGCGACGAGGAGCTCTCCGCGGCGGCGACGGCGTTGGAGGACGCGTTCACCTCGCCGTGTTCGACGCACGAACCGGACGCCTACGAGGTGAGCGACAACCACCACATCTCGTGTCTCCGGTTCGACGACCGGTTCGACTCCGAGCGGGAACTGTTCGGTAACGCGGCGTAGTCGGCGCCCCGCCTTTCTCGTCCGGTGTTCCGCGTTTCGCCGTTCACCCCGAATTCCCCCGTTTTCGCCGGTTCAACCCCGCTTTCCGCCTGTCCGACTCCGGCGTAACGCTTTATCCTTCGACCCACGTAGCTACCCCAATGCGTCGGATCTACGAGTCGAACGCTCTCCACCGCGACGACGAGGAGGCGCACGCCCCGTCGAAGAAAGAGCGGAAGACCAAGCTTCAGTCGCTGCGCTCGGTCCCGTCGTCGACGCTGAGCGACCTCCTGATCCCGCGACGGCTGCGCCACCTACCGGTATCGGTCACCGTCGAAACGCCCGACGACGAGTACGAGGCCGGCGACCCCGTCCCCTTTACCGTGACCATCCGCAACCGCCTGCCGGTCCCGGTGTCGATCCCGACGGTCTCGCCGCTCCTCTGGGAGTGGAGCGTCGACGGCAACGTCGAGGCGGCCGAGGTCCCGATTCGGGACCCGCCGGACGAGGGGGGACAGCTGTCGTTCGACCGCGGCGAACGCAAGGAGTTCCGGAAGCGGTGGGACCAGCTGTTCAGGGTCTCCGAGCGGGAGTGGGAGCCGGCGGCGGTCGGGGACCACACGATCGGCGTCGCGGTCAACGCGACGGACGCCGAGAGCCGCGGCCTGACAGACGAGACGACGGTACGGATCGTCCGCTGAGGGGGTCGTCCGAATCCCGAGTCGGTGCCGCTGCCCGCGCTACCGCCCGGTCTCCGCGTCTCCGCCCGAGAGACCCGCCTCTACGCTCTCCCCCCGACCGTGTCGGAGACAGCTGACGGTTCCGGTCGCTTCCTTCTCCGTTTCGCTCCCGGTCGGGCGGGCGACGGCCGTCGGCGTCTCGCGTTCGCAGACGCTGGGGAACGCCGCGGCCAGTCTCTCGTCCGCGGCGTCGACGTCGCCGTCTGCCAGGGCCGCGGCCGCGTCGTCGACCGCGGCCTCTGCGTCCGGGTCGGGGATCTCCCCTTCGAGACCGACGGCGCGTCGGACCGCCGCGGCGGTACGTCCCCCGGGGTCGCCGTCGGCGCCCGTCGCCGTCTCGCTTCCGGGGTCACCGACCGCGCGCTCCGGGAGCTCTCTCGCCTGGACCGAGAACCGGAGCTCAGCGATCGCCCGCCAGGTCTCCGCGGACACCGAGAGGTCCTCGGGCGGTATCACGTCGGGACACCGAGGGTGGAACCGACAGCCGGACGGCGGGTCGCTCGGGTCCGGCACCGTGTCCGTGAGCGGCCGCCCGAGCTCCCGGTCCGTCGGGTCGAGCGAGGGGACCGAGGAGAGCAACACCTGGGTGTACGGGTGCGCCGGCTCCGCCAGCACGGTCTCGGTCGCGCCCCGCTCGACGATCTCACCGAGGTACATGACCGCGACCCGGTCGCAGCTCCGCCGGATGACGTCGAGGTCGTGACTGACGAACAGGACGGCGATGTCGAACTCGCGCCGGATCCGGTCCAACAGGTCGAGTATCTCGGAGCGGACCCGCGCGTCCAGCGCGCTCGTCGGCTCGTCCGCGACGATGAGGTCGGGGCTGACGACGAGCGCCCGGGCGATCGAGATGCGCTGTTTCTCGCCCCCGGAGAACTCGTGCGGGTACCGGTCTACGTCGTCACTCGAGAGGCCGACGCGTTCGAGGATGTCCGCGACGACCGCGCGTCGCCGGTCGGCGTCGTCGAGCCCGTGGATCCGGAGGGGTTCGGCCACCGCCTCCCCGACGGTCATCCGCGGGTCGAGGGCGTCGTTGGGGTCCTGAACGATCAGCTGGGTGCGCCGACGGAACTCCCGCAGGTCGCCTCCGGAAAGCTCCGAGACCGGATCCCCGTCGAAGCGGACCTCGCCCGCCGTCGGCTCTTCGATCCCCAAGAGGGTGTGGGCCGTCGTCGTCTTGCCGCTGCCCGACTCGCCCACTATTCCGAGCGCCTCCCCGCGCTCGACGTCGAAGCTCACCCCGTCGACGGCGCGGACCCGCCCGACCTCGCGCCGGAGCAGGCCGCGGGTGATCGGGTAGTGCTTCTCCAGGCCGCGGACCGAGCAGATCGGGTCGTCGGTCATCGCGACTCGCCCTCCGCGTCCGAGGGCCGCGTCGCGGCCGACTCCGCGGGCGCGCGCTCCGGGCCCCTCCCGTCTCGGCTGTCAACCGGCGAGGTCGCGTTCTCGCGGATCCGCGAGGCGTCCCCGTCCGGCCCGTAGTGGACGCACGACGCCGCGTGGTCCGGGTCCCCGGCGACCGAGCGGAACGCCGGCTGTCCGCCGCCCGCGCACTCGTCGACCGCGTGCGGGCACTCCGCTCGGAACCGGCAGCCGTCGGTCGGTATCTCGGCGCGGGCGGTCCGCTCCGCGACGGACGCGCCCGCGCGCTCGCCGTAGCTGTCGAACAGCGCCTGCGTGTACGGGTGCGAAGGGGTCGAGAACACCGACTCGACCGGGCCGCGCTCGACGATCGTCCCGCCGTACATGACCAGCACGCGGTCCGCGACGGCGGCGACGACCCGCAGGTCGTGGGTCACGAGCAGGATGCTCGTCCCGTCGCCGGCGATCGACCGGAACAGGTCGAGCAGCCGCGCCTGGACGGTCACGTCCACCGCGGTCGTCGGCTCGTCGGCTATCAGCAGGTCCGGGTCCCCCGCCAGCGCGACCGCGATGGCGATCCGCTGTTGCATCCCGCCCGAGAACTCGTGCGGGTGGCTGTCGAGGCGCTCGTCCGCCCGGGGGATACCTACCCGGCGCAGCAGGTCGACGGCCCGGTCCCGCGCCGCCGACCGGCTCACGTCCTCGTGGATCCGTATCGGCTCCGTCACCTGTTTCCCGACGGTGTACACCGGGTCGAGCGCGCTCTGCGGGTTCTGGAACACGTGCGCGATCCGACGCCCCCGGACCGACCGCAGCGCCGCCGCCGACCGGCCGGCGACGGACTCGCCGTCGAACTCGACGGCGTCCGACGACACCTCCGCCGGGGGCTGGGGGACGAGACCGGTGAGCGACTCGCAGGTGACGCTTTTCCCGCTACCGGACTCCCCGACCAGACACACCGTCTCGCCGCGCTCGACGTCGAAGCTCACCCCGTCGACCGCGTGGAGCCAGCCGTCGTCGGTCCGGATCCGCGTCCGGAGGTCGCGCACGGAGAGGAGCGGGGTCTGGGGGGATCCGCCGCGAGAGCGAGTCACGACCGGTCACCCCGCGGGTCGAGGGCGTCGCGAACGCCGTCTCCGAGCGTCTTGAACGCGACGAGCGTCGCCGTCAGCGCGGCGGCCGGGAGCGACGACACCCACCAGATCCTGTAGGCGGGCTGGTCGGCCCGTTCCTGTAGCTGTCCGGCGACCGCCGCGTTGGTCGACTCGCTGATCGTCGACCCCCACGAGTAGGTGCCGATCTCGTGGAACCCGAGGAACGCGACGCCGGCCTCGATGAGGACGAACAGCGCGAGCAGCTGGAACACGGCCGGAACGAGCGTGTTCGTGCTGTTGGGGAGGATGTGCCGCCGAGCGATGTACGCGCCCGACGCTCCGAGGCTCCGTGCGACGAGGACGTACCCCTCCTCGCGGCGCTGGATCACCTCGCTGCGGACTAATCGTGCGATCCCGCCCCAGCTGAGCAGTCCGAACGTCGCGAGCAGCAGCAGGAGGGAGGGACCGTAGTAGGCGTAGCCGATGAAGTACAACAGGAGCGCCGGGATACACAGCTGAACGTCGACGTACGACGACAGCAGGTCGTCGACGACGCCGCCGCGGATCCCCGCGACGACGCCGACCGCCGCGGCCAGCGGAACGATGAACGCCGCCGAGATGACGGTCACGTACGCCGCCGTGCGCGCGCCCTCGACGAGGAGGTACCCGAGCGGGTGGCCGCGCTCGTTAGTCCCCAGCGGGTACTCCCATGCGCCGTGACACACCCGATCGAACGCGCCGCCCGTCTCGACGCCGAGACACTCCTGCGGGGGAACCGTGCTGGCGAATCCGACGGGCGGGTGGTAGGCGTGCTGGAACCGGAGCGGGGGAGCGTCGCCCAGCGCCGGGCCGGCGACGCCGACGGCGACGACCCCGGCGACGAACGCGCCCGAGAGGAACACGACGGGCCGTCGTCGAACCGCCGCTCGGAGCGAGGCGCGCCGCCGACGGAGCCGCCTCGCGAGCGGGACCGCGCCGTACGCCGCGACGACCGTCACGGCGAGGAGGAACACCCAGTCGAGGGTGACGGGACGCCAGCCACCGACCAGGTGTAGTCCCGCCGACCGCGCCTGGTAGACGCGACCGAGCGCGAGGAGCAGCACGCCGACCGCCAGCGTCGCCCGCTCGGCCGTGACCGTTCGCTTCGAGCGGTGAATCTCGTCCCAGTCGAGGTCCTCGAACTGCGGGTCGTCTTCTGTCGGCGGCATGCGGAGGGTGACCGTAGTATCGACGCACGGTGGTTAAAACCACCTGACGGATCCGCGACGCCGCGACAAATATCATCCGGCGTTTCGGGTGAATCAACCGGAGAGCGCCGGGCCCCGCCCGTGATTTAATATCCCTCCGCTCGTGGTGCCCGCAAACGTGTCCTCCGAACCGCCCTCGAAGCCCTCGCACTTCCCGGGGGCCGCCGACGCGACGGCACAGGCGCCGAACCCGGGTGAGCACCGGTGACCCCGCTGCGGATCCTCGCGAAGCGGGTCGCGATGGGTCTCGTGACCTCTTGGGCCGTCCTCACGACGATATTCGCGCTGTTCACGCTCACCGAAGACTGGGTGCTGTCCGGACAGATCGGCGCCGCCAGGTTCGCCGGCGAGAACGACCCGGAAGCGCTCGCGGCGATCCGAGCGGAGTACTTCGCGGCGCGCGGACTCGACAGGTCGCTGACCGACGCGTACGTCGACTGGCTCGGGAACATGGTGACGCTTGACTGGGGGAGTTCGATGGCCACCGGCGAACCGGTGTTCCCGCTCGTCGCGGACGCCGCGGCCCGGACGGCCGCGTACGTCGTCCCCGCGCTCGTCTTGGCCGTGGTCTGCGGGGTCTCGATCGGGATGTTCGCCGCGTTATACCCGAAGAGCCGTCTCGGGTCCGGCGGCGTCGCGGCGGCGTACCTGCTGTTCGCCGTGCCGACCTTCTGGCTCGGCGGGATGCTCCTGTCGTTCACACTCGACGGCCGGATCGACCGCACGCCCCTCGTCTTCGACCACCTGCTCCCGATCGGGCTGACGTTCACCGCGCTGCTCGGCGGGTACGTCAGCTACTCGCGCGCTCACTCGCGGGAGTACGCCACCGCGGAGTTCGTCTCGCTCGTCAGGGCCAAGGGCGCGTCGGGGTACCGGGTCGCCTCCCACGTCCTCCGGAACGCCGCGATCCCGTTCTTCTCGATGCTGTTCACCGAGGCGCTCGGGCTGCTCGTCCTCGCGACCTTCGTGATCGAGGTGCTGTTCGGCATCGAGGGGTTCGGCCTCCTGTTGTTGCGGGCGGTCGCTGACCGCGACCTCCCCGTGCTCCTCGGCGGGACCGTCGTGGTGATCGCGGTCGGGGTGCTCGGGAACATCGTTCAGGACATTGCGTACGGCTACCTCGACCCGCGGGTCGAGATGGGGTAGAAACCGCCCCGACCGGGCTCAGGGCGTGACGCCCGTGTCCTCGCCCGGCGTCGCGACCTTCTCCGGTTCCAGTTCGAGGATGTGTTCGCCGCAGTCCTCACAGCGGACCGCGACCACTTCGTGCGCCATACAACAGGACTCGACGGTGTCCGCGGTCGCGGCGACGTCGCCGCCGCACACCGGACACGAGGAGAGGAACGAGCGGAGCGACTGGAGGATCGAGAGCCGCTGTTCGGCCGGCACGTCGAGCCACCGGTCGGTGCGCTCGACGAGCGCGAGGTGCGACGCCACGTCCGCGAGGTACGCGCCGTCGCCCGGCCATTTCCGGACGCGTCGCAGGACGGTCACGGCGGGGTACTCCCGGTCCTCGAAGGCGACGTCGTCCGGGTCCACGCCGAACATCTCTGCGAGCGTCTCCGCTCCGACGGCCTCGCGTTCGAGCGACGAGACGCGCGACCCGACCGCCGCGGCGAACTCGTCCTCGAAGACCAGGTCCTCGCCGTCGTCCGTCGGCTCCACGACGCCCACATCGAGGAGGAACTCGATCGGGTCCACGGCGTTCTCGCGCTGGTCCCGGATCCGCTCGACCGTCTCGAACTCCGGCTCGTCGGCGTCGGCCTGATCCGCGGTCTCGGCGTCGTCGGTGTCCGCGTCGTCGGCGGCCCGGCCGGTGGTCTCGTCGACCGTCCCGTCAGGCTCGAACGTGGTCACCGTCACCTCGTCGGACCGCCCGGTCGACGCCTCCTCCCAGCCGTCTCGGGGGCCCTCGGGGGCCTTCCCGAACAGGCGGAGCACGCGGTCGGGGAGGTACCGCTTCGTGAGTTCGGGCGTGCCGGGGACCAGATACCCCCGGTAGTAGATGCTTCCCAGCGACGCGACGAGGACGACAGCCGCGACCACCGGGCCGAACACCGCGGTCGCCGCGGTCAGCGCGACGGCGAGAACCACGTTGAGAACGGTGCACGGAACGCAGCGGTTCTCCCCGGTGTACTCCGGCTCGCGGATCCTGTCTCGCAACGACGTGCCACGGGAGCTCATGTTCGCAGGTGTCTCCGCAGCGATAAAAACAGACGGTGTCCCGGATCACGCCGCCGCGAAACCGGCCGGCGAGGACGCCGGGGTCCCGATCAGTCGTCGGCCTCTCGGGTCTCCTCGCGCGGCGTCGAGTCGCGGTCGCGGCCCTCGGGGCCGCGGTCATCGACGGCGTCGCGTCTCCCGGTCTCGGAGGGATGTCCGGGCGTCGCGGCGTCGACCGCTCGCTCGTACCGCTCGATCTGTTCGCGGTGGAGCGAGTGGATCATGTCCGCGAGGACGCCGAACACGAGCAGTTGGATCCCGAGGATGACCGCGCCGACCGCACCGACGGCGATCACTTCGTGGCTGATCCCGAACGCGAGGTACCGGTACAGCACGAACGCTCCCATCGCGGCTCCCGCCGCCGTCGACGCCACGCCGGCGCTGCCGAAGTAGAACAGCGGGTTGTTCGTCTTCGCCTTGCGGTACAGCTCCAAGAAGATCACCCCGCCGTCCCGGATCGGGTGGAGGTTCGTCGCGGAGCCGCCGGGTCGCTCCCGGTAGGTGATCGGCACCACGGCGACCGAGACGCGGTTCTTCACGCACTCGACGGCCATCTCAGTCTCGATGCCGAACCCGTCCGCGGTGAGGTGGAGCCGAAGGAACGACTCGCGGGTGAACGCGCGGTACCCCGAGAGGATGTCGCGGTAGCCCTCGCGGTGGATCGCCCGGAACGCGACGTTGATCAGGCGGTTCCCGATCTGGTTGAGCCGAGTCATCGCGCCCGGTCGCATGTCCGCGAAGCGGTTCCCGATCACGTGGTCGGCGTCGCCGGCGAGGAGGGGTTCGAGCATTGCGTCCGCGTCCGCCGCGTCGTAGGTGGCGTCGGCGTCCGCCATCAGGACGTACGACGCGGCCACGTGGTCGCGGACCGCCTCCCGGACCGCCTGTCCCTTCCCGCGACCCGACTGCTCGACGACGCGCGCGCCGGCCTCGCGGGCGATCGACCGCGTCTCGTCCGTCGAGCCGCCGTCGATCACCAGCACCTCTTCGAACCCGGCGTCGCGGAAGTCCGTGACGACGCGTGCGACCGTCTCGGCCTCGTTCATCGTCGGCAACAGGACGCAGACGTCGTCGTACTCGCTCATCAGACGAGCGATCACGGGGGAGTCGGTAAACTCTGTCCCTCCGGGTCGCCGCCGTCTCGGCGGCGGCTCGGACGACCCCCGCGTCAGCGGCGGTCGCTCGCGCCGGCGGAGCCCCTCACGCCCGCGGCGGTCCCTCGCGCCGGCGGATATCCCCCGCACCCGGCGACCGCGCACGCGGTGGCCACCCACACGCTCATGTATGCGAATATCGATCATGGGTGTATGTCACATTCACCGGAGAAACACGGCGACGAACTGCTCAGCGCCGCCCGCACGGCCACGGGCGACGAACTGCGGAGCCTCACCTACTTCACGAAGGCGGACGTCGAGCAGTTATACCTCCGCAGCGACCTGAGCCGGACGGCCGACCTCGTCGGCTTCGCGGAGAACGAGCGACAGGGGTTCCACGCGCAGTCGATGTACGCCGACACCCAGCTCGGTGACTACCGGTTCACCGTCCGCGTGTTCGAGAACGGGTACCTCACGCGCGTCATCGCGAACGACCACGGGGTGTGGGTGACCACCGACTCGATGGAGATGGACCGGTTCGAGGAGCTTGCGAGCGCGCTCGCGTCGATCCTCCGGTCGTTCGACCCCGCCTGACTCGACGGGAGCCCGGCCCGCGGGGGGGTCACCCGAGGTGGCTCTCGAACTCCCCGACCAGCTCCTCGGCGTCGACGGGCTTCGTCACGTAGCCGTCGGCGCCCGCCTTCACCGCCTCCATCATCTTCTCCTGCTGGTCGACGCTCGTGCACATCACGATCACCGCGTCGGGCCAGCGGTCCTTGATCGCGGCGGTCGCCTCGATCCCGGTCATCTCCGGCATCACGACGTCCATCGACACCGCGTCCGGCTCGTACGCCTCGAAGAGCTCGACCGCCTCCGCGCCGTTTTCCGCCTCGTCGACGACCTCGAACCGCTCTTCTAACGCGTCGCGGACGACGGTCCGCTGGAACGAGGAGTCGTCGACGACGAGTACCCGCTCGGTCATACCTAATATCCCCGCCTGACCGACATAAGCGCGCGGATCGCTCGGCGCGACGCCGGCGTCAATGAGCGGTCGGGCCGCGGTCCCGGCCCCGCGGTGGGTGCCTCCGCCTCTCCCCGCACCGAGCGCGACGCCGTCGCCGGCGGGGTTCCCTTGCATATCCGATGAAGCATATAATGAACATGGGAACAACGTTAAGGTCTATCCCACGATACGGTCGCGTATGGAAACGCGGAAGGTCCAACGGTTGGGGCCGTCGACGCTGGCGATGACGCTCCCGGCCGAGTGGGCGCAGGAACACGGCGTGAACAAAGGCGACGAGGTGTCGCTCCGCATGGGCGGCAAGGGAACGCTCACGGTGCTCCCCGAGTCGGTGAGCAGCGAGGAGTCGGAGGCGGTGATCAACGCCGACGCGCTCGACGCGCGCTCGCTCGAACGGGCGATCGTCGCGCAGTACGTGTTGGGACGGCGCGTGATCCACGTCCGCAGCGAGGGCGCGCTCGACAGCGAACACATCAACGCGGTGTACAAGGCCGAGACCCAGCTGATGGGGCTCGGCGTCATCGAGGAGACGCCGGAGGACATCTCGATCCGCTGTTCGGTCGACCCGGAGGATTTCACCCTCGACAACCTGCTCGAACGGCTGGAGAACACCGGCTCGACGATGCGGGGCGAGGGCGTGAAGGCGCTCGCGCACGGCAACCCCGACCTCGCGCAGCGCGCGCTCAACCGCGAGCGGCAGGCGAACAAGATCTTCGTCCTCCTGCTCCGGCTCATCTTCACCGCCTACCAGAACCCGAACCTCGCCCGCGCGGTCGGTCTCGAAGAGGGCTTCCCGCTGATCGGCTACCGCTCCGTCGCGAAGAACCTCGAACTCACCGCCGACAACGCGGAAGACATCGCGGAGATCGTGATGGAGGCCGACGGCCACACTCTCGACGTCGACAGCGCGACGATGCGGCAGATCCGCGAGTTCACCGACCAGGTGGACGACCTGACCGCGCTCGCGGTCCGGGCCGTCGTCGAGCGCGACTACGACCTCACCGTCGAGTGTCGCGACCTGTTCTCGCGGCTGGAGGACCGCGAGCAGGAGATCCTCTCCGAGCTGCCGGACGACCTCGACAACGAGACGCTGCTCATGACTCGCGAAGTGCTCGTCAGCCTCCAGCACACCGCGGAGTACGCCATGCGGAACGCCGAGATCGCGGCGAACCTCGCGCTCAACGAGGCGTCCGAGCACGTCGAGATCCTCTGATCGCGGAGTCGCGGCGGGTCCTCGCTCGCCACGCCGACCGCGTCGCGCGGTTCGCATGAACTAAGTGGTCCCCCGCGAAGCGGTTCGTATGAGCGAGGGTTCCATCGAATCGGACAAGGAGGTCGGCGTCGCGCTCGCGCTCGGCGCCGTCGCGGTCGTCGGCGCCGCGGTGATGCTAGCGTATCCGGGACAGATCGGGAAGGCGTGGGGGTTCGCGGCCGCCTTCGTCTTCGCGACGCTCGCCGTCGGCGCGGTTCAGCTGTTCGACTGACCGGCCGCTCCGCCGCCGGATTCGGTCCCTCTTCGGTATCGGCTTCGACGCCGCTCCGCCGCCGGCTTCGGCTTCGTCCGGAATACGAGAAACCGTTAAGAACGTCAGACCCGTACAACCGCCAATGAGCGAGTACACCGAGGAGGAACAGCGGATCCTCGCGTACCTCACGGACAGCGTCACCCGTGGCGAGCGGTACGTTCGCTCGAAGACGATCGCCGACGCAATCGGTCTCACCGCGAAGCAGGTGGGGTCGCGGCTCCCCCGTCTGGCCGAGAAGTCGGACGACGTCGACATCGAGAAGTGGGGCCGCGCCAAGTCGACGACCTGGCGCGTGACGCCGGACGGGTGACGGTCCCGCCCGGCCGCACCCTCCGGTCGCCGGCCCGCCGCGTTCTCTGGTTACTTCCCTATCGCGTTCTCCGATTACTTCTCCGCCGCGTTCCCCATGCCTGACTCTGTCGACGCGCATTTTTAACCCCCGTAGCCCCAAACGGGAACGTATGACCGTTCGAGTCTCCCGAACGTTCGAGTTCGACGCGCCGCCGGCCGACGTGTGGGCGTTCATCTCGGACGCGGAGCAGCGCGCGGGCGCCATCAGCGTGGTCGATTCCTTCGAGGTCCACGATGACGGGACCGCGACCTGGCACGTCGCGCTCCCGGTGCCGATGATCCGGTCGACGATCGACGTCGAGACGGAGGAAGTCGAGCGCGACCCCCGAACCGGGTGAAGTTCGTCGGGAAGTCGCGCGCCTTCCGCGTCACCGGCGAACACGAGATCACCGAGAGCGACGACGGAGGGTGCCGACTCGCCAACGAGTTCGTCGTCGACGGGCGGCTCCCGGGCGTCGAGTCCTTCTTCAAGCGAAACTTCGACGCCGAACTGGACAACTTGGAGGACGCGCTCCGCGCCTCGCTGGCCTCGCCGGCATGAGGCTCGCCGGCGTCCAACTGGCGGTCGAGGGCGGCGCCGTCGACGCGAACGTCGAGCGCGCGCTCGACCGCGTCCGGGCGGCCGCCGAGGAGGGCGCCGACCTCGTCGTCCTCCCCGAACTGTTCGACGTGGGCTACTTCGCGTTCGACTCGTACGGCCGCGCCGCCGAGAGCCTCGCCGGCGACCGCCTCGCCCGGTTCGCGGCCGCGGCCGACGACCACGACGTGGCGGTGCTGGCCGGGACGGTCGTCGAGGACCTGGCGGCGTCGGCCGCGGACGGCCTCGACGTGCCCGCCGAGTCCGGCTTGGCGAACGCCGCGGTGCTGTTCGACGCCGACGGCGAGCGGCGCCTCGTCTACCGGAAGCGGCACCTGTTCGGGTACGGCTCCGAGGAGACCGATCGGATGGTGCCCGGCGAGCGCACGCCCGTGGTCGAACTTGGCGGCGTCGCGGTCGGCGTGACGACCTGCTACGACCTCCGGTTTCCGGAGCAGTTCCGCGCGATGGTCGACGCGGGCGTCGAGTGCGTGCTGGTGCCGAGCGCGTGGCCGTACCCCCGGATCGAACACTGGCGGACGCTGGGCCGCGCGCGGGCGATCGAGAACCTCGCGTACGTCGCCGCCGTCAACGGGAGCGGCCGGTTCGGAGACGACGCGCTCTGCGGACGGAGCGCGGTGTACGACCCCTGGGGAACCACGCTCGCGTCGCTCGGTGACGACGCCGGCGTCGTCGCCGCGACGGTCGACCCCGAGCGGGTCGCCGCGGTCCGGGAGAAGTTCCCCGCGCTCCGCGACCGCCGGTGAGCGCCCGCGGGACGAGGGTGGTGGCCCCCGCTCCGTGAGCGCGGTGCCGTCGGCTCCGGATCTCACATATTTATACCCGTGAGGCGCGTACGTATCGATGCCGAAGTCCGACGCTTTTCTCGTTGGAGTTCGGCGCTAACGATCCGCGCGCCCGTCCCGACCACTCGGGCGGCATCGCCGCCGACAGCCTGGGGGTCCGCTGTCCGGCCGCCGCCCGTTCGCCCGCCGCTTCCCTCGCCTTTCGTCCGCCACTTCCCACCTTCACCCCTTTCCGGTCGCTACCTTCGGTCCCGGTCTAGTCGCTACCCTCTGCCCCTCCGGTCCCCGCCGCTACCGCCCGGACATCCCCGACGAATCGACTCTCGATCCGGCGGCGACGGGGATCCGGAACCGGCCGCCGCGCCGAGGGTATCTATGTTGATAACTCGGCCGGTAAGTTCTTACGTCGGTCGCCAGAGTGAGTAAACGCCGCGGACGAATCCGGTCGGCCCCATCCCGCTTCGGGCGGGCCGGCCGGCCACTCGCTTCCACCGTCCGTCGTCCGTCGGCTTGGGTTCGGGTCCACCCGCTCCCACACCGAGCCCGAACCCCTTTCTGTGCGCCGCTCCCGTCGCGACAGCGACCGGTTCGGTCGGCACTCTCGGAGCGGAAGCGCAAGGACGAAACCCTCGGCCGCCGAACCGGCGGTCGAATGTTCCCCCGCGAGTACCGCGGCGTCGCCTTCGTCGTCGGGCTGTTCGTGATCGTTCAGGTCGGCGCCTTAGCGCTGGTCCCCGAGTTCTCCGAGAGCGGATATCAGGCGGTCGAGAACCCCGAGAACCCCACGAACAGCGTGTTGTACGTCGTCGCCATCCTCGCGATGACCGGGCTGATGCTCGCGGCGTTCCGGTACGACCTCGACGGGGCGATCCGGCTTCTGATCATCGGCGTCTCGGCGTGGCTCTCGTGGTACGTCTTCTCGGCGCTCGTGTCGCCGCTCGCGGCGGCGGTCCCGGCGCTCACCGTCGCGGCCGGCCTGCTCATCCACCCCGAGTGGTACGTGATCGACACCGCCGGGGTGTTGATGGGCGCGGGCGCGGCGGGGCTGTTCGGCATCTCCTTCGGGCTGTTGCCCGCGCTGATACTGCTCGCCGCGCTCGCCGTCTACGACGCGATATCGGTGTACGGCACCGAGCACATGCTGTCGCTCGCGGAGGGGATCATGGACCTGAACATCCCGGTGGTGCTGGTGATCCCGCTGTCGCTGTCGTACTCGCTGCTCGACGCGCAGGCCGCAAGCGAGGAGGCCGCGGGGGTCGGATCGGAGGTCGAATCGGGCGCTCAGGAGGCTGGCTCGGACGCGGAGACCGACCCCGCGTCCGCCGCCGGCGACGGCGGCGACCGCGACGCCGGACCCGCCGAGGCCGGCGACCGCGACGCCTTCTTCATCGGTCTCGGAGACGCCGTCATTCCGACGGTGTTGATCGCGAGCGCGGCGACGTTCTCGCCGGCGGCGGACCTCGCGGTCCCCCTCGTCGGCGTCAACCTCCCCGCGCTGCTGGCGATGGTCGGGACCCTCGCGGGGCTGGTGGTGCTCATGCGGTGGGTGATACGGGGGCGGCCGCACGCGGGGCTTCCCCTCCTGAACGGCGGCGCGATCGGCGGCTACCTGATCGGCTCGGTGATCGCCGGGGTCCCGCTGATCGAGGCGCTGGGACTCGCCGGGGTCCTGTAGATTGGGGCGGCTACGCGTCGCGGAACGTCAGTCCGTCGCGGAGGTCCCGCGCCCGGGAGAGCAGGTCCCCGCGGTCGACCTCGCCGTCGCCGGGCGCACCGGAGTCTCGGGCCGTCACCGTGAGGTGCCCCATCTTCCGGAGCGGGTACACGTCGTCTTTCCCGTACCAGTGGAGGTCGGCGTCGGGCGCGTCGAGGACCGTCTCGACGTTCCGGAGCGCGGCGGGTCGGGTCTCGTCGACGTCACCGGAATCACGCTGTGATTCCGGTTGGCTCACGAGAGCTCTGCTCTCGTGAACGTTGCCGAGGACGTTCGCGGTGACCGCGGGCGCGACGAGGTCGGTCGGGCCGAGCGGCCAGCCGAGGACGGCGCGGACGTGGTTCTCGAACTGCGAGGTGCGCGCGCCCTCGATCGTCCAGTGGCCGGAGTTGTGCGGGCGCGGCGCGATCTCGTTGACCAGCACCTCGCCCTCGCGGGTCTCGAACAGCTCGATCCCGTAGACCCCGCGGCCGTCGAGGGCCGCCAGCACGTCGCGGGCCACCGACTCGGCCTCCTCGACGATCGCGTCGTCGGCGCGGGCCGGGCTGACGCTCTCGCGGAGGATCTCCTCGCGGTGGACCGTCTCCGTGACGGGGTAGGTCCGCGTCTCGCCGTCGGCGCCCTTCAGCCCCATCACGGCGATCTCGCGCTCGAAATCGAGGAACTCCTCGGCCATCGCGGCGCCGCCGACCGCGTCGAGCGCGGCGGCGGCCTCGTCGGGCGCCTCGACGGGGACGTTCCCGCGGCCGTCGTAGCCGCCCTCGCGGGCCTTCAGCATGACGCCGCCGAACTCCTCGACGACGCGTTCGAGGCCCTCCGCGGTCGCGACCGCGACGAACTCGGGGACGGGGATCCCGGCCTCCGCGAGCGCCTCCTTCTGTACCAGTTTGTCTTGGATCATCTCTAAGCTGGCCGGATCGGGGTGGACCGGCACCCCGTGTTCCTCGCTCGCGGCCGCGAGGGTCTCCGGGTCCGCGAGCTCGATTTCGAACGTCAGGGCGTCGACGCGGGCGGCCAGTTCGTCGATCGCGTCCGCGTCGTCGAACTCGCCCACGACCTGGTCGGCCGCGACGGGCGCCGCCGGACAGTCCGGCGTCGGGTCCAACACGACGAGGTCGACGCCGAGCGGTGCGGCGGCCTCGGCCAGCATCCGGCCCAGCTGTCCGCCGCCGACGACGCCGAGCGTCGGTCCCGGCAGGGTGATAGACATACGCGGTCGGTACTGAACAGAGGTGAATAAGTATTACCAAAACCGGCGAGATATACACACGGATACGGATCAGCACGCCGAAAAAGGGGTCCGACGGACGGGGCTTCCGGGAGCGGCCCGGGACCGCTCGACCGCCCCGCGCTCGCCGGGATGGCCGACCTACTCCCGGCGCAGCAGCAGGAACCCGCCGGCGACGACGAGCAGCAGGCTCACGAGGCCGACGACCTGCGTGAGACCGACGCCGAACCCTTCGAGCGGCGAGCCGTCGTCCCCGGGACCGCCGGTCGCGCCGTCGGCCGTCCCGCCGGTGCCCTCGCCGTCGCTCGCGCCGGCGTCGGAGGACGTCGACTCGACGACCGAGACGGTTCCCACCTCCGTCGGGCCGACGGCGACCTCGTACTCGCCGGTCTCGGGGAACTGCGGCGTGAACGTGACGCGCCGCGTCGCGTCGGCGGGGACGGTTATCGTCCGGTCGTCCACCAGTTCGCCGTCTATCCGGAGGCCGACGTTCGTCGTCCCCTCAGCGCCGCCGTCGTTCCGCAGTTCGACGGCCACCTCCGTCGCGCTCTCGGGAGCCACCTCCTCGGCGTCGAGCGACGCCTCCGCGACCGTCACGTCGGACTGCGGGCCGCCGACGGCGAAGTAGGAGAAGCCGGGCGTCTCCGCGACGTAGACGCCGTCGCCCTCGTAGGTCGTCGGTAGCTCGCGCCACTGGTTGTTGACGTAGCGGTACAGCGCGACCTCCTCGGGCGACTCGGCGTCGGAGAACGCCGACATCTCCGTCTCGAAGCGGATCTCAGCGCTGTCGACGTCGCCGGAGTCGAACGTGTCCGACGCGATCTCGAACGCCGATACGGTCTCGGCGTCCTCGTGGTCGCGCACGTCGTCGGGGATCGCGGCGGGTTCCATCGGCGTCACGTCGAGGTCGAACGAGAGGATGTCGGACGAGGGGGAGACGGTCAACGCGGAGAGCGTCGCGTTCGACGCCGACAGCTCCGCCGGTAGCTCCGCCTCGACGACCTCGCCCGCGTCGACGCTTCTCGCGGAGAGGGTCGCGGTGGCGTTCGTCATCTCGACGGACGCCGTCGTCGTCTCGACGGCGTCTCCGCTCGGCGGGGGCGCGACCGCGCCGCCGCCGCCGCCACCGGTGCTTGCGCCGCCGCCGCTCCCGCCGTCGCCGCTCCCGTCGCCACCGCTACCGCCTGAACCGCCGTCGCCGCTCCCGTCGCCACCGCTACCGCCTGAACCGCCGCCGCCCGAACCGCCGCCTGAGCCGTCGCCGCCGTCGGCTCCGTCACCGACCGCGAGGTCGACGCGGCGGACCTCGCCCGGCTCCCACTCGACCGTCTCCTCGGTCCCGGCGACCTCGCCGTTGACGCGGAACTCGACGGTCGCCCCCGCGTCGTCGCTCGTCCCCTCGACGACGAGCTTCTGGTCGAACGCCGACGACCCGCCGTACGCGCCGGACTGGGTGGTGGTGAGGCTCCCGCGCTGTTCGCCGCCGACGTATGCGGTGACCTCCACGCCCTCCGGCGCCGGCTCCCCGTCGATCGTGACGTCACCGAAGTAGGCCGCGGGCGTCGGCGGCGGCCCGTCCTGCGCGACGGCCGCGGGCGCGCCGGCGACCGCGGAGAGCACCAGTAGGGAGGCGATAGCGACCGTGATCGGTGTCGAGCGTTTTCGTGACATGGGGGAACGTCCCACACCGGTTCGATCAGGGCGACCCGAAACGGAGCGGCCCGGAGGCGCCCGGCCGTCGCGGGGGAGGGACGGCCGAGACCAAGCCGCCGGTGAGGGTAGTTATTGTCCGATTGCTACGACGGATTACCGGACCGAGACGCGGGGTAACGAGTCGTTTCGGTGCCCGACGCGCCGGGGTCTCGCACCGCCGTCGGGTCCGCTCGGACGGCGGCGGGTCGCGGCTCAGACGGAGACGCGCCGGAGGTCGGCCTCCAGCCCGTCGACGAACTCGTTGTACGCCTCGACGAACCCGCGGAACCGGTCGGCGTACTCGCGGACGTCGGCCGCGGAGGGGGCCTCGTACTGCGAGATGAGGTAGAGGCCGCCGGAGCCGCCGACCCGGAGGTACGAGACCGCCCCCTCGTCGTACTTCAACTCCCAGCGGTCCCCCTCGACGCGGGCCGTAAACGTCCCGTAGTCGTCGCTCTCGTACCGGTGGACCTCGCCGGCGATGACCGCGCAGGTCTCGCGGATCCGGTCGAGGACGCGGTCGCGCTCGGCCACCACGCCGTCCGTGGTCGCCGGCTCGGGGAACTCCGCGCTCACGCCGTCGAGGACGCCCGAAAGCGAGTCGACGCGCTCGTTCCACGCCGCCACGAACGCCGCGTAGTCGTCGAGCGCGGCCGCCAGCGCGGCCGGCTCCGGGGGCTGCTTCGTCGAGATGACGTACGTGTCCGAGCCGGAGTCCGGCGAGAACAGCAGGAACTCCAGTTCGCCCGCCTCGTACTTCACCGTCCACTCGCCGCCCGGCGTCGAGAGGGTCTCTCGACCGTAGTCGCCCCCCCGAAGCCGCGCGAGCTGGTAGGCGATCCGCCCCGCGTGGTCGCGCACGGCGGCGACGAGTTCGTCGCGGCGCTCCGCCACCGCCGCGGCGTCGCGGACGTCGAGGTCGATGCCGAGGTCTGCCTGCGTCGTCACGGTCTCCGTGAGCGCGCCACGCGGTTAATCGGTTCGGGTCCGCCGCCGGAGTCGGAGCGCGGCCGTCGGAGCGGAGGCGGAAGCGGTGCGAGCCGCCGTCACGCGATCGTCTCGCGGATCTCGCGGATCCGCTCCGGCTCGTCGATCCCGGACCGGACCACGACGGCGGAGACGGCGTCGCCGTCCGGAATCGGCGCGTCGCCGCTCAGGATGGCGTCCGAGCCGGTCTCCTCCGCGAGCCAGCGCCGCCCGTCGGCTATCGCCTCCCGGTTGAGCCACGCGGGCGGCCCGCCGACCACGAGCAGGGTCCGGTCGGCCCGTCCCTCGGGGACCTCGACCGTGTTCTTCCCGCGGGCCGCCTTCCGGATGACGGTCTCGACGGCCGACACCGCCTCGCTCGTGTCGACTTCCGCCGGCCCGGAGGAGCCGAACAGCCCCAGCCCGAACCGGGACCCCTCGTCGGGCGACTCCACCCGCTGGGTCGCGTGGCCGATCGCCGCGATCTCGCCGTCGCCGCCGGCCGCCCGGGCGACGTCGCTCGCGTCGAGCACCTGCTGGGGCGTCTCCGTCCCCTCGGGCGTCTCGCCGGCGCCGAACAGCGCCCCGATCCGCTCGGCGGCGGCCCCGTTGAGCCGGTCGCGGCCCCCGCCGAGCGCCTCGCTCGGGCGGAGCCACGCCGCGTTGTCGAACGGGAAGACCGCCGCGCAGCGGTCCGACAGCGCGTCGAGGGTCCGCGCCGCGTTCCGCTCGGCCAGCGGGCGGTGCGGGGTCGTCGGCGTCGGGTCGTTCCCGGACGCCGCGGCGGTCCCGGACGCCGCGCTCGACGGGCCGCCGTCCCCGTCCGGCTCCTCCGTCTCGCCCGGAGTCGGAAGGAACCCGAACGCGTAGACGGGCGCGTCGTAGAGCCGAGTCAGCTCCTCGGCCAGCGCTGGCGCCGCGCCCGCCCCGGCCGCGCCGCCGAGACCGACGACGATCAGGAACGCCTCTGCGCGCGACGGCCGCTGGTCGTCCATCGCCCTGCCGAGTTCGCCCGCGTGCGCGTCCCCGAGGCGGCGCCCCGCGTGGAGGTCGCCGCCGAGCCCGTCCCCGCCCGCCGCGTCTCCGAACCGGTACCGGCGCTCCTCGCCGAGCGCGTCGAGCGCCCCGAGCGCGTCCATGTCGGTGTCGAAGGCGTTGACGCCCGCGAGGAACGGATCGGCGCCGTGCTCGGCGGCGAGCCGGTCGGCGGTCCGCCCCCCGGCCCCGCCGAGACCGATGACGTGTACTCGCATACGCCCCCGGTCGTCGAGCGGGGATATATGACTTCGGCTCGGCGCCGGCGGGCGGTGACCGGTCGGCCGACCGCGCGGTCGCTCGCGCCGCGCGGAGACCGGGCGCGGCGGCGGCCCCCGGCCGCCTCAGAACTCGTTGAGCCGGCGCTGGCCCTCTGGGATCTCCGGTCCCGGATCCGGCTCCACGCCGAGCAGGCGCAACAGCGCGGTGTCCACGAACGTCAGCGCCAACACGAGGATGATCGGCGCCAGGAACAGCCCGTGGAAGCCGAACACGACCGGGCCGAAGATGTACGCGAGCATGAGCAGGCCGACGTGGGTCGTCTCGCCGCTGAAGTACGGCCGGAGGACGATGTCCGGGATGGTGTCGACGACCACGACCGCGACGGCGAGGAAGCCGGCGACGTACGCGAGCAGCGCGACCTCGCCGTCGAGCGCGGCCGGGACCGACATCGCCGCCGCCAGCGGGATGTAGACGATCTTCATCCCGATCACGGGGATCAGGCTGGCGATCCCCGTGATCGCGCCGGCGAGCGTCGGGTACGGGATCTCGACCGCGGCGGAGGCGACCGCGTTGAACCCGAGGTACGTCGCGACGGCGATGATCGAGATGGCGATGACGTTGAGCAGGTTCCCGTACAGCACCGCCTCCAGTTCGGCGTCGGCGGTCTCTAGGTACTCGCGGACGATCGCGTCGTCGTCGAAGCTGAGCAGCCAGTCGTGGAACCGGGAGCCGTCGATGAGCAGGTAGTAGGTGACGATGACGGTGATGATCAGGTTCAGGGCGAGCCCCGAGAGCGTGCTCGCCAGCAGCGACGCCTGCTCGGAGACGAGGTCGATGAGGGGGTCGAACTGCCCGGAGCGGTACGCCACGAGCAGTTCGTCCATCGTCGGGTTCGAAAGCTCCGCGAGGTCGGCTATCACCGAGTTCTCCGCGCCGATGGTGTCGGCCACCGGGTACTGCTCGATGAACCGCCGCGCCTCCAAGACCAGAAGCACCAGCGTGTAGCTCACCAGCCCGATGAGCGGGAGGCCGATGACCGACAGCGACACGACCGCGCGGACCCGGGCCGGCAGCCGGAAGCGTTCGAGCCGGTGGTAGAACCGCCGCGTCGAGTAGTAGAGGAAGACGGCGACGGTGAGGGGGGCAACGAACCGATAGGCCACGTAGCCGGCGACGAGCGCGACCGCGAGACCGAAGAGGGCCACGACGAACCGCTTTTCGTCCATGGGCCACGGTCGCCAGCGCCTGACATAAACCATGGTGGTCGCCGCGGCCCCGGCGGCGCCCGGGAATCGCGGTCGCGCCGATCCCAAAGCCCCTAACGGCGGGCGGTGAAGGGGGACGCATGAGCGAGATTCACCCGGACCAACGCGTCGCCGTGCTGGCCGACTCCCAGAACCTGTACCACTCGGCACAGAGCGTCTACTCGCGGAACATCGACTACTCCGGCCTGCTCGACGAGGCAGTCGCGGACCGGTCGCTCGTCCGCGCCATCGCGTACGTGATCCGCGCCGACTCGCCCGAGGAGGAGAGCTTCTTCGAGGCGCTTCGCGACATCGGCTTCGAGACCAAGATCAAGGAGATCAAGACGTTCGCGGACGGCTCGAAGAAGGCCGACTGGGACCTCGGCATGAGCCTCGACGCCGTCTCCTTGGCGAGCCACGTCGACACCGTCGTCCTCTGTACCGGCGACGGCGACTTCGCGCGGCTCTGCTCGCACCTCCGCCACGAGGGCGTCCGGGTGGAGGCGATGGGGTTCGGCAACTCGGCCGCCGACGAGCTGATCGAGGCCGCCGACGACTTCGTCGACCTCGCGGAAGAAGAGGAGACGTTCCTGCTGTAGTCGGCCGCGGGCTTGCGACGTTCCCTGCTCGTCACTCCAACAGCGCCGCCACCGCGGCCTCCACCGTCGCCGCGGCCGCCTCCACCTCGCGCACCCGGACGTACTCCCGCTCGGCGTGCGCGACCGCGCCCGCGTCGTCCGCGAGGTCGCCCGGCCCGAACACCACCGTCGGCGCCGGCGCGAAGTAGGAGGCCTCCGTCGCGGCGCCGAAGGGTCGCACGCTCCCGCCGCGCTCGCTCGGAAGGCCGACCGCGTCGCCCGCCTCGCGCGCCGCGCCCGCGACCGCTCGGACGAGTTCGCGGTCCGGGTCCGTCGCGAACGCCTCAAGGAACGGCGACCCGCGGTCGGTGAGCGCGACCGCGGCGTCGACGCCGCCGCGCTCGGCGTCGGCGTCGCCGCCCTCCCCCGTGCCGTCGGGGATGGACGACCGGACCGCGTCCGCGAGGGAGGACCGGAACTCCTCGGCCGTCTCCGGCGGGACGCTCCGCCGGTCGACCGTTATCTCGCAGTCCGCCGGCACCTGATTGGTTGCCGCGCCGCCCTCGATGACCGTTGGCGTGAGCTTCGGCGGCCCCAGTTGCGGGTGGGCGTCCGCGCCGTCGTCGAACGTCCGGACCGCGGCGAGCGCGTCCTCCGCGGCCGCGACCGCGTTCGCGCCGGCGAACTCCGCGGCGTGCGCGGCGGTCCCGGACAGCTCGACGGTCGCCTGAAATCTCCCCTTCGCGGCGGTGCACGCGTCGAGGCCGGTCGGCTCCCCGACCAGGAACAGGTCGCCGTCGAGCCGGTCGTCGGTCCCCGGGAGCCGGCCGGTCAGCGCCGCCGCGCCGAGCGACAGCGCCTCCTCGTCGGGCGTGAGCGCGAGCGTGACCCGGCCGCGGTCGGGGTCGGCGGCGAGGAATCCAGCTACGAGCGCCGCGAGCGGTCCCTTCGCGTCGCAGGCGCCCCGGCCGCGAATCACTTCTTCGGGCTCCCCTTCGGTCGGCGCGGAACCGCTGCGCTCGTCCTCTCGCGCCGCGCTCCGCTCGAACGGGACGTTCGGCGTCACCGTGTCGAGGTGGGTGTTCAATACGAGGTGCGGGCCGGCCTCGGGGGCCGGCGAGCGCTTCTCCGCGAGGACGCAGCCGTCCGCGACGACCGCGGGGTCGGCGCCACGGGCGTCCAGCAGGTCAACGACGAACTCGCGGGTCTCGTCGGGGGACTCGTGAGAGGGAATCCGGACCGCGTCTTCGAGGAACGAGACCGGGTCGAAGCCGGACCCGGTGTCCGTGTCGGCGTCCGCGTCGGCGTCGCTTCCGCCGCTCATCGCGGGTCGGCGGGGAGCGCCCCCGAGAACTCGTGGGCGACGGGGCCGGTCAGCGTGGCGTGGCCCGCGTCGGGGACGGTGATCTCCAGTTCGCCGCCCGGGGGTCGGCTCACCGCCGAGTCGCCGTCTATCAGTCCCAGCCGGCGGGCGGCCGCGACGACCGCGACCGCGCCGGTGCCGCAGGAGCGCGTCTCGCCCTCGACGCCGCGCTCGAAGGTGCGCTGATCGAGGACCGCCGGGCCCCCGCCGCTCCCGTCGTCGACGACCGCCGCGAGGTTCACGTTCGCGCCCTCCGGGAAGACGTCGGCGTGGCGGACCGGCGGGGCCACGTCGTCGAGGTCGACCGCGTCGATTCCGTCGGGGTCGTTGCGGCCGCCGTCGACGAACGCGACCGCGTGCGGGACGCCGGTGTTGGCGGCGGTGACGGTCAGCCCTTCGACGGACTCGTCGACCAGCGGCTCGCCGGCGAGGGGTCCCTCGCGAGCGACCGGGACCCGCCGGGGGCCGAACGTCGGCTGGCCCATCTCGATGGTGGCCGCGGTCGCGTCCGCGTTCACGGTGGCGCGCCGGGTGCCGGCCTGCGTGTCGATCATGAACTCGCGGTCGCCGGTCCGGTCGTGGGCCCACCGCGCGACGACGCGGGCCCCGTTGCCGCACATCGTCGCCGTCGAACCGTCGGGCTGGACCAGCGTCATCACGACGCGGGTGGGGTTGAACCGCTCCTCGATGCTCAAAAAGAGGACGCCGTCGGCGCCGCGTCGACCCGTTTCCCCGTCGCGGTCCGCGCCGGCGTCGCGCGGCGGCTCGGCGTCGAAATCTCCCCCGTCGACGCCCGTCTCGCGGTCGCAGTACGCTCGCGCGAACGCCGCGCGGTCCCCGACGTTCTCGGCGGCCGCGTCGACGACGAGGAAGTCGTTGCCCGTGCCGTGGTACTTCTCGACCGGGACGGCGTAGACGCTCATCGGTCCCCCTCCGGTCGGTCGGCTCCCGAGGTCGCTTCCCGTCGGCCCTCCTCGGCGGTTCCCTCTCGTTCGACCGTCGTCAGGTCTCCGAGCGTCTCTCGGCGTCGGGCGATCGTCGCGGCTCCGTTGTCGAGCGCGACCTCCGCGGGCCGCGGTCGTGAGTTGTATTGGCTCGCCATCTCGTATCCGTACGCGCCCGCGACCCCGACCGCGAGGAGGTCTCCTCGGGTCGGGTCGGCGAGCGCTCGGTTTCTACCGAGCGTATCGCCGGTCTCACAGATAGGTCCGGCGACCGTGACAGGGGTTGCCTCCCGCTCCGCGACGGGGGGCGCGTCGCCTCCATCGCGCCCCAGCCCGCCCCCCAGATTGCGGATCGGGTGGTACGCGTCGTACATCGCCGGCCGCAGGAGGTCCGTCATCCCCGCGTCGACGCCGACGACCGTCTCGTCCGGCGTCGGCTTCACGGCGTTCACCCGGGTCAGGAGGACCCCGGCGTCCGCGACGACGTAGCGTCCGGGCTCTATCGCGAGGTCGACGCCATCGGGGAGCGGCCCGACCGCCTCCCGGGTCGCCGCCGCCACCGCCGGCAGGTCGAGCGCCGGGGCGTCCTCCTCGTAGGGGACGCCGAAGCCGCCGCCGACGTCGACGTAGTCGAGGTCGACGGGGGCGGCGCCGCCGTCGCTCGGTTCGGAGAGGTCGCGCGCCAGTTCGCCCATCCGCGCGACCAGTTCGCGGTGGCTGTCCAGCTGGTCCGGGTCGATGCCGGAGCCGGGGTGCGCGTGGATCCCGACGACGTCGAACCGCTCGGCCGCCGCTCGGGTCGCTTCCGCGGCGCGGTCGTAGGGGATCCCGAACTTCGCGGCGCCGCCGGTGGTGACCTTCTCGTGGTGGCCCGCGCCGACGCCGGGGTTCACCCGGACGCAGACCCGGCCGTCGTAGCCGCGCTCCGCGAGGCGGTCGAGGGTGTCGACCGCGCCGACGGTAACCGTGAGGTCCGGCTCCGCCGCCGCGACGCCGACGACGTAGTCGAGGTCGCGGGCCGGCGGGTTGACCGCGGTGTAGTGGAGCCGCGAGCCGTCGAAGCCGGCCGCGAGCGCGCGGTCGACCTCTCCGGCCGAGGCGCACTCGGCGTCGAGGCCGGCGTCGCGGACCGCCTCCAGGACGGCGCGGCCGGTGTGCGCCTTGACGGCGTACCGCACGTCCGCGTCGGGGAACGCCGCGAGCAAGCGCTCGCAGTTCTCCCGGACGCGGTCGAGGTCCTGAACGTACAGGGGGGTCCCGTGCTCGGTCGCGAGGTCGCGCAGGCGGTCGGCGTCCCAGTCGCTCACGCGGCGGACCGGCGGGTTGTCGGCGGGGAGTTCGGCCGCTACCTCCGTACCTGCGTCGCCCGTGCCGCCCGCGTCGCCCGTGCCGCCCGCGTCGCGGTCGCTCATTCGCGGAGCGCGTCCTCCCGCCGCGTCGCTTCGAGGGTGTCCTCCTCGACGTGGGTCGCGACGACCGCGGGCTTGTACGCGCCGCCGTCGAAGAGGTCGTGGTCCCCGACGGACGACTCCACCATCCGGGTGAACGCGCGGCGCTCGGCCGGGAGGTGCCCGTAGATCACTTCCTCCTCGACGAGGTCGTAGACCGGGATGCGAGGCGTGAGAAGCGTGTTCTCCCCGACGATCGAGTCCTCCCCGACCCGGAATCCCGAGGTGACCCGGCAGCCCGCGCCCAGCGAGACGCCGTCTTCGATCACTACCGGCGCGTCCTCGACCGGTTCGAGGACGCCGCCGATCAGCGTGTTGGCGCCGAGCTTGACGTTCTCGCCCAACTGCGCGCAGGAGCCGACGGTGTCACAGGAGTCGACGAGGGTGCCGTCACCGACGTACGCGCCCATGTTGACGAACGAGGGGCTCATCATGATGCAGTCGCCGCCGAGGTACGCCCCGCGGCGGATCGCGGTCCCGTCCGGCGTGTTGCGCGTGCCGCGCTCCGCGAGGTCGTCGGTGTCGCGGAGCGGCAACACGTCGTGGTAGGTGACGCCGCCGTATTCGCGTGGCTCGGTCTCGCGCAGGCCGAAGTTGAGCAGAATTCCCCGCTTCACCCACTCGTTGGCCTCCCACGAGGTCACGTCGTCGCCGGTCTTCTCGGCCGCTCGGACCTCGCCCGCCTCCAAGGCGGCGAGGAACTCGTCGATCACGGCCGCGTCCGCGTCGGTCGCGTCCGCGGCGGTCAGCCCGTCCTGATACCGGTTCCAGAGGTCGGCTACGTCGGCTTCGAGGCTCATTGGATGGTGTATGGATGAGTGTCGGTATTGAACTGTCGATACACGTATGTCTGAGAGTTATTCATCGGCGTCCCCGGCGTCGCTGCCCTCGCTGCCGTCGCCGCCCGCACCGGCGTCCAGCACGTCCCCGAACCCGTACCACCCCGCGTCGCGGTCGGAGAGCCACGCGGCGGCGTCGAGCGCGCCCTCCGCGAACACCCCGCGGTCGCCGGCGCGGTGCGTGAGTTCGAGCGTCTCGCGGTTCCCGGCAAGCAGGACCTCGTGTTCCCCGGTCACGTCGCCCGCGCGGCGGGCGTGGACGCCCACCTCGCCGGCGCTCCGGGGGGCGTCGCCCTCGCGGCCGTGGACGCGCTCGTCGAGGTCGGAGCGCACGTCCTCGACGTCGTCGAGGATCGACTTTGCGGTGCCAGAGGGGGCGTCGCGCTTCGCGTTGTGGTGCGTCTCGGTCAGCTCCACGTCGTAGCCGGGGAGCGCGGCGGCGGCCTCCCGGACCGCCCGGCGCAGCGCGGCCACGCCGCGAGCGAAGTTCGACGCCTTGAGGACGGGCACCGCCTCGCTCGCGGCCCGGAGACCGTCGATCTGCGCGTCAGAAAACCCGGTCGTCCCCGTCACGAGGGGGACGCCCGCGTCGGCGCAGGTCTCGGCGTACGCGACCGCCGAGGCCGGCCCGGTGAAGTCGACGAGGACGTCCGGATCTTCGCTCGCGAGCAGGTCGTCGAGGTCGGCGGCGTCCCCGACCGCGACGCCCGCCACCGGGTCGGTCGGCGTGCGGTTGACCGCGACCGCGACCGCGACGCCCTCGCGGTCGGCGGCCGCCTCGATCACCTCGCGGCCCATGCGACCGCCCGCGCCGGTGACGGCGATTGCCAGGCCTTCGCCGCTCATTCCGCGTCCCCCGCGACCGCGGGCTCGGCGGCCGTCAGGTCGAGCGTCCCCGGCGCGTGCTCGTCGTACGCGGCCAGCAGTTCGCGGAGCGACTCGCGCCGCTCCTCGGAGAGCCGCGAGAGCGGCGACCGGACGCGCGGCCCGCCGCGCCCGCGGACGTGCATCGCCTCTTTCACCGGGATCGGGTTCGTCTCGGCGAACAGCTCGCGGACGAGCGGCGACAGCTCGTGGTGGAGCGCCCGCGCCCGGCCGTAGTCGCCCGAGAGCGCGGCGCCGACCATCGCGCAGGCGCGCTCCGGCTCGACGTTGGCGACGACGCTGATCGTGCCCGTGCCGCCGATAGAGAGGACGGGAAGCGTGAGCCCGTCGTCGCCCGACAGCACCGCGAACTCCTCGTTTCGGGTCCGCTCTATCACCTCGCTGATGAGGTTGAGGTCGCCGGAGGCGGCCTTGTACCCCCGGATGTTCGGGTGTTCCGCGAGCTCGGCGGTGACGTCGACCGGGATCGACTGTCCCGTGCGGCTCGGCACGTTGTACACGATCTGCGGGAGGTCGACCGCGTCCGCGACCGTCCGGTAGTGTTCGAGGAAGCCGGCCGGCTCGGGCCTGTTGTAGTACGGCGAGATGAGGAGCAGGCCGTCGGCGCCCGCGTCGGCCGCGCGCTCCGACAGCGAGAGCGCCTCCGCGGTGTTGTTCGAGCCGGTGCCCGCGATCACGGGGATGTCGTCTACGGCGTCGCGGACCGTCTCGATCACCGCCACGTGCTCGTCGTGGCTCATCGTCGCTGACTCGCCGGTCGAGCCGACCGGGACGACGCCGTCGACGCCCGCGCGTTCGAGGTATCGGGCGTTCTCGGCCAGCTGGTCGTGGTCGACCGCGCCGTCGTCGATGAACGGCGTCGTCATCGCCGGGTAGACGCCCTCGAAGGGCGCGTCGGTTCGCTCGCTGTTCGTCTCGTCTTGCGTCGCGTAGGGTGTCGTGGTGGTCGTGTCTGTCATGGGTGCTGTCGCGAGTCCGGGTCGGTGAACGGACCTGTGCGCGCGTCGGGGGTCGTCCGGGACGGGGTCGCCACTCCCGCCGGCGGACGGTTCACGCCCGTTTCTTCGAGAAGAGCCGCGTCGCTGGCGTCGACTGCGGACCGCGTGCGGACGCGGGTCGGGTCACACCGGTGTATGGATCGGTCGCGCGCTTATGCGTTGTGTCTCGGGTGGAAACTGCCGCCGGGGCCGGTCGCGGGTCCAGCGCTCGCGTCGCGGGGTCAGGCCCCGAGCAGGTCCGCCAGCTCGTGGAGCGTCTCGACGGTGACGTCCGGCTCGCCGCCGAACGGCTCCCACGGCGTCCCCTTCCGGTCGACCCACGCCGCCCCCATCCCGGCGTGGCGCGCGCCCAGCACGTCGAACCAGCCGGCGGTCGCGTGGACCACCTCGTCGATCGGGGTCCCGGTCCGGGCGGCGCCGTGGCGGTACAGCTCGGCGGCCGGCTTGAACGTCTCCACCTCGTCGGCGCTGATCGCGTCCTCGATCAGGTCCGCGATGTCGGCGTGGTCGACGAGCGACGCGAGCATCTCGGGGTCGCCGTTCGAGAGGACGTAGCAGTCGTAGCCGGCGTCGCGCAGCCGTCCGATGGCGTCGCGCACGTCGTCGAACACCTCCAGTTCGTGGTACACCGCGAGGACCTCGTCGCGCTCCGCGGCGGGGAGGTCGACGCCGTGCGCCTCAAGCGCGTGCGTCAGCGCGTCGCGGTTCATCTCGTAGAACGGCTGGTAGGCGTCTACGTAGTTCGCGACGAACGTGTACGCCAGCGACCGCGACCGCCACAGCCGCGACACCGGCTCGGGGTCCGCGACTCGGTCCGCGAGCGCCGCCTCGGCGGCCTCGACGTCCACGAGCGTGCTGTACGAGTCGAACGTCACCGTCGAGACGCGGCCGGGATCGAACGACATACGCGAGGCCACAGCGGGCGACGGCATAAGCGGTCGGGGCGCCGGCAGGATCCCAGCGGTTCGACCGGCGAAGCCGCGCGGCGGTCCGAACGACGGATCCGCGCGCCTCGCACATTTATCCCGGGCCGGCGACTCTGGGAGACGCATGAGCGACCCTGCCGACGACACGCCCGACCCGACGGAAGACGCCCCGGATCCGACGGACGGCGCGCGCGAGGGGATCGGCGCGGACCCCGACGCCGACCGCCACGAGTACGACCCGGACGCCGACCACGCGTTCCCCGACGACCGGCTCAACGAGGTCATGTCGTGGCTCACGTCGGACGAGGAGGTCCTCGCGTACCTGGAGGCGCAGAACGTCAACCCGGTCGCGCGGAAGGGATACAACGACCACGGCGCCAAACACGTCGAGATCGTCCGCGACCGCGCGCTGCGGCTGTACGACCTGCTCAAGTCCGGCGGGGTCGAGTTCAACGGCGCGCGCCAGCAGGGGTTAGACGAGGCCGACGAGCCGGTGATCGTCGCGCTTGCGGCGACGCTCCACGACATCGGCCACGTCGTCCACCGTCACGACCACCCGTACTACTCGATCCCGCTGGCGGCGGACTTACTGGACGACCTCCTCGCAGACTTCTACGGCGTGGCCGATCAGGTCCGCGTGAAGGCGGAGGTGCTCCACGCGATCCTGTGTCACCACACGGAGGAGCAGCCGCTCACGCTGGAGGCGGGCGTCGTCCGGATCGCGGACGGTCTCGACATGGAGCGCGGGCGCTCGCGCGTCCCCTACGAGGAGGGCGGCCGCGGGATCAACACCGTCTCCTCGCAGGCGATCGAGCGCGTCTCGCTGCGCGAAGGCGACGAGACGCCCGTTCAGGTCGTGATCCGGATGAACAACGCCGCCGGCGTCTATCAGGTTGACTCCCTGT
Source organism: Halorubrum sp. 2020YC2 (assembly GCF_018623055.1). Lineage (NCBI taxonomy): Archaea > Methanobacteriati > Methanobacteriota > Halobacteria > Halobacteriales > Haloferacaceae > Halorubrum > Halorubrum sp. 2020YC2. The sequence goes on from NZ_CP076019.1 coordinate 438,099, forward strand.
TGAAGGCGAAGATCGACGGGTCGTTGCTCGAAGACCGGATCCGGACGGTCGCGATCAACACGCACAGCGACGGGAACGACGGGAACGGCCCGATCGTCGACCGGGTCGAGCTCTGACCGGTCTCCGTCCCTGACCGGTCCCGGATCGGACCGGTCTCGGTTCCGATCGGTCCCGCTGACCCCTCGAACTCTCCCGAGTCAGGGCCCGCGAAGCGTCTCCCCCGCGCCGTTCCGGTGTGACGCCTCGTCCGTCACGCTCGTCGCGGCGACGGTCGTCGTCCGCGTGAGGCGCTCGGGCGTGAGTCCGCCGCAGAGCTGGCTCCCCTCGACGGCCCCGCCGCCCAGCACCGGCGCCGCCTCGAACCCGTTCGAGCGCGCGCCCGTCGCGGCGATCCCCGGCTGGTTGACGACGAGGCGCCCGGGAGAGAGCCGCTCCGCGACGCGTCGCGCGCGGCGCTGCTGGGTGGTGTGGACCGCCGCGGCGTGGGGGGTACCGATCTCGGCCGCGAGCGCCGTCGCGGCGTCGAACCCGTCGCGGCCGTGGACGGCTATCGCGGGGACCCCGGACAGCGTCGCGAGCGGGTCGTCGGCGCCGTCGGGTTCGGCAACGAAAAAGGCCGCCTCTCTGGCCGGACTCGGGAGGTCGAGCGCGGCCGCCAGCCAGCGGGGAGAGTTGCCGCGCGGATCCGTCTCGCCGTCGACCGCTCCCGCCTCGCCGTCGACCGCTCCGCCCACCGCCTCGTCGCCTCCCCGCGAGCCGTCGAGCAGCGCCCGGAAGCGGTCGCGCTCGGCGGCGTTGAGGACGTACCCGCCCTCCTCCTCTAAGGCGGTACACAGCGGGCCGACGGCCGGCGAGACCGTGACGACCGCGGCGTCGCCCGCGGGGTGGGCCCCGAAGTCGTAGGTCGCCCCCACCGCCACCCGCGTCGCCACGGCCTCGGGGGGAACCGACCCGTCCGCGACGGAGACGACGCCGTCCGCGCCGGCGGCGACGTTCGGCGTCCCGCAGCGCTGCCCCGCCGCGACCGTCGCCTCGGACCCCGCCGCGACGACGAAGTCGGCGCGCTCGAACAGCGCGTCCGTCTCGGGCTTCGAGGCCGGCGCGGGCAGCATCGAGACCGCGCCGGTCGGCGCCCCCGCGTCGGAGAGCGCGCGGCGGACGGTCTCGACGACGACGTCGCAGGTCTCGACGGTCGACGGCGAGGGCGCCAAGACGACCGCGTTCCGGGTCGCGAGCCCGTACAGCGAGAGGACGGCGGGGACTACGACCGGGTGCGCCGCGGGGACGGACGCCCCGACGACGCCCATCGGACCGGCGACGGTCACCGTGCCCGCCGCGCCGTCGCGGTCGACCGCGCCCGCGGTCGGCGCGCTCCGGAGCGTCCGCCGGGCGGCGTCGAGTTCGGTCGCGACCTTCTCGGCCTTCGTCCCCGGGTGGCCTCGCCCCGTCTCGTTCGCCGCCGACCGCGCGAGGCGACTGACCGCCTCCCCGTCCGCCAGCCGCTCGCCGACCGCCCGCACGAGGCCGTCGACGGCGTCGGGCTCCCACGCGGCCAGTTCGCCGGCCGCCGTCCGCGCCGCCGCGACGGCCCGCCCCGCGCGCCCCAGCGAGTCCGCGGTGGGTCCCCCCGGTTCGTTCCGGGTGCTCGCTTCCGTTTCGTCGAGTCGGTTCGCCGTTCCCGGTCCGTCGCCCTCGCCGCTTCGCTCCCGTCCCATGGGTCCGGCTGCGGCGGTATCCGCCTTATTCTCACCCCGTGAAACACTGTGTCACCGCGTGCGGCGAGCCGTCACTGAGGAAACAGTTATATCGGTGCGGTCGGTGCGAAGGACGTATGACTGAGCCGTCGGAGCTCGTGGGCGTCGTCGAACGGCGCCTCGACTTCCTCGAACGGCTCGCCGCGGAACCGCTGCGGAAACACGAGCTCGTCGACGCGCTCGGCCACTCCCGGTCGACGGTGAACCGCGCGATAGACGAGCTGGAGGCGGCGGGGCTCGTCGCCGGCGAGACGGACGGCTACCGGACGACCCTCTCCGGGCGGCTGCTCGCGAACGCGTACCGCGAGTTCCTGACGGTCGCGGACGACCTCTCGGCCGCGGGCGACGTGCTCGACCCGCTCGGCGCCGACGCCGACGTCTCCGCCGCGATCCTGCGCGGAGCCGAGACGTACCGGGCCGCGGCCCCGGACCCGTACCGGCCGCTGGAGGTCCTCGACGACGCGCTGGCCGACGCCGACGCGGTCGCCGCCGCGCTGCCGGCGTTCCCCTACCCCCGGGTCGCGGAGCGGCTCCGGCGCGCGGCCGCCGGCGGCGGGACCGTCGAGCTCGCGCTGGCGGAGCGGGCGTACGGACACGCCGCCGACCGGTTCGCGGACGACCTCGGAGCCGTCGCGCGCCGGGAGGGGTGCCGGATCGCGACGGTCGACGACGTCGACGTGGGGGCGGTCGCGGCGGACGGGGTCGCGCTGCTCCTCACCTTCGACGACGGCGCGCTCCACGGCGCGGCGGTCTCGACCGACCCCGAGGCGGTCGCGTGGGCGGAGGCGCGGGTCAGCGAGCTGATCGACGGGGGAAGCGACGGCGGCGAGACGCTCGCGGCGATGGGTCAAGCCGGGGCGGACTCACACGAGGGGCGGTCGGGCGAATCCGAAGCCGACAGCCGGCCGAGCGGTTCCCCGGCCGACTCCTCGGGCGCGGAAGGACGCGGCGACGGGGTCGCGGACTCGGGAGGGGACGGCGACGGGACAGCGGAGTCGGGACGGAGCGACGGCGACGCGCTCTTCGGGCGGTCGAGTCCGGACCGACCGGGGCGCGACGCGCTCTCGGGGCAGGGGTTCCACCCGGTCGACGAGGACCGGCTCGCGGGGGACCCGGACCCGTACGGACCGCTCCGCGCCACGGCGTCGTTCCCGGAGGTCGACGCGGGGTACGTCCTCGACAGGACGACGGTCCGCGGCGACGAGCGGCGGTCGATCGCCGGGCTGTTGATCGAGGGGCTCGCGGCCGGGACCGACCACGCGCTGGTCGGCCCGCCGGGCAGCGGGAAGAGCACCGTCTGCCGGTCCGTCGCGGTCGCGTGGTACCGGTCGGGGCGCGGTCCGGTCACCTACCGGCCGGGCGCCGGCGGCGAGGCGTTCACCGCGACCGAGCGCCTGCGGGAGCGCGTCACCGAGAGCGACGGGCACCACCTCGTGGTGGTCGAGGACGCCGTCGACCCCGGGGCGGCCGAGGCGATCGGCGTCGCCCGCGAACTGGCCGACCGCGACGACGTGTCCTTCCTCTTCGACGCCCGGGAGGAGCCGTACGACGACCCCGACGGGCTCCCCCTCTCGCCGGCGGACCTCCGCTACCGCCGAGCGATAGCGACCGTGCGGATGCCCCGGCTCGACGAGCGCGAGGTCGAGCGGTTCGTCGGCCACCTCACCGAGCGCACCGGCTCCGCCCCGACCGCCGACGCGGGGTCCCTCCTCACCGACGTGCGGCGCGCCGACGACGAGCGCGTCGGAGAGCTGCTGTGTCTCGTCCACCACCTCGTCCGCGCGACCGAGGGCCGGGCCGACGGCGCCGGCGGGAGCGGCCCCGAGACGGCGTCCGGACTACGGGGGGCGGTCGCCGAGTCGGTCCGCGATGCCCGGAACCGGCCGCCGCCGCCGGCGGACGTGGCGGTGCTGGTGAACCTCCTCAACGTCGCCGGCGTCGGTGACGTCCGGACTCTGGCGTACGCGCTCGTCGACGGGCCGGAGCGGGACGCCGACGCGGGGGGGAGCGGGGCCTCGTCACCGACCGTCGACGAGGTCCGCCGGGCGCTCGAACGACTGGTCGGAACCGCCCTCGTCGAGTCCGGAGACGGGGGGTACCGGACCGTCCACGACGAGTGGTCGGTGCTGTTCCTGGAACGGTTCGTCGAGCGGGAACCGGCGCCGGTCGTCGCCAGGCGCGTGGGCCGGGTCGTCTCCCGGGTGCTCGCGCTCGCTGACGACCCCGCGCGTCGATCCCGCGTGCGGCGGGCCGTCGGCGGGGACGCGCCGACGGTGGACCGGATCGAGCGCCACCCGGGCGCGTGGGCCGCCGAGACGGTCCGCGCGGCGTACGGGGCCGGTCGCCGCTACCCCCGGCTCGCGGCGCTGTACGGTCGCGTCCGCTACGCTTGGATCGACCTCCCGGACGCGTGTCCGGACGGCCTGCGCGACCGTCCGCCGGAGTGGGTGGCGCGGATGTACGTCGACGCCGGGGACCTCGACGGCGCGACGGCCGCCCTGGACGCGTGGCGACCGACCGACGGGACCGCGGCGGCCGAGCGCCAGCGCGGGTACGGCGACGTCGCGCGGCGCCGCGGCGAGTACGACGCCGCGCGCGAGCGGTTCGAGCGGGCCGAGGAGCTGTTCACGGCCGCGGGCGACCGCGCCGGGTTGGCGGCGGCTGTCAGGGGGCGCGCGCAGGCGGCCCACTTCGACGGCGACTACGAGGTCGCCTACGAGGCGGCCTCGCGGGCGTACGCCATCGCCGCGGCGGCCGGCGACCCGATCGGGAGGGCGAAGGCGCTGATGGACGCCGGGAACGCGCTCGATGCGCTCGACGGGACCGACGCGGTCCTCGACCACTACCGGGTCGCCGGCGACCTGTTCCGCGCGCACGACGACACCCACGGGGAGGCGAACGTCCGGACGAACCTCGCGGTCGCGCTGCGGCGGCGGGGGGACCTCGACGCGGCCGAGCGGACCGCGAGCCGCGCGCTCGACGGCTACCGGACGGTCGGTGACGAGCACCGGGAGGCCATCTCCCTCCTGAACCTCGCGGCGGTGGCCGAGCAGCGCGGCGCGGTCGCGGAGGCGGTCGACCGCGCGTCCGAGGCGCGAGCCATCGCCCGGCGGCTCGGCTCGGAGATGTACGAGGCGTTCGCGCTGAGCCACCTCGGCAGCGCGGCCCACCTCGCCGGCGACCTCGACCGGGCGGAGCGGTTCCTGACGGCCGCGCTCGACCGCCTCGACGCGCTCGACGCCGAGACCCGGTGCGCGATGGTGACCGCGGTCCTGGCGGAGGTGGCTGTCGAGCGCGGCGACCTGTCGGAGGCCGAGCGGCGGGCGGAGCGGACCGGGTCGCTGCTCGACGGCCACGCCGGCCACAAGCGGTTGGCCGAGCTGAACCGGATCAGGGGTCGGCTGGCGCTCGCGCGGGGAGACGGCGACGCGGCGGCGACGGCGCTGACGGACGCGGTCGACGCCGCGAGGGCGGGCGGGTTCACGCAGGCCGAGGCGCAGGCGCTCGCGGCGCTGGGCGCCGCCGAGGCCGAGCGCGGCGACGCCGTCGCGGCGGCAGACCGGCTGACCGCGGCGCTCGACCTCGCCAGTCGGATCGAGGGCGCCCGCGCGACCGTCGCGGCGGCCGACCGGCTCGCGGCCCTGCTCGCCCGGGAGCCAGACGGAGCGAGCGAGGCCGACGGACTCAACCGCGAGGAACTGGCCGAGGCGCTCCGGGCGTCGCCGCCGGAGTCGGTCCCGGCGAGCAGGGCCGCGGACCCGGTCGCGTATCGCGAGGTCGCTGACCGGTGGCGCGTCGACGGCGACGGGGTCGCCGCGACGTACCCCGCGCTCGGCTGAGGGGGCGATCAGCGACGCGGGCCGGTGTCGCAATCGCTTTCAGCGCGCGGTCGGTATCGCTGGCATGACCGACGCAGCGACGCTCGCGGACCTTCGAACCGCCGCCGACTACCAGTTCGGGAGCGGCGCGGGCGAGGCCCTGTTCCCGCCGGACGACCCCCTCACCGTGCGCCGGTCGAGCGGCGGCCGCCCGCGGCAGGTGATCGACGGCGACGTCGACGACACCCCGGGCAGCAGCGAGGGGAGCCGCCTCGTCTCGTACGGCACCGACGGCCGGTTCACGCTCGGGCTCGCGGGCGGCCGACGGATCCACGAGGCGTTCACCGAACCCCGCCACCGGATGGTCGTGGGCGAGGAGAGCGAGCCGTTCGTGCGCGAGGGACGCAACGCGTTCGCGAAGTTCGTCGCCGCGGCCGACGACGGGATCCGGCCGGGCGACGAGGTGCTCGTCGTCGACGAGTCGGACGCGATATTCGCGGTCGGCCGCGCCGAACTCTCCGGGACGGAGGCGGAGGAACTGGGGTCCGGCGTCGCCGTGAAGACCCGAGACGGGAACCCCGCCGACGGCGACTGAGCCTCACCGGGCCGCCGGCGCTCGCCGGTCTCGCTCTCCTTCTCGCCCGCCCGGTCGCCGCATCCGGCAGTTCCTTACGGTCTTCCGCCGAACCCTCCGCCGTGACCACGGTACAAGACCTGATCGACCGGCTCGAAGCGGAAGCGGACGCGGACGTCGACTCCGGAGCGACCCCCGACGTGGGGATCATCATGGGGTCGGACTCGGACCTCCCCGTCATGGCGGACGCCTACGAGGCGCTCGACGACCTCGGGTTCGCGGAGCAGACCGACTTCGACGACGCGCCGGACGCCCGGTTCACCTACGAGAGCTACGTCGTCTCGGCGCACCGGACGCCGGAGCTCATGTACGCGTACGGGGAGACGGCGACGGACCGCGGGCTCGACGTGATCGTCGCGGGCGCGGGCGGGAAGTCCGCCGACCTGCCGAACATGACCGCGTCGATCGCGTACCCGGTGCCCGTGATCGGCGTGCCGGTCCAAGAGAAGTCCGTCGACTCCGTCATCGGGATGCCGACGGGCGCGCCCATCGTCGCCGTTGACGCCGGGAAGTCGTACAACGCGGCGCTGTCGGCGGCGCAGGTGCTCGCGCGCGAACACGACGAGATCGAAGAGCGGCTGGTCGACCTCCACGACGAGCAGAAGGCGGACGTCGCGGACGTCTCCGCCGCCCTCCACGACCTCGGCATCGACGGGTTCCGCGATCGGTGAAGGTGACTCTCTTTATAAACGCGTACGGGAGGTGTCTGCGGCGCGGTGAACCTTTCCAAATCCCGGTCGCTTGCTTATAAATAACCGCTGACGTATCGACGGCAAACGCCGCCAAAGCCCCAGCCGATCGTTTATAAGTAGTCCTCAACAGATCAACGGCAAACGCCGCCAAAGCCCCAGCCGCGAGGACTCGCGCGGCTCGGTGCGCTCCTCGCTCGTTCGCTCCGCTCACTCGCTGCGGTGCTTCCGTCGCCGTGCTTCGTCCTCGCGACTGCCCCTTTGAGTCCCACCCCGCACCGCACAGCCCCGCACCTCACACCTCCCCAGCCTCGTCGGTGGTCCTCCGCGTTGCTCCGGACCACCGACTCCCTCGCGCGTGCTCCTCGTGGCCTGTCGGCCACTCGGAGGCACGCGCCACCGCACGGTGTTCACTTATAAATGGAGATCAGCTCGTCCGCCGGCCAGCTGCCGCGCTTCCGTCGACTCGCACACCGATTCGGATCGAGGACTCTCACTCGGTTCGCAGGCGCTTCCACCGCGAACGGGCGATACCGGCCCGCACGCCCGCGGACGCACAAGACTCAACGCTTATGAGGGGGCGGTCCAAACCCCAGCACGTTACGGAGACCTATATGAGCGATTGGATAGCGATTGGCGCCTTGGCGGTCGTCGGCCTGCTCATCCCGATAGCGATGATGACAGTGTCGGCGTTGCTCCGTCCGAGCGTGCCTGAGACCGGTAAAAGTACCACCTACGAGTCCGGCGAGACCCCGACTGGCGGGACGCGGATCCGGTTCAACATCCAGTACTACATGGTCGCGCTGTTGTTCGTCGTGTTCGACATCGAGACCGTGTTGCTGTTCCCGTGGGCGGTCATCTACCGCCCGGCCGTTCAGGCCGGCGTTCCGATGGCCGACCTGCTGTGGCCGATGTTGGCGTTCGTCGGCGTTCTCGCGGTCGGACTCGTCTGGGCGTGGCGGTCGGGTGTGATCAGCTGGGCCCGCAGCCCCCGCGCGACCAACAGAAAGACGACGGAGGACATCAACTAATGAGCAGCGATCAACCGTTTATCACCGACGAATCGCAGGTCGTCACCGAGACCAGAGACGCCCGGATGACCGGGCAGGGCGACCGATTCAACTCCCGGCTCCGCGAGGCGTTCGGCTCGTCGCCGTTCATCCTCACCAAGTTCGACAAGTTCCTGAACTGGTGTCGGGGCTCCTCGATGTTCATGCTGCAGTTCGGCATCGCCTGCTGTAGCATCGAGATGATGCACACCTACGCGGTGAAACACGACCTCGACCGCTTCGGGTCGGGCGTCCCTCGCGCCTCGCCGCGGCAGGCCGACGTGATGATCGTCCCCGGGACGATCGTCTCGAAGTTCGCCCCGCGGATGAAGCGCGTGTACGACCAGATGCCCGAGCCGAAGTTCGTCGTCGGCATGGGCTCGTGCACCATCTCCGGCGGCCCGTTCCAGGAGGGGTACAACGTGATCAAGGGCGCCGAGGAGGTCATCCCGATCGACATCCACGTCCCCGGCTGCCCGCCCCGCCCCGAGGCGCTCGTGTACGGCGTCGTGAAGCTGCAGGAGCGCGTCGCAAACGGCGAGGCCGCGCCCGTCACCGTCAAGCCGTACGAGCTGGAGGAGTTCTCGGACCTCGAACGCGACGAACTCGTCGACAAGCTGTCCGACCAGATCGACGACGACGAGCTCGTCATGCGGTACAACTTCGCTGATTCGCCATGAGCCTCGAACGACCAGACACCGTCGACGACGGCGCCGTCGAGCGGACGCCCGACGAGCTGGAGGCGCTGCTGGGCGACCTCGTCGTCGACCGCGACGACCACCTGAACGCGCCCGGCTTCGTCATCCGCCCGGACACCGTTCAGGAGACGCTTCGGACCCTGAAAGAGCAGGCGGGGTACGACCACCTCTCCGTCGTCTCCGCACAGGAGTACGAGAACCGCTACGAGTCGATCTACCACCTGAAGAAGTACGACGACCCCACTCAGGAGGTCAGCATCGTCGTCCCCGCGGACAAGGATAACCCGGTCTCGGAGTCGGCCGAGCCGGTCTTCCGCACCGCCGACTGGCACGAGCGGGAGGCGTACGACCTGATCGGGATCGAGTACGACGACCACCCCGACCTGCGTCGGATCCTGCTGCCCGAGACGTGGCAGGGCCACCCCCTGTCGATGGACTACGACAAGGACCGGCCGCAGATCGCCACGCTGCCGGAGCACGCGAACCCGCTGGAGGACCACCACAAGGACGCCGAGTCCGACACGATGTTCCTCAACATCGGGCCGCACCACCCGGCGACCCACGGCGTGCTCCACCTGAAGACGGTCCTCGACGGCGAGCAGGTGGCCGACGTCGAGCCGGACATCGGCTACCTCCACCGCAGCGAGGAGCAGATGGCGCAGTCCGGGACGTACCGCCACCAGATCATGCCGTACCCGGACCGCTGGGACTACATCTCGGCGGGGCTGCTCAACGAGTGGGCGTACGCCCGCGCGGCCGAGGACCTCGCGGACATCGAGGTGCCGGAGTACGCGCAGGTCATCCGGACGATGGGCGCGGAGATGTGCCGGATCGCCGCGCACATGCTCGCGCTCGCCACGTTCGCGCTCGACATCAACGGCGACTTCACGGCGACGTTCATGTACGCCATCAACGACCGCGAGCGCGTCCAGAACCTCCTCGAGGATCTGACGGGTCAGCGGCTGATGTTCAACTACTTCCGGCTCGGCGGGGTCGTCTGGGACCTGCCGGAACCCCGCGACGAGTTCTTCTCGAAGACCCGGGACTTCCTCGACCAGCTCCCGGAGTCCGTCGAGGAGTACCACAACCTGATCACGTCCAACGAGATCTTCCAGATGCGGACGGTCGACACCGGGGTCCTCCCGCCGGAGGTCGCGAAGAACTACGGCGCGACCGGCCCGGTCGCCCGCGCCTCGGGCGTCGACTACGACCTGCGTCGCGACGACCCGTACGGCTACTACGACGAGCTCGACTGGGACGTCGTCACCGAAGACGGCTGCGACAACTTCAGCCGGCTGCTCGTCCGGATGCGCGAGGTCGAGGAGTCCGCGAAGATCATCGAGCAGTGCGTCGACCTGCTCGAGGAGTGGCCCGAAGACGAGCGGACGATTCAGGCGAACGTGCCGCGCACGCTGCGCCCGGACGACGACACGGAGATCTACCGCGCCGTCGAGGGCGCGAAGGGCGAACTCGGGATCTATATCCGCGCCGACGGGACTGACAAGCCGGCTCGGTTCAAGATCCGCTCGCCGTGCTTCTCGAACCTCCAGACGCTACCGGAGATGGCGAACGGGGAGTACATCCCCGACGTCATCGCCGCGCTCGGTAGCCTCGACATCGTCCTCGGGGAGGTGGACCGCTGATGGGCACGGCGCCCGCGCAGCTGTTCCCCGAGTTCATCGTCGACACGCTCGGGCTCGACAGCGTGATCGGCGAGGTCGCGGCCTCGCTCGTCGCCGCGTTCGTCGTCGGGAACATCATCCTCGCGTTCACGGGCGTCGCGGGCCCGTGGGCGAAACGGAAGATCACGGCCGCGTTCACCGACCGGATCGCGGTCGACCGGATCGGCCCCTACGGGCTGTTAATCATCCCGGCGGCCGCGGTCCAGCTGCTCGCGAAGGAGCTGATCATCCCCGAGGGCGTCGACCGCCCCTCGTGGGACATCGCGCCGATCCTCCTCCCGGCGTCGGCGCTTCTGGGCTTCTCCGTCATCCCGATGGGACAGCTCGGCCCGATCAACCTCCACCTCGCGGACCCGGAGGTCGGCTTCGCGTTGGTGTTCGCGTTCGCCTCCATCGCGTCCGTCTCGCTGGTGATGGCCGGCTACGCGTCGAACAACAAGTACTCGCTCCTCGGCGGCCTCCGCGCCGTCGCGCAGAACCTCGCGTACGAGATCCCGCTCATCGTCACGGCGATGTCGGCCGTCATCTTCGCCGGCACGCTCCAGATGAGCGGTATCGTCGGCGCGCAGACGGAGACGCTCGCGACGATCGGCGGCATCGCCATTCCGTCGTGGTACGCGTTCGTGAACCCGTTCGCGTTCGTGCTGTTCCTCACGGCGAACATGGCGGAGATCGGACGGAACCCGTTCGACATCCCCGAGGCGCCGACGGAGATTGTCGGCGGGTACCAGACGGAGTACTCCTCGGCGTACTTCGTCCTCTTCTACCTCGGAGAGTTCGTCCACATCTTCCTCGGCGGGGCGATCCTCGCCGTGACGTTCCTCGGCGGCGCCTCCGGGCCCGGCCCGGAGAGCATCGGCTTCATTTGGTTCGTGGTGAAGATCTGGGGCTTCTTCCTGTTCACGCAGTGGGCCCGCGCGGCGATACCCCGCGTCCGGATCGATCAGCTGATCGAGATCGGCTGGAAAGGTATGCTGGTGCTGTCGTTCGCGAACCTGGTGCTCACGGCCGTAATCGTGGGGGTGATCGCGTAACATGATCGGACTCATGAAATCCATGGCGACGACGATGAAGCACGCGCTGGACGGCAAGACGTTCACCGTGGAATACCCGGAGGACGCGCCGGAGGTCAGCCCCCGGTTCCGCGGGGTCCACAAGTTCAGCCAGGAGCGGTGTATCTGGTGTCGGCAATGCGAGAACGTCTGCCCGAACGACACGATCCAGATCGTTCAGGACGACCAGCGCAACGGCGAGCAGTACAACCTCCACATCGGGCAGTGCATCTACTGCCGGCTCTGCGAGGAGGTCTGTCCCGTCGACGCTATCCTGTTGACGCAGAACTTCGAGTTCACGGCGGACACGAAGGACGACTTCGTGTTCAACAAAGAACAGCTCAAAAACGTCCCGTGGTACAAGGGAATCGACCCGCTGGAGTCCCGCAATCCCGATCGCGGCGCGTGGATCGGGGAGGGCGACGGCGAAGTCGACTACCAGTAGCGGGCGCGTCTCGAAATCTTCAAAGGGGTTCTCATAGGAGACAAACACAATGGTTTATGCCACCATCGCGTTTGGGCTGTTCGCCGCGGTCACGCTGGCGTTCGCCCTCGGGGTCGTCCTGGCGCGCGACGTGTTCCACGCCGCGCTGCTTCTGGGCGGAGCCCTCACGAGCGTCGCGGTGCACTACGTGATGCTGCGGGCGGAGTTTATCGCCGCCATGCAGATCCTCGTCTACGTGGGCGGGGTCCTCATCTTGGTCACGTTCGCCGTGATGCTCACGCGGTCGGATTCCGAAACGGAGGTGAGTAGCGCGTGAGCAACGACGAGAGCCGCGGGTCACGGATCGCACCTGCGGTCGCCGTGGGCGCATTGTTCGCCCTGTTGGCCGCGACGGTCAACGCGGCGACGTTCGGATTCGAGGAGGCCGGCTTCCCGGCCGACGCCTCGGTCGTTCACAACATCGGGTACGCCCTGTTCGACCTCGGCGCGTACGACGTCGCGACCATCCCCGCGGAGGGGTTCCTCGCGGCCTTCCTGATCGCCGCGGTCGCGCTCGACGTCGCGGTCGACGGCGCCGTCTACCTCGCGAAACGCGAGGAGGACGGGTCCGTCGTCTCCGCGGTCGGAGGGGCGTTTACCGACGGCGGCCGCGACGGAGGTGACCGGTAGTGAGCGCCGTCGTGTCCTCTATCCCTCCGACGTGGTACCTGCTGTTGGCGTCGGCAGTGTTCTGTATCGGACTGTTCGGCGTGCTGACGCGGCGGAACGCGCTGTACTTCCTCATGAGCGTCGAGCTCATGATGAACGCGGCCAACATCAACTTCGTCGCGTTCGCGTGGTACTACGGCAACCTCACCGGGCAGGTGTTCGCGCTGTTCGTCATCGCGCTCGCCGCCGCGGAGGTCGCCATCGGAATCGGCATCATACTCGTGTTATACCGCAACTTCGGTACGACAGACGTGACCGTTCCAGCGGAGATGAGGTGGTAAGATGGTGAACGCATTCGCATACGTTCCGGCGATCGTACTCCTCCCGTTCTTCTCGTTCCTGGTCGCGCTCGGCGCGGGCAGGTATCTCCCGAAGGGGGGCGCCTTCGGCGGTATCGCGGCGACCGCGGGGTCGTTCCTGCTGTCTATCTGGGTCGCGGCGACCGTCGCCGGCGGCCGCGCGTACAACGAGACGCTGTACTACTGGGCGAGCGAGGGCGGCGCGGGGATCGGTCCGACGGACATCGAACTCACGTTCGGCGTCCTGATCGACCCGCTGTCGGCGCTCATGCTCGTCATCGTGACGCTCGTGGCACTCCTCGTCCACGTGTTCTCGCTCGGCTACATGAACGACGAGGGCGAGACTGGCCTGCCGCGTTACTACGCCGGCCTCGGCCTGTTCACGGCGTCGATGCTCGGATTCGTCGTCGCTGACAACCTGCTGATGGCGTTCATGTTCTTCGAGCTGGTCGGGCTCTGCTCGTACCTGCTCATCGGCTTCCACTTCCGGGAGCCGGGCCCGCCGTCGGCGGCGAAGAAGGCGTTCCTCGTCACCCGCTTCGGTGACTACTTCTTCCTCGTCGGCGTCGTCGCGGTGTTCGCGACGTTCGGCACGGCGCAGTTCGCCGGTCCCGAGTCGTTCCCGGCGCTCGCTGACGCGGCGCTCAACGGCTCCGGGTCGGTCGCGTGGACGCCCGGCGGCCTCGAACTCGGGACGTGGCTGACCGTCGTCGGCCTGCTCGTCTTAGGCGGCGTCGTCGGCAAGTCCGCGCAGTTCCCGCTTCACACGTGGCTCCCCGACGCGATGGAGGGCCCAACGCCGGTCTCGGCGCTCATCCACGCCGCGACGATGGTCGCGGCCGGCGTCTACCTCGTCGCGCGGATGTACGGGTTCTACGTGCTGACGCCGACGACGATGGCGGTCATCGCGTTCATCGGCGGCTTCACCGCCCTGTTCGCGGCGACGATGGGACTGGTGAAAGACGAACTGAAGCAGGTGCTCGCGTACTCCACCATCTCGCAGTACGGCTACATGATGCTCGCGCTCGGCGCGGGCGGGTACGTGGCCGCGGTCTTCCACCTGACCACCCACGCGTTCTTCAAGGCGCTGCTGTTCTTAGGCGCCGGGTCGGTCATCATCGCGATGCACCACAACGAGGACATGTGGGACATGGGTGGGCTGCGGTCGAAGATGCCCGTCACCTACTACACCTTCCTGGCCGGGTCGCTGGCGCTCGCGGGCATCTTCCCGTTCGCCGGCTTCTGGTCGAAAGACGAGATCCTCTACGAGGCGCTCGTCCACGGCCTCAACGACCCGCTGCTGCTCGGCGGCTACCTGATGGGGCTGCTCGCGGTGCCCGTCACCGCCTTCTACACCTTCCGGATGGTGTTCCTGACCTTCCACGGGGAGCCGCGGAGCGACACCGCCCGCGACCCCGAACCCGTCGGGTGGAACGTGAAGGGACCGCTGACGGTCCTCGGGTCGCTTGCGGTCGTCACCGGCCTCATCAATATGGTGCCGGTCCAGAAGGTCCTCGGACTGGAGGGCATCGACCTGCTCCACCGCTGGCTCGACAACGAGTGGGGCGGTATCGAGGGCCTTTCCTCGCACCACTACGCGAACCTGAGTCCGTACAGTAGCGGCACCCTCGTCGGCGGCGAGGCCGGGACCGTCCTCGTCGGCGCGGCCGTCTCGCTCGGCTTCGCGCTGCTCGGACTCGGACTCGCCTGGCGGCTCTACAACGTTGCGTCGCCGACGGAACACACCGCCAAGCTCGGCGGGGTCAAAGACGTGCTGTACAACAACTACTATCTCGACGAAGTACAGGTCTGGCTCGCGTATCGAACGGAAGACGTCGCGGGCGGCGCGGACGTCTTCGATCAGGGAATCATCGACGGCGTCGTCAACGGCGTCTCCTCGGTGAGCCTGACCGGCGGCGGTCGGGTCCGGAAGCTCCAGTCCGGCGTCGTCTCGCAGTACGCCGCGCTGCTCACCTTCGGGCTCGTCGCGCTGCTGCTCGTGCTCGGCGCGACCGGGGGGTGGTTCCAGTGATACTCGAAGCGCTCATGGCGGCCGCCTTCGTCGGCGCGTTGACGGTGTTCCTCGCGCCCGACGAGTGGGCGGGTCGGCTGGCGTTCGCGATCAGCCTGGTCCCCTTCGTCGGCAGCCTCTACCTGTGGTCCGGCTTCGAGGCCGGCGGCAACGCGCTGCTCGGCGGCGAGGTCGCGTACGCGACGCAGATCGAGTGGCTCGAAGTCGGCGGTCGGGGCGTCTCGTGGTTCGTCGGGCTCGACGGGATCAGCCTCCCGCTGTTCGTGCTCACGACGTTCCTCGTGCCGCTGGCGATCCTCAGCGCGTGGACGCCCGTCGACACGCGGCAGAGCCAGTTCTACGGGCTCATGCTGTTCATGGAGGCGAACCTGCTCGGCGTGTTCGCCGCGCTCGACTTCTTCCTGTGGTTCGTCTTCTGGGAGGCCGTGCTGGTCCCGATGTACTTCCTCATCGGGATCTGGGGCGGCCCGCGCCGCAAGTACGCCGCGATCAAGTTCTTCGTGTACACGAACGCGGCGTCGCTTTTGATGTTCATCGGCTTCATGAGCCTCGTGTTCGCGCTCGGCGACTCGGTGTCGTCGTTCGCGCTGCCCGAGATCGCACAGGCGGTCGCCGCGGGCGGGCTGACCGAGTGGTTCGGCATCGCCCCGGACCGGGTCGCGATGTTCGCGTTCCTCGCGATGTTCCTCGGGTTCGCGGTGAAGGTCCCGATCGTCCCCTTCCACACGTGGCTCCCGGACGCGCACGTTCAGGCGCCGACCCCCGCGTCGGTGCTTCTGGCGGGCGTCCTCCTGAAGATGGGGACGTATGCGCTGCTGCGGTTCAACTTCACGATGCTGCCCGAACAGGCGTCGATGCTCGCGGTCCCGATCGCGGCTATCGCCGTCACCAGCGTCATCTACGGCGCAATGTTAGCGCTGGCACAGAAGGACCTCAAGCGGATCGTCGCCTACTCGTCCGTCTCGTCGATGGGCTACGTCATCCTCGGGCTCATCGTCTTCACCGAGTACGGGGTCGGCGGCGCGACGTTCCAGATGGTCGCGCACGGCCTCATCTCGGGACTGATGTTCATGGCGGTCGGCGTCATCTACAACACGACCCACACCCGGATGGTCGGAGACATGGCCGGGATGGCCGACCGGATGCCGGTCACCGTCGGCATCCTCGTCGCCGGCGCCTTCGGCTACATGGGGCTGCCGCTGATGGCCGGCTTCGCCGGCGAGTTCTTCATCTTCGTCGGCTCGCTGTCCGCGCCGGCGCTCCCGTACGCGCCGGTGTTCACGGCGCTCGCCATGTTCGGTATCGTGATCGTCGCCGGCTACCTGCTGTCGGCGATGCAGAGCACGCTGTTCGGCCCGTTCGAACTGGAGACCGACTACGAGGTCGGGCCCGCGGCGTTCCACGACGTCGCCCCGCTCGCGGTGCTTCTGGTGGCGATCATCGTGCTGGGCGTCGCGCCCGACATCTTCTTCGAGATGATCCGTGACGCCGCCGTTCCCGTCGTCGAGGGGGTGACGATCGATGGTTAACGCGCTCCCGCAGGTCGCTGCGCTACTCCCGGTGCTGCTGCTCGGATTCACCGGGCTGGCCCTGCTGCTCGTCGACACGATCAGCCCCGACGAGCGGTCGAACACCTCGATGGCGGCCGTGAGCACGCTCGGCGCGCTCGCCTCGCTCGCGGCGACGGTCTGGTTCGTCGCCTCGGGGACCGGTAGCGTCGACACCGGCGGCGCGATCACGCTGTTCGCAGACGCGATCAAGGTCGACACCATGGCGCTGTTCTTCACCGCCATCTTCGCGTCCGTGACGGCGCTCGTCGTCGTCGCCGGCCACGACTACTTCCACGACCACGCCAACCCGGCGGCGTTCTACTCGCTCGTGACCTTCGCCGCGACGGGGATGGCGCTGCTCGCGGTCGCGAACTCGCTCGCGGTCGTGTTCGTCGCCTTGGAGATGGTGTCGCTGCCGTCGTACGTGCTCGTCGCGTACCTCAAGCGGAACCGCGGGAGCGTCGAAGCGGGGATGAAGTACTTCCTCGTCGGCGCGCTCTCGTCCGCCATCTTCCTGTTCGGCATCTCGCTGGTGTACGCGGCGACGGGGTCGCTCATCCTGAGCGACATCGCGTCGGCGTCGATAGAGGGACTCACGGGCGTCCTCGGCGTCGGTATCGTGATGATGATCGGCGGCGTCGCGTTCAAGACGGCCTCCGTCCCGTTCCACTTCTGGGCGCCGGAGGCGTACGAGGGCGCGCCCGCGCCGGTGAGCGCGTTCCTCTCGTCGGCGTCGAAGGCCGCCGGGTTCGTCGTCGCGTTCCGCGTGTTCACCGAGGCGTTCCCGCTCGAGATGGCGGTCTCCGCGAACATCGACTGGATGCTCGCGTTCGCGGTCCTCGCGGCCGTCACGATGACGGTCGGGAACTTCGCGGCCGCGGTCCAAGAGGAGGTCAAGCGGATGCTGGCGTACTCCTCCATCGGCCACGCCGGCTACGCGCTCATCGGCGTCGCCGCGCTCACGGTCGACGGGCCGGCGAACGGCACCGTCATGGCCACCGCGATGACCCACCTGCTCGTCTACGGGTTCATGAACACCGGCGCGTTCCTCTTCGTCGCGATGGCGGAGCGGTGGGGCGTCGGCAAGACCTTCGCGGACTACGCGGGGCTCGCGCGGCGCGCGCCCGTCGCCTCGACGGCGATGGCCGTGTTCATGTTCTCGCTCGCCGGGCTCCCGCCGTTCGCCGGGTTCTTCTCGAAGTACTTCCTGTTTCAGGCGGCCATCGACAACGGCTTCCTGTGGCTCGCCGGACTCGGCGCGATAAACAGCGTCGTGTCGCTGTACTACTACAGCAGGGTCGTGAAGGCGCTGTGGCTCGACGACCCCGAGACGCAGAGCGCGCTCGACGCGGTCGACGTGCGGCCGACGGCGCTGTACGCCGCGGTCGTCTTCGCGGCGGTCGCGACGTTGCTGCTGCTCCCCGGCTTCGGTCCCGTCATCGAGACGGCCGAGGCGGCGGCGTCCGCGCTGTTCTGAGCGGCGCCTCCAGTCGATCCCTTTTCGATTCCGCTCTCGCCGCGCCCGAGCGCCCGCTCCGGGTTCGGTGGGTTTCGGACGCCGAGCCGCGCGCCGGCGACCACAGATACTCGTCCGTTCGGTCCCTCAGTACGGTCGTGTCTCGGACCCACACCTACCGGTGTCTGAACTGCCTTGACCACGCCGTCACGCGGTCGTTCGACACCTCGCACCTGTCGCGGACATGCCCGAACTGCGGTTCGTTCGAGCGCTTCGCCAACGAGGCCGTGATCGACCGGTTCGAGTCGCTGGAGGCGTCGCCGCCGACGGAACTCGACTGGGAGCGGCTGGAGCGTCGGGAGAAGCTGCTCGTCGCGGAACGGCTCGCCCGCACGGAGAAGACGCTCGCGGACTTCGAGGTGGTCGGCAACGAGGACGACGACGCGGGCGACGGCGTCGCCGCGACCGAGGCGTAACGCCGCCAGACGCCTACCGCGCGTACAGTTTCCCGCCGACGAGGTCGGGGAGTCCGACGCCGTCGCCGGGCGTGACGGCCACGTAAGGGTGACCGACCGGCCCGAACACGTCGACGACGCGGCCGACCGTGGAGAGCGACTCGTCGACGACGCTCGCGCCGATCCGCGGCGGGTCGGCGCCCGGGTCGCCGCGAGCGATCGCGAGTCCGCCGGCGGTGCGGACGACGGTGCCGACGCGCCGCACGGTTACTCCCGGAGAACGCCGAGGTACGCGGCGATCGCCTGAACGAGGTCGTTTTTCGCGGTGTCCTCGGTGCCTCTGACCGCCACGGAACCGCGGGCGTCGAACTCTCGGGGGTAGGTCGCATCGCGCTCGACGACGGCGTCGTAGCCGACCTGCTGGACGGCCTTCGCGATCTCGTCGACGGTCGGCGCTTCGACCGCCATGTCCATCGGGACGCGGCGTCCCTCCGAGCGCGACAGCTCGGCGTCGAAGTAGGCGGGGTAGACGACGTTCTCGACCATATCGGATACCCTCGCGCGCGGCGTAAGGTCGTTTCGGACCGGCGCCGCCCGGGCGCCGGTCACTCCGTCCGGAACTCGAACCGCGCTCCGCCGCTCTCGGCGGGACACGCGGCGACGGTCCAGCCGTGCGCCTCGGCAATTCGCTCGCTGATCGCCAGCCCGAGTCCCGTGCCCGACTCCTCGGTCGTGAACCCGCTCTCGAACACCCGGTCGATGTCGTCCTCCGGGAGCCCCCGCCCGTCGTCTTCGACGTAGAAGCCGTCCACGACGGTGCCGTCGTCCTCACGGAGGGCCGCAACGCCCACGCGGACCGAGAGTGGCGCGTCCGGAGGGCTGTCGCCGTGTTCCACGCTGTCGTCGGGCTCCGCCCGACTGCTCGTGGAACCGTGTTCCACACTGTTCCGAAAGACGTTCTCGAACAGTTCGCGAAGCCGCGTGCGGTTCGCCTCCAGCGTCGTGTCCGAGTCGACGGTCAGGGTCGCGCCGTCGGTGTCGACGCCCTCCCACGCCTCGCGGGCGATATCGGCCAGCGAGACGGACTCCGTCTCTCCGACCGACCGCCCCTGTCTGGCCAGCGACAGGAGGTCCTCGACGAGTTCGTCCATCCGACCGATCGCGTCCGCGGCCCTGTCGAGGTGGTCCATGTCGCCGGTCTCGCGAGCGAGGTCGACGTACCCCTCCGCGACCGACAGCGGGTTTCGGAGGTCGTGTGACACGATGGACGCGAACTCGTCGAGCCGCTCGTTCTGCCGTCTGAGCGTCTCCTCGCGCTCTCGCCGGTCGGTGACGTCGGTGTAGATGGCGTAGCCGGCGGCGTTCTCCGCGTCGAGGCGGATCGGGATGACGTGGAGGATGAAGTGACGGGTCCCGTCGGCGGTCGTCCGGGCCACCTCCCGGCGGACGTTCTCGCCGCGCTGTAACCGCTCGTTGAGGTCGTCGGCCTCCGGTCCGGAGCCGGCGGGCACGATGTAATCGTCGATCGACTCTCCGGTCACCGTCTCCGCGTCGTATCCGAACGTCTCCTCGAACGCGTCGTTCACCTGCCGGACGATTGGGTCGCCGTCGACGTAGTCGTAGGCGATGGCGGGGTCCGGGACGTTCGTGAACAGCGCGAGCAGCCTGTCGCGTTCCGTCCGAAGAGTCTCGGTAACGGCGATCCGATCGAGCGTCTCTTCGAGGTGGGAGCCGAGCAGCTCCGCCAGTCGCCGGTCGTCGTCGTCGAACCCGTCCGCCCCGGCGGCGAGCTGAAAGACGACGTCGTCTCCGACCGGGACGGTGAGCAGCGTGTCGAACCGGCTCTCGGGGTTCGGGTTCGGCGCGATAGACGCGTTCCCGGTCCGGACGGCACGCCCGGCCACTCCGCCGCCGACGCGGACTCGGTTACAGTCCTCGACCGGCGTCCCGCTGGAGGCGACCACCGGCTCGACCCACTCCCCGTCGCGGACGGCGACCACGGACTGGTACTCCGGGAACACCTGCTCCGCGACGGCGGTGACGGCACGGTACGCCTCGTCGACCGATCTGACGGCGGCCAGCTCCGCCATCCCAGCGTTGAGCTGTTCGATCCGCGAGGGAGTCCGCGTCGGTTCCGACCGGACGACCGACCGCCGGTCGCGGGCGAGGAGCCACGCCACGGTGTCCGAAAGCGCCTCGGGCGTCCCGGCGGTCGCGTCCACGACCGGGTCGGTCGCGGTCTCGCCAGCCGGGTCATCGACGTACGCGACCACGGCGCCGTCGCGGTCGACCGACCGGACGCGTTCGAGCCCCGCCTCGTCGACGACGACGGTCACGTCGACGTCGGTGATCTGCGCCTCGTCGGCCGCGTCCGAGGTAACGGCGTGCGCCTTGACCGCGAACGTCCCGTCGCCGTCGTCCACGCGGGGTTCGAGCCGCGCCTCGAGGTCCTCGGAGAGCTCGGGGTCACCGCTGAGCACGAGAACCGACGCGTGCTCGCCCAACGCAGAAGTCACGATGGTGTATCGTAGTCCGCGCCGAGAGTATAAGCCTTCTTACCGATCACCGAACCCTCGGCCGTACCGCACCGCTCGCGACCCGTCGTCGCCGTTCGCGTCGCGTTCGCGCTCTCGCGAGAACCGGCGACGACCGACCCCGGAACCCTTTTGGAGCAACACGGGCCACGTTCGTGTAATGAGCGATCTCGAAGCGGAGTACCGTCTCGACTACTTCGAGGAGGAGGGGTTCGAGCGGAAGGAGTGCACCTCCTGTGGCGCGCACTTCTGGACCCGCGACGCCGACCGCGAACTGTGCGGCGAGCCGCCGTGTGCGGACTACAGCTTCATCGACGACCCCGGCTTCCCGGAGGCCCATTCGCTGTCGGAGATGCGGGAGGCGTTCCTCTCCTTCTTCGAGGAGCACGGCCATGAGCGGATCGACCCGTACCCGGTCGCCGCGAACCGCTGGCGCGACGACGTCCTCCTGACGCAGGCGTCCATCTACGACTTCCAGCCGCTCGTCACCTCGGGACAGACGCCCCCGCCGGCGAACCCGCTGACCGTCTCACAGCCCTGTATCCGGATGCAGGACATCGACAACGTCGGCAAGACCGGCCGCCACACGATGGCGTTCGAGATGATGGCCCACCACGCGTTCAACACGCGCGAGGAGGTGGAGGAGGACGAGTACGCCTACCACGGCGAGGTGTACTGGAAAGACGAGACGGTCCAGTACTGCGACGAACTGTTCGAGAGCCTCGGCGCCGACCTCGAGGAGATCACCTACATCGAGGACCCGTGGGTCGGCGGCGGTAACGCCGGTCCCGCCATCGAGGTCATCTACAAGGGCGCGGAGCTGGCGACGCTCGTCTTCATGTGCATGGAGCGGGACCCCGACGGCGACTACGAGATGAAAGACGGGCACACGTACTCGTTCATGGACACGTACATCGTCGACACCGGGTACGGGCTCGAACGGTGGACCTGGATGAGCCAGGGGACCGCGACGGTGTACGAGGCGATCTACCCCGACGCGATCGACTTCCTGAAGGAGAACGCGGGGATAGAGCACACGGAGGCGGAACGCGAGATCGTCCACCGCGCCGCGAAGCTCTCCGGCCGGCTCGACATCGACGACGTCGACGACGTGGAGGCCGCGCGCGGCGAGATAGCCGACCGGCTCGACGTCGACGTCGGCCGGCTGCGCGAACTGGTCGAACCCCTGGAGTCGATCTACGCGATCGCCGACCACTCGCGGACGCTCGCGTACATGTTCGGCGACGAGATCGTCCCGTCGAACGTCGGCACGGGCTACCTCGCCCGGATGGTGTTGCGCCGGATGAAGCGGCTCGTCGACGAGGTGGGCGTCGACGCCCCGCTCGACGAGCTGGTCGACATACAGGCAGAGCGGCTCGGCTACGAGAACCGCGACACGGTCCGCGAGATCGTCCGCAGCGAGGAGCGGAAGTACGAGGAGACGTTAGAGCGCGGCGCTCGCAAGGTCGAGCAGCTGGCCGACGAGTACGCCGGCACCGGCGAGCCGATCCCGACCGCGGAGCTGCTGGAGCTGTACGACTCCCACGGGATCCAGCCCGACATGGTCGCCGACATCGCGGACGAGCGCGGCGCGACCGTCGACGTGCCCGACGACTTCTACGCGCTCGTCGCGGACAGACACGAGGAGGGCGACGCGGCGACGGCGGACGACGAGCGCGACGAGCGCCTCGCGGACCTCCCGGAGACGGAGAAGCTGTTCTACGACGACCAGGGGCGCACGGAGTTCGAGGCGGTCGTCCTCGACGTGTTGGCGGCCGAGGAGGGGTACGACGTGGTCTTGGACCAGACGATGTTCTACCCGGAGGGGGGCGGCCAGCCGGCCGACAGGGGCCAGCTCACCGTCGGGGAGACCACCGTCGACGTCACCGACGTGCAGGAGGCCGACGGGGTCGTCCTCCACCGCACGGACGAAGACCCCGGGAAAGGCGAGTTCGTCACGGGGCAGGTCGACGGCGACCGCCGCGATCGGCTCCGCGCGCACCACACCGCGACCCACCTGATCGGCCACGCCGCCCGCGAGGTGCTGGGCGACCACGTCCGACAGGCGGGCGCACAGAAGGGGACCGACTCCGCGCGGCTCGACGTGCGCCACTTCGAGCGCATCACCCGCGAGGACGTGAAGGCCATCGAGCGCGTCGCGAACGAGCTGGTCCGCGACGACGTCCCCGTCCGACAGGAGTGGCCCGACCGCAACGAGGCGGAGGCCGAACACGGCTTCGACCTGTATCAGGGCGGCGTCCCGCCGGGAACGAACGTCCGGCTGATCCACGTGGGCGACGCCGACGTTCAGGCGTGTGCGGGCACGCACGTCGACCGGACCGGCGAGATAGGCGCCGTGAAGGTGCTGAAGACGGAGCCGGTTCAGGACGGCGTCGAGCGGATCGCCTTCGCCGCCGGCGCCGCGGCGGTCGAGGCGACCCAGCGCACGGAGGACGCGCTGTACGACGCGGCGGACGCCTTGGACGTCGACCCGCTCGACGTGCCCGAGACGGCCGAGCGCTTCTTCGAGGAGTGGAAGGCGCGAGGCAAGGAGATCGAGTCGCTCAAGCAGGAGCTGGCGACCGCCCGTGCCTCCGGCGGCGCCGACGCCGAGGAGGTCGAGGTCGCCGGGACGACCGCGGTGATCCAGCGGCTCGACGGCGACGCCGACGAGCTGCGCGCGACCGCCAACGCCCACGTCGACGACGGGAAGGTCGCGGTGATCGGCAGCGGCGCGGACGGCTCCGCGAGCTTCGTCGTCGGCGTCCCCGACGGCGTCGACGTGAACGCCGGGCAGGTCGTCTCTGAGCTCGCCGGTCGCGTCGGCGGCGGCGGCGGCGGTCCGCCGGACTTCGCGCAGGGCGGCGGGCCGGACGCCGACGCGCTCGACAACGCGCTCGACGCGGCGCCGGACGTCCTCCGCAGCCTTCAGGAGGCCTGACGGTCCCCGATCTGCCCTCCACCACCTCACCCATGCCCCACGCGACAAACGCCGGCGTCGAGATCAGATACGAAGTGGACGCCCCCGACGCGGGCGACCCCGACGAGGCGGTCGTCTTTTGCGGCGACGCGGGACTGGGAGCGTGGCAGTTCGGCTGGCAACACGCCGCGCTGGCGGGACCGCACACGGTCGTCACGCCGGAGACGCGAGGCGTCGGGCGCTCGGACGCGCCGCCCGGGCCGTACGCCGTCGCGGACCTCGCGGCCGACATCGAGGCGGTCTGCGCGGCCGAGGGGATCCGGAACGCCCACCTCGTCGGCTACGGGCTCGGCGGCGCCGTCGCGCTGACGGCCGCGCTGGCCTCCTCGCGGCCGACGAGTCTCGCCCTCGTAGGGACGCCGCCCGCGGGCGACGCGTACAACCCCGACGGCGTCTGGGCCGACCCGGCCGACCCCGCGGCGGTCGAGGGGTCGTTGAACGGGCTGCTCTCGACGGGTTTCCGCGAGGCACACCCGGACGCGCTCTCGCGGATCGCGGAGTGGCGCCTCGCGGAGGACGCCGACCGGGAGGCGTACGAGGCGCACCGCGCCGCAGTCGAGGGGTTCGATCTGAGCGACGACCTCTTCGAGGTCACCACGCCGGCCCTCGTCGTCCACGGGAGCGACGACACGGTCTGTCCGGTCACGGCGGGCGAGACGCTCGCGGAGGGGCTGCCGCGCGGCGAGTTCCACGACGTCGAGGGGGCCCGGCACCTCGTCGGCGTTGAGGCGTCCGCCGCGGTCAACGACCTGCTCGTCGGCTGGCTGGCGGAACACTCGAGCGCGAGCTTCGAGTAGGCTCGGCGGTCCGCAGGCGGCGCCACGCCTCCGCGTCGTCGGCCGGCGTGTCCGACGCCGCAACCGTTTTGTCGCTCTCGCCTCTCCGTTGGTTCAATGACTCGCCTCCGGTTCGCCCTGTTGAACGCCGCCCACGACGGCGCGAACACCCGTCGGAACTTCCGCCGGGAGATCGACGCCGACCTCGTCGAGTTCGACGCGGTCGAGGGAGACCTCCCCGACCACACCGAGTTCGACGGCGTCGTGGTGACGGGGTCCCGCTCCTCGGTCTACTGGGACGAGGCGTGGATCCCGCCGCTCGTCGACTACGTCTCCGAGGCCGCCGAGGCCGGCGTGCCGGTCCTCGGCGTCTGTTACGGCCATCAGGTGCTCGCGGAGGCGCTCGGCGGCCGCGTCGCCGGGATGGACGGCTTCGAGATCGGCTACAACGAGATCCGCGCGGTGCGCGACGACCCGCTGTTCGACGGGATCGACGACGACTTCACCGCCTTCACGACCCACGGCGACGCGGTGGTCGAACTACCGCCGTCCGCGACGCTTCTGGCCGAGAACGACCGCGGCGTCCACGCGTTCCGCGACGGCCACTGCTGGGGCGTCCAGTTCCACCCCGAGTACGACATCGAGACCGCCCGCGAGGTGACCGACGGGAAGCGCGACCGGATCGGTGACGCACGCGTCGACGCGGTGCTCGAATCGATCACGCCGGAGGCGTACGACGCCGCCTGCGAGGCGAAGGCGCTGTTCGACAACTTCACTGCCTACGCCGAGCGGCTGGCGACCGACGGGGCGGAGCCGGCCGCGGCGGACGACTGACCGGGGTCGCCCGGAGTAGACGGCTGACCGGAACCGGCCCCCGGTCGCGGCCGGATCCCTCGGTCGCCGCGGTTCCGCGTTCGGCCCCCGGTCGAACACGCTTATACGGTTCCCGTACCGAACTTCGGTATGAACGTAGTACCGGACACGAGCGCGGTCGTCGACGGCCGCGTGTCCGAACGCGTCGCGGACGGGACCTACGAGTCGGTCACCGTGTTCGTCCCGGAGGCGGTCGTGGGCGAACTGGAGTCGCAGGCGAACGACGGGCTCGAGTCCGGCTGGGACGGACTGAGCGAACTCAAGCGACTGGCCGACCACGCAGACGAGGGGACGATCGAACTGCGGTACGTCGGGGAACGCGCCAGCGGCGACGCCCGCTCGAACGCCCACGAGGGCGACGTGGACGCGCTAATCCGCGACCTCGCCGCCGACCACGACGCGACGCTGCTCTCCAGCGACGTGGTCCAGGCCGAGGTCGCCCGCGCGAAGGGACTCAACGTCGAGTACGTCGAGCCGGTCGCTCGCGGCGTCGTCGACGACCTCCCGATTCAGGACTTTTTCACCGAGGAGACGATGTCCGTCCACCTCAAGTCGGACACCGTCCCGAAGGCGAAACGCGGGACGCTGGGGGAGATGCGGTACGTCGAAATCGACGACGAGCCGACCGACGAGGAACAGATGCGCGAGTGGGCCAACTCGATCGTCGATCTGGCCCGCCAGTCGAGCGAGGGGTTCATCGAGCTGTCGGACGACGGGATGGACATCGTCCAGTTCCGCGACTACCGGATCGCGGTGGCGCGACCCCCGTTCGCGGACGGGATCGAGATCACCGCCGTCCGCCCCATCGCGAAGACGACGCTCGACGACTACGAGTTCGCCGACGAGCTGCGCGACCGGTTCACGGAGCGGAAGCGCGGCGTGCTCATCTCGGGGTCGCCCGGCGCCGGGAAGTCGACGTTCGCGCAGGCGGTCGCGGAGTTCTTAAACGACAGCGACTACGCCGTGAAGACGATGGAGAAGCCCCGGGACCTCCAGGTGGGCCCGGAGATCACCCAGTACGGCGCGCTCGGCGGCGAGATGGAGAACACCGCCGACTCCCTCCTCTTAGTTCGGCCCGACTACACCATCTACGACGAGGTCCGGAAGACGAACGACTTCGAGGTGTTCTCGGACATGCGGATGGCCGGCGTCGGCATGGTCGGCGTCGTCCACGCCTCCCGCGCCATCGACGCGCTCCAGCGGCTCGTCGGCCGCGTCGAACTCGGGATGATCCCGCAGATCGTCGACACCGTCGTCTACATCGAGGCCGGGGAGGTCCACACGGTCTACGACGTGACCACCGAGGTGAAAGTGCCCGCCGGGCTGACGGCGGAGGACCTCGCCCGGCCGGTCATTCAGGTGTCGAACTTCGAGACGGGCCGGCCGGAGTACGAGATATACACGTTCAACCGACAGGTCGTCACGGTGCCGCTCGACGAGGAGGGCGGCGAGGCCGAAAGCGAGTCCGGCGTCGGCCGCATCGCCAAAAAGGAGATCGAACGCGAGATCAAGTCGGTCGCGCACGGGCACGTCGACGTGACGCTGAACGGCGACGACGAGGCGGTCGTCTACGTCACCGAGGGCGACATCGGCACGGTGATCGGGAAGGGCGGCGGCCGGATCGCCGACATCGAGAACCGCCTCGGCATCGACATCGACGTCCGCACCCACGACGAGAAGCCCGGCGGCTCCGGAGCGGGTCCCGCCGGCGGCGCCGCCGGGAACGGCAGCGGCGACGGGCAGGTCGGGACCGAGCGCGGCACGGTCGTCGCACCGGAGATCACCTCGCGGCACGTCGTCATCGACGTCGACGACGGGGTGGGCGAGACGGTCGAGGTGCGCGCCGACGGCGAGTACCTCTTTACCGCCACCGTCGGCCGCGGCGGCGAGGTACAAGTCTCCCGCGGCTCCGCCATCGCCGAGGAGTTGGAGGACGCGATCGACCGGAGCCGGACGGTGACGGTCGTCCCGGCGCGCTGAGGATTCCCGGGACCGATCCCGCCGCCCGGACGTTTCCGAACGCTGTCACGTCGTCGTTCGACGCGGTGGCGTACCACGATCGACGTATCGTATCCCTCCTGAAAGATAACGCTTTTTTGCCGGTGGTCGGAACGACGTGGTATGGCCGATGAGTTAAAACGCGGGCTTGAAGGCGTCCTCGTCGCGGAGTCGGATCTGAGCTACGTCGACGGCGAGGTCGGGAAGCTCGTGTATCGCGGGTACGACATCGAGGACCTCGCGCGCGGCGCGAGTTACGAGGAGGTGCTGTACCTGCTGTGGCACGGTTCGCTCCCCACCGCCGCGGAGCTTGACGCGTTCGCCGCCGACCTCGCGGCCGAACGCGCGGTGGACGACGACGTCATCGAGACGGTCCGCGCGCTCGCTGACGCGGGCGAGCGGCCGATGGCCGCGCTCCGCACCGCGACGTCGATGCTGTCCGCGTACGACCCGGAAGCCGGCGAGAACGACGACGGCGAGGCCACCCTCCGCCAGGGCCGCCGGATCACGGCGAAGATCCCGACGGTCCTCGCCGCGTTCGAGCGCGTCCGACAGGGCGAGGAGCCGATCGCCCCCGACCCGGACCTCTCGCACGCCGGGAACTTCCTCTACATGCTGACCGGGACCGAGCCGGACGCCGTGAGCGAGGAGACGTTCGACATGGCGCTCACGCTCCACGCCGACCACGGACTCAACGCCTCCACGTTCACCGCGATGGTGATCGGGTCGACGATGGCCGACGTCTACTCCGGCGTCACCGGCGGCATCGGCGCGCTCTCCGGGCCCCTTCACGGCGGCGCGAACCAGGACGTGATGGAGGTGCTCCACGACATCGACGCCTCCTCGAAGGACCCCGTTCAGTGGGTGAAAGACACCCGCGACGACGGCGGCCGCATCCCCGGGTTCGGCCACCGCGTCTACAAGGTGAAAGACCCGCGCGCGAAGATCCTCGAAGAGAAGCTCCACGACCTCGCGGCGTCGTCGGGCGACACCAAGTGGCTCGACTACACCACCGCAATCGAGGAGTACCTCACCGATCAGGGGCTCATAGAGAAGGGGATCGCCCCGAACGTCGACTTCTACTCCGGCTCCGTCTACGACTCGCTCGGCATCCCCGTCGACATGTACACGCCCATCTTCGCGATGAGCCGCGTCGGCGGCTGGATCGCCCACGTCGCGGAGTACCAGGAGGACAACCGCCTCATCCGCCCGCGCGCCCGGTACACCGGTCCCGAGGACGCCGAGTTCGTCCCCCTCGACGGGCGGTAGCTCCGCGTTCGCGCGTCTCGAATCCGGGACCGCCCTCGGCCACCTTTCTCACTCGAACGCCGCGATCCCGGTCAGGTCCTCGCCCAACACCAGCGTGTGGATGTCGTGGGTCCCCTCGTAGGTGTAGACGGTCTCGAAGTTCGCCATGTGTCGCATCGGCGAGTAGTCGGTCGTGATCCCGTTGCCGCCGAGCATCTCGCGGGCGACCCGCGACTGGTCGCGGGCCATCCGGACGTTGTTGCGCTTCGCCATCGAGACGTGTTGCGGCGTGAGGTCGCCGCGCTCTTTCAGCTCCGCGAGCCGGTGGGCGAGCAGCTGGCTCGTCGTGATCTGGGTCGCCATCTCCGCGAGCTTCTCTTGTTGGAGCTGGAACCGCGCGATCGGGCCGCCGAACTGGTCGCGGTCGAGCGCGTACTCGCGGGCCTGCTCGAAGCAGTCGCGCGCCGCGCCGACCGCACCCCATGCGATCCCGTACCGCGCCTGCGTGAGACACGACAGCGGCCCCTTCATGCCGCTCACGCCGGGGAGGACGTTCTCCTCGGGAACGAAGACGTTCTGAAGGCTGATCTCGCCGGTGATCGACGCCCGCAGCGAGAGCTTGTCGTCGATCTCGTTCGTGGTGACGCCGTCGCGGTCGGTCTCGACGAGGAACCCGCGGACCGGCGTCCCCTCGGCCGAAGTGTCGCGCGCCCAGACGACCGCCACGTCCGCGATGGGGGCGTTCGTGATCCACGTCTTCGAGCCGTTGAGCACGTAGCCGTCGCCGTCGCGCTCCGCGGCCGTGCCGCTCCGCTCCGAGTCGGTCCCCGGCTCGCGCTCCGCCCGCGTCTCCATCGCGGAGGGGTCAGAGCCGTGGTCCGGCTCCGTCAGCCCGAAACAGCCCACCGCCTCGCCGGTGCCCAGCTTCGGGAGCCACCGCTCCTTCTGTTCGTCGCTCCCGTACGCGTGGATGGGGTACATCACGAGCGCCCCCTGGACGCTGGCCATCGACCGAAGCCCGGAGTCGCACGCCTCCAGCTCCTGCATCAACACGCCGTAGGCGGTCTCGGAGACGTTCGGCAGACCGTAGCCGTCGAGGTTCGAGCCGTAGAATCCCAACTCGCCCATCTCCTCTATCAGGTCCGTCGGGAACGTCCCCGCCTGAAAGTGGTCACCGATGTCGGGGCGGACCCGTTCGTCGACGAACTGCCGGGCGGTGTCGCGGATCAGTCGGGCCTCCTCGTCGAGGTCCTCCTCCAGTCCGACGTAGTCGAGCATGATCGTTCGTGCGCGTCGGACCGGCAAAAGCGGTTCGCCCGACGTCGCCGCGCTCTCGACTCCTCAGAGACCGAACCACTCGCGGCCGAACTTCGCGAGCAGCGGGGCGTCGTCGAGGTGGAGGAGCTTCGCCATCGCGCTCTTGTCGCCCTGATTAGCCTTTTCGAGGGTGTTGTCGTCCGTCCGGCTGAGGTCACGCATGAACCGGTCGTACCGCTCATTGGGCGCGAGATACAGCAGCCGTGTGAGCATCAGCCGCGCCTTCATCCGCGGGGCCACGTCCCGGTGCCAGAGCCGCTCGTACACCTCGAGGCTCTCCGCGTCGAGGCGGCGCTTCGAGTCGGTGAGACAGCGGTCGACGGTGGCCGCCGCGGCGCGGGCCGACTTCATCCCCTTGTGGATCCCCTCTCCCCACAGCGGGTCGATCGAGGGGACCGTGTCACCGATCGCGAGGAATCGGTCGGTGTGCATCTCGTCGGGCATCTGGATGTGCGCGGAGCCGCGGTGGACCTTCTCGTCGATCTTCTCGGCGTCGGCAAAGCGGGGGTCGCGGCTCACCCAGTCGTCGAGGTAGCCGTCGACCGTCTTGCCCGCCTCCGCGAACTCGCGGTGGCGGTCGTTCTGGATGTAACAGATCCCGACCTTCGCGGTGTCCTCGCCGGTCGCGAAGATCCACGAGTAGCCGCCGGGCGCGATGTCGTGGTCTAAGCGGAGCATCATCGCGCGCCGGAGGTCCGCGTAGTCGGGGTGGTTCATTTCGACGCCCTCCATCTCGTACTCGATGCCGATCGCCTGGTTCTCGCGTTCGAGGTCGACCACGTCGAGCGCGCTCGCGATCGGCGCGGCCGGCCCCGTAGCGTCGATCACCACGTCGGCGTACACCTCCTCGTCGCCGTTGTACCGAACGCCCTCGATGACGCCGTCGCCGTCGAGGATCGGCCGCGACACCCGCGCGTCGAAGCGGTACTCCGCGCCGTTCTCGCGGCCGTCTTCCACGAGGAACCGCTTGAACTCCGCGAACTCCAACACCGCCCCCGGCTGGTAGCTCTCGTAGTACTCGTTTGGCGACTCCAACACGACGTCGTCGGTGTACGACATCACGACGTCGTCGGGGATTCCGAACGAGGACATCATCGACGGGAACGTGCCGGCCGTCGACTTGTTGCTCTGTCGCGGGAACTCGTCTTCCGACTCCGTCTCTAAGACGACGACGTCGTAGTCGCGCGTCGCCAGGTCGCGGGCGCACTGCGCGCCCGCCGGACCGGCACCGGCGATAGCGACGTCGTAGCGATCAACCATACACGTTAGTTGCGGACCCACCTAATTAGGCTTGCTGAAACCCGACGAAAAATCCGTGCGAACGCCCTCTTTCGGCCGGTTTTGGCCGTTCCGAGAGGACGGAATTCCACCCGCCTCGTCCGGCGGTCTCAGTAGAACTCGCGGACGAGGTCGGTCGCGCTCTCGGGAGCGCCGTCCGGGAGGACGGACATGTCCTCGTCGACGCCGTGCTGCTCGTGGTACGGCACCGACGACTCGTCTTTATACATGACGCCCTGATGTTCCTTCTCGTTGTCGAGGATGACGTCTTTCGCGTCCTCGCGGTCGGTCGGGTCGTGGTCCTCTTCCTTCAGGTCGACCAGCGAGTCGCGGAAGTAGTCGTACGTGTCGACGTCGTTGAACGTGACGCACGGCGAGTAGACGTTCACGAAGCCGAACCCGTCGTGCTCGATGGCCTCCTGGATGATCTCCTGGTGGCGGAGCGCGTCCGAGGAGAACGACTGCGCGATGAACGTCGCGCCCGAGGCGAGCGCCAGCGCGTGCGGGTTGACCGGGGGCTGTTTCGGGCCGTCGGGGCTGGTCGACGTCTCGAAGTCCTCCCGGGAGGTCGGGGAGGCCTGCCCCTTCGTCAGCCCGTAGATGCGGTTGTCCATCACGACGTACGTCATGTCGACGTTGCGCCGGACGGCGTGGACGAAGTGGCCCGCGCCGATGGAGTAGCCGTCGCCGTCGCCGCCGGCGACCATCACTTCGATGTCGGGCCGCGCCATCTTGACACCGGTCCCGACCGGGAGCGCGCGCCCGTGAACCCCGTGGAGCGCGTAGCTGTGCATGTACGTGCCGATCTTCCCGGAACAGCCGATGCCGGCGACGACGAAGGTGTTGTCGGGGTCGTTGCCCGTCTCCGCGAGACCCTTCATCATCCCGTTCATCGTGCCGAAGTCGCCGCACCCCGGGCACCACGTCGGCTGCTTGTCGGACTTGAAGTCGGTGAATCGAATGTCTGAGCTCATTGGTTACGCCTCCACCCCCTCCGCGAGGGTCGCCTTGATGTCGTCTGCGAGTTCGTCGGCCTTGAACCGCACGCCGTTGTACTTGTTTATCCGGTCGACCCGTTCGAGCACGTCGTGCTCGACGAGGTCCGCGAACTGCCCCCGCTCGTTGCACTCGACGACGACCGTCGTCTCGGCCGCTTCGACGTCTTCCGAGAGGTCCGGCCGCGGGAAGACGTACGGGACCGAGAGGACCCGCACGTCGATACCCTCGTCGTCGAGGAACTCAACCGCCTCCGCGAGCGCGCCCTCGTTCGACCCCCACGTGATCACGAGGGTGTCGGCGTCTTTGTCACCGAACTCGCGCGGACTCCAGTCCTCGCGCTCGCGGGCCGTCTCCACCTTCCGGTTGCGCTTGTCGACCTGCTCGACGCGCATCTCGGTGTCCTCCGTCCGGCGGCCCTGCTCGTCGTGTTCGAGGCCGGTGGACATGTGCGCGCCGTCGGCCGTGCCGGGGAACGCCCGGGGCGAGACCCCGTCGTCGGTGATCTCGTGTGGCTGGAAGCCGCCCGACTCGCTCATGTGGTCGTCGATCGTCGTCTCGTCGACGACCTTGCCCCGGTCGATCTCGACCTCGTCCATGTCGAACGTCTCCGGGGAGAACGTCTGTTCCGTGACCGCCATCGAGAGGTCGGCGGTGAGGTAGACGGGGAGCTGGTACTTCTCGGCCAGGTTGAACGCCTCGACCGTCTTCCAGAAGCACTCGTCGATGGTGGTGGGCGCGAGGACGAACCGCGGCACCTCGCCGTGGCCGCCGTACAGCATCTGGTTTAAATCGCCCTGCTCCTGTTTCGTCGGCATCCCCGTAGAGGGGCCCGAGCGCATCACGTTACAGATGACGAGCGGCGTCTCGGAGGTGGCGATGAGCCCGAACGTCTCCGTCATCAGGTCGATCCCCGGCCCGGAGGTCGCCGTCATCGCGCGGGCGCCGCCGCGGGCCGCGCCCAGCGCCATGTTGATCGCGGACAGCTCGTCTTCCGCCTGAACGACGTGACCCCCGTACCGCTCGATGCGGCCCGTGAGGTAGGTCATCACGTCCGTCGCGGGCGTGATCGGGTAGCCGGCGTAGAAGCGGCAGCCGGCCGCGATGGCGCCCATGCCGATCGCCTCGTCGCCGTTGAGGAGGACGTAGTCCTCCTCGGTGGTCTCTAGGTCGTAGTCGAACTCGTGGTCGTACTCGTCCGCGACGTACGACTGCCCCGCCCGCGCGGCCTCCTTGTTGTTGTCGACCAGCTTCTGGCCCTTGTCCTTGAAGCGCTTCTCCAGCGCCGAGTCGAGGTTCTCGATGGGGAACTCCGCCACCTCGCAGGCGGCGCCGAGCGCGACGACGTTCCGCATGATCGCCCCGCCGGCGTCCTCGGCTAAGCTCTTGAGCGGCACGTCAAGCCCGATCATCTCCTCGGGGATCTCGACGTCTTGCATCGTCGTCCGCTCGCCGTCGTAGATTATAACCGAGCCCTCGTGGAGCTCGTCGAGGTTCTCCTCGATCGTCCGGGGAGTCAACGCGATGAGCACGTCGAGTCGGTCCACCACGCTCTGTACCTTGTCGACGGAGGTCCGCACCTTGTAGGCGGTGTAGCCGCCCCGGATCCGCGATGCGAAGTCCTTCGACGTGAACACGTGTCGACCCGCGCGGGAAAGCGCCTGTGCGAAGATCTTCCCCGTCGAGTCGATGCCGTCGCCGGCCTCTCCGCCGACAGCCCAGTTGAAATCCGCGGCCATGTACTATAGGCACGATTCCGGCGGACTCATCAAAAGGCTTCTGGAAGGAGATACCGAGGCATTTTTGGACGAACATTCGCGTTCTCGCGAATATTGTCGCCTCTAAGCGCCATCATCGACTAATACAAGACAATAATTGGACGTATATTCACCAAATTCCTCACGATCGACCCCTCGCGTCGGACCGGTTTTCGACGTTCGTCGAAGTACTTCGGTCGGGACCGGCCGAGTCCGATGCGGCGAAACGGCCGCGCCGACGGGGTTCGGGTAACCGAGACGACGGGGTGCGGGTAACCCGGATGACGGGCGCCCCGCGCGAGTGGGTTTCGACACGGGCAGGACCGACGCCGACGGGAAGGCGTTTGTGTCTCCCCCACGGATGCGACGTATGGACACGACAGCGACGGTCGAGTCGGTCGAGACGGTCGGCCCCGACACGTACGCCCTCCGCTTCCGCGCGCCCGACGGGTTCGCGGCCGAGCCGGGGCAGTTCGTGAAGCTCGGCACCGAGATAGGCGGCGAGTCGGTCGCGCGGTTCTACACGCTCTCGTCGCCGCGCGTCGACGACAGCTTCGAGGTCACGGTCGGCATCGACCCCGACGAGGGCGGCGACTTCTCGGCGTTCCTCTCCGACGCCGAGGCGGGCACCGAGATGACCCTCTCCGGTCCCTACGGCGACCAACACTACGACGGGCAGTCCCGCGCGGTCGTGATCGCGGGCGGCCCCGGGGTCGGTCCCGCGGTCGCCATCGCGGAGCGCGCGCTCGACGAGGGCGCCGAGGCCGCCGTCGTCTACCGCGACGACGACGTCGCGCACGCCGACCGGATCGACGCGCTCCGCGAGCGCGGCGCCGCGGTCCGCCTCATCGACGCGGACGACCCCCTCACCGACGCGGTTGCCGACGTCCTCACGGGCGCCGACGGCGAGACGGTCTTCGTCTACGGGTTCGCGGACCTCGTCGCGGACGCGGAGGCCGCCGTCGACGCGGCCGGCGGCGACGCGGACGCCGCGAAGGTCGAGAACTTCGGGTAGTCGCGGCCGCCCGACGGACTTTTGTCGTCGCGGCCGCCGCCGCCGGTGCCGCCACGCTTTACGTACCGCGCCCGAGAGGGGCGGGCATGGACTACCGACGACTGGGCGGCACGGGACTCAGCGTCTCGGAGCTCTGCTTCGGGACGTGGCGGTTCGGCCGCGAGACGAACGGCGTCGTGGAGACGGGCCGCGAGGAGTCGCACGAACTGCTCGACGCGGCCGCGGACCGCGGGATCAACTTCATCGACACCGCGAACGTGTACGGGTCGCCGCACGGGACGAGCGAGGAGTACGTCGGGGAGTGGCTCGCTGACCGCGACCGCGAGGACTACGTGGTCGCCTCGAAGGTGTACTTCCCGTTCGACGGTCGCGGCGAGCCGGGCCCCAACGACTCCGGGCTGGGGCGGAAGCACATCCGCGCGCAGGTCGAGGGTAGCCTCGACCGGCTCGACACCGACTACCTCGACGTGTACTACATCCACCGCTGGGACGAGGAGACGCCCATCGAGGAGACGATGCGCGCGCTCGACGAACTCGTCTCCGAGGGGAAAGTACACCACCTCGGCGCGTCGACGATGGCGGCCTGGCAGCTGACGAAGGCGCAATGGACCGCCGACGTCAACGGTTACGCGAGCTTCGACGTGGTCCAGCCGCTCCACCACGCGGGCTACTACGAGGACGTGAGCGAGTACCTCGACGTCTGTATCGACCAGGACCTCGCGGTCTGCCCGTACTCCCCGCTCGCCGGCGGGTTCCTCACGGGGAAGTACGAGCGCGCAGACCCCGACGACCCCGAGCAGGTGATCGCGCCCGACGGCTCGCGCGCGAGCTTCGACGACCGGTTCGAGCGCTTCTACCTCTCCGAGCGCGGCTGGAAGGTGCTCGACGCGGTCCGCGAGGTGGCCGACGAACTCGACGCGACGCCCGCGCAGGTCGCGCTCGCGTGGCTCACCGAGTGGGACGAGTTCACCTGCGTCCCCATCGTCGGCGCGCGGACGGTCGACCAGCTCGACGAGAACGTCGCCGCGGCCGACCTCTCTCTCTCCGACGCGCAGTGGGACCGGATCATGGACGCGCGGTACGACCCGGACGGCAACCTCTGGGGTCACTGAACGGGTTAGCGGCGGGGTCCGCGTCGGCGGCGCGGCCCGCGTTGCGGTCGCCTCCGTAGCCCGCTACGTCTCGAAGTCCGGCAGGTCGTCGGGCGCGTCGAAGTCGGCCTCCCAGTCGATGTACTCCTCCTTGAGCGTCTCGCAGACGATCTGCCCCAGCTCCGTGAGCCCGGCGTTGATCGCGGAGACGGTGCCCCACGAGTCGAGTTCGGGGTGGAGGTCGCGCTCCTTCCAGTCCTCCGGCAGCCCCGGCGCGTGGTAGCCGACGCGGTCCGCGAAGTCGTCCCAGAAGAAGTCGAACCGGGAGACGAGTCCGAGGTCGACGGCGATCCGCCAGTCGTCCTCGTCCATGTCGCTCCCGGCGGCCCACTGGCCGAACGCTTCCTCCCACGCGCCCCCGCGGAGGAGTTCCTCGATGTCGTCGCGGCGGTACTCGCCGCCCGCCACCTCGGCGTCCTCGTACTCGTTCGGGTCGACGGCGGCGAGTTCGGGGGGTTCCGGTGGGTCGACGTCGAGTGACATGTCCCGGTCTGGGGGCCGCCGAGGCAAAACGCTACGGGAACGGCCGCGTCCCCGCGGGGCGCCCGCTCGCCCGCGCGCTCCGGCGGCCGTTCGTCCGGTTCCCTTCCGGCGCGTCCGATCCGGTCCTTTTACCGCGGTTCCGTTCCGACACCGGGTATGGACCTCCGTGCCGTCTCGCGTCGGGTCGGGATCGCCGCCGCCGTCGCCACCGTGATCGCGCTCGTCGCGCCGTACGCGGTCATCTCGGGACCGGAGTACGCGAGCCAGCTGGCGACCTACTACGCCTCCGGGGTCGTCGGCTGGGGCGGTATCGCGCTGTTCGCGCTGTTGACCGCGGTCGTCATCGCCTCCGTGGAGCAGGGGAACGTCGACCCGGGCACGCTCGCCGGCGTCGCGCTCGTCCTCGCGTTCGCGACCACCCTGAGCGCGGCGAGTTGGGCGGCGGCGGTCGAGCCCAGTCCGGTGTTCCGCGACAACCTCTGGCTCGTGTGGCACGCGCCGGCCGTCGTCGCGCTCTCGGTCCCCCTGCCGCTCTCCGCCGCGGTGTACGCCCGGGCCATGTTGTCGTAGGGGAACCGTCCGCGGAACGAAAGGCCCTTATGCGGCACCCGAGTAGCGCAAAACGGACTAGGTCGGGCGGTTAGGCCCCGCTCGTCACCCGCGAGGTAGTCTTTAGCGGGGACCGAACAGCGGGCACGTCCGGTCAGACCGGCACGGGCCCCGAGAGCCAACGTGGAAGCCTCGTCCGCCGGGGACAGCGGTCCGTGGCGCCCGCTCGCAGGAGCGGTCCGTCGCGGTTCGTCGGCGACACCGGGTCAGGCGCGGAAGCGAGCAGCCCACCGCCGGACGCCCGTCGCTCGTCGGGTCGCGGGGTGGAGGAGGCAATCGGGATACCCCGTGCCGGAACGCCGGGCTCCCCCGCCTGTCCGCCATTCATACCGATTCTCGTTCGGAGAACGGTCGCGCTGTGATCCTGTTGTCAGGAGCAGCGACGTTGCGACCGTTCTTTCACAAGTAGATCATCACGAGGCGGTACCGAACCGCCACGAAGTCCCAGCCGCTCGGCGGCACGTGCTCGACACCACTCCTGCCGCCAACCACTCCGAAGCCCCAGCCGCTCGGCGGTACGTGCTCGACACCACTCCTGCCAACCGCCACGAAGCCCCAGCCTCGCGGCTCCCTCCGCTTCTCCGGTTGCCGCGTCCAGCGAGAATCGAAGATTCTCTGGCAGCCGGCGGCGAAGCCGCCGGCGACCTCGCGCGTGCGACTCGCGCCCTCCGGGCGCTCGTCGGCACGCGCCACCGCCCAGCAAAATGAGTCGGTCCCGCGGCTCAGCGACCGGTATCGTATTTATACGTCGCCGAGTCCGGGTCGATGCCGAAGTCCTCGGCCGACTCCTCCGGCTCGTCGCCGCCGGTCGGCTCGGCGTCTTTGAACGCCTGCCGGAAGCGGCTCGGCATCTCGAACTCGTCGACGGCGAGTTCGAGGCCGACGACGCCGCCGCCGAGGAACTCCCGCTTCTCGGTGAGGCGGTCGGAGAGCGCGGGCGGGAGGTCGTCGGTGTCGACGCGCTCGAAGCCGAACTGCGTCAGGTACTCCGGCTGGTCGGTGAGCACGTACACCGTCTCGAACCCGTCCGCGGTCGCGGTGTCGACGAGGCGCTCGACGACGTGCGCCCCGACCCCGCGGTCGCGCCACTCGGGGAGGACGCCGATCCCGGTGAGCTCGATCCGGTTTTCCTCGTCCTCGTCGCCGCGATGGAGCCGGAGTCGGCCGAAACCGGCCCGGTCGCCGGACTCCTCGTCGACCGCGATCACGTAGTCCCGCGACCGGAAGGCGACGTCGTCGAGCCCCAACTGCTCGATCGCGTCCAACAACCACGCCTCGTCACGGTTTTTGGCGTCGCGGACGTACATGGCAAGCCGTACGAGGGCGGGGGTGAAAAACCGTTCCCCGGCGGGCGTCCCCGCCCCTCTCGGCGCCGAGACCGCCCGCCGAAGCCGGTGGGCTCGCGCGCGGTCGCCTCCGGCCGAGTCCGCATCGCGTCGCTTTTGACCGCCGACCGCCGACCCGACGCGTATGGAATTCGCCGCGCTGGCGGAACGGGCGGAGGGGGTGGCCGCGAACGACGGCGACATCGAGACGACCCTCGCGGTGGCCGACCTGCTCGCGGACGCCGGCGCCGTCGAGAGCGCCGAGAACGGCGAGAACGGCGAGAACGGCGGTCCGAACGACGACCTCCCGGTCGTCGCCCGGTTCCTCCTCGGACGCGTCTTTCCCGCCCACGACACCCGAACCCTCGACGTCGGGCCCGCGCTCTGTCGCGAGGCGATCGCTCGCGCCGCCGGCCCGAACGTCTCCGCGGCCGACGTCGAGGACCGCCTCGCGGAGCGCGGCGAGATCGGCGCCGTCGCGGCCGCGTACGACTTCGGCGGCCAGCGGGGGCTCGCGTCGTTCGGAGGCGGGCGCGACGCGCTCACCGTCGCCGCGGTCGACGAGGGGCTTCGGGGGCTGGCGGCCGAGACCGGCGACGGCAGCGAGTCGCGCAAGCGGGACGCGCTGTTCGGACTGTTCACCCGCTGCTCGCCAACCGAGGCGGCGTTCCTCGCCCGGCTCGTCCTCGGGGAGATGCGGCTCGGCGTCGGTGAGGGGACGGTCCGGGACGCGACCGCGGAGGCGTTCCTCGCGTCGGAGGGGAGGCCCGAATCCGACGGCGCGGACGACGATGACGATGCGGGCGGAGACGCGGAACTCGAACTCGTCGCGCCCGAGACCGCGGTCGCGGCCGTCGAGCGCGCGCTTCAGGTGACCAACGACTACGGGCGGGTCGCGGTCCGCGCCCGCGACGAGGGGATCGAGGGGCTCCGCGAGGAGTCGCTGCGCGTCGGCCGGCCGGTTCAGGCGATGCTCGCGCAGGCGGGCACCGCGACCGACGCGGTCGACGCGTTCGACGAGGTCACCGTCGAGACGAAGTTCGACGGCGCCCGCGTTCAGGTGCACTACGCGCCGGGCGGAGCGGCGACGGACGCGACAGACGCGACGGACGGCCACTCGACGGACGGCGACGCGCTCGGCCCGCGGCTCTACTCGCGGAACATGGACGACGTGACCGAGGCGCTCCCGGAGATAGTCGAGTACGTCGCGGACCGCGTCGACGTGCCCGTCATCCTCGACGGCGAGGTCGTCGCGGTCGACGACGACGGCGACCCGCTCCCGTTTCAGGAGGTGCTCCGGCGGTTCCGGCGGAAACACGACGTCGAGCGCATGCGCGAGACCGTCTCGTTGCGGCTCCACGCCTTCGACTGCCTCCACGCCGACGGCGACGACCTGCTCGACGAGCCGCTCCGCGTCCGCCACGAGCGGCTCCGGGAGGTCCTGCCGGACGCGGCCGCGGACCTCACGCTCGCCGCCGATCCGGACGCGGTCGCGGCCGAGGAGCGGGCCGCCCTCAACGCGGGCCACGAGGGCGTCATGCTGAAGAACCCCGAGGCGGCGTACACTCCCGGCGACCGCGGCCGCGACTGGCTGAAACGCAAGCCGGACGTGGAGACGCTCGACGCCGTCGTCGTCGGCGCCGAGTGGGGCGAGGGGCGCCGCGCGGAGCTTTTCGGGACGTTCCTGCTCGCCGTCCGGGAAGGGGGCGACGCGGGCGACACCCCGGACCACGACGTGTCCGACCCCGACGCCGCCGACCTCGTCCCAGCGGGGTACGCCACGGTCGGGAAGGTGGCCACGGGGATCACCGACGAGGCGCTGGCGGACCTCACGGAGCGGCTGGAGCCGCTGGTCGTCGACGAGTCCGGTACGACGGTCGCGTTCGACCCCGAACTGGTGGTCGAGGTCGGCTACGAGGAGATCCAGCGCTCCCCGACGTACTCGGCCGGGTACGCCCTCCGATTCCCCCGGTTCGTCGGCGTCCGCGAGGACAAGGGCGTCGACGACGCCGACTCGCTCGCCCGCGTCCGCCGGCTCGCCGGCGACGACTGAGCGGGGCCCGCGCGAGGGGACACCCTCGTCACCGCGGGCGCCGACGCCGTTCCGCCACGCGAAACTCCTTCACGGTCCGGCACGTACGGATGGATATGCCAGGCCCGCTCGGAGACGCGACGCGGCGCGACCTCACCGACGCGGCCGCCGACCGGCTCGCGGCCGAGGGGTTCGCGGTCGCCCGGCCCGAGACCGGGGCCGAGCCGCCGGCGATCGCGACCCGCGGCGACGACCGCGTCGCCGTGGAGCCGCTCGCGGCGGGCGACGCCACGCCCACCGTCGTCGTCTCGCGGCTGGGTCACGCGCTCGACCGCGACCGCCGCGTCCTGTTCGTCGCCCGTGACGCCGACACCGCGGCCGCCGTACGCGACCTCCTCGACGACCCGCCGCTGCTCGCCGCGCGGCGCGACGGCCGCCGGACGTTCCACCTCGGCCCGGACCGGATCCCGGTGTCCGGCGGCGGCTACGCCTGCGTCCGCGCCGAGGGCCTCGGAGACCCGACGTTCGCGTGGCGCGAGACCGACACCCCCGCCGGGCCGGTCGCGGCCGGCGCGGACGTCGACGCCGCGACGATCGACGACGACGGCCGGCCGGCGGTCCCCCGGCTGGTCTGTGAGGTCGACGGAACCCCCGTCGCGGTCCTCGCGGGTGTCGAGAGCCTCCGGACGCCGGCCGACGAGGTCTTCCCGTTCGCGTACCGCCGCGATCCGGCCGACAAGCGGTTCCGCGTCCGGCGGGGCGACGACGGGACGGTCGTGGAGACGCTCGGCGGGTTCGCCGCGCTGCGCGAGGCCGGGTACGTCCCGGTCCCGATGCCGCTCGTCCCGGAGCACGCGCTGGGGCGGCCGATCGACGACGACGCGCTCGCGGCGGCGTGGGAGCTGTCCGTGATCGGCGAGGGAGACCGATAGCCACCCTCAAGACGGCCGCGGCCGCAGGAACCGACATGACGGTCCGCTACGAGGAGCTCGCGGTGGAGTGGCTCGGCTACGCGACGGCGCGGTTGGAGACCGACGACGGGCCGGTTGTCTACACCGACCCCGGCCGGTACGGCGTCCTCGACGACTACTGGGCGCGCGACGGCGACCTCGTCGTCGTCACCCACGACCACCACTACGACAGCGACGGGATCCGGTCGGTCGCGACCGAGGACGCGACGCTCGTGATCTACGAGGCGGTCGACCCCGCCGGCATCGACCGCGACGTGGAGCCGATCGACGCGCTCGCGGCCGACTACGACGTGATCCGCGTCGGCGAGGAGGAGCGCGTCGACGTCGAGACGCCGGCCGGCGAGGTCCGGGTGTGGTCCGTCCCCGCCCACAACGACCCCGATGGACCGAACGCGGACGCCGACGGCTCCGTGGCACATCCCCCGGGTTTCGGCTGCGGCTACCTGTTGTCGCTCGGCGGACGCACCGTCTTCTGGCCCGGCGACTCGGACGCGCTCGACGGGTTCGCGGAGCTCGACGTCTCCGTCTTCCTCGCGAACATCGGCGGGGGCGGCATCGTCTCCGACCGGCGCGAGGCCGCCGACCTGGCCGATGCGATGGGTCCCGACCTCGTCGTCCCGATCCACTACGACACGTTCGACCTGCTCGAAGCCGACGGCGAGGCGTTCGCCGGCGACGTGGCGAGCCGGTCGATCCCCGTCGCGCTCGACGCCCGCTCGGCGAACCAGTAGTCCGGCGGGTCGGCGGGTCGGCGGGTCGGCGGGTCGGCGGGTCGGCGGCGCGGCGGAGCGACGGCGCGGCGGGCCGCGCGGCCGGGCGGTTCGAGTCGGGCGCGCGGGGCGTCTCGCGGCCGGAGGCCTTTTTACTTCCCCGCGTCCTTCCCCGGTCGCATGACCACCGAGTCCGCGCTCGCCGACGGGGTCCGGGAGGCGCTTTCGGTCGACGCCGAGGCGTTCGCCGAGCGCGCGGCCGAGGAGGCCGAGATCGTCAAACAGGAGCTCCGCGACGGCTCCTTCGACAACCACCAGTCGATCGTCGGCTTCGAGTACGAGTTCTACGCGGTCGGTGACGGCCGCTGGAGCGAGGAGTCGCGGGCGGGCGAGTACGCGCTGATGCGCGTGCCTCGCCGGCTGCTGGAGCTGATGGGGTTCGAGAAGGAGCTGGGGCTCCACAACGCCGAGATGTCGACGAGTCCGCAACCCC
This sequence comes from Halorubrum sp. 2020YC2, assembly GCF_018623055.1. NCBI lineage: Archaea > Methanobacteriati > Methanobacteriota > Halobacteria > Halobacteriales > Haloferacaceae > Halorubrum > Halorubrum sp. 2020YC2. Next base: position 480,966 of record NZ_CP076019.1, read on the forward strand.
TCTCCGACCACGGGCTCCGCGCGCAGCTCGCCGAGGTCCGCGCGCGGCTGGAGGCCGCGGAGAACACCGCTGGCGTGGAGGGGATGCGGCTCGTCTCCGACGGGCTCTGGACCATCCCGCCGGCGGGCGAGACCGCTGACGGGTACCTCACCGACAGCGTGGAGGTCGACGGCGTCGTCGTCGCGGTCAACATGAGCGACGCGGTCCGGTACCACGCGATGGCCAACGACCGTCCGGAGAACTCGGCGGACGCCGACCCGAACACCGGGAACGGGGACCCGGCCGTCCGCCTCGACGCGCCCGGGGTGTCGCTGGCGGCGGAGACGGTGATGCCCGAGAGCCTCATCACCTCGATTCAGCCGCACTATCAGGTGGCACACGCAGAGACGCTTCCCCGTCACTTCCGGTACGCGCTCCGGATCGCCGGCCCCCTCCTCGCGCTCGGCGCCAACTCCCCGTTCTTCCCGCCGGAGCTGTACGACGACGGTTGGGAGGGCGAGCGCGTCCTCGACGAGGGCGCGACGGCGAACCGGATCCACGTCTTCGAGTCGGTCCTCAACGCCCGCACCGACGCGGACAAGGTCCGGTTCCCGCGCGACTTCCACGACGTCGAGACGGCGGTCGACCGCATCGCGGCCGACGAGACGCTGATCCCGATGCCCGACCCGGGCGGCAGCGACCGCTTCGACGACGCGTTCGCGACGTTCCGGACGAAACACGGCAGCTACTGGCGCTGGGTCCGCCCCGTCTTCGAGGGGTCGAGCCGCTCGGCCGCCAACGCCCGGATCGAGTTCCGGCCGATTCCGGGCCAGCCCACCGTCCGCGACTCCATCGCGTTCCAGGGCGCGTTCGCCGGGCTGATGCAGGCGCTCGCGCAGCGCGAACACCCCGTCATCGGGTTAGACTGGGAGACCGCCCGCGACAACTTCTACGCCGCGGTCGCGGACGGGCTGGACGCCGACATGGAGTGGATCGGTCCCGACGGGGAGCGCACGACCGACACCGACGCGCTGTACGCCGACCTCCTCGACCACGCGGAGGCGGGACTCCGTACCGCCGGCTGCGCCGACGACGAGGCCGCCGAGTGGATCGCGCCGCTCCGCTGGCGCGTCGCGAACCGCACGACCCCGGCGGGCTGGAAGCGCGACCGCGTCCGCGCCCGCCTCGACGGCGACGACTTCGAGACGGCCGTGGTCGACACCCAGCGCGAGTACATCCGCCAGCAGGCCGACACGCTCATCGACGGCGGCTTCTCGGCGTGGACGGACGGGTCCTGACCCGCCGACCGTCCCGGGACCGCCCCCTTCTCCCGCCCGACCGCGACACAGTACAGTTATCGGCCCGCCGCCTCTCCCGCCCGTATGGACGAGCTGATCGCCGCGGCGCGCGACGCCCTCGAAGCGGCCCACGTCCCGTACTCCGAGTACCGCGTCGGCGCCGCGCTCCGGACCGCCGACGGCACCGTCTACACCGGCTGTAACATCGAGAACGCGAACTACTCCAACAGCCTCCACGCCGAGGAGGTCGCGCTCGCGGAAGCGGTGAAGAACGGCCACCGCGAGTTCGACCGGATCGCGGTCTCCTCCGGCGTCCGCGACGGCGTCACCCCCTGCGGGATGTGCCGACAGTCGCTCGCGGAGTTCGCGGCCGACGACCTCGTCGTCGCCTGCGACGAGGGCGGGGACGCGGTCACGGAGTACACGCTGGGCGAACTGCTCCCGAACACCATCTCCGAGGGGACGCTCGACGACGCGGAAGCGACCGCGAGAGGGGCCGCCGGAGACGGCGACTCGGGACCGGACTGACGCGGCCGCGGCCACGTATTTCAGCCGTGGCTACGAGAGCCGCCGCGAGCCGGAACTGGTTTGGGACGGCTCCCCCAACCGCGGGGACATGACCGACGACACCAAGGCCCCCGACGCCGACGCCGAGAGCGAGGACCCCAACGACGAGGCCGGCTACCACGTCGAGGCCGCGCCCGAGGACGTCGCTGACGCGGTCCTCCTCCCGGGTAACCCCGAGCGCGTCGACAAGATCACGGCGCTGTGGGACGGCCACGAGGAGGTCGCGCGCCACCGCGAGTACCGCACCGCGACCGGCACGTACGACGGCGCCCCGATATCCGTCACCTCCACCGGGATCGGCTCCCCCTCCGCCGCAATCGCCGTCGAGGAACTCGCGCGTGTCGGCGTGGACACGTTCATCCGGGTCGGCTCCTGCGGCGCGATCCAGCCGGAGATGGACGTGGGCGACCTGGTGATCACGACCGGGGGCGTCCGCCAGGAGGGGACGAGCGACGAGTACGTCCGCGGGGACTACCCCGCGACCGCGGACGGCGAGGTGGTGTCCGCGCTGGTCGCCGCCGCCGAGCGGCTCGGCCACGACTACCACACCGGCGTCACGATGAGCGCCGACTCCTTCTACGCCGGGCAGGGCCGCCCCGGGTTTGAGGGGTTCGAGGCCGCCGGGTCAGACGAGCTCGTCGCGGAGCTTCGGGACGCCAACGTGAAGAACATCGAGATGGAGGCGTCGGCCATCCTCACGATCGCGAGCGTGTACGGGCTCCGGGCGGGGGCGGTCTGCTCCGTCTACGCCAACCGCGTGACCGGTGAGTTCCGGACGGAGGGCGAGTCGCGGGCGGCCGAGACCGCGAGCCTCGCGGTGAAGCTGCTCGCGCGCATGGACGAGGTCAAACGAGAGGCGGGCGCCGACCGCTGGCACGCGGGCCTCTCGCTGTAGTCGCCCCGCGTTACCCCGCCGCGACGGCGATATTTGCCTGCGAGCGTTCCAAAGCGACTTTACCCGCGGGCCGCGGAGCGACACGCATGAGTACACAGGTCGTCGTCGTCGGCTCCGGCTACGCCGGCGCCGGGGCGGTGAAGGCGTTCGAAGACGAGGTAGGCGAGGGCGAGGCGGAGCTCACGTGGATCTCCGAACACGACTACCACCTCGTCTTGCACGAGGTCCACCGCGCGATCCGCAACCCCGCGGTCGAGGACAAGATCACGATCCCCGTCGACGAGATCAAGTCGCCCGAGTCCGACTTCGTTCAGGGTCGGGTCGTCGACGTCGACACCGACGCCCGGGTCGTCGAGACCGACGACGGGACGACCGTGGACTACGACTACCTCCTCCTCGGCGTCGGCTCCACGACGGCCTTCTTCGGCATCGAGGGGCTGAAAGAGAACGCCCACCAGCTGAAGGGACTCGACGACGCGAAGGCGATCCACGAGGAGGTCCGCGAGGCGGCCGCGGAGGCGACCCGCTCCGACCCCGTCGAGGTCATCGTCGGCGGCGCCGGGCTCTCCGGCATCCAGACCGCCGGCGAGATAGCGGAGTACCGCGACAAGCACCGCGCGCCGATAGAGATCAAACTGGTCGAGGGGCTCGACGAGGTCTTCCCTGGCAACGACCCGCAGATCCAGGGGGCGCTCCGCCAGCGGCTGGAGGACGCCGACGTGGAGATCCTCACCGGCGACTTCATCTCGAAGGCCGACGAGGACGCCGTCTACCTCGGCGGCGGCGAGGACGAAGAGCCGGAGGAGCTCGCCTACGACGTGCTGATCTGGACCGGCGGCATCACGGGCCAGCCGGAGATCGAAAACGTCGAGATCGAGAAGGACGAGCGCTCGAACCGCGTCCACGCCGGCTCCGACTTCGCCACCAGCGACGACCGCGTGTTCGCCATCGGGGACACCGCCCTCGTCGAGCAGGGCGACGACGACGTGGCGCCGCCGACCGCGCAGGCCGCCTGGCAGGCCGCCGAGGTCGCGGGCGCGAACCTCGCCCGCGCGGCCCGCGGCGCGCCGCTCCGCTCGTGGACCCACGATGACAAGGGTACCGTCATCTCCGTGGGCGAGGAGGCGGTCGCACACGACGTGGTGGGGATGCCGATCAAGACGTTCGGCGGCAAGCCCGCCAAGCTGCTGAAGAAGGCCATCGCCACGCGCTGGATCGCCAAGGTCTCCTCCGCGAGCCGCGGCGTCAGCGCGTTCGGCGACATGTGAGCGCGGGCGACTCGCGGTAGCGACGCTTCTCCCGGTTCGGATAACCGACTATTTTCGACGAGAAACGGGCAGAACCGCGGCAGACAGGCGGCCGAAGAAATCCGTTCCGCAGTCAGTGTTCTGCCGGCTCGTCGGGCGCCCGCATGTCGTCGATCCGCAGGATGAGAACGTTCGCGGTGTCGTCTTTGCCGTCGACGGTGCCGTCGATGACGAGCTTCGAGAGCGGCGTCGGGCCGACGGTGACGCTGTCGCCCTCGTGGAAGTCGCGGACCGACCCCTGGACGTGGATCTCGGCGCGACACAGCTCGGGGTGGTGGACGCTGGAGAGGTCGATCCCGTCGACGTTGACCCCCTCTACCTCCTCGCTCTCGTGGTAGATCGGGACGTCGGCCGGCTCGTCCATGCGCTGGATGTCGAGCGCCTCGTAGGCGTTCGAGGTGGGCTTGTAGCCGCCCTTCGGACCCGGTACGCCCTCCACCAGTTGGAGGGCCTTGAGGCTCTGCATCTGGTTGCGGATCGTCCCGGGGTTACGGTCGACCTCCTCCGCGATCGCCTCGCCTTTCACGGCGTCCTCCTGTTCCCCGTACAGGTTGATCAGGGCCGAGAGGATGCTTTTCTGGCTCGATGTGAGCTCGATCGATGACATGGAGGTAAATACAGAGCGCCCCCGCTTAAATGCGATGGAACCCAGTTATAAACGATCGTGCGAAATCCGCTCGACGGCCGGGTGCGGTCGGCTCCGGCCGTTCCGGCCGCGCCGGCCTACTCGCCGCGCAACCGTTTCATCCGGACGTAGGCGAGCGGACTGGAGAGCGCGACGACGACGCCGACGCCGATCAGCGCGACGCCGAAGTCGACGGCGACGAACGACACCGCGGCGCCGACGAGCCCGATCGCCGCGCCGGTGAACGCGACTGCGATGGTCGCGCCGATCGGCTCGATGTCGGCGGGGTCGACCGAGTAGGGGTCGGAACTGCTCATAGTCGTCCCGTGACGGGCCGGGCGCAAAACGGTGTCCGATCCGCCGAGCCGGGACCGCCGAGCCGAGACCGCCGGGCCGAGACCGCCGAGCCGAGACCGCCGGGCCGAGACCGCCGAGCCGAAACCGAACCGGGACGCCCGAGTCGAAACCGCCGGGCCGCGCGTCGCGTCCGCCCGGGGTCCCCCCGCGCACCGATCCCCATCATTCAAGCGGTGGCGCGCCGCGTAGCCGGTATGACCACGGTCAGGATCATCGGCGCGCCGACCGACTACGGGGCGAACCGACGCGGGGTCGACATGGGGCCGTCAGCGATCCGGTACGGCGGGCTCGCGGACCAGCTCGCGGACGCGGGCGTCGAGACGGCCGACGCGGGCGATCTCCCCGTCCCGCGGGCCGAGGAGCGCGACCCGGACGCGGACGCCCCCAGCGAGGGGAAGGCCAAGTTCCTCCGCGAGACGGCCGACGTCTGCCGACGCCTCGGCGACGAGGTCGCCGGGACGCTCGCGGACGGCGCGGTGCCGCTCGCGCTCGGCGGCGACCACTCCATCGCCATCGGGAGCCTCGTCGGGTCCGCGCGCGACGCGGACATCGGGGCGGTGTGGTTCGACGCGCACGCCGACCTCAACACGCCCGCCACGACGCCCTCGGGCAACGTCCACGGGATGCCGCTCGCGGCCGCGCTCGGGATCGGGGAGTTCGCGGACGCCGAGTGGGCGAACGCGCCGGGGCTCTCGCCGGAGAACGTCGCCCTCGTCGGCCTCCGCTCGGTCGACGGCGCGGAGGCGGAGCTAATCAACGATCGCGGCTTCGCGGCGTACACGATGTCGGACATCGACGAGCGGGGGATCACGGAGGTCACGGAGGAGGCGCTCTCCGTCGCCTCGGCCGGCGTCGACGGGATCCACGTCAGCCTCGACCTGGACTTCCTCGATCCGAACGCGGCGCCCGGGGTCGGCACGCCGGTCCGCGGCGGGGCCACCTACCGGGAGGCGCACAGCGCGATGGAGATAGTCGACCGGACGGACGCGCTCCGGTCGATGGAGCTGGTCGAGGTGAATCCGACGCTCGACCAGCACAACGAGACGGCCGAGCTGGCGACGGAACTGGCGGCGAGCGCGCTCGGAAAGCGCGTGCTGTAACTCGGGTCGGGGACGCTCCGGTCAGACGCCGCGGTCCAGCTCCTCGACGACGCGCTGGAGGTCCGCCGCGGACTCGACCTCGCCTTTGATCTCCTCGCGGCGGCGGACGGCCGCCGAGTCGGCGTCGTACGCGCGGACGAACTCGGCGCGGGTGTGCTCGTCGAACGCGTGGCGGATCGCGAAGTAGCCGTCGGGGACGATGGTGCCGCACACCTTGCACTCGTGGCGCTGGTGGTCGTTCGTCTGGTGGACGATCGCCGCCTCAACGTCGTCGAAGGCGGCGTCGCAGTCGCCAATGCCGCACGTCCAGCGAGGGGCCATACCCGGACTCTCGTCCGAGGGGGATTAACGGTTTCCCACGCCGGCGACCCCTCGCCCGGCGACGCCCGCCCACCGGCCCACCGGCCCGCGGTCGCGGCACCCTCGTCGTCGAACGATACGCCTTTGCGCGGGCGCGACCACCGTCCGACCGTGACCCGATCGCAAACGCGCGTCGACGCCCACGTCAAGGTGCTCGACGACGAGGTCGTCACCCGCGCGAAGGCCCGCGGGATCGACGCGCTCGTGTACGCGCCGCACTTCACGCGCCTCCCGACGATCCGCGAGCGCGCCGCCCGCTACTCCGACGACGACCTGACGGTCGTCCCCGCCCGCGAGGTGTTCACCGGCGACTGGGGCAACCGGCGCCACCTCCTCGTCGTCGGTCTCTCCGATCCGGTCCCCGACTACATCACCTTCGAGGGCGCCATGGCCGAGTTCGAGCGGCAGGACGCCGCCGTGCTCGTCCCCCACCCCGGCTTCGCCACCATCTCGCTCACCGGCCCCGAGGTCGACGCCCACGCCGACCGGATCGACGCCGTCGAGACGTACAACACGAAGCTGCTCCCCCACCAGAACGCCCGGGCGCGTCGGACGGCCGAGACCACCGGCTGCGCCGGCTTCGGCTCGTCGTACGCGCACCTCCCCGGGACGGTGGGCGAGGCGTGGACCGCCTTCGAGGGCGAGCTCGACGACGCGGAGGCGGTCGCGGACGCCTTCCGCGAGCGCCACCCCCGGACGGTGATCCACCGCAGCGGGGCCGGCCACCGGCTGCGCGGCCTCGTGGAGTTCGCACACCTCGCATACGAGAACACGTGGGTGAAGCTCGACCGGATGTTCCTCTCCGGCAACGAGCCGACCCTCCCGTCGAACGTCGCATACGAGGGCCGGTTCGACGACGTGAGCGTCTACGAGTAGAGAAACTGCGGTGGCGCGTGCCGACGAGCGCCCGAAGGGCGCGATGTCGCACGCGCGAGGGAGTCGATGGTCCGGAGCGAAGCGGAGGACCATCGACGAGGCTGGGGAGGCGTGAGGTGCGGTCCCGCGAGCGACCGGAGGGAGCGAGCGGGAGAACGGAAGCCGCAGCCCGCGCAGCGACGCGAGCAGGAACGTCTTCCGGCGGTTGCGGTGCTGTGCGGGGCGGGACTCAAAGGGGCAGCCGGGAAGCGGGCGCAGGCGACGTAAGGACCACAGGGAGCGAGTGAAACGAGCGACCGAGGACCGCAGCGAGCGTGCGCCCGCTTCCCGGCTGGGGCTTTGGCGGTGTTCGCCGTCGATCCGCAATCAACGATTTATAAGCGAGCGCCTGTGATTTCGGACGTGTTAGACGAAAATTCGTCGTCAACTGTTTATAAGTGAACGGCCGGGACGTTGACGACATTATCGCAGTTTCTAACCCCGACAGGCCCGCCCCGACGCCGACTCACTTATAACCCGAATCCGGCAGCGGCCTCCGAAGCCGCGGACAGGTCCAAGTCAAGATTAACGACGTAGGTGTGGATCGCCCAGAACGCCGCCAGTTCGACCGCCGTGACGATCACCGTGACGAGGTCGGCGTACTTGCTGCTCGTCGTCACGCCCGTCGGCATCCCGAACTCCCGGTCCGAGAGCGGGTGGAACAGCGCGATGCCGCGCCGGCTGCCGACCACGTCGAGGACGTAGTGCGTCAACACGCCGATCCACACGTACTGGAGGTTCCCGAAGAAGATCGGGTACGCGAGGAACACCGCCAGCACGGGGAGGCTGTGAAGCGTCTTGCGGTGGCGCCCGAAGGCGGTGTCGACGTCGGGGAACAGCGCTCCCAGCACGACCGGGACGGTGATCTCCGCGACGGTGGTGGCGGTCGCCGCGTCGAGACCGGGTTCGACGATGAAGCCGAGTCCCAAGGCGAGCAGCAGGCCGTTGAGGACGTGGCCGCGTTTGTTCATGCCCCCCGCTTCGCGCGTCGGTAGGTCAAACCACCGGATCGCGGCGACGCCCGTAAGGCGGGCTTACCGCGCTCCGCCGCCCCGCCGCCCCGCCGCGCCGGGGCGGTCGAAAGAGCCACGGCGACCGCGGCCGACCCGGACCGTATGGAGTACGAGGAGCCGAAGTTCTTCCACGTCATGCGGTACGCCGCGGCCGCCGACGGCGATGTCATCGACATGGTGAGCGGCAACCCGGACTGGGAGCCGCCCGCCGCGCTCCGCGAGGCGCTCCGCGAGTACGCCGACCTGCCGCCGGCCGACTTCCAGTACCCGCCGAGCGAGGGGCTCCGCGAGCTGCGGGAGGCGATCGCGGCCCGCGAGGGCGTCGCCCCCGAGCGCGTGGTCGTCACCAACGGCACCGGCGAGGCGAACTACCTCGCGATGGCCCGGGCGCTCGACCGCGGCGCCGGCGACGAGGCGCTGCTCACCGACCCGGTGTACCCGTACTACCCCGGGAAGACGCACCTGCTCGGCGGGGAGCCGACGCTCGTCCCGACCGCCCGCGACGGGGGCCTCGACCTCGACGCGATGCGCGAGGCGGCGAGCGAGGACACCGCTCTGATAGTCTTAAACACGCCGAACAACCCGACCGGCGCCGTCTACGACCTCGACGCGATCCGGGAGGTCGTCGCGGTCGCGGAGGCGGTCGACGCCGTGGTCGTCGTCGACGAGGTGTACGACCGGTTCGACCTGACCGGCTCCTTCGAGTCGGCGCTGGCGCTCGACTCGGACCGCGTCATCGTCACGAGCGGCTTCTCGAAGTCGATGGCGATCACGGGTTTCCGCGTCGGGTACGGGATATTCTCCGAGGCGCACGTCGACGAGGCGAAGACTCGACACATGCTGGTGAACGTCGCCGGGGCGCGCCCCTCCCAGTACGCGGTCTACCACGCGCTGGCGGAGACGCCGCCCGAGTACTACGCCGAGTCGCGGGACCTGCTCGCGGACCGCGTCGACGCGTTCACCGACGCGCTCGACGCGGCCGGCGCGGAGTACACACGCCCCGAGGGGGCGTTCTACGTCCTCGCGCGCTTCGAGGGGTTCCCCGGCACGATGGCGAACGTCAAGCGGCTGGTCGACGAGGCGGGCGTCGCCGGCATGCCGGGCGAGGCGTTCGGCACCGCCCGCGACGAGTGGATCCGGTTCGCCCTCGTGACGCCGCGCGCGACCGAGGCCGCCGAGCGGCTCGCGGACCACTTCTCCGACGGCGCGCTCGACCCGCGGTGAGCGGCGACGTTCCCGGCGACCCCTCCAGTCACCTCGGTCGGTCACCTCATCGACCGTGAACGCGGCTCGCGAGGCCGACCGCGAGGAGGGCGAGCACGGCCGGGACGACGCCGAGGCCGGGGCTGTCGTCGTCGGTGGTCCCGGAGCCGCCGTCTCCGCTGCCGCTTCCGGCCCCGTCCGAGTCGTTCCCGTCCGCCTCCGCCGCGCTGTCGACGCCCTCGATCGTCACCGGCTCGGACGCCACGGAGCCGTCCCGGGCGACGACCGTCAGGTTCCCGGCCGCGGACACCGGCACGTCGACCTCCCCGCGGTCGTCGGTCTCCCCGACTGCCTCGCCGTCGACCTCGACCGTCGCGCCCGCGACCGGCTCGTCGTAGGCGTTCCGCACCGTCACGCGGGTGGTCTCCCCGACGAGGACGCGCTCGTTCGCCGGCGCGACGGTCAGCGCCGCGGTCCGCCGGGCCGTGGCGTTCGCGCTCGCGGGCGACTCCCGAACCCTGACGCGCTCGGCGTCGGCCTCGTACCCCTCCTTGATCACCTCGATGCTGTAGGCAGCGTTCACGGGGACGTTGAGCGAGGCCGTCCCATCGGTCACGCTCACCTGCCCGTCGTACACCGACGAGGACACCTGAACCGATCCCGTCTCGATGGCGACGGGCGGGTCGAAGTGGTCGTCGTAGGCGCGCACGTCGAGCGTCGTGGTTCCCCGTTCGATCGCGACCGTCGTCGCCGCGGCCTCACCCGTCACCTCGACCTCCCCCTCCGCCTCGAAGTACCCCGGCTTCACGACCGCGACCTCGTACGCGCCGCGTTCGAGCCGCGCCGTCTCGTAGGCGCCGTCGGCGCCGGTCTCGCCGCGGTCGACCGTCCGCCCGTCCTCGCGGACCCGGACGGTCGCGTTCGCCTGCGACCGGTTCTCCCCGTCGAGGACGGTCACCGTCGCGGTCCCGCTCCGGGCGACGCCGAGCGCGACGGCCGTCGCGCTCGCGTTGGCGACCCGAAGCGGTCGGTTCCGGACGTAGTCGTCGTCGTCGACGTCCAACTCGACGCTCGCCCCCTCGGGGACGTCGAGGAGCACGTTCCCGTTGCTCGCCGTCGTCCCCGACGCGGTCTCCGTCTCGCCCGACTCGGTCTCCCACGTCGCCTCGACGGTCACGCCCCCGACGGTGTTGCCGTCCTGATCCGTCACCGAGACGGTGAGCGTCACCGGGTCCGCGGCGACCGCGCCGCCGGTCGCGGCGACCGCGACGACCAGTACCGCCGCGCCGACGAGCGTCGAACGTGCGACTTTCATGCGAGGCGCCACGGCGGCCGTGGGTATTGGTATGCGCCGATTACCCGGTGTTCTGACGCAGAGCCGGTCCGCCGCGACAGAACCGTTCCCACGACTCCGCCGTATTCAAATACGCGCGCGCAGACCAACGCGTATGGAGCAGATCGACGACCAGTACGCGCCCGCGGACGTCGAGTCGGCGGTCGACGAGTACTGGGACGACCACGACGCCTACGAGGCGGCGAAGGAGGCGCACGCCGACGACCCGCCGTTCTTCTTCGTGGACGGCCCGCCGTACACCTCCGGACAGATGCACCTCGGGACGGCCTGGAACAAGACGCTGAAGGACGCGGTCATCCGGTACAAGCGGATGACCGGCCACCGCGTCACCGACCGCCCCGGCTACGACATGCACGGCCTCCCGATCGAGGTGAAAGTCGAGGAGGAGCTCGGCTTCGAGAACAAGCGGGACATCGAGGAGTACGGGATGGAGTCGTTCATCGAGAAGTGCAAGCAGTTCGCCGTCGAGAACCGCGCGGCGATGGACGAGGACTTCAAGTCCATCGGCGTCTGGATGGACTTCGAGGACCCCTACGAGACGATCGACCCCGAGTACATGGAGGCCGCCTGGTGGGCGTTCTCCGAGGTGGCCGACAACGGGCTCGTCGAGCAGGGGAAACGGTCCATCTCGCAGTGCCCGCGCTGCGAGACCGGCCTCGCGAACAACGAGGTCGAGTACGAGGACGTCGAGGACCCCTCCATCTACGTGAAGTTCCCGCTCGCGGACCGGGAGGGGAGCCTCGTCATCTGGACGACGACGCCGTGGACCGTCCCGGCGAACACCTTCGTCGCCGTCGACGAGAACCTGACCTACAACGCGGTCCGGGCGGAGCGGGACGGCGAGGAGGAGCTGCTGTACGTCGCCGCGGAGTGCGTCGAGGACGTGCTCGGGGAGGGCCGCTACGAGGACTACGAGGTCGAGGCGGAGCTGACGGGCGAGGAGCTCGTCGGCTGGGCGTACGACCACCCGCTCGCGGACCGCCTCGCGGAGTACGCGGACTTCGGGGGCGCCGGGCAGGTGTACGGCGCCGACTACGTCGAGGCGGACCGCACCGGGCTCGTCCACTCCGCCCCCGGCCACGGGGAGGAGGACTTCCACCGCGGCACGGAACTCGGACTTGACGTCTACTGTCCCGTCGAGCCGAACGGCGAGTTCACCGAGGCCGCCGGCGAGTACGCCGGCCAGTTCGTGCGCGACGCCAACGACGACATCATCGACGACCTCGTGGCCGACGGCCACATGCTCGCGCACGGCACCGTCGACCACAGCTACGGCCACTGCTGGCGCTGTGACACCGGGATCATCCAGCTGGTCACAGACCAGTGGTTCATCTCGATCACGGACGTGAAAGACGACCTCCTCGACAACATGGAAGACTCGGAGTGGCACCCGGAGTGGGCGCGGGACAACCGCTTCCGCGACTTCATCGAGGACGCCCCCGACTGGAACGTCTCCCGCCAGCGCTACTGGGGGATCCCGATCCCGATCTGGGTCCCCGAGGACGCCGAATCAGGCGCCCTCGACGACGACATGATCGTGATCGGCACCCGCGAGGAGTTGGCCGACCGCGTCGAGGAGGACGTCGACCCCGAGTCGATCGACCTTCACCGGCCCTCCGTCGACGACCTCACGATCGTCGAGGGGGGGACGACCTACCGGCGGATCGACGACGTGTTCGACGTGTGGATCGACTCCTCGGTGGCGTCGTGGGCGACGCTCGGCTACCCGAGCGACGAGGCCGCACACGAGGAGCTGTGGCCCGCGGACCTCATCATCGAGGCGCACGACCAGACGCGCGGCTGGTTCTGGTCGCAGCTCGGCATGGGGACCGCCGCGGTGGACCAGATCCCCTACGAGGAGGTGTTGATGCACGGCTTCGCCAACGACGAGGACGGCCGGAAGATGTCGAAGTCGGTCGGCAACATCGTCACGCCCGAGGAGGCGATCGACCGCGCCGGCCGCGACCCGCTCCGCACCTACCTCCTCTCCCACGACCAGCAGGGGGTCGACCTCGCGTTCGAGTGGGACGGGCTGGGCGAGATCCAGGGCAAGCTCAACATCCTCTGGAACGTGTTCCGGTTCCCGCTGGAGTACATGGACCTCGACGGCTACGACCCCGCCGCCGCCGACCTCTCCGACGGCGACCTCGAACTCGTCGACGAGTGGGTGCTCTCGCGGCTCCAGTCCGTCGAGACCGAGGTCGCGGACGCCTGGGACGACTACCGGGTCAGCGACGCGGTCAACGCCGTCATCGAGTTCGTCACCCAGGACGTCTCGCGGTTCTACGTGAAGGCGGTCCGCGACCGGATGTGGGAGGAGGCCGACTCCGCCTCGAAGCGCGGCGCCTACGCCACGCTCGCGACCGTCCTCGACGAGGTGATCCGGCTGCTCGCGCCGATCGCCCCGTACCTCACCGAGCGGATGTACCAGCGGCTCGACGGCGAGGCGGCGACGGTCCACGCGCTGTCGTACCCCGAGCCGGACGCCGACCTGCGCGACCCGGACCTCGAACGCGACGTGGCTGCCTTCCGCGACGTGGAGGAGGCGGCCGCGAACGCGCGTCAGCAGGCCGGCCGCAAGCTCCGGTGGCCCGTGCCGCGGGTCGTCGTCGAGACCGACGACGAGGCGGTCGCGGGCGCGGTCGACCGGCTCGAAGCGCTGATAGCCGACCGCGTCAACGCCCGAGAGGTGGTCGTCACCGACGCCTTCGACGAGCTGGTCGAGACCGCGGAGCCGCAGATGGCCGCCATCGGCCCGGCGTTCGGCGGCGACGCCCAGCAGGTGATGGAGGCGGTTCAGGGCGCCGCCCGCGCCGCGGTCGAGGGCGGCGAGGTGACCGTCGACGGCGAGCCGGTCGACCTCGACGACGAGATGGTCGAGTACGTCGCGGAGCCGCCGGAGAACGTCACCGGCGTCGACTTCGAGGGCGGCACGGTCTACGTCGACACCTCCCTGACCCCGGACATCGAGTCCGAGGGGTACGCCCGCGACGTGATCCGCCGGATCCAGGAGATGCGAAAGGAGCTCGACTTGGATGTCGAGGCGCGGGTCCGCGTCGGCGTCGCGGTCGACGACGAGCGCATCGCGGCGTTCGTCGACGACCACGCCGACCTGATCGCCGGGGAGGTACGCGCCGACGCGTGGCTCGACGACCCGAGCGACGCCGCGGACGCCGACGCCGGCCTCGTCGAGGAGTGGGAGGTCGAAGGCGTCGCGGTCACGATAGGCGTCGAGCCGGTCGCGTAAGGGACTCCGCCGGCGCGGCCACAGCCGCGGCCACCACCGCGCCGCCCGCGAATTCTGTGAGTACCATTGTCATGCCGAAACCTATACGTGCGTTCTTTACTCACGGTCAATTATGTATGTCCGGGCGGCTCGCCCCGACGACGCGGAGGCCTTGCGGACCGCGGTGTCGCGAGCCCGCGAGGAGACGGTGTTCGACGACATCGGCGCGCCCTTGCTCGACGTGTCCGCCGCCGGCGTCCGCGAGGCCGCCGCCGAGGCGGAGTGGTCGTTCCTGATGGAACACGATCAAGAGGGGCCCGTCGGGCTGGCGATCGCGCATCCGGATCCCGACGGGACGGAGGCCGAGCTGTTGGCGCTGTGGGTCCACCCGAACCGCACCGGCGAAGGCGTGGCCGACGAACTCCTCGCTCGCGTCGGCGGCGCGCTGGCCGACTGCGGGATCGAGGTGCTCCGCGCGACGGTCCCGCCGGACCGCCCCAGCGCGGAGGAGTTCTTCAGCGCGCACGGGTTCGCGCCGCGCGGGACCCGCCGAAGCCCGGCGGGCGACGAGTCGGTCGTCGTCGCGGACCCGCGCGTGCTCGGCTGAGGCGAGCGCGACGAGGAACAGAACAGAGCCGCCGACCGGTCTACTTCAGCCGTTCCTGGAGGAACGAGGGGTGCGCCGCCGTGACGCCCTCGACGCCAAGCAGCTTCTCGGAGATGACGTCGCCCAGTTCGTCGCCGTCGCCGGCGCGCACCTCCGCCATCAGCATGTGGTCGCCCGAGGAGGTGTACAGCGCCTGAACCTCGTCGAGCGACTTCAGCTCTCGGGTGGCCTCCACGTACTGGCCGGAGTCGACGTCCATCCCCACCATGGCGATCGACTGCGAGGAGAGCTTCTTCGGGTCGACCTCCGCGGAGTAGCCGACGATCACGCCCCGATCTTCGAGCCGGTCGATGTACTTCCGCACCGTGGGTTTCGAGACGTCCGCTCGCTCCGCGATCTCTCCGCAGGACGCTTGTGCGTCCTCTTCTAACACAGAGAGGATCCGTTCCTCCGTCGATACGGTACTCATACGACTGGGTTTGTCACCAATGAAAAAATACCTTCCGAATCAAAAAACGAACTCCCCGCGCCGTGAACGACTCTCGGCCCCGCTCAGGCGTGTTTGTCGAGGAACATGTCGTGGGAGCGCTCCCACTCGTAGTCGTCGTCCCAGTAGCGCTCGGCCAGCGGTTCGTCGGGCATCTCGCCGATCGCCTGTTTCTCCGCGCCGTAGGACGGGCGGTCGTCGTCGACGTAGTAACGACCGGTGAGGACTTTCCCTTCGTGGAGCGCCTCCTCCGTCTCGCGCATCATCTCCGCGGCCTCGACCTTATCCGTCGTGTCGAAGTCGTAGTCTTCCGACTCCTGTACGTCGATGTACGGAACGTACTGGCGCGCGTCCTTGTTCCAGGTCGGGCACTGGGTGAGGAAGTCGACGTGCGCGAACCCGTCGTGTTCGATCGCCTCGGCGATGATCTCTTTCGCTTGGTTCGGATTCACCGCGGCCGTGCGGGCGACGTAGGAGGCGCCGGCGTTGAGCGACATCGAGAGCGGCTTGAGCGGCTCCTTAGCGCTGCCCGAGGGCTGCGTCTTCGACTTGTGGCCCTTCGGGCTCGTCGGGGAGGTCTGCCCCTTCGTCAGCCCGAAGATCTCGTTGTTGAACACGATGTACGTCATGTCGTGGTTCTCCCGGGCCGTGTGGATGAAGTGGTTCCCGCCGATCCCGTAGCCGTCGCCGTCGCCGCCGGCGGCAATGACCTCGAGGTCGTGGTTCGCGAGCTTCGCGGCGCGGGCCACGGGCAGCGAGCGCCCGTGGATCGTGTGGAACCCGTACGTGTCGAGGTAGCTGTTCAGCTTGCCCGAACAGCCGATCCCGGTACACAGCAGGGTCTCCTCGGGCGTACGCCCGACCTCCGGGAGCGCCTGCTTGAGCGCCTTCAGGACGCTGAAGTCACCGCAGCCCGGACACCAGGTCGGCTGCGGCTCCACGCCGGGGGTGTACTCGTCGCGGTCGATCTCTCGCTCCTCTCCGATCGCTGAAAACGTGCTCATTGGTTAGTCACCTGCGGCTGGGACGAAGGTAGTCTGGTGGTCGGGCGCGTCGCCGTCGCCCTCGACGATCGCGGACTCGAACCCGTCGACGACCTCCGCCGGCTCGAACGGGTTCCCGTTGTACTTCAGCAGGCTCGACAGCTTCTCGCCGTAGCGGCCGAGGTTCTTCTGGACGAGCCCGCGGAACTGTCCCGAGGCGGTCATCTCGACGACGAGGACCTCGTCGACGCTCTCGATGAACTCCGCGACCTGCTCGGTCGGGAACGGGAGCATGTCGGAGACGCCGTACGACTTCACCGAGACGCCGGCGTCGTTGAGCCGACCGACCGCCTCCTCGACGGTGCCCTGCTGGCTGCCGAACGTGAGGATGCCGTACTGCGCGTCGTCGGGACCGGCGTACGAGCCGGTGTCCTCCCCATCGAGGTCGTCACGGATCGCCTCCAGCTTCTGGGCCCGCCGGTCGATCTGCGCGACACGGTTGTCCGGGGACTCGCTGATGTGGCCGGTCGGGTCGTGCTCGTTGCCGGTCGCGAGGAAGCGACCGCCCTTCTGGCCGGGAACCGACCGCGGGGAGACGCCGTCGTCGACGTCGTGCTGGAAGCGGTGGAACTTCCCGTCCTCGCTGTGGGGCTGCTCGGACAGCGCGTCCTCCGAGAGCGTCTTCCCGAGCGTCGGGTTCGGATCGCGGTCGAAGTGGCTCTTCGGGACGTTCTTCAGCTCGCCGCCGAGCTTCTGGTCGTACAGCAGGATCGTCGGGATCTGGTACTCGTAGGCGAGCCGGAAGGCGAGCCGCGACTGCTCGTACGCCTCCTCGACGGTGCCGGGCGCCAGCACGACGCGCTGGGAGTCACCCTGCGAGGTGTAGAGGACGTGTTCGAGGTCGGACTGCTCCGGCTTCGTCGGCATCCCGGTCGAGGGACCGGCGCGCATGGCCTCGACGAGGACGACGGGCGTCTCCGTCATCTCCGCCAGCCCGAGCGGCTCGGACATCAGCGCGAACCCGCCGCCGGAGGAGCCGGACATCGCCTTGACGCCGGCGTGCGAGGCGCCGACGGCGAGCGCGGCCGCGGCGATCTCGTCTTCGACCTGCTCGGAGATCCCGTCGAGCTTCGGCAGGTTCTGGCTCATGATGGTGAACACCTCGGTCCACGGCGTCATCGGGTAGCCGGCGATGAAGCGGCACCCCTCGTCGATGGCGCCGTAGGCGATGGCGTCCGACCCGGACATGAGCAGCTGGGTCTCGTCGTGTTCGCCCGTCGGTACCGACACGTCGGGCGCGTCCACGTCGTACTCCTCGCGGACCTGGTCGTAGGCGGTCTCTAAGATCTCGAGGTTCGGTTCGAGGATCTTGTCCGGCATCGCGTCGCGCATCAGGTCCTCGACGTGGTCGAGTTCCATGCCGGTCAGCGCACAGGTCGCGCCGACGCCGGCCGTGTTGCGCATGACCTCGCGACCCATATCGCGGGCGAGCCCACGGAGGTCGAGGGGGTAGACGTGCCAGCCGTTCTCCTCGACGCGCTCCTCGAAGTTCGGAATCTCCGAGGTGTCGAGGAGCCCCTCGTCGTAGACGATGACGCCGCCCTCGCGGAGTTCGTCCAAGTTCTCCGAGAGCGGCTTGATCTCTTCGTTCCCGTAGACGGCCCCCTCCTGCGGGTTGCGCGCGAACGAGTCGCCCAGCGCCAGCAGGAAGTTGTAGCCGTCACCGCGGGATTCGACCGAGTCCGCCGCCGCGCGGACCTCGGTGTACGTGTGACCGCCGCGGATCCGCGACGGGTAGTGCCGATGCGTGAAGACGTTGAGCCCCGATCGCATCAAGGCCTTCGCGAAGTTCTGGCTGGTCGAAGCGATCCCGTCACCGGATCCCCCCGATATCCGCCAGATGAGTTCGTCGTCAGTCATAGTGGTGTGTGAGCCCGTACGGGCCTCGTGGGTCGATGTTACATTGGTTCCCTCTTAGGGCTTGCTATGGAATCACAAGGAACAATCATGAAGGTCTATTAGGGTGCCACTCCGTCACACGCCGTCGACCCGTGGTCTGCGTCCCCCGTGTTCCGCGTCCTTTTACTGCGCCGCGCGCGGAGCGCTCGCATGCTCACGTTCATCGGGCTCGGTCTCTACGACGAGCGTTCTATCACCGTCGAGGGTCGGGAGGCGCTCCGGCAGGCCGACCGCGTCTTCGCGGAGTTCTACACCAGCCGGCTGGTCGGCGCCGACGTCGCGGACCTAGAGGCGTACCACGACGTCGACGTCGAGGTCCGCGACCGCGCCGGCGTGGAGCAGGATCCGGGGCCGGTCCTCGACGCGGCCGAGTCCGGCGACGCCGCGTTCCTCACCGCGGGCGACACCCTGATCTCGACCACCCACACCGACCTCCGACTCCGCGCCGAGGAGCGCGGGATCGACACGCGGGTGATCCACGGGGTGACCGCGCAGTCGGCGGCGTCGAGCCTCACCGGTCTCCAGAACTACCGGTTCGGGAAGGCGACGACGCTCCCGTTCCCGTACGCGCACGGCGGGGACGACGTGCCTGCGAGCGTGCTCGAGACGATCGAGGCGAACCGGGAGCGCGGCCTCCACACCGTCGTCTACCTCGACATCAAGGTGGGGACCGGGCCGACCGGCCCGGACCCCGACCACGAGGAGTACATGACCGCGGACGTCGCCGCCGGCCTCCTCGCGGACGAGTGGGCGGACGAACTCGCCGTCGTCGTCGCGCGCGCCGGCTCCCCCAACGCGGTCGTCGCCGCCGACCGACTGCGCGCGATCGCGGACCGCGAGTTCGGAGCCCCGCTCCACCTGCTCGTGATCCCCGGCGACCTCCATCACGTCGAGGCGGACGCCCTCGTCGGACTCGCGGGCGCTCCCGAGTCGCTCGTCGAGGAGTGAGCCGCGTCTCGGTCGGCTCCCGCCGAGTTCCGGACCGACCGGACGTTTGATTATCTTGGTGAGCGTTACCACAATACATGAACGACGTTCCCGTCGACCGGCTCATGTCGACCGACCTCACGACCATCGAATGCGGTGCCGCCGCCGCCGACGCGGCGAGGGAGATGCGCGAGACCGGGGTCAGCTCGATCCTCGTCGTCGAACCGGACGGGACCCTCGCCGGGCTGATCACCGCCACGGACTTCGTCGCGCTCGTCCGTGACAACGACCCGAAAGACCGGACCTCGGTCGAGGCGTTCATGACGACCGACGTCGTCACCGTGGGCCGCGAGGACACCGTCGCGGAACTGGCGGAGCCGACCGCGCGCGGATACACGCACCTCCCGGTGACCGACGGCGACGGCAGACCGATCGGGATGGTGTCCACGACGGACCTCACGGCGCACCTCTCGAAGGGGAAGTGACGGCCGTCCGGGACGTGTTCGGGTCGAACCTCGCCTCCGGCCCCGTTCCGGTCGGACCGGAACCGAGCCGCGTCCGCCTGGTTGCGCGTTCCGGAAGAGTAATCATACGTGGTAACACACGCCGTGATATGGACCTCGAAGACAGAACGCGCGTCGCGGACGTCATGTCGACGCCGCTGGAGACCGTCGGAGCGGACGCGCCCCTTCGGGAGGTCGCCCGTCGCATGCGCGATCAGGACATCAGCGCGCTCGTCGTGACGACCGGCGGCGGCTGTATCGTGACCCAGAGCGACGTCGTCGGAGCGGTCGCAGACGACCGCGACCTCGCGGAGACGACGGTCCGGGACGTGATGACCGAGGCCGTCGAGACGGTGACGCCCGACCTCATGATGCAGGAGGTCGCCGCGATGATGACGATGTACGACGTGAAACACCTCCCGGTTGTCGACGACGACTACGTGGGGATGGTGTCGTCGACGGACGTCGCGGAACACCTCTCTTGAGGCCCGACCCGGCGCGCAACCCCGACTCGACGGCGGTCCGCCCCCTCACAACAGCAGCAGCGGCAGCCCGGCCGCGACCCCCACGGCGATCAACAGGAGGTTCCAGATGAACACCGGCCGGACCAGTTCCCGCGCGATGCTGGCCGCGAAGGCGGTCTTGATCAGGATGCTGGCGGCCGTGCCGGCGACCACGCCCGCGACCGCGGTGTCGACCCCGATCTGTCCGGTCCCGAGCAGCGAGACCGCCGTGGTCGTGGAGGTCCCCGAGGACACCAGCCCGGCGAGGAAGGAGGTGGCGACGAACCCGCCCGCGCCGAACGCCCGCTCCGCGGCCGCGGAGACGAGCAGCACGACGATAAAGAGCGCGCCGAAGGTGAGCGCGTTGCCGAGGCTGAACGGCGAGGTCAGCTCCGCCTCCACGTTTGTCCGCCAGTCGCTGCGCCACACGGCGACGCCGATCCCCGCGACGGTGATCGCGCCCAGCGGCGCCCCGACGACGAGCGCCGCCTCCGGGACGAAGGCGGCCACCACCGCGGCGTTCCGGAACGCCATCGCCGCGTTCGCGAGGAGGATCGACCCCACGGCTATCTCCCCGAGGTCCGCCCGCCCCTTCGCGCGCTTCGCCATCTCCGCGACCACCGCCGTCGAGTTCACCAGCCCGCCGAAAAAGCCCGTGACGGCGTAGCCGCGCCCCTGATAGCGCTTCACAAGCACGTAGTTGACGAAGCCGATGGCGCTGACCGCGACCACGAGCGACCAGACGAGCCGCGGCTGGACCGCGTTCCACGGGTCGACGGTCTCGGCCGGCAACAGCGGGAAGACGACGAACGCGAGGATGGTGAACTCCACCGCGCTGCGGACCTCCTCGCGGGAGAGCCCCCACGCGAACTCGTGGAGCTCCCGCTTCAACACCAAGAGCAGCGACGACAGCACCGCCACCGTCACCGACTCGATGAAGAGCCCCTCCGCGACGAGGACCCCGACCCCGTAGGCGACGAGCATCGACGCCGACGTCGTCAGCGAGAGCCCGCCGGCGTCCTCCTCGACGAAGCTCCGGACGGCCAGAAGCACCGCGCTGGCGACCACCAGCACGCCGCCGACGACGAGGAGTCCGGGCTCGCCGAGTATCGAGAACACCGCCGCCGCGAGGCTGACGAGCGCGAAGGTCCGGATCCCCGCCGACTTCTGTGACCACTCCCGCTCCAGCCCGAGGAACATGCCGAGCGCGGTCGCCAACACCAGCTTGGCGACGTTCGTCTCCAGATACACGAACGGGTCGACCGCGCCCATCACCGCCGACCACCTCGCCGCGTCCGCGCCCCCGGCGGAGAGCCCGCCGACCCGAATCGCGCCCTCGCAGTCATGCTCGTCCGTACCCGTCGGCCACGTCTATAGCTTGCTATATATTGCTATGTATTTCCGGAGTGACTCGGGACACGACCGCCTCCGCGGGCCGTCGGTCGCCCCCGGGCTACCGGTTCGTCGGCTCGCGCGGGAGGTCGAGCGCCTCCGTCAGGTCGTGTTCCTCGCCGGTGAGGAGGTAGAGGACGTCCTCTAAGATGACCGCCAGCTCGGGCAGCTCGCGCACCGCGAGGAAGGTGATCGCGATGAGCGCCACGACGGCCAGCAGCTGGCTCATGATCCGGTCGGAGACGAGGAACGAGACCCGATACGGGTCGTTCGCGCCGAACATCGTCAACACGAGGTCCGGGTACCAGTGCATGTACTGGTTGCCCGACACCACCGAGATGAACGTCGTCCGGAGGATGTTCAGGACGTAGATGAGCGGGATCGACACCGCGAGCGCGCGGAGCTTCCGGGAGAGCGGCGCGTCGACGGCGGCGACGAGACCGCCGAAGATGGCCATGCTCCCCAGTCCCGTACACGCCAACACGATGTGAATGATGACGGTGTGGCCGTCCGCGAGCGTCCACGCGTACGCCGCGTCGTACCCCTCGCTGCTCGCCACCGCCTCCGGGGCGTACCCGAGGAGGTCGATGAGCATCCCGGTCTGGGTCGCGACGACCTCGATGAGGACCCGGCGCGGCTCCGGGACCGTAACCCCGGCGACGGTGAACGCCGGAATCGTCTCGAACGGGAGATAGATGAGGAGCATGATCGCGATGGCCCGGGTGAGGGTGAAAAGCGACGCGCGGCCGTCGTACAGGAGGTAGCCCGCGTACACGCTGGCGGGGAACCCGACCAAGGCGAGGATCGACTCCACGTAGCTCTGGTGTTCGAACGCGAAGTACGGCACCGTCGATAGCCAGAAGAGGCCGAACAGCGCCCACGTCGCGGCCGCGAGCGTGCGGCCCGCGGACAGCCCGCGGCTGTCCAGCAGCCACGCCGCGGCGAAGAGCACCGCGACGACCCACGCGAACGTGAACGTGTCGGGGATCACGCTCAACACCGCCGGCACGCCGTGGCCGAACATATCCGTACGCTCCGTCGTCGTCGAATAAAGCCCTTGTCGTTGCGTTCGAGCCCGGCGTCAGAGCGCCGGGCCGAGCGGCTGCGACTCCGCCGCGCGTCGCGCCGCTCGCACGATACGAGGAGCTACCGCTCTTCGCTGTCGAGCACGCGGATCTGGTCGCCGCGGACCGTCACCGGAATCGGGACGGTCGCCTCGTACAGCTCGACGGTCACCTGGTCTTTGCCCTCGTCGATCCGCTGGACGCGCGCCTTCTCGCCTTTGAACGGGCCGGCGATCAGCTCGACGATGTCCCCTTCGGCTATCCCCTCCACGTCCGGGGTCGGAGAGAGGAAGTGTTCGACCTCGGAGAAGGGGCTCTCGGCGGGACCGTCGCCGCCCTGAATGACGCCGTTGGCGTGCGGAATCTCGCCGAGGATCCGCTCGAACACCGTCCCGTCCGTCGCCTCGACCATCACGTAGCTCGTGAGCTGGTCGGGGGCGATGACGGCCTGGATCTCGGGCATCTCCTTCTCGGCGAGCATGTCGGCGACGGTGCGCTCCTGGCTCGCCGTCGTCTTGACCGAGTAGATCGGCATTACGCGCCGACCCCCGGGATGAGGCTCATGACCGCGAAGATCAGGAAGCCGATGAACCCGATCAGCAGGACCCCGGCGCCGGCGATCTTCGACACCTGGAGGAACTCGTCGGTGCTCGGCGTGCTCGCCAGCTTCAGCACCCGAATGTAACTGTTGAGATCGTACGGAACGTCCATGTTGTCAGCAGATTCGAGACGAGACGGTTTTTACCTTTTGATGCGGCGCCGGAGCGGCGCGACGCGACCCCCCGTCCGCGGGCCCGGCGCCCGCCCCCGGAGCTCCGTCACTCGACGTAGTCGATGTCCTCGACGTCGCTGGGCGCGCCGCCCTCCGGCGGCTCGCCGTTGTTCCCGTAGATCTGCGGCGACTCGACGCCGGTCACGACGATCATCGTCCGCATCTCGCCCTCGAGGTCGTCGTCGACGGAGGTCCCCCAGATGATCCGCGCGTCCGGGTCGATCCGGTCGTATATCTCCTCGACGACCCCCTCGGCCTCCTCGATGGACATGTCGGTACCGCCCGTGACGTTGACCAGCGCGGAGTTCGCGCCGGAGATGTCGACGTCCAGGAGCGGCGAGCGGAGCGCCGACTTCACCGAGTCCTGCGCCTTCGAGTCGGAGTCAGACTCTCCGAGACCGATCATCGCGACGCCGCCCTTCTCCATCACGGTGCGGACGTCGGCGAAGTCGAGGTTGACGAGCCCGGGCATCGTGATGAGCTCCGTGATCCCCTTCACCGAGCGCATCAGCACCTCGTCGGACACCTTGAACGCCTGCCGGACGGGGAGCTTGCCGACCGCGTCGAGCAGGCGGTCGTTCGGAACGACGATGACGGTGTCGCTCACGTCGCGGAGCCGTTCGAGGCCGGCCTCGGCGTTCGTCCGGCGGACCTCGCCCTCGGCCGTGAAGGGGGTCGTGACGATGGCGATGGTCAGGGCCCCCGACTCGCGGGCGGCCTTCGCGACGACCGGCGCGGAGCCGGTCCCGGTCCCCCCGCCCAGCCCCGCGGTGACGAACACCATGTCGGAGCCGTCGATGGCGTCTTGGATCTCCTCTTGGGACTCGATGGCGGCCTCCTCGCCCACCTGCGGGAGCGAGCCCGCGCCGCGGCCCTGCGTCTTCTGCTGGCCCATGAGGATCTTCGTGTCGGCGTCGATGTTGACGAGGTGCTGGACGTCGGTGTTGGCGGCGACCAGCTTCGCGCCGTGGATCCCCTCCTCTCGCATTCGGTTCACCGTGTTCCCGCCGGCGCCCCCGCAGCCGACGACGGTGATGTTCGTCTGCAGGTCCTGGAGGACGTCCTGTAGCTCGTCGTCGGTCATCGTCCCCGTCTGTGGCGGCGCGCCGGCGCTCCCTCCGGCGGCGCTCTCGCCGGCTCCCCCGGCGTCGTCTGCGGGGGCCTCTTCGGCTTCGTCGATGGCGTCCTCTACGATGGAGTCCATTATATCGTGTCGTTGCGACCGGACGTATTTATTTTTACCCGAATGTCTGACGCGGGTCGGACGCCGAAATCACCGGCGTTCGCCGCCGACCACCGAGAGTACGGGTACCACACCCGCGATCGGCCGGCTCGACGACGTATATAAATCAGTCAGTCCAGCGCGTCGGCGTCGACCGGGAACCTCTCCGTCCGCGTCCGCGACACGTCCCCCGGCTCCACGGTCTCGCCGTCGACCTCGACGGGCTCCCCGTCGGCCAGTCGGCCGAACGCCGGCCCTTCCGGCACGCCTCGCTCGGCCGCCAGCGACGGGTCGAACGCCGTCTCGCGGGCGACGACCGCGCTCTCTTCGGGCGCCACCTCGACCGCCTCGTAGCCCGTCTCCAGTACGTCCGCCAACCCGTCGACGAGGTCGGCGTACCCCGGCGACTCGGGGTCCGTCGCGAACGCGACGCGACCGGCCGCGCGGGTGCCGCCCTGCTCCGTGTCGAACGCGACGGCGACGGACTCGACCGCCTCCCGCGCCGCGTCGGCGTCGAGCCCCTGCGCCCGAGCGAGCAGGTCGGCCGGGAGGTCGCGGACGCGGACCGCCCCGCCGACGGCGTCGGGCGCGGATTCGCTGCCTTCGGTCTCCTCGGCCGTGACCGCGGTCTCGGCCGCCTCGTCGACGACCGCGCCGAACCGAAGCCCCTCGTCGACGGGACCGATCGCCGCCTCCAACTCCGCGACGAGCGGGAGCGGCGCGTCCCCGACCTCGCGGACCCACGTCTCGCTCACCACCCGATGGCCGAGATCCTCGACGACCGCGGCGAGGTCGGGGCGGTCCCCGTCGATCACGGCGCGCTCGGCGCGGCTCCGCTCGAAGGCGGCCTCGATCACGTCGCGGTTCGCCCCCGGCGCGCCGAGGTCCGCGAGCGCCCAGTCGGCGCCGACGTGGCCCACCGCCCACTCGGTCTCGCGGACGATCCGCGTGAACCGCGGCGCGTAGTGGCCCCCGCCGAAGCCGACGACGTGTCGGGGGTGGCTCTCGGAGTCATCGGGTAAGTCCGCGCCGGTCCCCCGGAGGTCGAGGACCGCGCGCGCGACCGCCCGGGCCGCCTCCGGGTCCGCCCACTGCGGCTCGTCGGAGCCGAGTTCGACGAACAGCGACGGGACGGCCACGTCGGTCGGTCCGTGGTGGGTGCACTCGATGCCGACCTCGTAGCCGTCGGGCGCGTGTCGCGCGAGCGCCGCGACGACCCGCTTCTCGGCGCCGGGCGCGGCCCGCGCCAGCGACTCGGGGTCGCCGCCGTACTCGGCGCCGCCGAAGTTCCCGGTGACGTGCGCGGTGAGGAGTTCGCCGGTCTCGCCCGAGTGTCGCGAGACGAACGCGAGGAACTCCGGGTCGCAGTCGAACGCGGCGACCGGGTCCGACAGGCGGATGTGGAGGTCGTCGAACTCGCGGAGTTCGAACCCCGCCGTCCGGTAGTAGGTCCCGCCCCCGTCGGCGTCCGGCAGCGAGTCGTCCTCGCGGGTCTCCCAGTCACCGACCTCCAAGAGCCGCTCGCCGATGTGCGCCGAGGCGCTGTCGGCCCGGCTGACGACGATCGCTATCACGCCACCGGCTCCGCCGCCCGGGACCGAATACCCGTCGGTTCCGGTGTCCGAGACCGCCCCGCCGCGCTCGCGCCGACCGCTCTCGTTACGGGAGCAGCAGGTACACGAAGACGCCGTAGCCGACCGTGAGGACCGCGCCGTCGACGCGGCCGATCCGCTCGCCGTACGCCATCATCCCGACGGCGACCGCCGTGAACGCGAGCAGCGCGGGGAACTCGAACCCGCGGACGCCCGGGGCGACGCCGATGGGGGTCACCACCGCGACGATACCGATGACCGCGAGGACGTTGTAGATGTTCGAGCCGACGACGTTGCCGACGCTGAACTCGGCCTCGCCGCGGGCCGCGGCGACGACGCTCGCGGCCAGTTCCGGCAGCGACGTGCCGAGCGCCAGCACCGTGAGCCCGATGAAGATGTCGGAGAAGCCGGCGGCCGACAGGAGCGACTCGCCGCCGTCGATCAGCCACCGGGAGCCGAGGACGAGCGCGACGATGCCCCCGACCACCATCGCGGCGTCGCGTCCCCTCGCGTCGGGCATCTCGTCACGCTGTTCGTCGGTGATCGCCGACTGGTTCCGCTGGACGTTCCGGAGGACCGCGGCGGTGAACGCGGCGAGCGCCGCGAGCAGCACCGCACCGTCGAAGAGCCCGATCCGGCCGTCCCAGCCGAGGCCGACGAGCAGCAGCGCGGCGATCACCATGAACGGGACGTGCCGGCGGAACACGGTGTCGGAGAGGTCGAGCGGTCGGATGAGCGCGGAGATACCCAACACCAGTCCGATGTTCGCGATGTTCGATCCGACGATGGCGCCCAACCCGATGTCGGTCGACACGGTGACCGCGCCGAGGAGGGAGACGAACAGTTCCGGGGCGGTCGTCGCGAACGCGACGACGGTGACGCCGACGGTCGACGCCTTCAGCCCCACGGCGAGCGCGAGGTCGCTCGCGCCCGACACGAGGAGTTCGGCGCCGGCGTAGAGGAGGGCGACGCCGCCGGCGATCAACAGCAGTTCGACGAGTGGCGACCCGGGCAGCACGGCTCCGGGTTCACGGCGCCGTCTCAAAAGGGTCGTGATCCCCCGCCGCTCGGTGCGACGCCCGGATACCGCTCCGCGGTCAGGCGTGCGCCGACCGGAACTCGCCGTGTTTCACGCCGATCGCGAACGCGAGCGCCCCGAAGACGAGCATCGACGGGACGACCATCATCAGCGTCGTCTGGAGGGGCATCATCCCCGCGCCGATGAGGCCGCCGGCGCCGACCGCGACGATCAGTACGAGGATCGCTGCCGCGCGTGGAAGGTCGAACTCCATAGACGCGGTACGTCGCGAGCGATGCTAAACGTTCGGTCTCGGGCGTCCGCTGCGGAGAGACGGTCCCCGGCTCGGAAACCGGGCTCAGGCCTCGATGATCTCGTCGTCCTCGTCGTCTGGGATCCGGATCTCGCCGTCGAGCGCGACCGTCGCCCGCCCGCCGACGCGGACTCCCTCGGCCTCGACGCGCACGCGGACGTGTCCGGAGCGGTCGACGAAGTGCCCCTGCTCGAAGCGGAGTTCGTCCGGATCGTCGCCGTCGAACGCGTCGACGTGCCGGAGGTACCCGCCGACGGCTCCGCTCGCGGTCCCGGTCACGGGGTCCTCCGAGATGCCGAGCGACGGGACGAACGCCCGGCCGTGGAGCGTCGAGTCGGCGTCGAGCGCGTCGAATGTGAACGCGTACACGCCCGCGGCGTCGAACTCCTCGGAGAGGCGCTCGACCGCCTCGTCGTCCGGGTCGGCCTCCCCGAGTCGCTCGAGGAAGTTCACGGGGACGACGAGGAACGGCAGCCCGGTCGACGCGACCGCGACGGGGAGGTCCGCGCCCACGTCGCGCAGCGCCGCCGGGTCGATTCCGAGCGCGGTCGCGACCCGGCCGAGGTCGACGTCGACGACCTCGACGCTCGGCGCCTGCTGGCGCATCCAGACGGTGCCGTCGTCGTCGACCGCGACCGTGACGTCCCCGACGTTCGTGCGGAGCGTGCGCTCGCCCCCGTCGAGCGCCCCCTCGGCGGACAGGGCGGCGTAGGTCGCTATCGTGGCGTGCCCGCAGAGGTCGACCTCCGTGGCCGGCGAGAAGTAGCGGAGCCGGTCGTCGGCCGCGCCGTCGCCCGCGGTCAGGAACGCCGTCTCCGAGGCGCCGAGTTCGGCGGCCACGGCGGCCATCTGGTCGTCGCTCAGTCCCTCCGCGTCGGGGACGACGCCGGCGGCGTTCCCGGCCAGCGGCTCCGCGGCGAACGCGTCGACGAGCAGCGCGCGTCGGGTCTCCATGTCGAACCCCTCGACGGGTCACGGACAAAAAGCCTCCCGAGCGGGCCGGCGGGGTCGGACCGCGTTCGACGGGCCGCGCCGCCGCCGTCTACGGCCGTCGCCCGCACGGATCGCCGGTCCGACCGCGGTCGGACCGGGGGCTTCCCGGTCCCGGCGCGCGCCGATGTCAATCCTTTTGCCTCCGACCGCGGATGGGTGTGTATGGGTCTCTTCGACCGGCTGCGAGGGAGCGACACCCCCCGCGTGGCGTTCATCGGGATCGACGGCCTCTCGTATCGGCTGGTCGCCGACAACCCGGAGACGTTCCCGACGCTGTCGGCGATCGCGGCCGACGGCGAGGGCGGACGGATCGACAGCATCGTGCCGCCGGAGTCGAGCGCGTGCTGGCCGAGCCTCACGACGGGCAAGAACCCCGGAGAGACGGGCGTGTACGGGTTCCAGGACCGCGAGGTCGGCACCTACGACACGTACGTGCCGATGGGGCGGGACGTCCAGGTCCCCCGGGTGTGGGACCGCGCGACCGACGCGGGGCTCGACGCGACGGTGATGAACGTCCCCGTCACCTTCCCGCCGCAGCGCACCGTCCAGCGGATGGTCTCGGGCTACCTCTCGCCCGACCTCGACGCGGCCGCCCACCCCGAGGAGCTGCGCGAGTACCTCACCGACGGCGACTACCGCCTGTCGGTCAACGCGAAGCTCGGCCACAAGGCGGACAAGACGGCGTTCTTAGAGCACGCCCGCGAAACCGTCGACGCCCGCGCCGCGGCGTTCGAGCGGTACGTCGAGCGCGACGACTGGGACCTCTTCGTCGGCGTCTTCACCGCCCCCGACCGCGTCGACCACTTCCTGTGGGGCGACTACGAGGACGGCGGGGAGTACCGCGACGAACTGCTGTCCTTCCACGCCGCCCTCGACGAGCACATCGGATCGATCCGCGAGGCGCTCCCGGACGACGTGACGCTCGTCGTCGGCTCCACGCACGGGTTCAGACGCCTCCGCTACGACGTCTACTGTAACGAGTGGCTCGAACGCGAGGGCTGGCTCTCCTACGAGGGCGACGACCACGACTCGCTGTCCGACATCGACGACGACGCCCGCGCGTACTCGCTCGTCCCCGGCCGCTTCTACCTCAACGTCGAGGGCCGCGAGCCGGACGGCGTCGTCCCCGAGTCCGAGTACGAGGAGACGCGCGCGGAGCTGCGCGAGGCGCTGGAGTCGTGGACCGGCCCCGACGGGAACCTCGTCGCGGACCGCGTCGTCGACAGCGAGACCGTGTTCCGCGGCGACCACGCCGCCATCGCGCCCGACCTCGTCGTCGTCCCGAACGACGGCTTCGACCTCAAGTCCGGGTTCCGCCCGCACGACGGCGTGTTCGACGCCGACGGACCGCGGACCGGGATGCACGCCTTCGACGACGCCGCGCTGTTCGTCGACCACCCGGACGCGACGGTCGACGACGCCGACCTCCTCGACGTCACGCCCACCCTCCTCCGCCTGCTCGACGTCGACTACGGCCGCACCGACTTCGACGGCGCCAGCCTCGTCTGAGCCCCTCGCGCCTCCCGCACCCCCGCTCCGGCCGACCGAATTGAAGTGCGTCCGTCGCCACCGACCGGTATGGAGCGTACCCCCGACGGGACCCCCGTCGGCGTCGACGACCCGTACGCGGCCGCCGGCGTCTGCGACCACCTCACCGACGACGGTCGGTGTCGCTTCGCGCTGACCCGCGCGGGTGACGACCCCGAGTTCGCGGCCGGCCGGCGGGCCGACGGCTACGACTGTCACGTCGGCGCCGACGGCGAGTGGCGCGCGTGTCCGCACTACCGGTCGACGACCGACGCGAAGACCTGCGTCAGATGCGGACTGGATGACGTTCGACTGGCCCACGACGACTCCCGGCCGCTCGTGGAGGAACACCACCTCTCGTACGGCGGCGACGACTCACACGAGATCACGGTCGGCCTGTGTCGCTGGTGTCACGCCAAGGTCCACGAGTCGATCGCCCGGATCGACGACGACGCGAGTCCGGACCCCGAGGCGACCGCGGAACGCGAGCGACGGCGCGAGGCGCAGCGCTCGGCGTCGGCGTTCGAAACGGCGGGCGAGAAGTACGACGCCGAGAAGTAGGTCGGCGGAGTCAGGCGTCGGGCGCCGGCCGGATCAGGTTCGCCAGCGCGACGAGCAGCCCGAGGAACCACCCGAGCGGCACCGAGATACCGATCCACATCAGCACGTATCCCAGTCCCGGCAGCCCCCACTGCTCGCCGAAGGTCTCTAAGTCGAACGCGCCGCGGAGCGTCTCGTTGATCCCGCCCACCGAGAGGAACGTGTCGAGGATCCACCGCGCCAGCTCGTAGCTCGGCGGTAAGATCAGCTCCTCTAGCGTCGGCGTGACGAGCGCGGCGACGACCGGGGGTAAAAACAGCGCGCTCATCGCGAACGGGTACGCGAGCAGCACGCTGACGAACCGCCCGCCGAGCTTCGAGAAGCCGGCCGCGAGCGCGGCCGAGACGACCGCCACCGCGCTGGCGGCGCCGACCGCGATCACCGCGTCGAACGGGAGTTGGAGGTGCGTGATCACCGTCAGCGTCCCCCAGACGACGGCGGCGACGACCACGGCCCCGGCGACGCCGATACGGGTGACCGCCGAGTCGAGCTTCGCCGCGTAGTAGCGCGTGGCGAACCCGACGAGCAAGAGCGGGTACGCGACCGCGACGAGCGGCGCGCCCAGCACCGCCCAGAGGTAGTACCCGACCGACTGGACGGTCGTCTCGGGCTTCCATTTCCCCAAGACGGCGCTCGGGTCGAGCTGTCGCGGGAAGACGACCTCCATCCACGTCTCGTGGAGGCGAATCACGTCTAAGAAGAGCGCTTCCACCAGCCCGGTTTGTCCTCGGCGTTCCATTTGCCTCACGTCGCGCGCGCCCCGACGTGAACTTTGTGCCTTCGGCTGCGGCGTTCTCGCGACCGATATCCGCGCCGATAGGCTTAAAGAAGCGAACTGGCCTACGTGATGGTATGAAACGACGTGGGCTGCTCGTGGCACTCGCCGCGTCGACTTCCGTGGCCGTCGCCGGGTGTACCGGCGAAAACCAGAGCTTCGACCTCGACGCGGATCCCGCGCGGGTCCCGGAGAGCGCCTACGCCGAAGGGTACTCCGGTCAGGACCCGCAGTCGTTCTCCATCGACCAGGCGTTCAACGCCACGGGCGTGAACGTGGAGGTGTCGGCAACGACGTGGGTCGCCCGGTACACCAACGAGACCATCGGCTCGGCGCTGTTCGTGGTGAGCACTCCGGACGAGTCGGTCGCCGGACAGTCCGTCAACCCGCTCGTCAGAGCCAGCGGCGCGGACCTCATCCGGCGGCTCCTCGACCAGATCGACCAGCAGGGGATCGGCGGTAACGGGACCGAAATCCAAACGGACGACATCGAGGAGGCGGGCGAGGAGACGCAGACGATCCTCGGTCAAGACGACGTCACCGTCTCGAAGCTCAAGACGACGGTCGACGCGGACGTCGAGGGCCCGAACGGCCAGGAGGGTTCCGTCGAAGACGTTCCCGTCCTCGTCTACATCGCGACCGTCCGACACGACGGAGACGTCGTCATGCTGGTCGGCATCCACCCGGAGGACCTCGACCAGTCCGACCAGTTGCTCTCGATGATGGGATCGGTCGAGCACTAACCGGCGTCGACTACTCTCGCGCCCCCGTCGCTACCTCCCACCTCTCAGAACTTCAAGACGACTCGATCCTTCCGCTCAGAATTCCGCTACCCCGCCGTAGTCTTGCGGTTATTTCCCCGATCGGAAGCTTTCAGATTCGGAACCCATTTATAACTATTCGCTCCGAGTGATATCTCGCGTGGTGTGACGAGAGGCGCCTCGTGGGTGTTGCGGTCGATCTTCGACGCCGTGCTGCCCCGGGAGCGGTCGCTCTGACACCCGTGGCCCGTTAGCTATGATCCGAAGGCGATCCCTTCGATGGCTGTCGGTCAGCATCGTCGTTTGTCTTGTGATTAGTACTGCTGTGCTACTACTAGGGGCAAACACAGCTGTTGGCCAAAGTTCAGATAGCACACCGTATTTAAATAAAACTGGAAATCCAGACCCGATTCGTGTCGGCCAATCTGAGCAGAATATCTCCGATATTGAAATATTATTTTCAAATAAAACAGATAAAAATAAAGAAGTCAAATTGTATATTGATCTGGGTAGTATTGAATCGAAAGGGGCCAATACCTCTTCAGCCTCCATAGCAGTTAATGATCTTAAGAATGGCCGAGTTATTGATACTCAACGACTGGAATCACGGAATAACACACTACTGAAGGCTACGATTCGCGTAGATGGATCAAATCATCCAGTACAAATAGGCTCGGTTCAAATATCTGGTATTAACACCGGTAACGCCCATCGATCGGGAGATATACACTATAATATTAGTATTATCGGTGGAAATCAGTCGTTCTCTGCTAAATCTGTGAGATACACAAAAACTGATCCGTTTAAAATTATCAACGGAAGTGTTCACATTCCTGATCAAGCTACACTCTCACCACAATTACACCGAGATAGATATACAACTGCGGGAATAACAGTCAATAATCTTAGTGGGAACACAAATTCAACATTGTTTATTACTAAAGGAAAAGAAAACAAAATCATCGGGGTTCGAAATATATCTAAAAATGTTCTCAGGACAAAACAGACAGTCTCTGTCGGCACGCGCCTCCTCGGAGGCGATGTAAATGGGTTTCTCATTGCTAACTCTACACTCGGATCTGCCAGTTATCAAATAAAAAGAACACTACCGTCCAATATAACCAATTCTGCTCTCGCAACAAGTGAAGGCCGGATGCTTACTGCTAATGTAAACTTGACCAATATGTCGTATGACTCCCCGCAAACAGATCGGATAAAAATACCTAATGCTAAAGTCACGGATACAATTGATGATGAGACGCCGTACATAATCTCATTACACCCCGTCAACTCCACTGGACATCTGTTACAAGATAAACCGATAGCTAGCTCAAGAGTATTAACGGGATGGAGCGACAATATAAGTCTATATTTCAATACCACGGCTCACGGATCAGGCATCTTCCGCAGTAACCGTTACGCAGCGGTTATTCAACTGTCATATGGATCCCAGACTGGTGAAATAATATCCCCAGAGAAGTCCGACTTACTGCGAAATTCAGACCTGAATAATCAGTTTGTTACAGACGGTGTCGCGGACTCTGGGGTGGTTTCTATAAACAGTTCTGTCAACGTATATGAAAATAATTCAGATACTGGAATTCTGATTAGTCGTGATAAATCATTAAATAGACCCGTTTACTCTGGACAAAAGTTGTACTTTGAATCTAATCTGAATAAACACTATGTTGAGCTACACAAAGTGAGCAACAATAACTCGCGTATTGTCTCTGTGGGAACCAGGCTGAACAATTCTTCCAAAATTGGATACAACACGTCTAATCTTTCATCTGGAACATATTATATACACTCTAATGGTGGAAATTCGGAACGTTTCAAAATTATCGGAGATGGCGATAAGAATATTAATCTAGTGGAAGTTCCGAACAAATTCACTAATGGTGATAGTACTCGAATCTTAATATCTCATAGAGTTCCATATTTAAGCCTAAATCTGAACAATGTATCTAATAGTACTACCACAGTTAATCTCTCAACCACAGGAACAGGCCCGACACCCATCACGATCAACACGTACGCCTCTCCAGATTCTCCGTCGGACTTCATCACGACCGGGTCCGGCGTCAGCGTCGATTCGATCAGCGGGACCACCGACCCGATCTCGCCCGGGACGTACAACCTCACGCTGCGGTCCGAACACGGCACCGCGGTCGCGAACGAAACCGTCTCGGTCACGATAGCGCCTCGGTCGACGGCCGACCTGACCGCGTACACTACCACCGAGACCGCTCCGGGGGAGTTCGAGAACGCGTCCGCGATTCGGAGCGCGATCGCCGACGGGACGCTCACGGAAGCGACGACCGCCACCGCGAACGACACGGTCGCGTACGCCGTGAACGCGACCGGACTGACGGGACTCCCGGCGGCCGCGAACGCGTCGCTGGACCGCGGCGCGGACCTCGGTCGCCTCGACGGCCTCTCGTTCGGCGTGACGCGAACGACCGCGGACGGCGCCAACGGCTCCGACGGGGGCGGGGCGCTCGGCTCGGTCCCGAACGAGTCCGCGGTCCACCTCGACCGAGACGGCCTGTTCCTCGTCGCGGACGGCGAGACGGCGTTCGGCACCGAGTCGCCGCCCGCGGACGGCGAGACGTTCGAGGCTGCCTTCAGGGTCGACGACGACCGACTGCGCAGGCGCGGGGAAGACGCGAACCGGGTGACGACGCGGCTGACCCACGTCGCTCCCGACCCGACCGGCGAACGGACGCAAACCGGGGGAGGAGGCGAGTCCGCCGCGACGCCGTCCGCCGGACCCGAACCAACGGGGACGAGCGCACCGTCTGGGACCGGAACCACCGCCGGGTCGGGCGGGTCGGGCGGTGCCGGCGCCTCGGCCGGTTCCGGCGGCTCCGGTGGTACGACCGGCTCCGGCGGGTCGGCCGCGACCGACGTCGCTCCCGGCGCCGGGCGCTCTCCCGGCTCGGGCGATTCGGCCGCCGGCGGCGATCCCCCGGGCGGGGGTGGTGGGGGTGCGGCCGGCGGGTCACGCGGCTCGGGCGACGACCCCGGAACGACTCGTCCGGGGGCCGGAGGCGCCGCCGATCCCGGCGCGTCCGAGGTTCCGCCGCCCGCGGGCCCCCCGAGACCCTTCGCAACCGAGCGAACGGGCGGCGGCGCGGACGGGACCTCGACTCCGGGGTCCCGCCCGAGCGACGGGCGACCGAACGGCGACCGGGCGTCCGGAACCGACGGCGAACCGGCGACCGGGCCGGCCGGGTCGGGCGACGCGTCCGAGACGGGCGACTCCGTCTCCGACGAGGCCGCCGCGAGGGACCTCGGGTACGACGACGCGCCGATCCGGTCGACCGCGTACGACCTCCCCGGGTTCGGTCCCGTCGGGTCCCTCGCGGCGGTCGCGTGCGTGTTGCTGCTCGTCCGTCGTCGTACGTGAGAGGGTTGCGGTGAGTCGTCGGGGCGTCCCGAGCGCCGGACCGACACCGCCGGAGCATCTTGGCCGGCCAAACGACACCGGAGGGACCGTTGTGCTCCGCCCGCTGCCGCCGAACGCCGATATCTTTTTTCGGCGTCGACGGTTCGATAGCGTATGGGCGTGACAATTACACCGCCGAAGAACCGGACCTGTGAGCTGTGCGGGCGCCGAGAGCGGTGGGACGGCGAGGCCGACGGGTGGCGGATCGCTGACGACCCCGGGAACGTCTACTGTATCCACGAGTGGGACATCAACGGGACGTTCGTTCCCCTCGACGAGTGAGTTTCTACTGGACGTTTCGCCACTCGTTTCGGAATGCGTGAAACGTTCTCAGATCCACATCGAGATATCCGTTGGAAAATCGCCTGAAAACGCGAATTACTGATCGTACCTAAGGTGTGTGATTTGTTCACCACCCGTGATGAATAATTACCTTATATTCCCTAATGTGTGTACGATGGATCCTACCCCTATCAGGGTCATATCTTTAACTATTCGTTCATGAGAAGGCATATGACCAAGTCACGTAGTACCACCCGGGGCGTACGCGGCTCGGATTCCTCGGGCCGGGAGGGGGGACTCGCGGCGCCGACGGACGACCGGTCGAACTGCGGTATCGGCGGCGTCGTCGACCTCGACGGCGAACCGACCCACGAGGCCGTCACGGACGCGATCACGCTGCTCGAAAACCTCGAACACCGAGGGACGACCGGCGCGGAGGAGAACACCGGAGACGGCGCGGGGATCATGGTGGCCCGCCCCGACGGGTTCTTTCGAGAAGTCGTCGACGCCGACCTGCCGGAAGAGTACGCGGTCGGCTCCGTGTTCATGCCGCCGGAACCGGGCGTTCAGGCGGAGATCCACGACGTCATCGCTGAGGTGTGTTCGGTTTACGGGCTGGAGGTGCTGGCGTGGCGCTCGGTCCCGACCGACAACGCCGACCTCGGCGCCACCGCGCTCGACTCCGAGCCGGAGGTATCGCAGGTGTTCGTCGCGCCCGTCGAGGGCGCGGGGCTCGCCCGGCGGTTCACCAGCGAAGAGAACCGGCCGGACGACGCCGACCCCGACCTGCTCGGGTTCGACCGCGCGCTGTACGCGGCCCGCCGCGAGATCGAGAACGCGGTGTCCGAGGTCGACGGCGCCGGTCGCTTCTACGTCTGTTCGCTCGACCGCCAGCGCGTCGTCTACAAGGGCCTGCTGAAGGGGTCGCAGCTCGCGGACTACTACTCGGACCTGACCGACGAGCGGTTCGCGAGCCACGTCGCCCTGGTCCACGCGCGCTTCTCGACGAACACGCTCGGCGCGTGGCACCTCGCGCACCCGTACCGCAACATCGTCCACAACGGCGAGTTCAACACGATCCGGGGGAACGTCAACTGGATGCGCGCCCGCGAGAACGACCTCGAACACCCGGCGTTCGGGGCCGAACTCGACACGATCAAGCCGGTGATCGACGACCCGAACCAGTCGGACACCGCGAGCGTCGACAACGCGCTCGAACTCCTGCTCCAGACCGACCGCGACCTCCCGCACGCGCTTCGGATGCTGATCCCCGAGGCGTTCCGCGGCGACGACCTGATGGACGACGACCGCGCGGAGTTCTACGACTACCACGCCTCGCTCGTCGAGCCGTGGGACGGTCCCGCCCTCGTCATCGGCTTCGACGGCGAGCGCGTCGCCGGCGTCCTCGACCGCAACGGCCTCCGCCCGTGCCGCTACGAGGTGACGACCGACGACCGCCTCGTCGTCGGCAGCGAGGTCGGCGCGCTCCCGACTGACCCCGCAGACGTGCGGCGTCGCGGCCGGCTCCAGCCCGGCGAGATATTCGTCGCGGACCCCGAGGCGGGCCGTATCGTCCCCGACGACGAGGTGTTCGAGGACCTCACCGACGAGAAGTACGGCGAGTGGGTCGACCGCGGACAGGTCGACCTCGACGAGCTCACCGACGAGGACGGCGTCGCGGCTGGAATCGACGCCTCCGGTGACGACGCGACGGACGCGGTCGACTCGGAAGCGACCGATTCGGACTCGACCGATTCCGAGGCGACCGACCCCGACGAGACCGAACCGGCCGTCCGCGCCCATCAGGCCGCGTTCGGCTACACGACCGACTCGCTGAACCACCTCGTCGAGCCGATGGCGAAGGGGGGGAAGGACCCGGTCGGATCGATGGGCGACGACACGCCGCTGTCGGTCCTCGCGGACATCGACCGCCCCCTCTTCACCTACTTCAAGCAGCTGTTCGCGCAGGTGTCGAACCCGCCGATCGACTACATCCGCGAGGAGCTGGTCACTTCCCTCGAGACCCGGATCGGGAACCAGCGCAACCTCCTCGACGAGACGCCGGAACACGCCGAGCAGATCGTCGCGGACACGCCGGTCCTGACCGACGCCGAGACGGCCGCCCTCCGCGACCTCCCGGGGCCGGGCGAACGGACGCCCGGCGACAGCGACGCGGACGCGGCCGACGACCCCTCGTTCACCTCCGTGGCCGTCGACGTCGCCTACGACCGCGACGGGTCGCTCGTCGACGCCGTCAACCGGGTCCGCGAGGACGCGGCGGCCGCCATCGAGGACGGCGCCGACGTCGTCGTACTCTCGGACCGCGCCGTCGGCCCGGACCGCCTCGCGGTGCCGAGCCTGCTCGCGACCGGTGCGGTCCACCACCACCTCGTCCGCAAGGGGCTCCGCAACCGCGCGGGCGTCGTCGTCGAGTCGGGCGAGCCACACGAGGTCCACCACCTCGCGACGCTCGTCGGCTACGGCGCCGACGCGGTCGACCCGTACCTCGCGTACGCCTCCATCGCTGACGTGGTCGCCGGCCCGGACGGCGCCGACGAGGACGAGGCGCTCGCGGCGTACCGGCACGCGCTGGAGGACGGCCTCCTCAAGACGATGGCGAAGATGGGCATCTCCACGATGGAGTCGTACCAGGGCGCCCAGATCTTCGAGGCGGTCGGACTCGACTCCGAGTTCGTCGCCGAGTACTTCGAGGGGACGGAGATCCGCACCGAGGGGATCGGGATCGAGCAGATCGAAGACGACCTCCGCACCCGTCACGCGATGGCGTTCGGCGCCGACCCCGAACTGGAGACCACCGGCGAGTACGAGCACCGCTCGTCGGGCGTGAAACACGGGTGGAACCCCCAGACCGTCGGCACGCTCCAGCAGGCGGTCCGCGGCGGCGACTACGGGCAGTACCGCGAGTTCGCCGAGCTGGTGAACGACCAGACGGAGGAGCTGCAGTCGCTTCGTGGCCTCCTGGAGTTCGACTCCGACCGCGACCCGGTCCCGGTCGAGCAGGTCGAGCCGGTCGAGTCGATCGTCGAGCGCTTCTCGACGGCCGCGATGAGCCTCGGGAGCATCTCCCCCGAGGCCCACGAGAACAACGCCATCGCGATGAACCGGCTGGGCGCGAAGTCGAACACCGGCGAGGGCGGCGAGCCGCCGGAGCGGTTCGACACGGAGAAGGAGTGCACCGTCAAGCAGGTCGCCTCGGGTCGCTTCGGCGTCACCTCGGAGTACCTCGCGAACGCGGAGGAGCTCCAGATCAAGATGGCGCAGGGGTCGAAGCCGGGCGAGGGCGGTCACCTCCCCGGCGAGAAGGTCAACGAGATGATCGCGCACGTCCGGTGTTCCACGCCCGGCGTCGGCCTCATCTCGCCGCCGCCCCAACACGACATCTACTCGATCGAGG
Organism: Halorubrum sp. 2020YC2; assembly: GCF_018623055.1. Taxonomy (NCBI): domain Archaea; kingdom Methanobacteriati; phylum Methanobacteriota; class Halobacteria; order Halobacteriales; family Haloferacaceae; genus Halorubrum; species Halorubrum sp. 2020YC2. The sequence continues at coordinate 520,311 of NZ_CP076019.1, forward strand.
ACCTCAAACAGCTGATCTTCGACCTGAAGGCAGCGAGCCCCGAGGCCGACGTCAACGTGAAGCTGGTCTCGGAGGCCGGCATCGGCACCATCGCGGCCGGCGTCGCGAAGGCGAACGCCGACGTGGTCCACGTCTCGGGCCACGACGGCGGCACGGGCGCCTCACCGAAGACCTCGATCAAGAACGCCGGCCTGCCATGGGAGCTGGGGCTCGCGGAGGCGAACCAGATGCTCCGCGCCACCGGCCTGCGCGACCGCATCCGCGTCTCGGCCGACGGCGGGCTGCGGACCGGCCGCGACGTCGCGGTCGCGGCCGCCTTGGGCGCCGAGGAGTACATCTTCGGGACCGCGTCGCTCGTCACCTCTGGCTGCGTGATGGCCCGCCAGTGCCACGAGAACACCTGTCCGGTCGGCGTCGCCACCCAGCGCGAGGACCTCCGGCAGCGCTTCCCGGGCCAGCCGGACCACGTGGTCAACTACATGACGTTCATCGCGCAGGAGCTTCGGGAGATCATGGCCGAGCAGGGGTACACCGAACTGGAGGAGTTCATCGGCCGCCCCGAACTGCTCGCCCAGCGCGACACGGACCACGAGAAGGCGAAGCACCTCGACCTGTCGGCGGTCATCGCCGAGCCCGCGGGCGAAGCCCGCACGAAGGTCCGCGAGCAGGCGCACGGCGGCGTCGACGACCTGCTCGACTGGGACCTCATCGACGAGGCCGCGCCGGCCATCGAGGACGGCGCGCCGGTCGCGCTCACCCGCGACGTGCGCAACGTCGACCGCGCGGTCGGCGCGACCCTCTCGAACCGGGTCGTCTCCGAACACGGCGGCGACGGGCTCCCGGACGACACCGTCTCCTGCCGGTTCGACGGCGAGGCGGGCCAGAGCTTCGGCGCGTTCCTCGCGTCCGGGATCACGATGGAGCTGTCGGGCGCCGCCAACGACTACGTGGGTAAGGGCCTCTCCGGCGGTCGGCTCGTGATCGACACGCCCGCCGAGGCGTCGTACGACCCGACCGAGAACGTCGTCGCCGGCAACGTCTGTCTGTACGGCGCCACCGCGGGCGAGATGTACGTCAACGGCGTCGCGGGCGAGCGGTTCGGCGTCCGCAACTCGGGCGTCAGCGCGGTCGTCGAGGGCGTCGGCGACCACGGCTGCGAGTACATGACCGGCGGCGTCGTCGCCGTCCTCGGGGACACGGGCCGCAACTTCGCGGCCGGGATGTCGGGCGGTATCGCGTACGTGTACGACCCTGACGACCGGTTCGACGAGCGCGTGAACCGCGGGATGGTGTCCGTCTCCGAGACGCTGGAGGAGTCCGACGAGCGGATGCTCCGGCGGCTCGTCGAGAACCACCGCGCGTACACCGAAAGCGAGCGCGCGGCCGACTTACTCGACGACTGGGAGGCCGCGCTCGACGACTTCGTCCGCGTCTTCCCCGACGCGTACGCCGACGTCATCGCCGAGGGCATCGGTGACGACGTGCGCGACGAACCGCCCGCGCCCGCCGCCGCGGTGCCGGACGCCGGCGCCGACGCGGCCGGACAGGTATCGGGCGACGACTGAGTCGCGGGAACCCCGGAGAAACGCCTTATTCGAGCGTCTCGGACTCGACCTCGCTCTCGGCGGTCGCTCGCTCGACCGCGCGGTCGACGTGGCGCTCGCGGGCGCGCTCGACGAACTCCTCAGGGAGCTCGTCGATTTCGCCGGCCTGAACGCCCCAGAGCTTCGCGTATAGCCCGTCCTCGGCCAGCAGCTCCTCGTGGCTCCCGCGCTCGACGACCGCGCCGTCCTCCAACACGAGCGCGGTGTCGGCGTCGGTCACCGTCGAGAGGCGGTGCGCGATGACGAAGGTGGTGCGGTCGGCCGCGAGGCGGTCGAGCGAGCGCTGGATAAGCATCTCCGTCTCGGTGTCGACTGCCGAGGTCGCCTCGTCCAAGATTAAGATTGCGGGGTCCTGGAGGACGACCCGGGCGATGGCGAGCCGCTGTCGCTGGCCGCCGGAGAGCTTCACGCCGCGCTCGCCGATCCGCGTCTCGTAGCCGTTCGGCAGCGAGTCGATGAACTCGTGGGCCTCCGCGGCCTTCGCGGCCTCGACCACGCGCTCGCGGATCGCCTCCGCGTCGTCGCCCTCCTTGCCGGCTCCCGCGTCGCTTCCCCCGGCACCGTCCTCACCCTCGTCGATCCGGGTAAAGCGCCCGTAGCGGATGTTCTCCGCGATGGTGCCGTCGAACAGCGTGGTGTCCTGGGCCACGTAGCCGACCGACGAGCGCAGGCTCTCGACGGTCACGTCGCGCACGTCGTGGCCGTCGACGTAGATGGCACCGTCGGTGACGTCGTACAGCCGGAGGAGCAGTTTGAGCAGCGTCGACTTACCGGCGCCGGTCGGGCCGACGAGGGCGACGGTGTCGCCCGGGTCGGCCGAAAAGGAGACGCCGCGGAGGACCTCTTCGTCGGCGTCCGCGGGGTCCTGTAAGGCGTTCTCGGGGTACGCGAAGGAGACGTCGTCGTATTCGACGGCGCCCGCGACGCCGCCGTGGCCGCCGGCCCCGCCCGCTCCGCGGTCGTCCACGTCGGTTCCGCGGTCGCCCTGGCCGCTGTCGTCCCGGCTCCCGCCGTCCCCCCGGGTCTCGCCGCCGAGTTCGACCGCGTCGTCGGCGTCCTCGATGCGGACCGGGATGTCGCGCAGGCCGAACACGCGCTCGCAGGAGGCCTTCGCGTTCTCGTACTGGTCGATGATGTTCGACACCTCCGCGAGGGGGGCGACGAACTGCTGGGTGAGGAGGACGAAGGTGACGAACGTCCCCACCGTCAGCTCCGTCGTGAACGGGCCCGGGGCGCCGTTCTCCAGCCAGTAGCCGCCGACCGCGAAGGTGGCGGCGAACGCCAGCCCGGCGAGCAGCTCCATCCCGGGCCGGTAGACGTAGTTGAGCCGGAGGATCGACATCGTGCGCTGGAAGTACGAGAAGGAGGCGTCCTCGACGCGCTCGCTCTCGTGGGCCTCCGTGTTGGAGGTCTTCACGAGTTCGACGCCGGAGAGCGCGTTCTCGAGGGCGGTGTTGAGGTCCCCGACGACCGAGCGCTGCGCGACGTACCGCGGCTCGACCGCGCGCATGAACCAGAGCGTGAAGAGGACCATCAGCGGGATCGCGGCGAGGGTGACGACCGCCAGCTCGTAGTTGTAGTAGACGAGGACGCCTGCGATACCCACGAGCATCACGCCGAGACGCGCGGAGTTCTGGAGGGCGTTATCGAGGAACACCTCCAGGTTCGAGGCGTCGTTGTTGAGGACGGACATGACCTCGCCGGTCTGTTTGTCGTCGAAGAAGGTCATGTCGAGCCGCTGCATCCGGTCGAAGGAGTCGGTGCGCACCGCGTGCATCACGCGGTGGGCGAAGTTGTTCGCGGCGATGCCGTAGACGTACGTGAACACGCCCGTCACGATGAACGAGCCGAAGATGAGCAGCACCGAGAGCCGGAACTGCGCGTCTTCCGCGCCCGGGAGCCACGCGTCCGGCACGATCGGGAGCGTGTACGGGCCGGTGCCGGTGAAGACGGCGTCGATGGCGACGCCGAGGACCACCGGCGGGATCAGCCCCGAGACTCGGGCGACCACGTTGGCGGCCATCCCGATCACGAGCCAGTGCGCTTCGGACGCGCCGTACTCGCGGAACAGCCGACTCAGGGGTCGGTTGACCCGGTCGCGGTACACTTCGAAGGCGTTGCGGTCGTCGGCGGCCATGGGCGTAGAAACGCGGCGACTCCCATGTATCCGGCGGCTTCGGCGGCCCGTTCCGGGTTCCGACGATCACGGTTCTCGACCCGTTGATCCGTTATAAATAACCAGACAAGAGCGGTGGCGCGTGCCTACGAGCGGCCGCCATCGGCGGCCGCGAGGAGCACGCGCGAGGGAGTCGGGCGGCCGGAGCAACGCGGAGGCCGGCCGACGAGGCTGGGGAGGCGTGAGGCTGTGGTGCTGTGCGGGGCGGGACTCAAAGGGGCAGCCGCGAGGTCGCCGCAGACGACGCAAGCACCGCAGTAAGTGAGCGAAGCGAACGAACGAGGAGCGCAGCGAGTGTGCGGCGACCTCGCGGCTGGGGCTTTGGAGGTGTTCGTCGCGGGACCGCTGGCAGCAATTTATAAGCGAGCGGCTGGGGCTTTGGAGGTGTTCGTCGCGGGACCGCTGGCAGCAATTTATAAGCGAGCGGCTGGGGCTTTGGAGGTGTTCGTCGCGGGACCGCTGGCAGCAATTTATAAGCGAGCGGCTGGGGCTTTGGAGGTGTTCGTCGCGGGACCGCTGGCAGCAATTTATAAGCGAGCGGCTGGGGCTTTGGAGGTGTTCGTCGCGGGACCGCTGGCAGCAATTTATAAGCGAGCGGCTGGGGCTTTGGAGGTGTTCGCCGTCGATCCGCAATCGACTATTTATAAACGAACGACTGGGGATTCGACAGCGATCACCGCAGAAACACAGATCACGTATCGCGCCGGTCCGTTTAATAAGCGCCGCCCGAACCTCAGCACGTGGACGAACTCGTCGTAAGCACGAAGGTGTACGCCGGCGCCGAGGAGGTGTACACGTTCCTGCTCGATTTCCCGCGGTACGCGAACTACTCGGAGTACCTCCGGGAGGTCCGGACCGTCACCGGCGACGGCGGTCCCGGGACCAAGTACGCGCTCACGTTCGCGTGGTGGAAGATATCCTACACCGCTCGCTCGGAGGTGACGGGCGTCGAGCCGCCCGAGCGGATCGACTGGGCGATCACGAAGGACATCGACGCGGGCGGCTGCTGGCGGGTGACGCCTCCGGAATCCGACCGGCCCGACGACGCCCCCTGCGAGGTCGCGCTCGAAGTCGAGTTCGACCCCGGCTCCGCCAGCTCCGACGCCCTCGATCTCCCGCGCTTGGTGTCGTTCGACTGGGTGTTGAAGAAGGCGATCCCGCTGATCAAAGACGAGGCCGAGCGCGTCGTCGAGCGCGCCGTGCGCGACCTCGAAGGCTCGACGCGGGACGTCGACCTCGACGTGTACGTGGACTCCGACCGGATCTGACGCCCCGCGGCGGCGTCGCGCGGTCCCGTCCCCGAGTCGAAGGCCTTAATATATCCAGCGGGGAACGAACGAATGCGTTCGCGGGCTCGTAGATCAGTGGTAGATCATCCCCCTGGCACGGGGAAGGCCCGGGGTTCAAATCCCCGCGAGTCCACTCCTGCGCTCACTTTGTTCGCTTAGTCGTTCCCTCGCGTGGTCCCACTCGCTCCCTACGGTCGCTCGCGGGACCCCCGCGAGTCCCTCCGATAACCCAATTCCAACTGGTGTTTCCAAATACCCCGCAGAAACGGTTCTATCTCGTCTGACGCCAGAACAACGTCTATCTTTGAAGTTCATTCGACAGATCCGGCACCTGCGGAACGTGTTGTTTAACAGACTTTTTCACAGGTCAGAAAGTAACAGTCCGTTAATAGTCTAATGCGCGTTCAGAACACAGGTCCGAAAACAGAATACTACGCCCTATTTTCGGCAGGAGTTGTGTTTGCGGCTGGTTGGGCGATCTCGATAATTCTCATCGAGGAAGGTTCGATCAATAGCGTGCCACAATGGAAATCGACTCTCTGGTATTTCCTCACTAACCACGGGATCCCGCTTTCAACTGCGTACAACACACAGTCTTCAATTGAGGTTTCGAGTCCACTCTTGGCGACTGAAGAACCCAGCTTTGTTAGAGCTATTCCGGTCGTCGCAACGGCCGTTGCTGGTGTGTACACGAGTCATAAGGGATCCTCTCGTGGCATCAAAAACGCAACCTCGAACGCTCTTACAGCGGGATCTGCGTACTTTCTGATTGCGCTACTGGCAATCGTTCTTACCGATATCCAACCAGAACTCTCCTCGTTGCTACTTATTGGGGCCCTAATCGCAGGTGCGGCTTGGCTGGGCTCATCGTTCTTCGGTAGCTTCACTCGTGGCATCCCGATCATCGGCGTCGCGTCAGTTGGGACCATCTTCGCGCTTGGATTCATTCTGATAGCAGGTAGCGCCGCGATCATCTCGGTTCTCTGGGAACTGATCGCTATCTCCTATGTTGGAGCAGCTGTCGGTGGTGCTGCGGTCGGGGCAGAGAAAGCAGTCAGGCGCCGCGGGAAGCGGAAAGACACCGATACGCCGAGACTAGCTGGCGTGAAAATGCTAGTTAAGGAGAACTTGACAGAGATCGTGGTTGTCGTTTCGGTGGCTGTGCTCCTGTACGCAGCGATAACTGGGGCGGTGTAATTGTCTAACCCGATACGATCAGCGAGGCTCCGCCGGACGCGACGCCCGCCGCTCACTCCGGCCACGCCTCGCGCTCCCGCCGGTCCGTCTCGCGCGTGAGTTCCAGCGGCACCTCTTCCAACAGTACCGGCGCGAACGAGGCGCCGACGTGCCACGCGACCACCTCGTCGTCCACCCTCTCCAGCCGCACGTCCTGCTGGCCGTAGTACTCGCCGTCGACCGTACAGGACCCGCCGCCGTCCGCGAAGCACACCTCGCCGCGGTCGTCGTAGGTGATCTGGACGTGCGCCTCCCGCGCGCTGTCGACGAACTCCCACGCGAACCCGTCGCTCCCGGCGAGGTCGTCGCGCGTCGCGAAGTGGTCGAGCGCGGCGGCCACCTCCTCTTCGACGCGTCTCGGGACGCTCCCGTCGTCGGCGCGCAGGTGGACCGTCACCGGTCGGTGCGTCGCGACCGTGCTCGTCGCGCTCATGAGCCCGACGGGCTCCTCGCCGTGTTCGAGTCCCTGAACGTGACCGAGTTCGTGGACGATCGTCGCGTTCATCTCCGCGTCGGAGATTCGGGGGTCGACGGTCGCGGTCATCGGCGTCCGCGGCTCGTCGACGAGGAGGTCCGCGCAGCCGAAGTACCGCGTCTCGTTGGTCTCCTCCACGCCGCACCGCTCCACGCGGTCGAACCGCAGGACGACGTCCGCCCGGTCCGCGTCCGCCGTCCGCTCGTATTCGACCGGGTAGCCGAGGTAACGCTCGTCGGTCCGCTCCCAGTAGCCCGTCGCGGCCGCGACGACGCCGGAGACGTTCCGGTCGACCGCGCCGTCGTCGACGTGGAGCCGGAGCGTCGTCTTCTCGTACGGGCTCGGGTGGACCAGGGTCACGGTCCGCTCCCGCGTCCGGTTCGCGGTCGCGACGACGAGCGGGTGGTCGCCGCCGTCGAGCTGTACGTCCGCCAGCGAGACGGACACGCGCGCCTCCGCCCCGCCGTCGAGCGCGACCGTTCGGTTCGCTGTCGCCCCGGTACCGTACCGGACCGCGACGGTCTGGTTGCCCGCCAGGTCGCCGGCGTTCCTCACGGTCGCGGCGACCGACAGGTCCTCGCCGTACGCCACGCGCTCCGGCGCGTCGACCTCGGAGACGGCGAACGTCGCCGCCCGCGCCTCCTCGACGATGACCGTCCGCGTCGCGGCCGCCTCACCGACCGTCACCGAAAGCTCGTGTTCCCCCGGATCGAGCGCCGCGGCGTCGACCTCGGCCGTCACCGCCATCGATCCGTTCGCCGGCACGGACCGGTTCTCCGCGAGCAGCGTCCGATTACCGACCCGGACCCCGACTCGGACCGGGTCGAGCGTCGCGTTCGCACCCGCCTCGTCAGCCGAGCCGCCGTCGCCGTCCGCCGAGCCGTCCGCGTCGCCGGCGAGTCCCTCCCACCGCACCGTGGCCTCGACCGTCGCCCGCTCGTCGTGGCCGAGCGAGTCGGGCGCGGAGACGGACTCGATCGACGGTGGCGGCGCTCCGGGCGGTCCCGCTCCTCCCAGTCCGCCGCAGCCGGCGAGCGCGACGAGCAGGGCGACGGCCACGGCGGCGGTGACGTCTCGCATCTGTCGTCCGGACCTCGGGGACGGACGCACATAACCTTCGTTTCAGTCAGCGACAACGTCGCGCGCCGAGCGCGCCGCGGATTGCGCCCGCCCGCCCGGCCGTCCGCGTCCGTCGGAACGACACCGGCTTTGCGCTCCGCCCCCTCGATCCGCACGTGACGCTTCGACGCGACGCCCTCGCGGCGGTCGACGCCGGCCGCGGCTCGTTCCGGACCGCCGTCTCGGCGCTGCTCGACGACCACGGCCTCGCGGTCGGGCGACCGCCGACGCCGGTCGACCACCCCGCCGACCGATCGGAGCGCGAGGCGCTCCTCGTCGACCGCGTCCGGGCGCTCGACGACCTCCCGATCGGGCTCACCCTCACCGGACCGGCGTACCGCGACACCCCGATCGTCTACGTCAACCGCTGGTTCCGCGAGCGGACCGGCTACGCGCTCGACGAACTGCGAGGCCGGAACCCCAGACTGTTTCAGGGGCCCGCCGCCGGCGAGGCGGCCCGCGCGGACTTCCGTGAGGCCCTGTCGACCTGGTCCGAGGTCACCGTCGAACTCCGCAACCGGCGCCGGGACGGGACGCCGTTCGCGAACCGGGTCTCGCTGCGACCGCTGTCCGGGGACGCGGGGACGATCACGCACTGGATCGCCGCGCAGGAGCCGAGACCGATCGACGCGCGGGCGGGAGTCGAGGACGGGACCCCTGTGGAGTGACGGCCGTGGAGTGACGGCCCGCGAGCCGAGCGGCGAACGACGAACCGCCGCTCACCGCAGCGTCGACGTCGGCACGACGGACGGGAGCACGCCGCTCCCGGTCGCGTCCTCGACGACGGCCTCCGCGACGTGCTCGCCGCTGAGCAGGCACATCGGCATCCCGATGCCGGGGTTGGTGTACGCCCCGACGTAGTAGAGCCCGTCGACGCCGGGCGCGCGGTGCGCGGGGCGGAGCGGCCCCGTCTGTTCGAGCGTGTGCGACAGCGCCAGCGCGGTACCCCGGGGCGCGTTGAACTGCTGCCGGAAGTCGTCGACGCAGGCGGTCTCCTCGAAGACGATCCGGTCGCGGAAGTCGACGCCGGCGTGTTCGGCCAGGTCGTCGAACACCAGTTCGCGGAACCGCTCGCGGGTCTCCGGGTCGTCCTCCAACCCGGCCGCGAGCGGGACGAGCAGGAAGACCGCCTCGTGGCCGTCGGGCGCCGCCTCGGGGTCAGTCTTCGAGGGGACGTGGACGTAGTAGGCGGGGTCGTCCGGCCACCCCGGCTCGTCGAAGATGTCGTCGAAGTGGGGCCGCCAGTCCGTCGGGAACACCAGCGTGTGGTGCTCCAAGTCGACGTCGCCCTCGACGCCGATGTACGAGAGGTACGCCGAGGGCGCGTACGTCCGGGACTCCCAGTACGACTCGCGGTCGACCGTCCCCGCGGGGAGGAGGTCGCGCTCGACGTGCGGCGGCGGCGCGTTCGCCACGACGCGGTCGAAGCGCGTGCTCGACCCCGCCGTCGCGGCCGGGTCGCCATCGCCCCCCCGCCGCTCCGTCTCGACGGTGAACTTCGGAGTCGCGGCCGGCACCGACGGCTCGATCGCGGTCACCGGCTCGCTCGTCCGGATCGAGACTCCGAGCTCCCGCGCGAGGTCGGCCATCGCGTCGACGACGCTCGCGATCCCGCCGGTCGGGTGGTAGACGCCGAGGTTCATGTCGACGTGGCTCATCAGCGTGTAGATGGCGGGCGTGTTGTACGGCGAGCCGCCGAGGAAGACGAGTTTGTACTCCGCGATCTGGCGGAGCTTCTCGCTGTCGAAGTAGTCGCTCACGTAGTCGTCCATCTCCCGGAGCTTCGGGAGCGCGCGGCCCGACCGGAGCACGTCGGCGTCGACCATGTCCCGCAGCCGCGAGCGGCTCGGGTAGACGAACCGGTCCATGCCGAGTTCGTACGCCTCCGCCGCGTCAGCGAGGTACTCGTCGAGCACGTCGCCGGCGCCCGACTCGTACGACTCGAACAGCGCCTTCTGCCCCGCGCGGTCGGCCGGCATCGACGCGCGGTCGCCGTCCTTCCAGACCACGTCGTACAGCGGGTCTAATTCGATCAGGTCGTAGTAGTCGTCGGTCGAGCGCCCGAACGTCTCGAAGAAGCGGTCGAACACCTCCGGCATGAGGTACCACGACGGGCCGGTGTCGATCCGGAACCCGTCGCGCTCGATCCGTCCGGCGTACCCGCCCGGGTGTTCGTTCCGCTCGAACACCGTCACGTCCGCTCCGGCGTCGGCCAGGTAACTGGCCGCGGAGAGCCCGCCGAAGCCGGCGCCGACGACCGCGATCGACTCCCCGGCGAGCGGCTCGTCCGACAGGTCCGCGTCCGGTTTGGTAGGCATTACGTCCGACTACGCGTCCGCCGAGGTTTACCCTGCGGTCATACCATGTTAGGGGCGTCGCAGTCGTGTGATTTCAGGCGCGTCGCCGTCGTGCGATCCCCTCGCGGCCGTCAGGCGTCCTCCCCGACGCCGTCCCCCTGAAGCCGCCGCGCGCCGAGCGCGAACAGCCCCAAGCCGATCAGGTAGAGCCGCCAGCCGGTGTTCGCGACCGGGAACCGCCGGTCGACCGGCTCCTCGACGTTGAGGTCGGGGTCGCGCGGCTGGACCGGGTTGTCGACGTGGACCGACTCGCTGGTCCCGCCCGCGCCCGCGTCGACCGCCCGCGACCCCGTCTCCGGGTCGACCCGCACGTCGACGAACGTCTGGACGAACCCGTCGGCCGTCGAGTACAGTACCTCTCCGTCGAGGGCGAAAAAGCGGTCGCGGAGGGGCCAGAACGCGTTCACGCCGTCGAGGTGCGTCCAGTCCAGCGCGACGTGCGCGAAGACGTGGACGAAGAGCGCGACCCACGCGACCGCGATCCACCGGGGGGAGAGCCGCTCGCGGATCCACGACTCCTCCCGGACGCGGGTGTCGTAGTACAGCGCCAGCGCGGCGGCCGCGGGGAGGACGAAGTTGTGTCCCACCGTGCGGTGCGCGCCCTCCATGATCACCCCGAGGAAGCTGTCGGCCTCCGGGAGCACGAGGACGACGAGCAGGACCGCGAGCGCCCGCCGGTCGTAGTACGCCCCGAGCAGCCCCGCCGCGAGCAGCAGCGCGAACCCGGCGTGAACGACCGTCGAGGGCATTCAGCGGCTCACCCCGTCGCCGTCCGTCGCGCCCCCGTCCCGCCGGGACCGGACCGCGAGCGTCGCGGCCGCGGCGGCGACGACGACCGCCTGCCACCCCCCGTCGACGAACCGGAACTCGCGGTCGGCGCCCGGGTCGACCCCCGGCCGGCCGTCCGGATTGATCCACGAGGCGACCGGGTCCGCGACCGCCCCGCCGGCGCGCCTGAGCGGCAGCGCGCCAGACCCGTCGCCGCCCAGCGAGAGGAACGTCTGGACGACCCCTTCCTGCGTCGAGAACACGAGTCGTCCGCGGACGACGTAGCGCGCGTCTTCAAGCGGGTAGAGGAGCGCAGCGCCCTCGCCGGCGAACAGCGCCGACCCGACCCCGGCGACGGCGAACGACGCGAGCGCGACCCACGCGACCCGGACCCCGCGGAGACCGTACCGGTCGCGCAGCGTCGACGACGCGCGCAGCGCCGTGTCCCAGTACAGCAGCCCGCCGACGAGGAGGGGCGCCCAGACCGCGTGGAGGAGAGCGTTCGTCGCGCCCGGGACGACGAGGCTCGCGGCCGCGTCGAGCGAGGGGACGAGCGCGGCCGCGACGACGACCGCCACCGCGCGCCGGTCGAACGCGAACCCCAGCAGCGCGGCCGCGAGCAGCGCCCCCACGGCGGCGCTCACGAGCGTCGGTGCCATACCGGTCCTGACGCTCGGAGGCGAATAAGCGCTCCGGGCGGCTCAGTCGCGGTCGCCGCGAGCGTCGTCATCGGCGCGGCTGTCGCCGTCGACCCCGTCGCTGTGGGCCGATCCGGCGTCGTCAGAGCCGCGGCCGTCAGGCTTTTCGCACGCCTCCGAGCCGGCCTCGTCACCGAGCAGCGCGACGGCCATCAGCCGGGCGCCGCCCGCGATCAGGTTCGTGAGGTGGAGTCCGACGAGCAGGCCGACGACCCCCGCCCCGACCGCGAGCGCGGCCTCGGGCGCCGTATCGATTGCCCACACCGCGGGCTCGCCGTTCACCTCGCCGAGCGTCGTCTCGTACGGGTACCGGACCGGCGCGGCCACGAGCGGGAGCGCGCTCGCGAGGACGGCGAGCGGCACGAACGCCGCCACCGTGACCCAGAACTTCAGCGAGACGAAGCCGAGCCCGCGCCACGTCGACGGCGCCGACAGGTAGGCCCGGACCGTCGCGACCGCGCCCGCGTCGCCGTCGGCCGCGGCGGCCGGGAGGTCGTCCACCGCGACCAGATCGGTGCCGAGCAGTCGGTTCGCGAGCCACCGTTCGAGCCCGGCGACCAGCCGCGAGCCGACGACGGCCGCGATCAGGAGGCCAACTCCGACGAGGACGACCGAGAGGAGGAGCCCGAACACGAGAGCGAACGATCCGATTCCCGAGTAGAGGGATCCCAGCGGCACCGCGATCAGCAGGTACAGCAGGTGGCGATACGTGCGGCCGTCGGCTAGCACGCCGACGACTGGGAGAGCGGCGAGCGGTCGGAGGGAGACCATACCGCGACTGGTTCCTCGTCCGACAAAAATCGGTCGCTCGCGGAGCGGGGACCGGTCGCTCCCCCGCCCCGACTCAGCCGAGGAAGAAGTCGATCGCGTTCCCGGACGACTGGCCCTTGTACAGCTCCGAGTAGCCGCAGTCCGCGCAGGAGACGACGAGGAACTTCCGGTTCTGGACGTCGAACATCTTGGTGAGTCCCGTCCCGCTGGTGGCTATCTCGTCGGTCTCCGTCTCGGTGCCGCCGCACTTCGGACAGCCGTCCCCGCCGTCACCGCCGAGGGAGGCGGGGCGCTCGTCGGCCCGTGCGTCGGGGGTACCGCGGTCGTCGGTCTCGTTTTCGGCCGGTTCGTCGTCAAAGACGGAGTACTCCGTCTCGCTGTCGTCGGAGGGCATCGTCGGCGCCTCGTCCCCCTCGGAATTGAGCGTTACGGTCGGAGGGGCGGCGGGCGCCCCGCCGGTGCCAAACGTATATGATCGCCGAGCGCCTCGATCGTCCATGACGCGAGTCGCGGTGATCGCCGGCGTCGGCCCGACGATCGGGACCGCCGTCGCGCGGCGCTTCCACGACGACGGGTTCGCGGTCGCGCTGCTGGCGCGCACCGAGGAGCGCGTGCGGACGCTCGCCGACGACCTCGGGGACGACGCCGTCGCGATCCCGACCGACGTGACCGACGAGGCGGCGGTCCGTTCGGCGGTCGAGCGCGTTCGCGACGAGCTCGGTCCGGTCGAGGTACTCGTGTCGAACGCGGCGGCCGGCGGGGGTAACCCGGTCGACGACGCGACCGCCGACCGGCTCCGCGAGCTGTTCGACGTGCGCGTCGCCGGATCGATGGCGTGCGTCCGCGCCGCGCTGCCGGACCTCCGCGAGACCGAGGGGACGGTGCTTTTCAGCGGGACGACGTACGCGGAGCCGCCGGTGACGGCGCAGGTCGAGTGAGGCGCGGTCGCGCCGGCCGCGCGGGGGCTCGCGGTCTCGCTGGACGCGGCCCTCGACGACGTGTCGGTGACGTACGTCCGGATCGGCTCCGCCGTCCGCCCCGACGCCGGACCGACGGCGATCGACGCCGACGACGTCGCCGCGGAGTACCGCCGCCTCGTCGACCGCCCCGGCGTCTCCACGCGGGAACTCGACCTCCGACAGCGCTGAGCGGACGTTACCCGTCCGCTTCGCCCGGTTCGTCTACCAGCTCGTCGGCGAACCCGGTGTAGCCCGCCGGCGTCAGCGCCTTCAGCTCCTCGCGGACCGACTCGTCGACGTCGAGTTCGTCGAACAGCTCGCGGAAGTCGTCCAGCGTCACCGACCGGCCGCGCGAGAGCGCCTTCACGCGCTCGTAGGCCTCGGTGTCGCCCTCTCGGCGCAGGATCGTCTGGACCGCTTCGCCTATCACCTCGGGGGTCGCGTCCAGCTCCTCGCGCATCACCGCCTCGTTCGGGACGACCTTGCCGATCCCGTCGGCGGCCTTCGAGTAGCCGATGAGGCAGTGCGCGAGGGCGGCGCCGACGTTGCGCTTGACGGTGGAGTCGGAGAGGTCGCGCTGGAGCCGCGAGGTCGTCACGTAGTCCGCGAGGAAGGTGAGATCCGAGTTCGCCTTCGAGAGGTTCCCCTCGCTGTTCTCGAAGTCGATCGGGTTCACCTTGTGGGGCATCGTCGACGACCCCGTCTCGCCCTCGACGGCCTCCTGCCCGAGGTAGCGGTCGGAGACGTACAGCCACGCGTCCAGGTCCAGATCGAGCAGGACGTTGTTGACGCCCCGGAGCGCGTCGAACAGCGCGGCGAGGTCGTCGCAGGGGTTCACCTGCGTCGCGAGCGCGGTGTGTTCGAGATCGAGGCCGCGCACGAACGACTCGGAGAACCCCCGCCAGTCGACGTCGGGGTAGGCGACGCGGTGGGCGGCGAAGGTGCCCGAGGCGCCCGCGAGCTTGCCGGAGAGGTCCTCGTTCGCGACGACGACCCGCCCCAGCGCGCGGCCGAGCCGCGCGGCGTACACCGCCATCTCCTTGCCGAACGTGGTCGGCGTCGCGGGCTGGCCGTGCGTGCGCGCCAGCATCGGCGTGTCGCGGTAGTCGTGCGCCAACTCGACCAAGGCGTCGCGCACCTCGCGGACCGCGGGGACGATCACCTCGCTCACCGCGGGCTTGACGAGGAGCCGCTGCGCGAGGTTGTTCACGTCCTCGCTCGTCAGCCCGAAGTGGATCCACGGGTACAGCGACTCGGCGTCGTCGAGCGCGGCGTCGGTCTCCCCGCCGGTCCCGCCCTCGGCCAGTTCCGACAGCCGGACGCGGAGGAAGTACTCGACCGCCTTCACGTCGTGGTTGGTCGCGTCGTACCCCGCGGCCCCCTCGGTCTCTAACTCCTTTATCAGTCGCGCGTCCTCGGCCGAGAACCCCTCGTAGATCCCGCGGAGCGCCGCCTCGGTCGCCTCGTCGAACTCTATCGGCGTCACGTCGAGTCCCCCCAGCGCGAGCAGGTACTCGACCTCGACGCGGGTCCGGGCGCGCATCAGCGCGGCCTCGCTCGCGTACGGCGACAGCGGCGCGGTCCGGCCGGCGTAGCGGCCGTCGAGCGGCGAGACCGCCGCGAGCGGGTCCGAGCGCGACAGTCCGGCGATGGCGTCGTCGGCCGCCGATCCGTCGTTGTCGGCCGCCGATCCGTCGTTGTCGGCCGCCGATCCGTCGTTGTCGGCCGTCGGGTCGGAGTCGTCGGTCATGCCCGCGACTGCCCCCGGAGCCGGCAAAAGCGTGTCGATGAGGCGACGCACGGACGTGGATCCGTCACGCGCTCTCCGCGCTTCGAGAGCGCGATACGATCCGCGTTCGTGGACACACCCGCGCAACAGACCGCAATCGATATACCCGATCGGTCGGAGGCTCACACATGAAGATCGCGGGACTCGCGAGCAACCGAGGACGGAACCTCAGACACATCGCCGACGCCGCGCCCGGGGGGGCGGAGCTGTCGGTCGTCCTGACGAACCGCGAGCAGGCGCCCGTGTTGGAGGCCGCGACGGAGCGCCGCGTGCCGACCGAGGTCGTCGAGCGGGACGAGGGGGAGTCGCGGGAGGCACACGAGCGCCGGATCGTCGAGCGGCTGTCGGACTACGACGTCGACCTCGTCTGTCTGGACGGCTACATGCGCGTGCTGACGGACGCGTTCCTCGCCGCCGTCCCGACGACGCTGAACGTCCACCCCTCGTTGCTCCCGTCGTTCCCCGGCACGGACGCCTACGAGCAGGTGTTAGAGGCCGGCGTCCGCACGACCGGCTGTACGGTCCACGTCGTCACCGAGGAGGTCGACGCCGGCCCGGTCGTCACCCAGGAGCCGATCCCGGTGTACGAGGACGACGACGCCGACTCGCTGAAGGCGCGCGTCCTCCGCGAGGCCGAGTTCACGGCGTACCCGCGGGCCGTCCGCTGGTTCGCTGAGGGGCGCGTGACCGTCGAGCGCGACGCCGACGGCGCCCCCGTCGAGGTCGCGGTCGAGGGCGACGTGGGCGGCGACTTCCCGGAGCGACGCTTCGTCTCCGAGGAGCGCGCCGCCTCGCTGCGCTACGGCGAGAACCCGCACCAGGACGCCGCGCTGTACGTCGACGACGGCTCCGAGGAGGCGAGCGTCGTCGACGCCGCCCAGCTGAACCCCGGCGCGAAGGGGATGGGGTACAACAACTACAACGACGCCGACGCGGCCCTCGAGTTAGTCAAGGAGTTCGACGACCCCGCGGCCGCGGTGATCAAACACACCAACCCCGCTGGCTGCGCCGTCGGCTCGGACCTCGCGGACGCGTACGACCGCGCGCTGCGCACGGACGCGAAGTCGGCGTTCGGCGGCATCGTCGCCCTGAACCGCGAGTGCGACGCCGACACCGCGACCGCGGTGGCGGACTCGTTCAAGGAGGTCGTCGTCGCCCCCGGCTACACCGACAGCGCGCTCGACGTGCTCACGGAGAAGAAGAACCTCCGCGTGCTCGACGTCGGCCCGCTGGGCGAGGGCGACGAGCGCTTCTCCGAGCGGTTCACCGAGAAGCCGGTGGTCGGCGGCCGCCTCGTTCAGGAGCGCGACCGCCAGTCCCCGAGTGCGGAGGACCTGGAGTTCGTCACCGAGCGCGAGCCGACCGACGAGCAGGTCGAGACGATGCTGTTCGCGTGGCAGACGCTGAAACACGTGAAATCCAACGGCATCCTCTTCGCGACCGGCACCGAGACGGTCGGCGTCGGGATGGGGCAGGTGTCCCGCGTCGACGCCGTGACGCTCGCGGCGATGAAAGCCGAGAAGGACGCCGAGGGGAAGTCCGCCGAGGGCGCCGTGATGGCCTCGGACGCCTTCTTCCCGTTCCCGGACGCGGTCGAGGAGGCGGCCGACGCGGGCATCGAGGCGATAATCCAGCCCGGCGGCTCCGTCAACGACGAGGACGTGATCGCCGCGGCCGACGAGCGCGACATGGCGATGGCGTTCACCGGGTCGCGCTGCTTCCGGCACGACTAGGCTCGGTCGGCTCCGTTGCCGCGCTCCCTCAATCACTCGAGTAGGGCCAGCGGCGGCCGATAGCGAAAGCGGAGCGTCAGATCGGCGGTAGCGATAGGATATGTAAAAGTCGTGAGCGGCGGCAATCACTTATAAACGTGGGCGGTGGCGTCGCCGGCGCGTAGCGCCGGCTGCCAGGGAATCTTCGATTCTCGCTGGCGTCGCGGTCGCCTCGAAGCGGCCGCGACGAGGCTGGGGGAGGCGTGCGGTGGGCGGCGGTGCGGAGCAGGGCGGGGCTCGGATCTCCTCTGCGTCGTCGGTCATTTATAAATGCGTGGCCGACACCCAAATTCGACTTATAAACGACCTCTCCGCCGATCCGATCCATCTGCTCTCGCGACCGATCGAGGCGCACCTTTCAGCTAACCGCCGTTTCATTCCGTTTCGTGCCTAAAGAATCGAACTCTCACAGGGCGGTTTCGCCGTAATCCTACTGTCGCTCGTCGTATCGGATCGGGAGCGACTCGACGCCGTAGATGAACGAGCTTCGGGTCGGCTGGAGGGACGTCTCCGCGAGCCGCACGTTCTCGACGCGGTCGAGTAGCTCAGACAGCCCGACCTTGGCTTCGAGTCGGGCGAGCGGCGCACCAAGACAGTAGTGCGTCCCGTGACCGAATCCGAGATGCTGGGTGGGCGATCGCTCCGGTCGGAACGTGTCCGCCGCTTCGAACTGGCGCTCGTCGCGGTTCGCGGAGCCGAGCCAGACGATGACGCGGTCGCCCGCTTCGATGGTCTCGCCGCGCATCGTCACGTCTTCGGTGGCGACCCGGCTCATGGCCTGTACCGGCGACCGGTATCGCAGCACCTCCTCGACGGCGCCCGTGAGCGCGCGGTCGTCCCCGCGTAGCTCGTCGAACAGGTCCCCGTCCGCCTCGGCGAAACACCGGACCGCGTTCGCGATGAGGTTGGTCGTCGTGATGTTCCCCGCGACGAGCAGCAGGATACACATCCCGAGCGCCTCCTCGCGAGAGAGCGTCTCGCCCGCGTCGGACTCGGCGGTGACGATGACGGAGAGGAGGTCATCCTGGGGGTTCTCGCGGCGGTCTTCTATCATCTCCAGGAAGTACTGGGCCATCTCCATCTGGATCTGCTGCTGGCGCTCCGCGAACGCGTCCGCGCTCTCGTCGTCGCTCGCGGCCTCCACGAGCGTGTTCGACCACGTCTTGAACCGGTCGCGGTCCGACGCCGGGACGCCGAGCAGTTCGGCGATGACCGCCACCGGGAACGGGTACGCGAGGTCCTCGACGACGTCCATCTGCCCGCCTGTCCCGACGGCGTCGTCGAGCAACTCCCCCGCCAGGTCTCGGAAGTGAGGCTCGCGGTCGGCGAGCGTTCGGGGCTGGAACCACTCGTCTACGACGTTCCGCAGCTCGTCGTGACGGGGCGGGTCCTCGAACAGCATCGTATCGAGGATCAGCCCCTCTCCCGGCCCTTCGGGTTCGACGAAGTCGTCCGCCGCCTCCGGGTCCGCCGAGAACACGTCGTCGTCGTCCAGGACGCGTTTCACGTCCTCGTACCGGAAGACGTCCCACGTGCGACGCTCGGGGTCGTAGCGGACCGGCGCCTCCTCACGCATCCGCTCGTACCAGTCGAACGGGTCGAGCCACGCCTCGCGATCGTGTAGCTCTTCGGGAACGGCTTGGAGCCCCTGGGGACCTGCTGAACTCATGTTTCAACGATTAGAGACAAACGAGATAAAATTACTGGACGGAATCATTTAAATAGGTCTACGCGGCGTTTCGGACGTTCTCCGTTACTGATGCGTCTCCGCCGGTACGCCGAGTACGATCGCCGCACTCGGCCGGGCGGCTCCCCGCGATACCTGCTGATCTCAACGTGGCCGCCCGGCCGAACATCGACCAACTGAAACGATAACCCCACCCGGACCGCCGGATCTGAGGCCCTTTTTTCTCGGGGCGTCGTTGCCACCGATCAGAGACGACCGTGGCGAAGTTCGGCAACTCGGTACGGCTGCTCGGGGACCGCGAGTTCGCGGCGCTCGCCGGGACCGCGTTCGCGCGCAGTCAGGCGTACTCGACGATCCTCATCGCCCTCGCGCTGTACGCGGACCTCTTCGGCACCACCGGATTCATCGAGGGCCTGTTCGGCACCGCGTTCGCGATCGTCCAACTGGTCATCGTCCTGCCGCTGGGGCGAAAGGTCGACACCGGTAACGCGAAGCGGTGGCTGCTCGGCGGCTTCCTGATCAACGTCGCCGTCTTCGTCGGCTTCGCCTTGGTCGACAGCTCCGTCCACATCATCCTCGTGCGGATGGTCCAGGGGCTCGGCGCGAGCGTCCTCTGGATCACGGGCGCGACTGTGATCGGGGAGATCAGCCCGGACGACGAGCAGGGACGGTGGCTCGGCTCGTACAACCAGTTCGCCTCCTTCTCGTCGCTCGCGGGCGACCTCGTCGGCGGCTACCTCCTGTACGCCTACGGGTTCTCCGAGACGTACCTCGTCTTGACCGTCGTCACGCTCGCCGCGTTCGCCCTCGTCTTCGCCTTCCTCCGCGACAACCCGGGCGGGCGGAAGGACCCCGAGGACGCGGGCGGGATCGAGACGTTCCGCTCGCTGCTCGGCCTCCCGATGTTGCGCGCGCTGGTCTTCTTCCGGTTCACCTTCAGCGTCGGGAAGATGGCGGTGATCATCTTCCTCCCCATCTACGCGCGGACGACGTTCGGCATCTCCGCGTTCGCCATCGGCTGGATCATGGCCGGCGGGAAGCTGACGAAGGCGCTCACGCAGGGGTTCGTGGGCGACCTCACCGACCGCTACGAGCGCACCTACCTGTTCGTCGCGGTCGGCGCGCTCCTGTACGGCGTCGGCACCGCGATGGTCCCGCTCGCGGCGTACTTCGAGGGGACACTCGCGCCGGTCACCGTCTCGTACCTCGGGGACTCCCAGACGCTCGGCGGGGCCTTCTTCGCGCTGTTCGCCGCCTACTCGCTCCTGGGGATCGCCGACTCGATCCGGCTCCCGGCGAGCATGTCGCTGTTCGTTAACGAGGGGGAGGCGTACGACTCCGTCGCGAGCGCGATGAGCCTGCGCTCCGTCTCGTGGAAGGTCGGGCAGGTCGTCGGTCCCGTGCTGGTCGGGACGACGATGGACTGGACGACCACGGAGACGGGGTTCCTGCTCGCGGCCGGGTTCATCGCGTTCGCGACGACCGGCTTCGCGTGGCAGGCGCGGGGCGCCCACCGCGCGGGTCGGGAGCCGGGAGCGGCGGTCCCGAGCGACGACTGATAGCGGTCAGCGGGAAGTCATTTTAAAGGGTGTAGTCGTGCTCGCCCGTCTCCGACTCTAGGAAGGCCGTCAGCAGGTCAATCGTCGCCTCGACGTCGCCGCCGTCCGCGGTCTCGGTGACGGTGTGGAGGTACCGCGTCGGGACCGAGATGGCGCCGACCGGCTTCGCGCCCGCCGCGTTCTGGAACCCCGCGGTGTCGGTGCCGCCCGCGGGCAACACCTCGTGCTGGTGGGCGATTTCCTCCTCCTCGGCTACCTCAGTCAGCCGGCCGTGGACCTTCGGGCTGGTGATCACCGAGGAGTCCTTCAGCTTCACCGCCGTTCCCTCGCCGAGTTCGGTGACGGCGTCGGCCGGGTCGCCGATCTGCGGCACGTCGTTGGCCACGGTGACGTCGAGGGCGACGGCGAGGTCGGGGTCGACGTCCACACCGAGCGCCTGCGCGCCCCGGAGGCCGACCTCCTCTTGGACCGTCGCCGCGAAGTGGATCGTGACGTCGGGATTCTCGATCCGGCGGGCGGCTTCGAGCATCGCGAACAGGCAGATCCGGTCGTCGAGCGCCTTCCCCGTGATCCGGTCGCCCATCCGGGTCGTGGTCTGGTCGAGGGTGACGAGGTCGCCCACGCTCACCAGCCCGTCGACCGCCTCCGCGTCGCGGCCGAGGTCGATGAAGACGTCTTTCACCTCGTCGTCCTTCTCCTGTTGTTCCTCAGTCAGCGTGTGCGGCGGGACGGAGCCGATGACGCCCGTCAGGTCCTCGTCGCCGTGGACGGTGACGCGCTGCGCGCGCAGCACCCGCGCGTCGAACCCGCCGAGCGGGTCGACCTGGACGAACCCCTCGTCGGTGACGTGGCGGACCATGAACCCGATCTCGTCCATGTGGGCCGCGACGGCGACCGAGTAGTCCGCGTCGCCCCCGATCGTCCCGACGACGTTGCCCATCGCGTCGCTCCGGACGCGGTCGACGCTGTCCGCGAACTCGCGGCGGACGACCTCGCGGACGTCGTCCTCGTAGCCGGGGACGCCGCGGGCCTCGGTCAGCTCTCGGAGCAGGTCGAACTCGAAGTCGAACTCGCGTGACATACCGGGAACTGTCCGCGCCAGCGACAAAGTTCCGCAGGATCCGGCACGGGGGTCGGGGTTCGCCGCGCGCTTCTCAACCCTAAATGAGTTCACCGTTGTTCCGCAACCCTTTTGCGGGCGCTCGCGGGATGAAGTGTGTATGAGCGACGTGAGAGCGGAACTCCGCGAACAGTTCTTAGACGCGTTCGGCGGCGCAGACTTCCCCGTCGAGAACCAGATGGACCTCGTTCCGGCGCTGCCGGACGGCCCCGGCACGAAGTTCGAGGCCGGCGACGTGAGCTTCACCGCCATGGAGATGGCGGCGAAGCTCGGCAGCGAACAGGAGTTCCCCTACGACACCCCCGAGGCGCTCGTCGACGACATCCTCGACGGGCTGGAAGCGAAGGGGATGATCTGAGCCGGTCGGTCCGCGGAGACTGAGTCGCCCGGTCCGAAGAGAACTTTCTGCCCTTGATTCGCAGTCCGACGACCCGCGGGGCCCTCGGCCACGTAGCCCGCGGGCCGGCGGGAGGTTGATTACCGGGGAGCCGCTACGGCGGGTGTGTTCGCCGAGCTCACGACGCTGCTGCCGCGGTGGGTCCTCTGGGGGATCGGCCTTGGGGCCGTCGCCACCGCCTTCGTCGCGGTCGCCTTTTACCTCGGGGGCCGGTTCGCTCCGGCCCCCGCCGCGGCGGCCGGTCGCCGCGGCGCCGCCGGCGACGAGCGCCGCCGCCGCGAGATCCGGACGTACCTGAGCGCGGCCGGCGAGCGCTTCGACGAGGACCACGCGTTCGACGACGTGTCGGTCCCCTTCTACCTCCCCGAGCGCGGCGTCGCCATCACCTTCGACGCGCACGACTACTTCCGGCTAGAGGGCGAGGGCGTCTACACCGTCCTCTGTGAGCACGAGATGCCGGGCCGCGGGCTCGGCCGTCGGCTCCCGTTCGACGTCGACGAGCCCGACTGGGCGACCGACGAGTCGGCGGGTTCGGAGGCCGCGCGGTCGGGACGCTTCGGCGGCGACCGCTTCGGTACCGGCCGCTCCGCCACCGGCCCGTCGCGGCCCCGCGGCTCCGCCGGCCGCGCCGACCCCGTGGGCGACGCCTTCGACGAGCTGGGCGTCTCCCGAGACGCGGACCTCGACGCGGTGAAGGGCGCCTACCGAGAGCGCGTCAAGGAGACGCACCCCGACCAGGGCGGCGACGAGGAGTCGTTCCGGCGCGTCCGCGAGGCGTACGCGACCGCCCGCAACCACGTCGACGGCGGTCCGGCCGACCGCGACGCGGACCGCCGCCGCGAGCGTCAGACCGGGTACGGCCGGTGACGGAAGCAGACGGCGAGGCCGACATCGGGGGCGATACGGACGCCGAGGCCGGGGCCGGAGACGAAATCGGGACCGCGACCCCCTTCTCCGACGTCGCGTTCGCGGAGCGCGCCGTCTACCTCTCCGGATCCGACGCGCTCGTCGTTTCCGACCTCCACGCCGGCCGCGGCGAGGCCTCCGCCGTCTCGCTCCCGCTCGGCGAGCGGGCGGACCTCGTCGACCGGCTCGGCAGCCTCCTTGACCGGTTCGACCCCGAAACGGTCGTCGTCGCCGGCGACGTCGTCCACACCTTCGACCGGGTGAGCGACCGCGCGGCCGAGACGCTCCGCGCGCTCCGCGACACCTGCGAGGCGCGCGGTGCCGCCTTCGAACTCGTCGCGGGGAATCACGACGCCGCGCTCGCGGAGGCGTGGGAGGGCCCGGTCCGCGAGGAGTTGGTCCTCGGTGGGTCCGGGGACCGCGCCGCGAGTGACGGACCCCGAACCGTCGTCTGTCACGGCCACGAGGCGCCGTCCGCGGCGGCGGACCGGTACGTGATCGGCCACGTCCACCCGACGATCGAGATCGAGGGCGACCGCCGCCCCTGCGTCCTCCGCGGCGAGGGGGCCTTCCGGGGCGCCGACGTGCTACTCCTCCCCGCGTTCACCCGCCTCGCCGCCGGCGTCCCGGTCAACGACGCGGCGAGGGAGGGGCTGGACTCGCCGCTCGTCGAGGACGCGGCGGCGTTCGCCCCGACGGTGTACGATCCGGGCAGCGAGGAGCCGCTCCGGTTCCCGCCGCTCGGGGAGTTCGACCGGCTGCTGTGAACCCGCGGCCGGAGGCGACCGCCGGCGTCCCGCCGGACCGCCGAGCGCCCCCGCGGAGTACTCGACGAACGTTTATGTGAACTCCCCGAGACGGTGTCACCCATGGAAGCAGCCAGACTCCACGAGTACACGGACGACATGAGCGAGGGGCTCGCCATCGACGAGGTCGACCGCCCCGAGGCGACCGGCCCGGACGACGTGATCGTCGAGGTCGAGGGGGCGGGCTGGTGCCAGACGGACAACCACATCATCGAGGGGATGTGGGCCGAGTACGTCCCGCAGGAGCTCCCATTGACCTTAGGCCACGAGAACGCCGGGACCGTCGTTGAGACGGGGGATAACGTCGATCTGGTCTCGCCGGGCGACCCGGTCATCTGCCACCCGGTCCAGACCTGCGGGACGTGTCGCCCGTGTCGGCTGGGCGAGACGATGCACTGCGAGAACGACGCGTTCAACGGCCTCACCACGGACGGCGGCTTCGCGGAGTACCTCCACACGAGCGAGCGCTCGGTGATCCCGCTGCCGAGCGGGGTCGACCCGATCGACATCGCTCCCCACGCCGACGCCGGCATCACCGCGTACCACGCCGTCAAGAAGGCGGCCGCGGAGCTGAACCCCGGCGACCACGCGGTCGTCGTCGGCGTCGGCGGCCTGGGTCACATCGGTCTCCAGTGTCTCGACGCGATGAGCGCGGCGCGGATCACCGCGGTCGACCTGAAGGAGTCGGCGCTGAACCTGGCGGACAGCTACGGCGCGGACCACCTGATAAATCCGAGCGAGGCGGACGTGCCCGCCGAGATAGAGGGGATCACGGACGGGACGGGCGCGGCGCAGGTGCTCGACTTCGTGGGCGAGGACGTGACGACCTCGTACGCCCCGGAGATCACCGCGGCGGGCGGCGACCACCACATCATCGGCTACGGCGGGCACGTCCACGAGCCGTCGCAGGCGCTGGTGAACGGCGAGTTCTCCTTCGTCGGCAACATCGTCGGGCGGTACGCCGAGCTGCAGGAGCTCGTCGCGCTCGTCGAGCAGGGCGACGTCGACCTCCACACCAGCCGGTACGACCTCGGTGAGATCAACGCCGTCGCGGAGAAGCTCGAACGCCGCGAGATCGACGGGCGCGCGGTCATCACGCCCTGAGCCGGAGGCTAAAACCGGCGCTTCACTCACGGACAGGCTCTCCTACCATCCCCGCGATCACCCCGCATGGAACGCTCCGTCTCGTCCGGCTCCGCGCTCTCGCGCCGGTGGTCCATCCTCGCCGGCGTCCACGCCCTCGGCTGCGGCGCGGTCACCGCCGGCCTGCTGTCGGACGTCCTGCGCGTCTTCACCGAGGTGATCGGCCTCTCCGAGTCGTTCCCGGTGCCGCTCCTCGCCGCGCCGGCGCTGCTCGTCGGCGGCGGGCTCTGGTGGGCGGTCGTCGAACGCCGAGCGGCGTACACCTACCCGGCCGCGGTCGCGTACGGCGCGTTCACGGCGCTGGGGACCGGCCTCGTCTGGACCGCGTGGTTCCTCGTCGTCTGGAGCGTCGACCTGCTCGCCGCCGGTCCGACCCCGCTCCTCGTCGGCCTCGTGCTGGCGCTGACGGCGGCTGCCGGGGCGCTGATCGGTCCCCCGATGCTCTTCGCCCGCCGGCGGTACGCGGGGCGGTGAGGGACGGCCGCGACCGCTAGTTCCTTGTGATCTCGGCGCACACCAGTCGCGCATGAACGAGAACGGCGCCGACGGCGCCGACCCCGACGCTGACCCCGCCGCTGACCCCGCCGCCCCCGCGGCCGACCCCCTTGCCGACGAGGACCTCTACCGCGTGCTCGGCCCGGACGGAAGCCCGCTGCCGGGCGCAACCGTTCCGGACCTGTCGGACGAGCAGTTCCGCGCCATCTACCGCGACCTCGTGGTGACGCGCCGGTTCGACGAGCGGGCCGTGAGCCTCCAGCGACAGGGTCGGATCGGGACGTACGCGCCCTGCGCGGGTCAGGAAGGGTCGGCGGTCGGGTCGACGCACGCGCTCGCGGACCGGGACCTGATCAGCTACCAGTACCGCGAGCACGGCGCGGTCGTCGTCCGCGACCTGCTGGCCGAGTACCTCCCCTACTGGATGGGTCACGAGTCGGGGACCGAGGCGATCGAGGACGGCAACGTCTTCCCTCTCAACATCGGTATCGCGGCGCATCTCCCGCACGCGGTCGGCGCCGCGTGGGCGTTCGACTACCGCGACGAGGACCGGGTCGTCGCCTGCCACTTCGGGGACGGCGCGACGAGCGAGGGCGACTTCCACGAGGCGATGAACTTCGCGGGCGTGTTCGACACGCCGACGATATTCTGCTGTCACAACAACGGCTGGGCCATCTCGATCCCCGAGTCGCGACAGACCGCGAGCGACACCTTCGCGCAGAAGGCGACCGCCTACGGCTTCGACGGCGTCCGCGTCGACGGGACCGACCCGCTCGCCAGCTACGCGGTCACGCGGGAGGCGGCCGAGCGCGCGCGGGGCGATACTGCCGGCACCGAGGGAGAGGGACCGCGTCCCGCGCTCATCGAGTTCGTCGAGTACCGGTTCGGCGCGCACACGACCGCGGACGACCCGACCGCCTACCGCGACCCCGACGACGTGGACCCGTGGCGCGCGCTCGACCCGCTCGACCGGATGGAGGCGTTCCTCCGCGAGACGGGGCGGATCGACGACGAGGGGGTCGCGGCGATCCGCGAGGAGGCGGACGACGTCGTCGCGGACGCGATCGATTTCGCGGAGTCCGTCGAGGCCGGCCCGAGCGACATGTTCGGGGACGCGTACGCCGAACTCCCGCCGGAGATCCGGCGCCAGCGCGACGAACTGCTCGCGGCCGTCGAGGAGCACGGCGAGGACGCGTTCCTGCGGGAGGAGTAGGAGCGCGAGGAGTCGCGGCGGCGGGGGCGTGCGACCTATTTATCGTACTCTGTCGCCGTCTCGGCCGCGTTCCGCCCGCTCTCCAAGGCGCCCTGAATCGACGACCACTCCGTGTAGTCGCCGGCGAGGACGACCGGTCCCTCCGGGTCGTCGGGATCCGGGAGGTCGGCGTGGACGCCCGGGGGCTGCGCGAACTGCGCGAAGCGGATCCGGTGGACGTCGAGGGTCTCCAGCCCGCCGAAGCCGCGCTCGGGGAACCACGCCTCCAGCGCGTCGCGGACGTCGTCGCGGAGGTCCTCGGCGTCGCGGTCCAAGGAGTCTTCGCCGAGGAACGTCGCCGCGAGCAGCGCGCGGTCGCCCGGGGCGTACTCGGGCGCGACCTCCGACATCGGCACCACGGCGTTGGGGGACTCGTCGGCCGCGTTGAGCAGGATGCGCCCGCCCGTCTCGAAGGACTCGCCCGCGGGGAGCGCGAACCAGCCGGTGACGTTCGGCACGCCCTCGGTCGGGACCGACTCGACGCCGGTGAGCCGGCGCGCCTCCGGCGGCGAGGCCGCGACGACGACCGCGTCGGTCTCGCGGGTCGAGCCGTCCGCGAGTTCGACGGTGGCGCCCTCGGCGTCGGCCTTTCCGGTTCGGAAGGGGATCCGACCCTGTCCGGCGACGCGGACCGCCTCCACGTCCTCGCCGGTCCGTATCTCGACGCCCGCCTCGCGCGCGCGGTCCGCGAGCGCGGCGGGGAGCGCGGCCATCCCCTCGGCGGGGACCCCGATCGACCCGCGGCCCATCGCGCGGAACGTGTACTCGAACACCTGTTTCGAGGTCGAGAGGGTGCGGTCCAAGGTGATCCCCCCGTAGAACGGCTCCACGAAGTTTTCGACGTAGTCGTCCGCGAACCCCCAGTCGCGGAGGTACTCGCGGATCGAGGCGTCGGGGCCGGCGAAAAAGTCCGACTCGTCGCGGTTCGCGAGGTCATACCGGAGCGCCAGCGTCCGGAGCTTATCGGAGAACGAGACCTCGTCGTTCAACAGCGACGGGAGCGCGGACAGCGGGTCGCGGAGCGGGTCACCGAGCGTCGAGCGCGATCCCGGTCGACAGATCGTCGCGCCCGGGGCGAACGTCCGGAGGTCGAGGGCCGCGAGTCCCTCGGCGCCGAGTTCGCGCTCGACGGCGGGGTAGCTGGAGAAGAGGACCTGAAAGCCGCGGTCGAGGGTGAAGCCGTCGACCGTCTCCGTCCGCACGCGGCCGCCGACCTCGGGGCGTCGCTCGTACAGCGTCACGTCCGCGCCCGCCTCGGCCAGCCGCGTCGCCGCGACCAGCCCCGCCAGTCCGCCGCCGACGACCGTGGCGTCTCCGTTCATACGCGTCGTTTCGGGTCGCGGGTTTATAAGCGCCTGCGGGACGAGTCCGTCGCGGTGACCACGCTTTTGTTCGGACCGGGCGCATTCGGTCTGTGGATCGGGTCGAACTCGGCCGGTGGCTCTCCCTCGCCCTCGTCCCGCTCGGCGTCTGGCTGTTCGTCGGCGGTCCGACCGCGAGCGCCGCGCTCGGCGTGCCGGTCGTCCTGCTCGGACTGACCGGATTCGGGCTGTCGGACCGAGTGTTCGACCCGGACGCCGCCTCGTCGGAGGGTGGCGTCGACGCGCGGGCCGCGGACCTCGTTCAACTCGGCGCGTCGCTCCTCGTCTTCGGGCTTCTCACCGTCGCCTCGGGCCGGTCCGAGTCCGCCTCGGTCGTCATCGCTTCCATCCGGTCTCCGGGACCGCCCGCCCTCGTCGCCGTCGTCGCCGGGGCGTTTCTCGGCGGCGGAATGTCGGTTCTCACGTACCGATGGGGTCGGCTCCGCGCCGTGAGTCAGACGATCTGGTTCCGAGCGGTCGGCGGCGCCGCCACGTTCGGGACGCACCTCGCGCTCCTCGTCGCGGCGCCCTCGTAGGCGTTCCTGTACGCCGCCGTGTACGCGACCGGTCGGCTGATCGCGCTCTTCCGACTGCCACCCTCCTCGCGGTGGGGAGTTTCTTGAGCGGGCGAACGGTTCGGATTCGATTGTGTCGCGGGATCGGATTGTCACTTATAAGTCCGATCGAACACGAACGCCCTCGAAGCCCCAGCCGCTAGTTTATAAATAATCGACGACGGATCAACGGTGAACACCCACAAAGCCCCAGCCGCTCGTCAGTACGTGATCGATAATTCCGCGGTGACCACTTCCAAAGCCCCAGCCGCTCGTCAGTACGTGATCGATAATTCCGCGGTGACCACTTCCAAAGCCCCAGCCGCTCGTCAGTACGTGATCGATAATTCCGCGGTGACCAATTCCAAAGCCCCAGCCGCGAGGACTCGCGTGACTCGCTGCGCTCCTCGGTCGCTCACTCCGTTCGCTCCCTGTGGTGCTTGCGTCGTCAGGCTTCGCCCTCGCGGCTGCCCCTTTGAGTCCCGCCCCGCACAGCACCGCAACTGCACCTCACGCCTCCCCAGCCTCGCGGCTCGTTCGGGGCTCCCTGCGGTCGCCCCTCACTCACCGCGTCCCTCGCGCGTGCTACTCGCGGCCGCCAGGGGCGGCCGCTCGCAGGCGCGCGCCACCGCGTTGTTGTGGTGTCAGTCTGCCGGCGGTCCAGTCCCGAGTGCGAAGCGATTAGTCGCCGCCGCCGCAAGGTTCGGTATGGCTGACTTCGAGACCACGCCGGCGTTTCGCGGGTTAAAGAGCCGGGCGTCGGGACGCGTTCACGAGACCGCCGACGCGGCGGAAATCGACGGCGACGAGCGGGCGCGCGGACTCGACCCCGCCTACGACTACGACGCGGTCGACCCGGACGACCTGTTCGACCCCGCGGCCCGCGGCGCGAGCGGCGACGCGCGGACCGCGCCAGCGACCGCACGAGGCCACTGGCGGTTCGACGCGCTCCTCCCCTTCCCGGCCGCGGACGCGCTCACCGCGGGCGAGGGCGGCACGCCGCTCGTCGCCACCGACCGGCTCGCGGAGGAGCTGGACGTCGACGCCATGTACGTCAAAGACGAGGGGCGGAACCCCACGGGGACCGTCCTCGACCGCGGCCTCTCGCTCGCCGTGACCGCGGTGGCGAAACGGGCGGCCGAGGGGGCGGACGTCGAGCCGCTCGTCTGCGCCAGCCCCGGCAACGCCGGGCAGTCGATGGCGGCGTACGCGGGGCGGGCGGACCTGCGCTCGTACTCCTTCGTCCCCTCGCGGTGCGCGTTCTCGAACAAGTCGATGACGAACGTCCACGGCGGCGAGATGCGCGTGGTCGGCGGGCGCTTCCCGGACGCCGCCGCGGCGGTCGACGAGCAGCTGGAGACCGAGTACGCCGACCTCGCGGAGTTCGCCACGCCGTACCGCCACGAGGGCGCGAAGACGGTCGCCTTCGAACTCGTCGCGGACCTCGGGGACGCCCCGACGTCGTCGTCGTCCCGACCGGCTCCGGCGAGGTCGTCGCCGGCGTTTATAAGGGGTTCGACGAGCTCGACCGGGTCGGCGCGATCGACGGGACTCCGAAGGTCGTCGCCGCGCAGGCCGCCGGCTGCGCCCCGATCGCGGCCGCCGTCGAGCGCGGCCTCGACGAGCCGGAGCCGTGGGGCACGCCGGACACCATCTGCGGCGAGCTTGAGATCCCGGACCCCGCCGGCGGCGCCGCGGCGGTCGAGGCGGTCACCGAAAGCGGCGGGACCGCGGTCGGCGTCGACGACGACGACATCCTCGCGAGCGCGGTCGCCGTGGCGCAAAACGAGGTCGTCGAGATGGGCGCCACGGGCGGCGCGGCCCCCGCCGGCGCGTGGGCGCTCGCGGAGGACGGCTTCTTCGACGGCGACGAGACCGTCGTACTGCTCAACAGCGACGCCGGCTTGAAGACGCCAGACGTCCTCCGCAGCCACCTGATGGGTCAGGGAATTTAAAAAGAAGCGCCGGTCCGAAACCGCTCCGCGTCAGTCGCGCCGCGCGAGCAGCCCGGTCGCGAGCAGCGCGAGGGCGGCCGCGACGACGCCGAATCCGGGCGACTCCGCGCCCGTGTCCCCGGCGCTTTCGTCTTCGTCGCTTTCGTTCCCGTCCTCGTCGCTTTCGTTCCCGTCCTCGCCGTCGGTCGACGAGTCGTCGGCCGAGTCGTCGTCGCCCGACGAATCGCCGTCCGAGGAGTCGCCGTCAGCCGAACCGTCCGTCGAGTTGCCGTCGGTCGACTCGCTCCCGTCGGCCTGAATCTCGACCACCGCGTTCGACAGCGTCGTCGTCGACTCGATCACGCTGCGCGGCGCCGGCTGGTTGAGGTAGTTCTCGTTCATCACGACGTAGCTGTCCTCGGTGCCCGCGGTCGTGCTGGCGTACGGCTCCGAGTCGAGGATGGCGGCCTCGGCGTCGGTGACTAAGAGTAGTTCGGGGTCCGTTTCGAGGATGACCTCGTCGGAGAGCTGCGGGTACGCCTCGTACTCCGAGGCGACGTTGGCGGTGCCGCCGGCGTTCATGATCGCGTCGATGAACGTGTCGTTCGCCGCGACGTAGCCGCCGCCGAGCGGGTACAGCGCCGCCGGGCGGTCGACGTCAGCGGTCCGCTCCTCCGCGGCCGCGACCGCGTCGTTCATCTCCGCGTTGGCCTCCGCGGCGGCGTCGCACGCGCCGACGAGCCGGCC
Source organism: Halorubrum sp. 2020YC2 (assembly GCF_018623055.1). Lineage (NCBI taxonomy): Archaea > Methanobacteriati > Methanobacteriota > Halobacteria > Halobacteriales > Haloferacaceae > Halorubrum > Halorubrum sp. 2020YC2. Next base: position 551,285 of record NZ_CP076019.1, read on the forward strand.
GATGGTCTCCGTCTTCTCCGCGATGTCCTCGACCGAGGTCGCCGCCTCGAAGTGGTAGACGGTCAGCCCCTGCTCGCGGAGCGGCTCGACGTCGGCGGCCGAGGAGTTCGGCGCGAGGACGAGGTCGGGGTCGGTGTCGACGACGCGCTCGACGCTCGCGCCGAACTCGGCGGAGACGTTCGCGCGCTCCTCGGCGCCGTCGAGGTAGAACGCGAACTGGCTCACGCCGACGACGCGGTCCTGTACGCCCAGCTCCCACAGCGTCTGCGCGGCCGACGGGTTCAGCGTCGTGATCCGCTCCGGACGCTCCTCCAGCGTCACCGTCTCGCCGGTGGCGTCCGTGGCGTTGACCGGGAACCCGCAGGCGTCGTCGGTCTGCGCCGGGGCGGTCCCCGACGCGCCCGCGGCCCCGACCGCCGGGTGCGCCCCCGCGGTCGGGCCGTCGGTCGATATCGTCGGCTGTGCGCCCGCGGCGGTCCCGGCGACGCCGCCGAGCAGGGCGGTCGTCACCAGCACGGCCATCGCGATCGCGAAGCTGTCTCGCATCGGATCGACGACCGGCTTCGTCCAATAAGTATTTACCTACTACAAGTTGTGTTGGGGAACGTATGCGACCGTGGGTCCGGTCGGCGGTCTGGTCGGCGGCGGTAGCGGCGCTTTTAGCCGTCGTCGTCGTCGTCAGCGCCGCGATCGGTCCCGTCAGGATTCCGCCCGAGACCGTCGTCAAGTCGGTGTTGAACGCGCTCTCGGTGCCGGCGGGGATCGAGACGAGCGCGAGCGGCGTCGGGCCGCTGGCGATACCCGGCGTCGGCCCGCTCACGCTCCCGGGCGTCGACCTCGCGTTCGCCTCGCCGTTCGCGTTCCCCGTCGACTCCGTTCACCAGCAGATCGTCGTGGGCGTGCGGCTCCCGCGGATCCTGCTCGCCGCGCTCGTCGGCTTCGCGCTCGCGGCCGCCGGCACGGTGATGCAGGGGTTCTTCCGCAACCCGATGGCGGACCCGTCGATCATCGGCGTCTCCTCGGGGGCGGCGGTCGGCGCGGTCGCGTTCATCGTCTACCCCGCCGCGCTCTCGACGACCGTCGCCCTCCCGTTCGTCGGCCCCGTCGAGGTCGCGCTCTCGCGCGGCGCGGGCACCAGCCTCTTCGCGTTCGTCGGTGCGCTCGTCGCCGCGTTCGGCGTGTACGCCATCGCGACCCGAGCGGTCGGACGCCGGTCGCCACTCTCCTCCTCGCGGGCGTCGCGGTCCAGACGTTCCTCGGCGCGGTCGTCTCGTACCTCCAGCTACAGGCCGGGGAGTCGCTCCGGCAGGTCGTCGCGTGGCTTATGGGCCACCTCTCCGGCGCCGCGTGGAGCGAGGTCGCCGCCACCGCCGTCGTCGTCCCGCCGCTTTTCGCCGTGCTGCTCGCGTACGCCCGCGACCTCAACGTCCTCCTGCTGGGCGAGGAGGAGGCCCGCGGGCTGGGCATCGCGGTCGAGCGCACCAAGCGGGTGCTGCTCGCGGCCTCGGCGCTCGTCACGGCCGCCGGCGTCGCGTTCGCCGGCGTGATCGGGTTCGTCGGCCTGATCGTCCCGCACATGCTCCGGCTCGTCGTCGGTCCCGACCACCGGGTGCTGCTCCCGACCGCCGCGCTCGCGGGCGGCACGTTCCTCGTCGCGGCCGACACGGTCGCCCGCTCCGCGGCCGCGGAGTACCCGGTCGGGATCATCACCGCCGCGGTCGGCGCGCCCTTCTTCGTCTACCTGCTCGTGACCCGGGAGGTGACGGAGCTTTGAGCGCGGACCGTCCCGACGACGGCAGCGCTCCTGCGTCCGCGCCCGACCCCGAATCGCTTCCCGACACGGCGCTCTCCTTTGGCGACGCGTCGCTCCTGTCGGCCTCGGACGTGGCCGTCTCCTTCGGCGACGTCGACGTGGTCTCCGGCGTCGACCTCCGGGTCGAACCCGGCTCGCTCGTCGGCCTCGTCGGGCCGAACGGCGCGGGCAAGACCACCGTGTTGCGCGCGGTGACCGGCGCCGTCGAACCGGACGCGGGGACCGTCGAAATCGGCGGCGACCCGGCGGCGTCGCTGTCGGTCAAGGAGGTGGGGCGCCGCGTCGCGAGCGTCCCGCAGGCGACGAACCTCGCGTTCGACTTCCGCGTGCGCCACGTCGTCGAGATGGGGCGGACGCCGCACCTCGGCCGGTTCGACGCCCACGGCGTCGAGGACGACGAGGCGGTCGACGCGGCGATGGCGGCCGCGGACGTCGAGCGCTTCGCGGACCGGTCGATCACTGAGGTCTCGGGCGGCGAGCGCCAGCGCGTGCTGCTCGCCCGGGCGCTCGCGCAGGCGGCTCCCCTCCTCCTCTTGGACGAGCCGACCGCCAGCCTCGACGTGAACCACGCGGTCGAGACGCTCGAACTGGTCCGCGCGTTCGTCGACGACGGCGACCGCGGGGCGATCGCCGCGATCCACGACCTCGACGCGGCCGCCCGGTACTGCGACGAGGTGGTCGTCCTCGCGAACGGCGGGGTTCGGGCCGCCGGCCCGCCGGAGTCGGTGCTGTCCGCGTCCGCCGTCGGCGCCGCCTTCGACGCGGAGGCGTTCGTCGGCCGCAACCCGGCGACCGGGACGCCCGCGGTGACGGCGTTCCCGCACAGCGACGCCGAACCCCGTCGGGTTCACGTGATCGGGACGGGGCGGCCGGCTGCGCGCGCCGTCGCTCGGTTGGCGGCCGCGGGCCACGAGCCGTCGGTCGGCGTGGTCCCCGAGGGCGACGCGGCCGCCGGCGCCGCTGCGGACGCGGGCGCGATCGCCGTGACGGTTCCCCCCTTCGAGGACCCGTCCCCGGAGGCGCTCGCGGCGGCGCGGGACCTCGCCGCGGACGCGGACGCGACGCTCGCGGTCGGGAGCGCCGAGGGCGCCCCCGCGACCGCCGACGGTCCGAACGCCCAGGTGGCCGCGGCCGCGGACCGCGTCGTTCCGGTCGCCTCCGACGCGAGCGACGCGGAACTGCTCGACGCGGTCGCGGACGCCGCCGAGCGGGAGTGATCCCGCACTCCGCCCGGCCCGCGAAGCGTCACCGTTTATTCGGTCGGTCGCCTCCACCCGACGATGAGCGTTCCCTGCGTCGCCGTCGCCCGCGAGCGCGGCGAGACCGTCCGGAGCCGGCTCGCCGCGGCCGACGCCCTCGACGGCGACCACCAGATCGCGGTCGAGGACGGCACGATATACATCCCCGTCGCGGACCGCGGCCGGGTGCCCGCCGACCTCGCGGACCGGGTCGTCGAGCGCGACGCCGCGGCCCGGGACCGCCCCACGACGCCCGCGGAGATCCTCGGCTACGAGCCCTCGCTGGAGCGGCTGGGCGACATCGTCATCGTCGACGAGGACGACGACGAGCGCGCCCGCGAGATAGCCGACGCCGTGATGGCGGCCGACCTCCCCTGCGAGACCGTCCTCAACCGCGCGTCGCCAATCGAGGGCGAACTCCGGGTCCGGAAGTGGGACGTGCTGGCCGGGAACGGCACCGAAACGGTCCACCGCGAGTACGGCCACGAGTTCGCGCTCGACGTCGCCGCGGTGTACTTCTCGCCGCGGCTCGCGACCGAGCGGCACCGCGTCGTCGAGCAGGTCGAATCCGGGGAGTCGGCGGTCGACATGTTCGCCGGCGTGGGACCGTACGCGGTGCCATCGGCCTCCCGCGGCGCCGACGTGGTCGCCTGCGACCTCAACGAGCGCGCGGTCGAGTACCTCCGCGAGAACGCCGAGCGCAACGGTGTCACGGACCGCGTGACGGCGATATCCGGCGACGTTCGGGACCTCGCGGACTCGCACGCGGACACCGCGGACCGACTGGTGATGAACCTCCCGCACTCGGCCGAGGAGTTCCTAGAGACTGCCGTCGCGCTCGCCGGCGACGAGTGCGTGATCCACTACTACGACATCCAACACGAGGACGACCCGTTCGGCCCGGGTCGCCGCGCGGTCGAGGCCGCCGCGGGCGACGCCTACGAGGTCGCGGTCGAGACCGAGCGCGTCGTCCGGTCGTACGCCCCCCACGAGTACAACGTCTGCCTCGACGTTTGCCTGACGCGAACCGACGGCTGAGTCCGCCGAGACGGAGTTGAGCCCCCCGACCGCGAGGACGTGTTAGGGAGTTCACTTATGTGTGTCGATACCTAACACGACGGCGTATGAGCGACGCCGCAGATCCCGAAGAGCGCATCGACGAGACGACCACCTGGCCGGATCTGGCGATCGGACTGTACGACCGACTGACCGGCCGGAACGCCGAGATCCACTACCAGTTCGACGACCTGACCGTCGAGGTGCCGAGCGGCACGGGCGACGACGCCGAGCACGCCGAGTGGCGCGTCGACGGCGGGGTTCGGGTCACGACGAGTGAGTCCGAGTGAGTCGGGCGGCGGCTCTCGGTCGAGACGGAGGATCTGACGCTATCGGTCGACGGCGTCGACGCCGCGGTCCACGCGACGGACCGGCGGCTGTTCGTCGAGGTCGAGCGGGTCAGCGACGCCCTCCGCGTCGCCCGCCGCCTCCCGGACGAGTCCGTCTCGAACCGCGCAGTCGCGGAGTTGGTCCGCGCGGGTCTCACCGCCGAGGTCAGAGTCCGCGGGCGAACGGTCGCGGTCGCGGGAGCCGACGCGCGCCCCGGTCCACTCTCGCACCGCCTCGGCGTCGCTCCGGCCGAACTGCGGCTCGCGGGGGTCGCCGGCGCCGGCTACGGCGGCCTCTCCGCGGCGGTCCGCCGAGCGCGGCGGCTGTTCGTTTAGCGCTGGGCTACGGCGAGAGAATCGGCGGCGACGCTCGCGGATCGCGTCGAGACAGCGAAAACGCCGCGCCGCCCCGAGGGGGACCGGGGCGGCGCGGCTGGGGGCCCGTCACATGACAAGCGGTCGCGGCTGCGGTCGTCGGACCAGAGGCGATTCTGCGCTTGGCACGTCTGAGACGTGTTTCACACGGTCGCCGCGACGGAACGCTGCTGGGGATGACGGCCGCGCCGAGTCGCCGTGGGGGTGGCGACCGACGGGGCTATCGCCGCCCGGTACGGGCTTCGACCGGGCACGCACCGCCGGGGGAGTCGATCCCCGCCGTCTCGGCACGCGGGCGGTGTTATCACACTCAGTTGGAAGTCCGAACACGTATTTAGTCCTTTTCCTTATACACTTGTATTGTATCCCGATTCTCCTTGTGTATCAAGATGTCGTTCGACACGAAATACGACGAACGTCTGCTTATAATAGGTGAATTTGGCCGGTTTCGGGACGGGACACCACGTCTCCGATCGCTGCCCCGTCCCCGTTTCGGAACCCTTATTTTTCCGTCCGGGAATTGAAGCATGCGTGCCGGGGTAGCTCAGCTGGCAGAGCGATTCCTTCGTAAGGAATAGGTCGAGGGTTCAAATCCCTCCTCCGGCTTTCTGCTGTGAACAACGCGAGCAGCGAAAGCCACGGAGGATTTGAATCAAAGAGCAGTCTGCTGTAACCGCGGTTCACGATCCCCTCCTCCGGCTCACTCCTCCGGGCCCAAAGCGTAGCCACAGCGCCGCAGCCGGCGTGCTTTTGGGTCCGTCTTCGACGACTCTGTATGCCGTAAGTGTCGCATACCGATTTCTCACGGCTTGTAACGACGAATTACCGGCAGCAGGGTTATCCAGCGGGGGACCGTACGCGGTCTATGACGAGAGCACAGCAGAGCGAGTTTCTGGACGAGTTCGACGAGCGGATAGACCGCCTCCCGAACACTGTCGACCGAGCGGCGGTCAAGCGCATACGGTACGTCGCGTACGTGCTCGACGAAGGGGTCCGCGTTCCGGGAATCGGGTATCGCGTCGGCATCGATCCGCTGCTCGGTATCCTCCCGGGGGCGGGAGACGTACTCACCGGCGGAATCTCACTGTACATCGTGGTCGAAGCGGCCCGTCTCGGCGTGTCCTACACGACGCTGCTCAGAATGATCGCGAACGTCTCTCTGGACGTGGCCGCGGGAGCGGTCCCGGTCGTCGGCGACCTCTTCGACGTCATCTGGAAGGCCAACACGCGCAACCTCGAACTGGTGTTAGAAGAGCTCACGCCGGACGCGTAGGCGCTCACCGGGACTCCCTCGCTCTGAGACCCGCCGATTTCGGGATTTCGATCGTTCGGTCACCCTTCTCCGCGGGTTTATTTATACTATTCAAACAATATTAGGTGTGTGATTATCTACCACGGGAGCGTATCGGCGTATATGCGACCAAAGTACGACTGCGACGGCGAGGAAGTGTACGAGTGTTTCGAATGCGGGCGACGGACCGACTCGCCCGGCGAGTGCGACTGCGGCGGCGAACTGCGACACATCGGGCGCTCGCGGGACCTGTGACCGGGACCGAGTCGAGCCCGTCCCGGACCGCTGTCGGTCGGGTCAGTCGCCCCCGGTAGCGTCGCGCTCGTCGTCGGGGTCGCCTTCGCCATCCCCGCCATCCCCGTTTGAATCCCCCTCCGGATCGTAGTCGGGCAGCGAGAGGACGTTCTCGCGGCCCAGTCGGAAACCGTCCAGGTCGCCCTCGTCGCGCAGTCCGGTCACAACTTGGCTCGTCTTCGCGGCGGTCCAGTCCAGCTCCTCGGCCACCCGCTTCTGTTTCATCCGCCCGCCCTCCGACTCGACGAGCCGGAGGACCTGTTCTTCGTTGCTCAGCAGGTCGCCGTCGACGGCCGGCGCGCCGCCCGCGCCGGACGCCGACCCGTCCGCCGACTCGCCGCGCCCGTCGTCCGTTTCGGACCCCTCCGCGGCGGTGTCGGTGGACGCCGCCTCGGGGTCGTCCGCACCCGCGCCGGCCGCTGCCGCCGTCGCGTCGGCCGCCGCGGCGTCCCCTCCGGTGACGGCTCCCGCGCCCTCGTCGACGCCCCGGCGGCGATAGGCGACGGCGCCCCCGGCGACGACGAGGAGGGCGACGAGCGCGACCAGCCCGGCGGCCGGGACTCCGGAGAGCGGCCCCGCGGGAGCGGCCGTGACCCGCGGCTGGCCGGCCGAGAAGTCGACCGGGCCGTTCCAGACGACCGACCGCTCGCGGACCTCGCTCGGCTCCGGCGCCGTCTCCCCGAGGCGGTACCCCTCCGGCCACGAGACGATGAGCGAGGAGGAGTCGTCCAAGAACAGCCCGTCGACCGCGTCGCCGGCGCGCAGCCGGTCGCCGTCGACGGCGGCGAAGTTCGTCCACTCGAACCGGTAGGTCAACACGCCGTACGACTGCGGGAGCTCGCGCCGCTCGGCGGTCACCGTCGCGTTCGAGACGGTCATGTCGCGGCCGGTCGTCTCCTCCGCGGTCGCCGCGGTCGAGACCATCCGCTCGCGGAACCGGCTCGTGTACGCCTCGGTGTCGTTCTCCACGTCCCCGCGGAGCTGTTCGAACGCCCGCTCCTCCTCGTCGGTGCCGAGCCGGATCCGGTACTCGACTGTCCACTCCGCGTCGCCGTCCGGCCGGACGTCGACCGCTATCGAGACGTCGTCCGGCTCGACGTCCATCTGCGCGAACCCGCCCTCGAACGGGACGGCGCCCGCGCCGCCGGCGCCGAACGCGAGCCCGACGGCTCCGACGAGGGCGACGACGACGAGGAGAAGCGACGCTCGCTGCACGGCGGAGTTCACAGGAGGGACGGTAAAGTTCCTTCTCATCCGCGGTCGTCCCGGTCCTCCGCTGCGAGTCGGAGCGGATCCGTCTCGGCGGTCATTGTTCGCCGCCGCTCACGCACCGAGGCCCAGTAGACCGCCGACGCGCGCGGTCAGCGCGGCGACCGCGCGTTCGACGGACGGGCGGTCGCCGCCGTCGCCCGCGGCGTCGCCGCCGCTCGAACCGCCTCCGTCCCCGGACCCGTCTCCGGGGCCGGCCGGCGTGCCGGCCGATCCGTTACCAGAGTCGCCGGTCGACCCGCTACCCGAGTCACCGTCCGTCGCGTTCCCGCCCTCCGGCGGACCGGAAGCGGTCGACCCGTTCGCGGCGCCGGTCTCCGAGCCGTTCACTCCCCCCGCTCCGGAGGCACCGCCCGCTCCAGGACCGTCGGTCGAGCCGTTTTCGGGACCTCCTTCTGACGGTCCCGCGCTCCCGTTTCCGGGACCCGCTTCCGGCGGTCCCGCGCTCCCGTTTCCGGGACTCCCGGCGGACCCGTTTCCCGGCGGCCCGACGTCGCCCGGCGCTCCGGCGGACCCGTTCTCGGGGGGGCCGGCGTCGGCCGGCGGACCGCGCTCGGTCCCGTTCCCGGGCGGACCGCGCCGCTCCGGACCGACCGGGCCGCCGACGCCCGGGCCGGCCACGCCGCGGGCAATGGCGGCGACCTCGGGACCGCGGAGGTCGTTCGCGCGCTCTCGGAGGGTCGCCAGCCGCTCGTCGTCGACCCCGCGGTCCTCGCGGACGGCGGCGGGGAGCGAGGCGGACGCGTTCGCGCTCCGGTTCAGTCCGCGGGCGAGCGACTCGATCCGTGCGCTCGTCGTCGCCATCCGCGCGGCGTACGCCCCCTGACTCAACTCCCCGTCGGCGCGGCGCTCGCGGAGTTCCTCCTGCCGCCGCTCTAACTCCGCGAGGCGCTTCTCGGTCCGGTTCAGCCGCTCCGCGACCACGGCGGCGCGGCTCTCGTTCGTCTCGGCCTCCCGAAGCCCGACCTCGAACGCCCTCGACTCGACCTCTCCTTCTATCTCGGCGCCCTGAACGCCGACGACCCCGGCGAGGCGCTCACCGGGACTGAGGTCGGTCGCGTTCCCGCCGCTCGCGTTGTCGGCGCCCCCGGGGCCCGCGCCGCTCCCGTTCGTGGTCGGGTCGGTCTGTGCGGTCGCCACTCCCGCCGGCGCCGCCGCCGCGGCGCCGGCGATCACCGCCGCGGCGACGGCCGCGACGAGGAGACTCGCGATCCATCGGTTCATTACCGTGTCGTACGCGCTCCCTCCGTATATATCCGGAACTCCGTTAAGCCGGATCAACGCGGATTAATCGCCGGACCCGACGGGGACGAATCGATCGACCGAGAGCGCCCGTCGTTCCCGCGTCGGCGGGCGGGGACCTCGTCGCGGCTCAGTACGTCTTCGCGAAGTAGGCGGTCCGCTCGGCGGCCTCGTCGCACATCGCGCACGTCTCGTCGTGTTCCCCGCCGGCGAGGGGGTCGTCGTCCTCGAACGGGACCATCACGATCTCGGCGGCCAGCGGCTCCTTGATCGGCTCCTCGCAGGCCTCGTCGCCGCACCACGGCGCCTTCACGTAGCCGCCGTGCTGGCCGAGCGTGCCGAGGATGTCGGCCCGGTCGTCGGCCTCGCGCACGCCGTCGTCGAGGGTCTCCTCGGCGGTCGCGTACAGCTTGGCGTATATCTCGTCGAACTGCTCGCGGACGGTCTCCGGGACGCCGTCGCGGTCGACCTCGACGCTCTCGCCGTCGGGGCGGTGGACGAGGGTGAGTTCCTCGTCGTCGACCTCGTGGGGACCGATCTCGATCCGGAGCGGAATCCCGTTCAGCTCGTGTTCGTTGAACTTGAACCCGGGGTTGCGCTCGTCGCGGTCGTCGAGTTCGACCCGGATCCCGGCGTCGTCGAGGTCGTCGGCCACGCCCTCGGCGTACTCCAGCACGTCCTCCTTCGTGTCCTCCTGCCAGATGGGGACGACGACGACCTGCGTCGGCGCGACCGTGTGGGGAAGGACGAGGCCCTGCTCGTCGGAGTGCGTCATGATCAGCGCGCCCAGCGCGCGCCACGAGAGCCCCCACGAGGTGGTGTGGGCGACGCGCTCCTCCTCGTCCTCGTCGGAGTAGGTGATGTCGAACGCCTCCGCGAACGACTGGCCGAGGTGGTGAGAGGTGCCCGCCTGGACCGACTTCCCGTCGGGCATCAGCGCCTCGACGGTCGTCGTCGTGTCCGCGCCGGGGAACTTGTCGTGGTCCGGTTTCTGCCCCTTCAGAACGGGGAGCGCCAGCAGGTCCTCGTAGACGGACTCGTACTGGTCGAGCCGCGTCATCGTCTCCGCCCACGCGTCCTCGCTCGTGGCGTGTGCGGTGTGGCCCTCCTGCCAGAGGAACTCCTTCGTGCGGAAGAACGGCTTCGTCTCGGTCGCCTCCCACCGGACGACGGAACACCACTGGTTCACGCGCAGCGGGAGGTCGCGGTGGCTGCGGACCCACTGCGAGATGTACGGGGTGATGATCGACTCGGAGGTCGGCCGGACCGCGAGCCGCTCTTCGAGCTCCTTGTTGCCCGCCTCGTCGACCCACGCCACCTCGGGGTCGAACCCCTCGACGATCTCCTTCTCGCGCTCGAGGTACGACTCGGGGATAAAGAGGGGGAAGTACGCGTTCTGGACCCCGGTGTCCTTGAACTTCGCGTCGAGGAAGCCCTGGAGCCGCTCCCAGACCGCGTACGCCCGCGGCCGGGTGACGATGAAGCCGCTCATCCCCTCCGGACCGTAGTCGGCCAGCCCGGCCTTCCGTACGACCTCGGCGTACCACTCGCCGGTGTTGTGCGTCTTGGACTCGGTGATCCCGAGCTCCTGATCGTCGTCGCTCATTATCCTCGAAAGCGGGTGTCGCGGGCTTAAAAGGTCCGAACCCGACCGCCCCGCCGCCGGTCCGTCGAACGCGGCCGGGAGGCGGGACCCCCCGCCGGTCGGGCGGTAACGACCGATTTCTCGCTCGAAACGGGCTAAAATGGCCCGAATTCGAGGCCACGGTCGCCGGGATACTTTTCCGTTCCCGCCGTCGCACACGTCGATGTCTCAGATCGCGCGGACTCTGCTGCTCGCGGCCGCGATCGTCGCCCTGTCGGCGCTCGCGGCGACGGTCATCCAGCAGGCGGCGGTGTGACCGAACCGGCGCGGCCCGTCCGGCGGGCCGACCCCGTCCGTGTGTTCTTGCCGGGCGCTCACGTCCCGCACGGATGGAATCCACGGAAACGTTAACCGCTTCGCGTCGCCTACCACGCCCATGGACCTGTCGGGGCTGCGTCGACACGCGCCGCAGTCGCTCGCCGGGCGGCGAGAGGCCGCGGTGCTGGCGCCGGTGATAGCGCGCGACGGCGACGCGCACCTCCTCTTCACCAAGCGCGCCGCGCACCTCGGCGAACACCCCGGACAGATGAGCTTCCCCGGCGGCGGTCGCGAGCCGATAGACCGGACGCTGACGGACACCGCGCTGCGCGAGGCCGACGAGGAGGTCGGCATGCGGGCGGCGGAGGTCGACGTGCTCGGCCGGCTCGACGACACCCGAACCTCGTCGCAGTACGCGGTCCGGCCCTTCGTCGGCGTCGCGCCCGACCGCGAGTACGTTCCGGACGAGTCGGAGGTCGCGGAGGTGGCGGTGCTCTCGGTCGACGCGCTCACCGACCCCGCGAACTACGAGTCGGAGCGCCGGGTCGGCCACCCGGAGTACGGCGACCACCGCGTCCACTACTTCCACGTCGACGGCTACACCGTCTGGGGCGTGACGGGCCGGATGGTGGTGCAGTTGCTGGAGCGAACGACCGACTGGCGCGCGCCCGCCGAACCGGACCGCGTGGTCGGCGCGGACGCCGAACTCCCTATTTAACTATCCGTTAGTCCAGATTACTCGGGTGTCCGCAGGTGAAAACGCCGCGAACACCTCCAAAGCGCCAGCTGCTCGGCCATACGTCGGTGAATACCTATCGACGGCGAACACCTCCAAAGCCCCAGCCGCGAGGGCCGCGCACACTCGTTGTGCTCCTCACTCGCTCACTCCGTTCGCTCCCTGCGGTGCTTACGTCGTCTGCGCGGCCCTCGCGGCAGCGAGACGCTACGCGTCTCTGGCAGCCGGCGGCGAAGCCGCCGGCGACTGCCCCTTTAAGTCCCGCCCCCGACCGCACAGCGACCGCGCCTCGTGCCTCCCCAGCCTCGTCAGTCGCCTCCGCTTCGCTCCGGCGACTGACTCCCTCGCGCGTGCGACTCGCGCCCTTCAGGCGCTCGTCGGCACGCGCCGACCGCGAGGATTCGCTTATAAATAACTGAACTCTCCGCCTCACTCGGCCGGGTCGACTTCGAGCCGCAGCGTGAGGTCGGCCCCGTCGACCAGCGCGGCGACGAGGTCGCGGTCGAGGTCGGCCGCGGCGCCGTCGCCGTCGACGAGGATCGTGCGCTCGTCGTCGGTGTAGTCGCTCGTGCGGCCGACCATCGAGCGGTCGTCGAGCAGGGTCAGGTCGGGGTCGCCGCGGCCGGTGATCGTCTCCTCGTACGTCTTCTCGGCCGCGTCGACGACGAGCGTCGCCTCGATCGTCGCGTCCGCGTCCCGACACGCCTGGCGGAACTCGGTCGAGAAGTCTCGGGGGGTCCGGTCCGCCTCGATCCCGACGATACAGTCGCCGGCGGGGGTGAGCCAGTCGTCCGTCGTGAATTCGACCGTGCTCGCGTGCTCGGCGGTGACGTTCTCGTGGCCGGTCGCGCGGACGACCTCCACCAGCGGGTCGTCGGCGCCGATCCGCGGGGGGTCTGCGTCCTCATCGCTCATTGTCGTCGGTCGGCCGCGGCGCGACAAGTGCGCGTCGCTTCGACGGCGAGGGGGGATCCCCGTGCGGCGGCCTCCGCGCTCAAACGTCGGCGCCCTCGGCCAGCGCGGGGACGAGGCGGGCGGGGTTCTTCGCCAACACGCGCCGCATCAGGTCCTCGGAGACGTCGAGGGTGAGCACTTCCATCACGCCGACGTTGGGGTGGACGTCGGGCGCGCCGGAGCCGAAGAGGACGCGGTCCGGGTGTTCCAACACGCCGCGTTCGAGCACCTCGCGGTACCGCACCGCGCTCGTGTCGACGTACAGGCGGTCGTGGTCGTCCAGCAGATCCAGCGTCCGGTTCATCAGTTCGGCGTCCAGCGGGTAGCCGCCGAAGCTCCCGAGGACGAGCGGGAGGTCGTAGCCGAGCAGCTCCGTCTCGACCGCCTCGGGCGGGAACTCCCGGCCCGCGTGGACGAAGAGGGGGAGGTCGGCGTCCTCCAGTCGGCGGAGCACGTCCTCGTCGGGGAGGCCGTCGACGTGCGGAGCGAGCGTGAAGCCGTGGAAGCGGTCGTCGTAGGAGTACTGCTCGACGTCGTCCGGCCGGGTGTGGTGGTCGTCGCGCTCGGCGCGGAGGTTCCGGACGGCCGACACGGGTCCAGTCCCCGGGTCGCGGGGACCGTTGAGGCGGGCGAACGCGACGAACGGGCGGTCGATTGACAGGCGCGCGACGGCGTTGTTCGCGCGGAGGTAGCTCCGGCCGGTAGCCCGCTGGCCGGGGCTGGCGACCGCGCGGACGATGCCCGCCTGGAGCATCTCGCGTTCCAGCCGCTCCGGGGAGATGTCCCGCCCGTGGGTGGCGACCGACGACTCGTCGGGGTCGAGGGTCGCGCGGGTGTCGACGATCCGGAAGTCGTGTTCGAGCCCGAGCATCGGCGCTCTCTACCGGCCCGTCTCGGTCGACCCGGATGTGCCTGTCGGTCGTGCGACGAGTCCGTGCCACGCGCTAGCGCCGCCCGGTCTCGACTACGGCCCGGTGGTCGAGACGATCTTCACCACGTCGCCCTCGCTTAGCTCGCGGTCCTCCCCGATCCGGCGCGAGGCGCGCGCGTCGACCGCGTGGAGGTACCCCTCGCCGATGTCGGAGTGGACCGCGTACGCGAGGTCGCGAGGGGTCGCCCCCGACCGCAGCAGGAACGCGTCCGGGAGGACGTTGCCCGTGCCGTCCGTCCACTTGCCGGCGTCCTGAACCGGATAGGCCGTGATCCGGTCGAGCAGGTCGTAGACGGCGGCGTTCAGCGCGGCCTGAACGCCCGTTCCGTCGTGGTCGCTCATCGACTCGCGGAGCGCGTCGAGGCCGGCGCGCTGGTCGTCGGAGACGTCGCCGACGATCTCGAACGACTCGTCGCCCGGGTCGTAGTCGACGACGCCCGCCTCCGCGGCGCGGCGCAGGGCGAGTTCGCCGTCGGCCGTGGCCGGGACCACCGGCTTGTCGGTGCCCTCGCGGACCCGCTCGACCGCGCCGTCGGGCGCCGCGTCGACCTTGTTCGCGACGACGACGATGGGCTTGGTGCGGCGGCGGACCGCCCGCGCGAGCGCCTCGCGGTCCCCGTCGGTCCACGCCTTCGGGTCGTCGGGGTACTCCAGCCCGCGGAGGACCGCGGTCACGTCGCGCTCGGTCGCGCCGAAGCCGGTGAGCATGTCCGACAGCGCGGCTTCGAGGTCGAAGTCCGGCGAGCGCGACTGTCGCTCGACGCCCTCCCAGTTGCGGTCGACGATGCCCGCGAGCCACAGGTCCATCTCCTCCTCGATGAAGTCCACGTCGTCGAGGGGGTCGTGGCTCCCGACCTCCACCGGCTCTCCCTCGGCGTTCGTGGCGCCGGAGGCGTCGACGACGTTCAAGACGACGTCCGCGTTCGTCAGTTCGTCGAGGAACTGGTTGCCGAGGCCCTTGCCCTCGTGCGCGCCCGGTACGAGTCCCGCGACGTCGAGCAACTCGACCGGGACGTACCGCTTCCCGTCGTGGCAGTTCTCCGACCCGCAGCGCTCCTCGCGGGCGAGGCAAGGGCACTCGGTGCGGACGTGGGTCACCCCGCGGTTGGCGTCGATGGTCGTGAACGGGTAGTTCGCGACGTCGACGTCGGCCATCGTGGCGGCGGTATAAAAGGTGGACTTGCCGGCGTTCGGCTTGCCCGCGAGCGCGACCGTGAGCATACCCGAGGGTCGCGGCCCCGCGAAAAGCGCCTTTCGGTCGGCCACGGGGAGACGTGCGAAATCGGAAGGGAGGAACGACGACCAACCGAGGCCGTGCGGTGGCGCGCGCCTCCGAGCGCCCGGAGGGCGCGAGGAGCGCGTGCGAGGGAGTCAGTCGCCGGAGCGAAGCGGAGGCGACTGACGAGGCTGGGGAGGCATGAGGTGCGGTCGCTGTGCGGGGTGGGACTCAAAGGGGCAGCCGCGAGGACGGCGGAGGCGACGCAAGCACTGGAGGGAGTGAGCGAAGCGAACGACCGAAGCGCGCAGCGAGCGTGCGCCGTCCTCGCGGCTGGGGCTTTGGAGGTGTTCGCCGCCAATTTTCTATGATCTATTTATAAACGAGCAACGAACGCATCGGGAGCGGTCGCTGCGCCGACTCCTATTTAAAAGTCTACTTCCGCGCGACGATCCGCAACACGTCCTCGTCGGCCAGTTCGTGGCTCTTCCCGACCTGCTGGTCGTCGTGTTTGGCGCTCTCGCCCGAGACGCGCGCGAATTTAAATCGCTCGTCGAACTCGCCCCCGATCTTCGTACAGGCGTCGCCGACCGTGTCGCCCTCGAACAGGATGAGGGGCTCCTCGTAGTCGACGCCGCGGCCCGGCTTGTCCATGTAGATGCGAATAACGCCTAGCTCCTCCCAGAGCCGCTCTTTGAGTCCGTCGAGGCCGAGTTCCTTCTCGGCCGAGATGAAGAGCACGTCGTCGGGGTCGAGGTCGCGCTCGCGGAGTTCCTCCTTCACCGTCGGGAGGTAGCTCTTGTCGATGAGGTCCGCCTTGTTGACGGTGACCATCGAGGGGAGGTACTCGCGGTTGTCCATCACGGCGTCGACGAGTTCGTCGATGGTGAGGTCGTGGGGGATCGTCACCTTCGCGTTGACGTAGCCGTACTCGCGGAGGACCTGCTTGACCGTCTCCTCGTCGAGGCTCACGTCGTCGCTCATCGTCACGCCGAGGCCGTCCTTGTGCGTCTTCCGGATGTTGATGTTCGGGGGCTCGGTGTCGAGGCGGATGTTGGTGGCGTACAGCTCCTCGCGCAGGCGGTCGTACTGCTCGATTTCGAACACCGAAAGCATGAACACGACCAGATCCGCGGTCCGGACCACCGAGAGGACCTCCTTCCCGCCGCCGCGGCCGCCCGCGGCGCCCTCGATCAGGCCCGGCACGTCGAGGATCTGGATGTTCGCGCCGCGGTACTGAAGCATGCCGGGGTTGACGTCAAGCGTGGTGAACTCGTAGGAGCCGACCTCGCTGTCGGCGTTGGTGAGCGCGTTGATGAGGGTGGACTTGCCGACGCTCGGGAACCCGACCAAGGCGACCGTGGCGTCGCCGTGCTTCTCGACCGCGTAGCCGTGGCCGCCGCCGGCGGAGGACTGGTTCTCCAGCTTCTCCTTCTTCTCCGCGAGCTTCGCCTTCAGACGCCCGATGTGTGCCTCGGTGGACTTGTTGTAGGGCGTCTCGGCGATCTCCTCGCGGAGGTCTTCGATCTCCTCCTCCAGTCCCATTACCCGTTTCTCGGCCGGTCGGCTCGTTAAAGGTGTTCCTTCGAACCGCCCGGACGCGAACTGTCGGTTTGACACGCCGTCTGTCGACCGCGTCCGCCGGTTCGAGCCACCGGCCGCCGGCCGCGTCCGTCGGTCCGAGCCGTCGACCGCTGCCAGCGAACCGCCGGATCGCCGCCGCGAGAGTGGTTGGTGCGCCGATATTTCGACACGGTTATATCGGTGACGAATAACTCTCGGACACGCCGAATGCCAGATCCGTCGAGCCTCCGAGACAGCACGCAGATCGTCCTCCCACACCGGGCGCTCGACGGGTACCGGGAGTGTCTCGAGAGGCGGTTCACGGTGACCGTCGTCGAGATGCCCGAGCAGTACCGGATCATCGGCAGCCCGGTCGAGATCAAGGCCGCGAGCGACTACCTCACCCGGAACGGCGTCGCGGTCGCGTGACGTACCCGCCGATGCGGACTCCGTTCGCCCCGTTCGGAGGCTTGAAGTCCCCGCTCGTCGAGACCGATTGATGATGGTCTCCCGCCGCGCGCTGCTCGCCTCTGGCGCCGTCGGAATCGGCGGAATCGCCGGCTGCGCCGCCGACTCGGAACGCTCCGACGAGAGCGAGACGGACGCCGGCGGCACCGCCGACGGCGGCGACGAGGACGCCCGCGCCGCGCGGATCGGGTTCGTCGGGGACCTGATGCTCGGCCGCAGCGTCGCTGACCGCTGGGCGGACGCCGACGACCCCGCGGGCGTCTGGGGGACGACGCTTCCGCGGCTCCGCGACCTCGATGCGCTCGTCGGGAACCTGGAGTGTTGCGTCTCCGACCGCGGCGAGCGCTGGCCGGACAAGACGTACTACTTCCGATCGCCGCCGTCGTTCGCCGTGCCCGCTCTGGAGGCGGCCGGCGCCTCGTTCGTCTCGCTCGCCAACAACCACGTCCTCGACTACCGGGAGCCGGCGCTCCGCGACACGCGGACGAACCTCTCCGACGCCGGAATCGCCCGCGCCGGCGCCGGCGCGAACGCCGACGCGGCGCTCGAACCCGCGACGTTCGAGGCGGGCGACCTCACCGTCGCCGCCTTCGGTCTCACCGATCAGTCGACGGCGTTCGCGGCGACGGACTCCGACCCGGGGACCGCGTTCGCGCGGCTCGACCCGTCCGTCGCCGCGACCCGCGCCCTCGTCGGAGACGTCCTCGACCGCGTCGCGGACGCGGAGCCGGACCTCGTCGTCGCCTCGCTCCATTGGGGGGCGAACTGGGAGACCGAACCCCGCGCGGTCCACGAGCGGTTCGGCCGGTGGCTCGTCGAGCGGGGCGTCGACGTCGTCCACGGCCACAGCGCGCACGTCCTCCAGGGCGTCGAGGTGTACGACGGCCGACCCATCGTCTACGACGCCGGCGACTTCGTCGACGACTACGTCAGCTACCGCGACCGCGAGGGCGTCTACAACAAGCGGAGCGCGCTGTTCGAACTCGTCGTCCGCGGCGGCGACCCCGTCGCGCTCGACGTCGTGCCGACGGAGATATCCGACGAGACCGCCGGCCTCGCGGGCGGCGAGGCCGCGGCCTGGGTCCGGGACGCGGTCGCGGAACGGTCCGCGCCGCACGACACGCCGGTCGAGGGCGTCGACGGCGAACGCTCCGACGGTCGGCTGCGGATCCCGCTCGGGGACGGGTAGCGTTCTCCTGTCCCTCAAACCTGTCCTCAAACCCCGCGCCCCTCAAACCTGTCCTCAAACCCCGCGCCCCTCAAACCTGTCCTCAAACCCCGCGCCGGCGCGGGGAAGGTCCGAGCCGGTTCCACTACCGGATCCCCACGCCGGCCCGGACTTCCGAATCCCCACGCCGGCTGCTGGGGTCCAAACCCTATTGGGTTTCATCTCCCAACGGGGACCGTGACAAACACCAACCGCGAGTGGCTTCTCGCCCGGCGACCCGAAGGCGAGCCCGACACCGACAGCTTCGAACTGCGAGAGACGGACGTCCCGACGCCTAACCCCGGCGAACTCCTCGTCCGGATCCGGTTCCTCTCCGTCGACCCGTACATGCGCGGCCGGATGCGCGACGTCGAGTCGTACGCCGAGCCGTGGGACGTGGGCGATACGCTCAAGGGCGGCGTGGTCGGTGAAGTGGTCGAAAGCGAGAGCGACGCGTACGAGGCGGGCGACCTCGTGACCGGCGAGGGGAAGTGGGCCGACTACGCGACCCTCGACGCCGACGACGTCGCGCCGGTCGACCCGGCGGTCGCGGACCCCGAGGCGTACCTCGGCGTCCTCGGGATGCCCGGACGGACCGCCTACTTCGGCCTCCTCGAAGTGGGCGAGCCGAAGCCGGGCGACACGGTCGTCGTCTCCGGCGCCGCGGGCGCGGTCGGCTCGGTCGTCGGCCAGATCGCGAAGCGCAACGGCTGCCGCGTGGTCGGCTTCGCCGGCAGCGACGAGAAGACCGACTGGCTCGCCGACGAGCTCGGCTTCGACGCCGCGATCAACTACAAGGCGACCGACGACTACCGCGCCGCGCTCGACGAGGCCGCGCCCGACGGCGTCGACGTGTACTTCGACAACGTCGGCGGCCCGATCACCGACGCCGTGTTCACCAAACTGAACCTCGACGCGCGCGTCGCGGTCTGCGGCCAGATCGCCCACTACAACGACGAGGGCGTTCCGACCGGCCCGCGGAAGCTCCCGCAGATCATCCCGGTGCGCGCCACGATTCAGGGACTGCTCGTCGGGGACTTCGCGACCCGGTTCGGTCAGGCCAGCGAGCGGCTCGGGGAGTGGGTCGCGACCGGCGAGCTGAAACACCGCGAGACGGTCGTCGCGGGGTTAGAGAACGCGCCCGACGCCTTCCTCGGCCTGTTCTCCGGCGACAACATCGGCAAGCAGGTGGTGCGGGTGTCGGCGGCGGACGCGGAGTAGGGGCCCAGACTCGGTGTCGTCCCTCTTCGGCAGTGAGGCGCGTGTCGATCGGAGCGCAACGCAAAAATCCCGATAGCGCGTAACACACCCATGCTGTTCGCGACCCACCTCCTCATCGGCGCGCTCGTCGCGCGGAACCGCTTCCCGGTGGCGTGGGTCGTCGCGGGCGCGGCGCTGCCGGACCTCGTCGACAAGCCGCTGGCGATGGTCGGGCTCGTCCCCACCTATCACTCCGTCGCCCACTCCGCGCTGTTCGCGGGCGTCCTCGGTGCCGGCTGGCTGGCGGCCCGCCGGTACGAGGCCGCGACGGCGCCGGGGGCCGTCACAGCGGTCGGGGTCGGCTGGGTGACGCACCTCGTCGCGGACGCCGTCCACATCAGTATCAACGGCCGGCCGGAGAACGTGGTGTTCCTCCTCTGGCCGCTTGTTCGCAGCTGGAACTCCATCGGACTCGGTCCGGGGTCGTTCGCGCTCCAGTACCTCTGGACGCCGTCGTTCTACGTCGAGGTCGCGATCTGGCTGCTTGCCGGGGCGCTCCTGTTGCGCGACGGGCCGCCGGCGACCGACGCGTGACGCGTCTCCTACTCGACGTAGCCGAGCGCCCGCAGGTGCGACTCGTCGATTCCCGCCAGGTACTGCTCGTCGCCGACGAGCCCGCCCGCCTCGGCGGCCCGTTGGAGCAGCCCGTCTGAGACGCCCGTCGCCGTCGCGCCCTCGCCGTACGGGTTCCCGACGACGGTCTCCGCGGCCGGGTCCCCGACCTCGTAGCGGGCGTGGACCACGTCGGTGCCGTCCGTCGTCCGCCGCCCGAACAGCTTCTCCCCGTCCGCCCGGCGCACCCCGCGGACGACCCCCGCGGCCGTGAGCGTCCCCGCGACCGTCTCGACGTACTCCCGGCCGAACGACGTCGGCGGAGCCGCCTCACCCGGATCGGGTCGGAGCATGTCGGGCAGGTCGACGAGCGAGACCTGCTCGTCCACGGTCGACTCCGGCCAGTCCGGGCGCGCGACGACGAGCGGAACGTGGACGAGTGACTCCCACGAGGCCGGCGGCAGGTGGCCGAACACCCCCCGCTCGGGGTCGAGACACTCCCCGTGGTCGGCCGTCACCGCGAGCACGTCCCGGTCGGGCCTGTACAGCCCCCGCTCCCGGAGTTCGCGCACGAACTCGACGACCGACCCGCCGAGGTGGTCGCAGGCCCGCCGGTACAGCCGCGCGACCGTCTCGGCCTCCGAGCGGTCCACGTCCGCGGCGTCCCCTATCGTGAGGCTCCGGCTCATCGCGGCCGCCCGGTCCGGGTCGAGCGCCCCGGCCACCTCGCCGTCGTTCGGGACGTAGTAGGGACTGTGCGTGTCCATGTAGTGGAGCCAGCAGAACGTCGGGTCGGTCCCCGTCGACAGCGCGTCCAGCGCGCGCTCGTTGAGCCGCGCCGCGGGCCGGTAGTAGGGGTCAGCCAGCCCGACGCGGCGCATGGTCGGCCAGACGCGGCGGAAGTACGCCCGCTCGACGGGACGGGTCACGTCGCGCGGAAGCAGGTCGTCCAACAGGTTGCTCAGGCCGCCGGCCTCCCCGGCGGACCGCTCGGTCAGCGCGTCGGCAGCGAGGGGATTGTCGGTCAGCAGTCGCGTACGGTAGCCGTCGGCCGAGAGCGACGACGGGAGCAGCGGGTCGTCGACCGCCCCCTCTTCGTCGATGAACCGCCCGGTCACGAGCGCCGGGATCGAACTGGCCGTGTGCGAGGCCGGAGCGACCGCGTTCGCGAACCGGGTCCCCCCCGTCAGCCCCGCGACCTCGTCGACGAGTTCGGTCGCGTGATCCGCCCTGAGCGCGTCGGCGGAGAGGAGGAACACGTTCGGGCGGCGTGACATCTGCCCGCATTACGCCGTGACTGACGTTATATCTGTTGTCGTCCTCGGGCTCAAATCCGCTCCTGCTCTTCGCTCACTCCGTTCGCTCATGCGCGGGACCGGATTCGAACCTCGGTCACTCCGCTTCGCTCCGTTCCCTGCTTCGAATCCTCGTCGAGATGCCTCTCCTCGCGAATTGCTCGGAGAGGCATGCGCGGGACCGGATTCGAACCGGAAGAAGACGTGCTCACTCGTTTCGCTCGTTGCGCGCGACTTCCAGGGTTCGAATCCTCGTCGAGATGCCTCTCCTCGCGAATTGCTCGGAGAGGCATGCGCGGGACCGGATTCGAACCGGCGGACCCCTACGGGATAGCGTCCTAAGCGCTACGCCTTTGGCCTGGCTCGGCAACCCGCGCGCGAGTTACCGTACCCGAGTGGTTCAAAAATAGTTGTCGCTACCGACCCGCGGCGACCCGCCTCCCGCTCAGATGTCGGTCTCGAACGGCAACAGATCGAGCACCGCCTCCTCACCGACCCGGTCGAGGAGCCGCTCCGCGAAAAGCACCGCGACGACCCCGAGCCCCATCCCGAAGAGGGTGTCAGAGAGGTAGTGGGTGCCGAGGTAGATCCGCGAGAAGGAGATCAGGCCGGCGAAGCCCGCGGCGACCGCGAACGGAAGCTCGTCGGAGTTGCGCGCGATCGCCGCGTACGCCGTCACGGCGGCCGCGTGCCCAGAGGGGAACGAGCTCGTCACGCCGGTGTCGCTCTCGGTGATACAGATCGGGTTCGGCGGGAACGGGCGCTCGACGAGCGACATCAGCCCCCAGACGACGACCCGAGCAGCGACAGCGCGACGACGCTCTTGACGAACTCCTCGCGCCAGCCGGCGAGGTAGAACAGCCCGACGAACACGGCCCCGGCCGTGACGGAGCCGAGCCCGGTCATCGAGGTCATCATTACGGTCAGAAGCGACGTGCGGATCGCGCCGACGAACTCGACGGCGAGCCGGTCGACCAACTGGATAGCGTTCAGGACCTCCCCGAGAAGCGCGAACATGGACGACCGACCCTATCGGCCGGACGACCATAGAGGCCGCGCTC
Source organism: Halorubrum sp. 2020YC2 (assembly GCF_018623055.1). Lineage (NCBI taxonomy): Archaea > Methanobacteriati > Methanobacteriota > Halobacteria > Halobacteriales > Haloferacaceae > Halorubrum > Halorubrum sp. 2020YC2. Next base: position 573,338 of record NZ_CP076019.1, read on the forward strand.
AGAGGCAGAACTCGCAGTCGCAGTACGCCTCGCAGACGGGATTGTCGCAGTCGGCGCCGCGCGCCGAGCAGTGCTCCCGACCGTGTCGGATCAGGAGGACGTGGAGGGGGTAGGTCAGCTCGTCGGGCACCACCTCGTCGAGGGCGTCGTGGGCCGCCTGATTCGACGCCGACTCCGGGACGAGCCCGAACCGCTTCGAGACGCGCTCGACGTGGGTGTCGACCGCCATCGTCGGCTTCCCGAAGTGGAAGTTCAACACGACGCTAGCCGTTTTCGGCCCGACGCCCTTGATCTCCGTGAGCCACCCCTTCGCGTCGTCGGTCGCCATCGCGTCGAGGAACGCCAGCGAGTACGCGCCCCCGGTCTCCTCGCGGATCGCGGTCAGCGCGCGCTGGATGCGCGCGGCCTTCTGGTCGGGGAGTCCGGCCACGCGGATCGTCTCCCTCAGCTCCTCGTGGTCGGCCGCCTCGACCGCCGCGAAGTCGTCGTACCGGTCGAAAAGCGCCTCCGAGGCCCGCCGGGTGTTCTCGTCCGCGACGTTCTGCGAGAGGATCGTCGTCACCAGCTGGCGGACGCCCTCGCCCGGCTCGGCGGTCGGGTCGGCGCCGTGTTCGGCCGCCCGATCGACCGGCTCGTACAGCTCGGCGAGGTCGTCGTGAAGCGCCCGGACCCGCGTCTCGTCCCACGTCTGCGTCGACATACGCGCGCTACGTGCGCGGGTGACTTCAGGGCGGCGGAGGCGGGCGGTGTCGAACCGAACCGGCCCTGAATCCCGCGGTCGACGCGGCCGTTTATACCTCTCCGCCGACTACCCCGGCGCGTGTACCGGGCGAGCGACCGGGTCGACAACCAAGCGTGGATCGAACTCCTCGACGAGGCGTGCGCCTCGCTCGACCTCGACGGGGAGACGCGGTCGACCGCGGTCGACCTCTTCCTCTCTCGCGCCCCCGACGACGACCGCGGGAAGCGCGTCGCGGCCGCCGCCAGCCTCTACGCCGCCGGCCTGATCCGCGGCGAGGAGCGGTCGCAGTCCGCCGTCGCGGACGCGATGGACGTCTCGCGGCTCTCCGTCCAGAAGCGGTGGAAGCCGATCTTAGAAGACGCCGGCTTCTCGCCGCCGTCGTGGTGAAGTCCTGAAAACACGCGTACGAACGGCTCTCACGCGATTCTCCGCCAGAGACCTCGCCGGCGATAGATTTAATATCCAACGTAAAGTCTCCTTTACTGTAAAGCGAGCTTTACAGTCGACCCGCTCTCGCTTTACCCTCCACCATGAGCGAACACACCACCTCCGCGACGACTCGGCCCTCCACACGGAAACGGTACAAGCGAATCGCGTACGGTCTGCTCGGCGCCGGTATCCTCGCGCTGTGGGTCGGCATCGCGGTCGACCGCTTCGTCCTCGGCGTGGCCCTGTATTGGGCCGGCGGCCTCGGCATGGGGCTCGTCCAGCGGTTTAGCCCCGTCGAACTGTACGACGAGCGCGACGGCACCATCAGCCGCAAGGCCAGCGAGAATACGATGAACGGCTTCGCGTACGTCTTCGTCCTGGGCGCGCCCAGCGGACTCGCCCTAGAGGAGAGCGGCCTCGTCACGCTCCCGGGCGAGTTCTACGGCGCGATGTGGACCCTGTTCGCGGTCTTCGTCGTCTACGGCTCGTCCGTCCTCTACCACAAGTACCGGACATGAGGAACGACATCAGCGACCGGCGCGCGGAGACCGGCGAGAGTCAGTCCGACCTCGCCGCCGCCGTCGGGGTCACCCGCCAGACGATCAACGCTATCGAACGCGAGCGCTACGACCCCTCGCTGGAGCTGGCCTTCAAACTGGCCGCGCACTTCGACTGCCGGATCGAGGACCTGTTCGACCCGGCCGAGTGATCACTTCGGCGTCGCCACGACGCCGAGGTGGTCCTCGTGGAACCGGTCGAGCCGCCGCGTCTCCAGTATCTCGTACGCCTCGCGGAGCCGGTCGAGCGCGCCCTCGAACACCGCCTCCGGCTCCGCCGTCACGTCCTCGCTGCGCGCCTTGACCGCGAGCAACAGCCGTCCGTCGTCGGCCAAAAACTCCGCGTTGCGGACGGCCACGTCGGCCTGCCCCCGAGTTGCCACGTCTTGAACGATCGCGTCGACGTCGCTCTCGACGACGTGCGCGTACGTCTCCGGCTTCCGCGCGTCCTTGAGTAGCGGGAACAGCCGCTCCCGCGACGCGGCGGCGTCGAGCAGGTCGCGCGCCGGTCGCGGCGCGAACTCGACCGCGTAGGTGGGACCGGCGAAGTCCGCGACGTGGCTGACCGTGGTGCCGCTCGCGGCGCCGAGGTAGAGGACGGTCTCGCCGCCCGTCAGCCCCGTCTCGAACCCGAGTTCGAGCATCCCGCCGAGCTTCGACCGCCCCGGGTCCCACGCGCGCCAGCCGTCGGCAGTCGGCTCGCCGTACACCGGCTCGCCGCGGGTCGCTAAGCGCTCCTCGCCGTCGATATCGCGGCGTTCGACCCCGTCGGGGAGGGCGGGGTCACTCATCGTCGGTCCCCCCGTTCTCATCCTCGGCCTCGGCGCGCCCCCGGATGGTCGCCATCCGCTCGCGGAGGTCGTCGTGGAGCCGCTCGCGTCGCTCGCCGGCGTAGTGGTCCGCGCGGGCCGCGAGCGTCAGCTTCCCGGCGAGCGCACGCGCGGCGGACCCCCGGTCCTCGGGCCGCGTCCCGCGGACGAACTCGTGGGTGTAGATGATCCCGTGTTTCGGGGAGGGGGCCCGCCCCGAGAGGTGCGCGAACAGCGCGTCCTCGGCGCCGAGCAGCTGGACCGTCCCGGACGGCTTCTTCGCGAGCGACTCCAACCCCCCCGCGAGCGCGATCAGGCGCGCGGCGAGCTCCGGCCCGGCCATCTCGGTGAGGTTTGGGGCGACCGCGGGCGCGGTCCGGCCGATGGCCTCCGCGAGCGCCGCCCGCTCGTCGTCGAGCTCGGCGGCGCGCTCCGCGAGGGAGACGGCCCGCCGCTCGACTTCGCTCTCCGGCTCCCGCGACGCGACCTCGCGGGCGCCCTCGACGCCGGAGCCGACGTCGTCGAAGAGGCTCCCCGCCCACTCGACGGCGCGCTCGGCCAGTTCGTTTGCGGTGCGCTCGCAGTCGTCCACGGCCCGCACCGCGTGGATCAGCTGGGCGTCGTCCGCGCGCTCCCGCTCGCGGACCGCCTCGCCGGTCGCGCGCGTCGTCGCGGCCTTGAGCCGGTCGTAGTACTCGTGCGCGTCGTCCGCGAACCCGGACTCGACGGCGCGGGCGGGCCAGTCGTCGGGCGCCGCGGCGCTCCCGTCGCGCACCCGCGCCGCGGCCGCCGCGGTCGCGTCGTCGCTTCCGCTCTCGGGGGCCCCGTCGGCGGGCGCGCCCGACGGCAGCGTCTCGAACCAGCCGTCCCCGCCGTCGGACGCGCCGGTCGCGTCCGGTTCGGCGTCGGTGTCACTCATTGCCGGCGGCTACTCGCCCCGCCGGTATAGACGTTCCCGATGCGACCGAAGAGGAACCGCTTCGCGGACCGCTCAGGCGGCCGCGTCGACGTCGACGTCCTCACCGTCCGCCTCCTCCTCGGCGTCCGCGAACACGCCGCCGGCCCCGGACTTCAGTTCGGCCAGCGTCGCGCCCGCCAACCCGCCGAGCGCGCCGCCGGTGCTGGCCGCGTTCCGGCTCCACACGCCGCCGACCGCGGCGCCCACCGCGGCGCCGACGGCCGCGTACTTCGCCCTGTCGACCGCGTTTCGAATTCGTCCCATACCTCTCCCTTTCTTGTCGACTCATAAAAGTGTGTCTGCGAAAACCACGAATTACCCTCGCCGGCGCAACCGACCGCCCGGTCGCCGACGCGTTCCGGCCCGCCCGGTCAGCTACGGATCGGCGCCTCCGAGCGGACGGGGTCGCGTCCCCCTACTGAAGCCGCTTCGTCGTCTCCACGAGGGGGTGTCGGGCGTAGTCGACGATCTCGATGTCGTCGACGACCCGGAGCCCCTCGTTCTCGGCGGTCTTCGCCATTCCGAGGTCGACCGTGCTCCGGGGCACGATCACGTACGCGTCCATCGCCTCGATGCCGGCCTCGCGGGCGGCCATCGCTCGGTGGTGGCCGTCCGCCAGGTAGAGGGTGCCGCCGTTGTCGATGACGACGAGGGGCTCGGCCAGCCCGTGTTCGAGTTCGTACTGCCGGCCCTCCAGCTCGTCGGCGTACACCCGGGCCTGCGTCGGCGTCAGGGCCGCGATCTCGACCTCGCGGCGCTCCTCGTCCAGTTCGACGCCGTGGATCTGCGAGAGGGTTCTCATTAGCTTCCCGACCTTGCCGGGCGTCGCGCGCTCGATCTGGGAGCGGACGACGTCGGTGTTCGAGATGATCCCGACGAGGTTGTCGGCGTCGTCCACCACGGGGAGCCGCTGGATCCCGGAGCGTAAGATCACCCGCGCGGCGTCCGTCACCTTCATGTCGGGGTGCGCGACGATCAGGTTCTCCGTCATCACCGTGAACACGGGGGCCTCCTCGTCCGCGAGCAGCAGGTCCCCGGCCGAGACGAACCCCTCGACCGTGCGGCCCTGCGTGACGGGGAACCCGTTGTGTCCGTCGCTGTCGGCCATGCGTCGCGCGACCTCGGCCACCGTCTCGTCCGGGCTAACCGTCTCCACTTCGCGGGTCATGTACTCCCCGACGGTCGGTTTCCCGGTCATCGTCCGCCGTAGACGCTCCCGGAATAAAAAGAGGGGGGAGGAGGCTCAGCGGTGGAACGCGAGAAAGGAAAAACCGCGAAGCGAACCGGTGCCCGCCTACTGCGGGCTCGGGTTCGACGGCCCGGAGACGTTGCCGTCCTTCAGCGCCGAACCGGTGATCGACTTCAGCCGGGAGACGAGCGAGTCCTTCTCGGCTTCGCCCTCTAAGGCGATGTCGAGGACCTCGCTGATGTGCGAGACGGGGATGATCTCGATCATCTCCTCGTACTCGTCTTCGATCATCACGTCCTGCTCGTTGGCGGCGGGGATGATCACCCGGTCGCAGCCGGCCTTCGCGGCCGCCTCGATCTTGTGGGTGACCCCGCCGACGGGGAGTACGTCGCCGCGGACCGACAGCGAGCCGGTCATCGCGAGGCTCTGGTCGACGCCGACGTTCTCTAAGGCGGAGATGACGGCGGTCGCGACCGTGATGGACGCGGAGTCGCCGTCGACGCCCTGCTGGCCCGTCTGGATGAACTGGATGTGGATGTCCTTCTCGGAGATGTTCTCGTCGGAGAACTTCTTGATGATAGCCGAGACGTTCTGGACCGACTCCTCGGCCATCTCCTTGAGCTGGCCGGTGGCGATCACCTGGCCGCCGCCTTGGGTCGGCGTCACCTCGGCCATCACCGGAAGCATGATCCCGGAGTCTTCGCCCATCACGGCGAGCCCGTTGACGCGACCGGCGACGTAGCCGTCCGAGACCTGCAGCTCGTAGTCCTTCCGGCGCTCGATGTAGTCGTCCGCGAGCTGCTGTTCGATGGACCGCGAGCGGCCCTTCGCCTGTAGCACGTGGTCGCGGGTGGTGACGTCGGCGTCCTCGCCGCGGGCGATGTCGCCCGCGACGCGGACCATCCCGCCGAGGTTCCGCATCTTCAGCGTGAGGTGGCCCTTCCGGCCCGACCGCCGCTTGGCCTCGAGGATGATCTCCTCGACGGCCTCCGCCGAGAACTCCGGCAGGCGCCCGTCCTTCGCGACCTCCTGGGCGATGAAGCGCACGTACTTCCGGCGCATCTCCGGGGTGTCCTCGATGGTGTCCTCCATGTACACCTCGTAGCCGTACCCCTTGATGCGGCTCCGCAGCGCCGGGTGCATGTTCTCCATCGCGTCGAGGTTCCCGGCCGCGATCATGACGAAGTCGGTCGGGACGGGCTCGGTCTGGACCATCGCGCCCGAGGAGCGCTCGGACTGGCCCGTGATCGAGAACTCGCCCTCCTGAATCGCCGTCATGAGGTGCTGCTGGCTGCGGATGTCCAGCGTGTTGATCTCGTCGATGAACAGCACGCCCTTGTTGGCCTTGTGGATGGCCCCGGCCTCGACGCGGTCGTGGCTGGGCGTCTCCATCCCGCCTGACTGGAACGGGTCGTGCCGGACGTCACCGAGCAGCGCGCCGGCGTGCGCGCCGGTCGCGTCGCGGAACGGCGCGGTCTTCGTGTCGCCGTTGTTCACCAGCAGGTTCGGGATCATCGCGTCCGACCCGCGGTTGAGGTAGCGGAAGACGAGGTAGACGACCCCGGCGGCGATGATGCCGACGAGGATCTGGCCGACGATGATGAGCGCGTAGCCCAGCACGACGGCGATGATGATCCACATGAGGAGCGACCGCATCTGGTTGCGCTTGCGCGCCTCCTCGCGGTGCGCCTCGACGATCTGGTCGCCCTTGCCGGCCGGCACCGTCCGGACCTTCGGCTTGTTGCCGTCCTCGGGGTTGTGATACACCAGGACGTCCTGAAGCTCCTCTTTGGGGAGGAGTTCGGACATCGCCTTCGCGAGCATCGACTTCCCCGTCCCGGGCGAGCCGATCATCATCACGTGGCGGCGCTGCTTCGCCGCCTTGATGATCACGTCGCGGGCGTGCTCCTGCCCGATGACCTGGTCGACGAGCCGGTCGGGGATCTCGAGTTCGGCGGTCGTGTCGATGTTGAGCCCGCCGAGGAGGTCGTCCTCCTCCGGGTCTTCGTCTATCTCGGCGCCCTCGACCTCGACGCTGCTGCCGAGCTCGTCGATCCCGCCGTCGTCGGCCGGGCCGGCGGTCTCGCCGTTCCGGTCCTCGTCGGGACCGCCCCCGACGACCTCGGTGTCTTCGAACCCGTCGCCCTCGTCGACGACGACGCCGTCGTCCCAGGGCTCGTCCGCGTCGTCGGGGTCCGCGGCCGACTCCTCGCCGGAGTCCGCGACCGGGTCCTCGTCGACGCCGGGCCCGCTCGTCGGGTCGTCGTCGGGCTCGGGGTCGCCGCGCGCGGCCTCCTCGCCGTTCCCCGCCGGACTCGAGTCGTCGACGCCGCCGTGAGGCGGTTCGTCGGGGTCGTCGGCCGTCGGGTCGTTCGTGTCCTTCTCGTTGCTCATAGAATCGGGTATCGCTACCGAAAAAGAAGGGTCGGCTACTGATATACTTTCTCCCCCCGGAGCCGTCTCCCCCGGTGCGGTAAACGCCGTCTTGAAGCCGTCAATCCCTCGATCTCCCCGTTCGACCGTTCCCACGGGGTTTATAAATGACGCCGGTACTACGTGAATCCATGCGGGGGTTCTACATCGGCCGGTACCAGCCGTTCCACGACGGTCACCAGCACATGGTGGAAGAGATCGCGGCGGACGTCGACGAGCTGGTCTTGGGTATCGGCTCCGCCGGCGACTCCCACACCACGCGGAACCCCTTCACCGCCGGCGAGCGCGTGATGATGGTGACGAAGGCGGTCGAGGAGTTAGACGCCACCACGTACGTCGTCCCCATCGAGGACCTCGACCGCAACTCCGTCTGGGTGAGCCACGTCCAGAGCATGACGCCGCGGTTCGACGTCGCGTACTCGAACAACCCGCTCGTGGTCCGCCTGTTCGAGGAGGCGGGCGTCGAGGTCCGCCAGTCCCCCATGTTCCGCCGCGACGTGTTGGAGGGGACCGAACTCCGGGAGCGGATGATCCGCGGCCGCGACTGGGAGGGCCTCGTCCCCGACGCCGTCGTCGACGTGATCCGCGAGGTCGGCGGCGTCGAGCGCATCCGCCGAATCGCGGAGACAGACGCGAATGGCGACGAGCCCTCCGACGAATAATCCGGCGGTGTGGACGTGAAGATGCCCGTTTGCGCGAATGGTCGATTGCGGACTGACGGAGAACATCCTCGAAGGCTTTGATCGTTTATAAATGGCTGCTGCTGGATCGACTGTGAACACCGCCAAAGCCCCAGTCGCGAGGACTCGCGCGGCTCGCTGCGGTCCTCAGTCACTCGCTTCGCTCGCTCCTTGCGGTGTCGCCGGCGGCGGCGCCGCCGGCTTTCCGTGGCGCGTAGCGCCACGCTACTTACGTCGCCGTGCTTCGCCCTCGCGACTGCCCCTTTGAGTCCCACCCACCCCGCACAGCAAAGCACCTCACACCTCCCCAGCCTCGTCGCTGGCGCCGCCGGCGCCAGCGACTCCCTCGCGCGTGCGACTCGCGCCCTCCGGGCGCTCGTCGGCACGCGCCACCGCAGGACCGACAGCGCCACCGCAGGACCGACAGCGCCGCCGCAGGACCGACAGCGCCACCGCAGGACCGACAGCGCCGCCGCCCGTTCCTTTTAAACGTGCGCCGCACGCGACTTCTGACATGATCACGCTCACCTCGGACTTCGGGTCGCCGTATCCCGCCGCGATGAAGGGAGTGATACGCCGGCACACGGACGCCGAGACGATCGACGTCGCGCACGACCTGCCGCGCGGGGACCCGCGGGCGGCCGCGTTCTGGCTCCGGTTCGTCCTCCCCGAGTTCCCGCCGGCGGTCCACTGCGCCGTCGTCGACCCCGGCGTCGGCACCGACCGCGACGCCCTGGTCGTCCGCGCCGGCGCGCACGTCGTCGTCGCGCCCGACAACGGTCTCGCGATGCCGCCCGCCCGGGCGCTGGCGGGCGACGAGTCGGACGTGGCCGTCCGGACCATCTCCGTCGACGAGCCGGCGAGCGAGACGTTCCACGGCCGCGACGTGTTCGCCCCGACCGCGGCCCGGATTCGGGCGGCGCTCGACGAGGCATCGGGAGCGGGACCCGGCTCGCTCGACGCCGACGCGGTCGACGAGGAGCTCGCGGCGATGGACGACCTCGCGCCCGCGAGCGACCCGGTCGACATCCGGTTCCCGGAGCCGACGGTGGAGCGCGCCGAGGCCGGCGCCGGCGAGGCGGGAGGCGGCGGCGAAGAGGCCGGCGGTGAGGCGGGACGCGGCGGGGAGGCGGGAGGCGACGGGAGCGACGGCGAGGTCGTCGCCGTCGACGGCGAGGTGCTCGCGATCGACCGGTTCGGGAACGTGATCACCAACGTCCCGGGAGAACTGGTCCGCGGGCGCGACTGGATCCGCGTCGACGGCGACCTCACGCCCGTCGCGGAGACGTTCGGCGCCGTCGACCCCGGCGAGCGCCTCGTCACCGTCGGGAGCCACGGCTACGTGGAGTGCGACGTCAACGACGGCCGCGGCGACGGCGTCTTCGACCTGCGGCCCGGCGACTCGGTGCGGCTCGTCCCCGACAGCGTCAGCCTCTAGAACTCGGGAAGGCCGCCGCTACAGCTCGACGCCCGAGGGGATCAGGCTCTCGCTCCGGAGCAGGTTCCCCTCGTGGTCGTACACGAGGAAGGTGTCCTTGTCGTAGGCGACGAGCCGCTCGCCCTCGACGTCGATCTCGACGCGGTACCGGGCGTCGCCGTCATCGGTCGCGTCGCGCGCGGCGTGGATGAAGGGGAGTACGTCGGTCGCGGTCTCGTTGAGTTCGAGGATGAAGTCGCCGGTGTATCGGTTGGTGACGCCGACGACGCCCTCGGGGTCGTCCGCCTCGCCCAGCGGCTCGCGGAGCCGGAAGGCGACGTCTATCTCGTCGGCCGTGAGCAGGTCGTCGCCGTCGGCGCCGTCGTCGCTCCCGCCCCCGGAGAGCCGCCCGCGGAGCAGTTCCGCCGGCCCGTGGAAGTCGATCCGCACCAGCGGGGGCGACCGGGAGTCGGCGCCGTCACCGACGCCGTCGACGGTCAAATCGAAGTAGTCACGCCGCATTTCCTATCAAACGCTTTGCGGCCCGGCCGTATCAACGTAACGGGCGGATCGGCGGTTCCGGACCCGCCGCGACCGGACTCGGCGGCCGAACCGTCCCGATGTCGCCGCTGATAATTGTCGGGGGTAGTTTAACTTCCCCCCGCCGCAACGTTCCCGTATCCATGGCGAGTGACGCCGGCGGGAGCGACCTCGGCGACCGGATCGGGGCCCTCCAGCGTCGCCTCTCTCGGGCGTGGGAGCTGCTTCAGGGGTCCACGCTCGACGTCCGCCCGTTCCGCCCGGGCGAGGACGGGCCGCTCGCCTCGTTCGCGGTTCCCGAGGACGAGCGCGAGGTCGACCGCTACTGGGTGAACGCGCCGTACGCGTACGTCGTGATCACCTACGACGAGGTCGAGAGCGAACACCGCTACTACGCGGTCGAGCCGGAGCTGGACGCGTTCGAGCGCGACCTCCTCGACCGCGTCGTCGACGACATCCGCGACCCGCTGCTCTACCGCGAGGGGGCCGGAAAGGCCGACGAGGAGACCCTGCGGTCGGAGCTCGAGACGCTGCTTGAGGGGTACGGTATCGAGGCCGGGATGGACACGTTCCACGCGCTCGCGTACTACCTCTTCCGGGACTTCCGCGGCTACGGGAAGGTCGATCCCCTCCTGAACGACCGCCACATCGAGGACGTCTCCTGTGACGGCTATGACCTCCCGATCTTCGTCTACCACGACCAGTACACGGACGTCGAGACGAACGTCTCGTTCGGACAGGAGGCGCTCGACAGCTACGTGATCCGGCTCGCACAGCAGTCCGGCCGTCACGTCTCCGTCGGTGACCCCATCGTCGAGACCACCCTCCCCGACGGCTCGCGCGCGGAACTGGCGCTGGGCGAGGAGGTGACCCCGCGCGGCTCGGCGTTCACGATCCGCCAGTACGCGGAGGACCCGTTCACCCCCGTCGACCTCGTGGAGTACGGCACCTTCTCCGTCGAGCAGATGGCGTACTTCTGGCTCTGTATCGAGCACAACAAGAGCCTCATCTTCGCGGGCGGCACCGCGTCGGGGAAGACCACCTCGATGAACGCGGTGTCGATGTTCGTCCCGCCGCGCGCGAAGGTGCTCACCATCGAGGACACCCGCGAGCTCTCCTTATACCACGACAACTGGCTCTCCGCGGTCACCCGCGAACGTCGGTACGAGGGCACCGACATCGACATGTACGACCTGCTGCGCTCCGCGCTCCGCCACCGCCCCGAGTACATCGTCGTCGGGGAGGTGCGCGGCGAGGAGGCGATCACCCTGTTCCAGGCGATGAACACGGGCCACACCACCTTCTCCACGATGCACGCCGACTCGATCGAGACGGTGATCAACCGCCTGGAGAACGAGCCGATCAACGTCCCGCGCGCGATGGTGCAGTCGCTCGACATGCTCTCGGTGCAGACGCTCACGCGCTCGGACGACGAGCGGGTGCGCCGCGCGAAGACGATAGGCGAGATCGGCGGCATCGACCAGCGGACCGGCGAGCTCGACTACTCCTCGGCGTTCGAGTGGGTGCCGGACTCCGACACGTTCCGGCGGAACGACTCCTCGCTGTTAGAGGAGATAGCCGACGACCGCGGCTGGTCCCGGTCTGAGCTGCTCCGGGAGGTCCGCCGCCGCGAGCGGTTCATCGAACTGCTCTCCGCGCTCGGGATCGACGACTACCGCACCTTCACGGCCCTCGTCAACGAGTACTACGCCGACCCCGAACGCGTGATGAACAAGCTCGACGAGCGCGCGAGCGCGGCCGACGGCGTCGACCCCGACGACCTCGCGGACGAGGGCGACGGCGCGCGCAGCGGGAGCGACCGCGGTCCCGCCCCCGCCGACGGCGCGAGCGCCGGGAGCGGGTCCGACGCCCCGGGCCGATGATCGAGTACCTCCCGCTTGCCGCCGCGCTCGCGGCCTGCCTCGCGCTCGCTGTCCCGCTCGTCGACGACCGGGCCGACCTGTTCGTCACTCGCGTCGCGCTGTCGGCGTTCGGCGACTACGTGAGCGAGAGCGAGGCGCGCCGGCGGGCCCAGCGCGACCGGATGCGCGCGGCTCACGTCGCCGGGACGACCCACCGCGTGTACGCCTCGCGGACCCTGCTGTACGCCGCCGTCCTCGGCGTCGCCGGCAGCGTGATCGGCGTGTACGCGGCCGGCGCCCTGCTCGCCGCGCTCGACGTCGGCGAGGCGACGATCCGCGAGGCGGTCCCGAGCGCGTTCGAGTTCGTTGCGGTCGTCGCGCGGCTGGCCGACCTCGGACTCGGCCGGCTCTTCGTCCTGCTTACGGTCGTCTCCGCCACCGTCGGCGCGGGGCTCGCGCTCGGCGTGTACGTCGCTCGCTGGCGGCTCCTCGACCAGCGGGCCTACGCCCGCGCGGCCGAGATCGACGCCACCCTGCCCGGACGGTCGCGTTCATGTACGCCCTCTCCCGTTCGGGGATGGCGTTCCCGCGCGTGATGGACACGCTCGCGGAGAACGAGGCCGTCTACGGCGAGGCCGCGACGGAGCTTTCGGTCGCGGTCCGCGACATGAACGCCTTCGGGACCGACGCGCTCACGGCGCTGCAGCGGATCTCGCGCCGGACGCCCAGCGACGACCTGGCTGACTTCGCGGAGAACCTCGCCTCCGTCCTCGGCACCGGGCAGCCGGTGTCGACGTTCCTCAAGGACCAGTACGAGCGCTATCAGGCGGAGGCGGAGGCGAAACAGGAGCAGTACTTAGAGCTGCTCTCGACGTTCGCGGAGGCGTACGTCACGGCGCTGGTCGCCGGCCCGCTCTTTTTCATCACCATCCTCGTCGTCATCGGGCTGGTCTTACAGGACACGATGCCGATCCTCCGCGTCATCGTCTACGTCGGCGTCCCGCTCGCCACGTTCGGGTTCGTCGTCTACGTCGACAGCGTGACGCAGGGCGTCGGCGGCACCGAGACGGTCGCGGAGTCGTCGCTCGGGGACCCGGACACGCCGTCGGTGTCGGGCGTGCGCCACGCCGCCGACGGGCCGGGGGACCGAGGCGACGCCCCGCGGTTCGACGGGGGAACGGCGGCCGGACGGGACCCGGACGGCGCCGGCGCCGATAGGAGCGGCTCGGGCGGTCCCGGGGCGGACGGTCTCGGCGCGGACGGAGTCGGCCCCGACCGCTGGGCGGAGAGCCGCGAGCGGCTCCGCGTCTACGACCGGCTCAGCCGGCTGCGCCGCCTGGCCGAGTCCCCGGTCGAGACGGTGCTGGCCTCGCCGCGGACGGTCCTTCTCGCCGCGGTCCCGATCGCGGTCGCCGCGCTGCTCGTCTTCGCGTTCCCGATCACGCTGGGGACGCCCGTGGAGATGGTCGGGCAGGTCGACGGGCCGCTCGTCGCCGCGACCGCGTTCGTCCTCGCGGCCTACGCCGTCGCCTACGAGTTCGGCAAGCGCCGGGTCCGGCGCGTCGAGTCCGCGGTGCCCGACTTCCTCGACCGCCTCGCGAGCGTCAACGAGGCGGGGACGGCCGTGGTCGGGAGCGTCCGCCGCGTCGCGGACTCGAACCTGGAGGCGCTGACCGAGGACCTCCGTCGGACCCGCCGCGACGTCGACTGGGGGGCGGACGTCTCGACCGCGCTGCGCCGCCTCGAACGGCGGGTCCGGTCGCCGATGATGTCCCGGGCGGTCGCGCTCGTCACCAACGCGATCCGGGCGAGCGGCGACGTCGGGCCGGTCCTCCGGATCGCGGCCGACGAGTCGCGCGCGACGTGGTCGCTCCGGCGCGAGCGCCGACAGGTAATGCTAACGTACCTCATCGTTATCTACATCTCCTTCCTCGTCTTCCTCGGGATCATCGCGGCGCTGTCGGTGTCGTTCATCCCGGCGATAGAGTCGGCGGGCGTCCCGGGAACGGGCGGCGGCCTCCCGGAAACCGGGGGCGGCGCCGTCCCCGCCGGTCCCGGCGGGATCGCGGACGGGATAGACGACATCGACGTCGACGCCTACGAGCAGCTGTTCTTCCACGCCGCGGCGATTCAGGCGGTCTGCTCGGGTCTCGTCGCCGGCCAGCTCGGTGAGGGGTCGGTGCGCGACGGCGCGAAACACGTCGTGGTGCTGCTCGCGGTCACGCTCGTCGCGTTCGTCGTTATCGGGCTGGTGTGAGGCGGTCCGGTCGGCATATACCCGTCGCGGCCGAGACCCCGGTATGGACCCGCAGTCGACCGGCGATCCGCAGTCGACCTACGACCGCATCGCGACGCACTTCTCGAAGACGCGGGAGCACGCGTGGCCCGAGGTCGAGGACTTCTTGGAGGGACGGTCGGTCGCCCGCGCGCTCGACGTCGGCTGCGGGAACGGTCGGCACACGGAGGCGCTCGCGGCGCGCGCCGAGAGCGCGGTCGGGGTCGACCTCAGCCGCGGGCTGCTCGACGAGGCGGTCTCTCGCGCCCGCGACCGAGGGTTCGCTGACGCGGCCGCGTTCGTCCACGGCGACGCGGCCGCGCTGCCGGTCCGCGACGACGCGGTCGACCTCGCGGTGTACGTCGCGACGCTTCATCACCTCTCGCCGCGGGCGGACCGGGTCGAGAGCCTGAACGAACTGGCGCGAGCGCTCGCGCCCGACGGGGTCGCGCTCGTCAGCGCGTGGAGCACGGCCCACGACCGGTTCGACCGCGACGAGGGGTTCGACACGACAATCGACTGGACGCTGCCGGGCGGCGAGACCGTTCCGCGGTACTATCACATCTACTCGCCCGCGGAGTTCGAGTCGGACCTCGCGGCGAGCGACCTCGACCCGCGTCGGACGCGCGTTTCGAGCGGGAACTGCTACGCGGAGGTCTCGGCACCGAGCGGCTGATTATCACGAGAGATAACGACGGGGGTGGATTAAATAGGCCCTGTCGACCGCCTGCTGGTAATGGCCGACACCCCTCTCGAACGGCTCCTGCGTCGGGTCGCGCCCGGCGCGGTGGCCCGGAGCTACCTCGCGAAGTTCCTCGTCGCCCTCGTCGTCGTCGTGCTTGCGATCGGCGCCGTCGGGGCCGTCACGTACGCGGAGACGACGGAGCAGCTCGAATCGAACGCACAGGACGACTACACGGCCGTCGCGGAGCTGAGCGCCACCGACCTCGACGCATGGGCGACCGAGCGGCGCACCCTGCTCCGCGAGGTCGCCGACAACGACGTGTTCACCGCGGAGGCCGGCGGGGTCGACACCTACCTCTCGTCGCACCTCTCGCGGACCGGCGAGTCGGTCGTCGCCTTCCACTTCGTCGACCCGAGCGAGGGGACCGTCATGGCCACCAGCGACGGGGCGGACGGCGGCGAGGCGGTGGCCTCGCAGGGGTGGTTGACCGACGACCTCGTGTTCGCGGACGAGATGTTCCGGAGTCAGACGTACAGGGTCGACGGCGAGCGCCGGATCGCGTACGTCACGTCGACGCCGCGGGGCGACTACCTTGTGATGGAGGTGTCGCTCGCGCCCGTCACCGCCGACCTCCGCCAGCCGACCGAGGGCGCGTTCACCACCATCGTCGAGCCCAGCGGCGAGATCACGGCGAGCAGCAACGACTACGCCGCCGGCGTCCGCTACAGCAACGACGTCCAGTCCGCGCTGTTCGGCGAGGAGCGGACCGTCGGCTTCCTCCCGTCCGCGACGTTCGGCTTCGCCGACGGCGGCGAGTACCTCGTCGCCTACGCGCCGATGGAGGCCGAGGACTGGTACGTCGCCGTCCACGTCCCCCTCTCGCAGGCGTACGCGCTCTCCGGGATGATCGGGCGGAACCTGCTCCTGATCGTCGGCGTCGCGGTCGTCGGGCTCGGGCTGCTCGGCGCGACGCTCGGCCGCGGCACCGTCTCCGAGCTGAACCAGCTCCGGGGGCGGGCGACGGCGCTGGCCGACGGCGACCTCGACGTCGACTTCCACACGGAGCGGCGCGACGAGTTCGGCGACCTCTCCGAGGCGTTCGCGACCATGCGCGACTCGCTGCGCGAGCAGATCGAGTCGGCGGAGACGCAGCGCGAGCGCGCCGAGGCGGCGAAGGCGGAGAGCGAGGCCTTTGCCGACCGGCTGGAGTCGCGCGCGACCGACTTCGGCCAGACGATGGCGGCCTGCGCCGACGGCGACCTCACCGCGCGGCTCCGCGCCGACCCCGACGACCCCGAGGCGCTCCGCACCATCGCGGCGGAGTTCAACGACGCGATGGACGAGCTGGAGGCCGCGATCGCGGAGGTCGACGCGTTCGCGGTCGAGGTGGCCGAGCGGAGCGACGCGGTCACCGACGGCACCGACGAGGCCGCGGCCGCGGGCCGGGAGACGAGCGAGTCGATCGACGAGATCTCCGCCGGCGCGGAGCGGCAGAGCCGCCGGCTCTCCGAGGTGGCCGGCGAGATGGAGGACATGTCCGCGACCGTCGAGGAGGTCGCCGCCTCGGCGGACCAGGTCGCGACCACCTCGCGGCAGGCCGACGCCCTCACCGAGGAGGGCCGCGAGGCGGCCGCCGACGCGGTCGACGAGCTCCACGGGATCGAGGCGCGCTCCGAGTCCGCCGCCGAGACGATAGCGCGGCTCGAAGCCGAGATGGCGGAGGTCGACGCGATCGTCGAGACGATCTCGGAGATCGCCGACCAGACGAACCTGCTCGCGTTGAACGCCTCGATCGAGGCCGCCCGCGCGGGCGAGGCCGGCTCCGGCTTCGCGGTCGTCGCGGAGGAGGTGAAGTCGCTCGCGGAGGAGACCCAGGAGTCCGCCGCCGAGGTGGAGACGTTAATCTCAGGCCTCCGCGAGCGCACCGACGAGAGCGTCGACGAGATGGCCGCGATCCGCGAGGGGGTCGACGACGGCGTCGCGGTCGTCGAGGACGCCGAGGACGCGCTCTCCGAGGTCGCGGACCGGGTGAGTGAGGCCGACGACGGCGTTCAGGAGATATCCGGCGCGATGGACGCGCAGGCGCAGTCGGTCAACGAGGTGACCGGCGCGGTCGACGACCTCGCGGGCGTGA
Source organism: Halorubrum sp. 2020YC2 (assembly GCF_018623055.1). Lineage (NCBI taxonomy): Archaea > Methanobacteriati > Methanobacteriota > Halobacteria > Halobacteriales > Haloferacaceae > Halorubrum > Halorubrum sp. 2020YC2. The sequence continues at coordinate 590,048 of NZ_CP076019.1, forward strand.
GCCAGCAGACGACCGCCGAGGCGACCACCGTCGCGTCCGCCGCCGAGGAGCAGGCCGCCACGCTCGGAACCGTCTCCGAGCAGGCGCACGACCTCCACGAGCGCGCCCGCGGCCTGCGGGAGACGACCGAGGACTTCGAGGTCGACGTCGACCGGACTGGCGCCGGGACCGAGGCGGTCGAGGCTGCGGCCGCGGACTCCGACGGGGCCGACGTAGCCGACGACGCGGCCGACGCAGCCGACGACGCGGACGGCGACGAGGCGGCGGCGGACGCGGGTCCCGATCCGACGGACGGGGTGGAGACGGACGCGGCCGAGCCGGACGAGTCAGAGTTCACGTTCGGCACCGACGGGGAGTCGACGGACGCCGCCCCCGCCAGCACGGACGGGGGGACCGCCGCCGAAGCGATCGAACCGGAGGAATCGGGCGCGTCGGGCGAGCCGAGCGAGTCGGAGGAATCGGGCGTGTCGGACAGCGACGGTCCGGACGTCGACGACTCGGGAACGGCGGAGCGGTCGCTCGACGAGTAGGCGTCGAACAGAAAGCGATTGTCGTCGCCCGCGACGACGCTCCGCCGGTCGCGCCGCGGTTAGCGGCTTTTCGCTCGGTTCAGTCGGCCATGCTCTCGTGGCTGACGCCCCGGTCGTCCGGGAGCGGCGCCACGAACCGGTACGCCGCGTACAGGCCCAGCACCGCGACGCCCGCCAGCACGAACGCCGTGCGGATCTCCGGCGAGATCAGCGGTATCGCGGTGACCTCGCCCGCCTCGTTCGTTATCGGGACCGGGCTGTAGGGCTGTCCCGCCAGGATCTCGACGACCCCGAGGACGACGATCCCGAACAGCATCAGTCCCGCGCTCAGCGCCCGCGCCGCCGTGTCGATGATGTCAGTCATTGGTGGTCACCTCTCAGCCGAGCAGGTACCGCAGCTTGGGGTGTTGCTTGACGAACTCCGTCTCCTCGACGAGCGCGTCGAGGCCGTAGTACCGACCGGCCGCGAGCACGATGACCGTCAGGAACAGGAGCAGTCCCATCAGGTCGCTGTTGACGACGCCGTTGGTGAACCCGGCGTTGCCGATCCAGAACAGGACCATGAAGATGACCCCGCCGAACGCGGCGAGCCGGGTCACGGCGCCGGCCATCAGCGCGAGGCCGATGAGCGTCTCGAAGAGGGGAACCCCCGGCTCGATGAGCCACGCGAGGTTGTTCCCCATCCAGACGGGGATCCCGCCGAGGGCGGTCCCGCTCATCTCAGACATGTACGCCGAGCCGTAAGTGTACGAGAACCCGTTCTCGATCACCTTCGTGATCCCGGCGTGGAAGAACCACCAGCCGGTGACGACGCGGAGGAACGCGATCCAGTACGTCGCCCAGGGTCCCTCCAGCGCGAACTCGGTCTCGCCGACCAGCGGATTGCTAGATTGGTATGACATCGGTGTCACCTCACGGGTGTACGTAGGGTGGGTATACGTATATGTCCCGAACAGGTTTCTAAGCGGCTGAAAAGCGTTCTAGCGTGCTGGGAGGGGTCCGCAGTATCGTGGGTATTTAAATACTACAGCCGGGGATCGGCGGGCTGGGCCCCGGGTCCGCGGTCGCGATCCCGCCCGAACACGGAACGCTTATGAAACTCGTTGCGCCTACGTGTAGGTGCGTCATCGACCGACGCGAGCGCCGGTGGTCTAGTGGTAGGACCTGAGCCTTCCAAGCTCATGGCCCGGGTTCAAATCCCGGCCGGCGCACTCCCTTCGGTCGTGCGCCGCCCGTACTCCCGCTCGCTCGCGGGAGTCCCGGCCGGCGCATCTCTCGAACACTACGAACGAGGAGCGACAGCGACGAGTGAGTTCGTGCGAGTGGATCCGCCGAGGGCTGGAATCCGCTCAGTCGCGCCCGGGCGTCAACAAAAAGGGGTCTCGACCGGCGGGGTGTTCGATTCCCGCCGAATGCTCGGCGTCGATCAGTCGTCGTCGGCCGCGGGCGCCTCCGCGCTCTCGGCCTCGGCGGACTCGCGCGGCCCGCCCGCGTGCCCCTCGTGAGCGACGGCGGTCGCCATGAGGTGCGGCGGGATGGCGGGCACCTCGTCGGCGTCGACGGGGCCGTCCGCCTCGATCTCCTCGGTCGAGCGCGGGAACTCGCGGATCTCCTTGTGGATCGCGATGCCCGCCTTCGCCCCTTGGCCCATCGCGACCGGGACCTGGTTGTGGCCGGGGGTGATGTCTCCGACCGCGAACACGCCGTCCTCGCTGGTGCGGCCGTGGTCGTCGACGTCTATCTCGCCGCCGTCGGTCAGGTCGCAGCCGAGCCCCTCCGCGAGCGCGGTGTTGTAGTCGGAGCCGTACATCGGGAAGCCGCCGCGGTACTCGCGGCGGGTGCCGTCCTCGAACTCCATGGCCTCCAGCCAGCCGGAGTCGGGGTCGTTCTCGACGCCGGCGACGTCCTCGTGGACCACGTCGACCGGGTGCGCGTCCAGCTGCGCCGCCGTCTCGTCGCTCCACGTCGGCTCCGCGCCGCGGGTCAGGAGGTCCACGTCGTCGGTCATGTTCAGCATGATCATCGCGACGTGCGCGGCGGCCTCCCCGTGGCCCATCACGTACACCGGCTCGTCGACGAACATGTACGCGTCGCAGTGGAGACACCAGTGGAGCCCCTTGGCGTTCCGCGGCAGGGGCGGGTCGGGACGCTCGTCGGAGAAGCCGGTGGCGAGCACGACGCGGTCCGTGAGGATCTCGGTGTCGTTCGTGGACAGGCGGAACCGGTCGTCGGCTGTGCGCTCGACGTCGGTGACGAAGCCGCGCTCGAAGGCGCCGCCGTACGACTGTACCTGCTCGCGGCCGGTTGCGAGCAGCTCGTTCCCGGACACCTCCTCGGTGACGCCGATCACGTTGTGCGTGTCGGCCATCATCGCCGCGCGCCCGCCGCCGCGGTCGATCAGCACCGTCTCGTGGCCCAGTCGGGCGCCGTACAACGCGGTCGTCAGCCCGGCCGGCCCGCCGCCGACCACGGCGATATCGTACTCGTCGTCGGACGAACTCATTACCGATCGTACGCGTCCCGGCGGTTTAAATCACCCCGTGCTGTGCGCGGCCGGCGACCAGCCACGCCGGGTCGGTCCGGGCCGCGTTCGCGGTGCGTTCGGCGTCCGCGGCGACCGAGTCGCCGTAGCCCGACCGCTTGCCCGGACGTTTATGCGTGCGTATCGCGTTCGGTCGGCCAGTGCCCTCTCGTCTCGCCCTCGCCGTCGGCCTCCTACTCGTCGGGGCCGCCGCCGACGTGGGGACGACGTACGTCGCCCTCACCGGGAGCGAGTACGTCGAGGGGTCGCCCGTCGGCCGCCTGTTCATCGCTCGGTTCGGCCTCCTCGGCGGGATGCTCCTCACGAAAGTCGTCGGGATGGTCGTCATCGGCGTCCCGGTCGCGGTCGCGGGCGGGACGCGACGGTTCGTCGCGACCCTGATGTGCGCCGGCGTCGGCGCCCTCTCGCTGGCGGTCGCCGCCCGGAACCTCCTGTTCGTCGCCGGCATGTGGCCGTAGGGGACGGCGGCCCTCCGCGACCCCAGCCGTTTTGCCTCATCGGCGAGAGGCGAACGTATGTCACGCGAATCCGCTCCGGCCCAGTCCCCCCCGGAGACCAGACGCGAGGTCGTCACCGAGACGCTCCACGGGGTCGACGTCGAGGACCCGTACCGGTGGCTCGAAGGCGACGACGAGGCGGTCCGCGAGTGGACCGACGCCCAGAACGCCCACGTCGACGGCGCGCTCGACGACGCGCTCCGGGACCGGCTCCGCCCGCGGTTCGAGGACCTCGTCGAGGTGGCCGACTACGGCCCGATCGCGGTCCGCGAGGGGCGGTACTTCGCGACGGTCCGCGAGCCGGGCGCCGACCACGCCCGCCTCGTCGTCCGCGACGCGCCCGACGGCGGGGACCGCGTCCTCGTCGACCCGAACGCGTGGGCGGCGAACCGCAACGACGACCGCCCGCCCAGGTCGATGGCGTGGTACGTCCCGTCGCACGACGGCGAGCGCGTCGCGGTCGGCGTCACCGAGGGCGGCGACGAGAACTACGACGTGCGGGTGCTCTCGGTGCCCGACCCGAGCGAGGAGCAGTCGGACTCGGCCGCGGCCGATCCGGAATCGGACGCGGCGGCGGGCTACGGCGCGGGCGTCGAGGAGGTCGCAGTCCTCCCGGAGCGCGGCCGAGTCAACGCCGGGAGCCTCGCGTGGGAAGCGGACGGCGAGGGGTTCGTCTACGTCGCCACCGGCGCCGCGGCCGACGGCGCACAGATGGACAAGGAGCTCCGGCGGTTCCGGCTCGCTGACGGCCCGGACGCGGAGGAACTCCTGCTCGAGCACGACGACCAGCACGTCTGGCCGCGGGTGACCATCGACCCTGACTCCGGCCTGCTCGCGGTCGCCTTCTCCGAGATGGTGGGCGGCACCGAGTGGTACGTCCACGTCGACGGCGACCTCCGGCCCGTCCTGACCGGTACCGACGCCGAGACGTCGGTCCGGTTCCACGGCGGGACGACGTTCGTCACGACCGACCACGGCGCGCCCCGGCGGCGGCTGCTCGCCTGCTCCGTCGACCGCTTCCGCGAGGGCGACCTCTCGTTCGAGGAGTGCCGGGAGGTCCTCCCCGGCGGCGAGGGGATCATCCAGTCGGTCGTGCCGACCCCGGACCGGCTCCTCGTCCACCGCCAGCGGGACGCGCACTCCGAGCTCTCGGTCCACGACCGCGACGGGACGCACCTGCGCGACGCCTCGCTGCCGTCGTACTGTACCGTCACGTGGGTCTCCGGGAGCCGGGACGCCCCCGAGGCGTTCTTCGGTCTCACCGGCTTCGACCGGCCGCCGGCGGTCCGCGGACTCGACCTCGCCGGCGAATCGGGAATCGGAGGCGACGGTTCCGACGGCAAGCCCGAACTCGCGTCGACCGATATCGATTCGGTCGACCTCCCGGTCCCCGACGACCTCGTCGTCGAACAGCGGTTCGTCGACTCGGCGGACGGCGCCGAGGTGCCCGTGTTCGTCTGCTACCGCGAGGGCGTCGCCGTGGAGGGTCCGCGCCCCACGCTCCTGTACGGCTACGGCGGGTTCCGGAACAGCATCACGCCCTCGTTCGGGCGGTTCCGCCTGCCGTTCCTCGCGGACGGCGGCGCGTTCGCGGCGGTGTGCGCCCGCGGCGGCTACGAGTACGGCGAGCCGTGGCACGAGGCGGGCATGCTGGCCGACAAGCAGCACACCTTCGACGACTTCGTCGCCGCCGGCGAGGCGCTGTGCGACTCGGAACTCACCGACGCCGACCATCTGGCGGTCGCCGGCGGGTCGAACGGCGGGCTCTCGGTCGGCGCGGTCGTCACCCAGCGCCCGGACCTGTGGGCGGCCGCGCAGTGCGCGGTCCCCTTGCTCGACATGCTCCGGTTCCACCGGTTCCTGCTCGGGGAGTCGTGGACGACGGAGTACGGCCACCCGGAGGACCCGGAGGCGTTCGAGTACCTGCGCGCGTACTCGCCGTACCACAACGTCGAGTCCGGGGAGACCTACCCGCCCGTTTACTTCACCACGGCCGCGAGCGACACGCGGGTCCACCCCTCGCACGCCCGGAAGATGACCGCGCGGCTCCAGAACGAGGCCGACGGCGGGCCGTTCCTGTTGCGGACCAAGGCCGAGACCGGTCACGGGGTCGGCAAGCCCGCGTCGATGATCGTCGACGAGCAGACCGACTCGTGGGCGTTCTGCTACGAGCAGTTGGGGGTCGAGGTCGGGGACGACGCGGCGGGCGACGGAGGCGACACCGGCGACCGCGACGACGCTTGAGCTACTCCCCTTCGTAGAGCCGCTCGGCGGTCAGTTCGGGGAGGTCGGCGTCGCGGACCGCGTCCGCGACGCGGTCGACGTCGTACTCCACGCGGTGCGTCTCGACCGCGTCGGTCCCGTCGGTGGTCGTGTCGAGGACGGCGTAGCCGGCCCGCGGGTCGCCGTCGCGCGGCTGGCCGACGCTGCCCGGGTTGACGACGAACCCGCCGGCCACCGCGCGGCACCCCTGAACGTGCGTGTGGCCGAGGACGACCCCGTCGTACTCGCCAATGTGGCGGTCGAGGTTCGGGAACTCCTCCGGGTAGACGTAGGCGTCCTCGCGCTCGGCGGCGGGATGGGAGTGAACCAGTAGGAAGCGGTCGCCGCCGAACGTCTCCGTGCGCGGGAGGCCGTCGATCCACTCGCGCTGCTCGTCGGAGAGGGAGGCCTTCGCCAGTTCGAGTCCCGCCTCGGCCATCCGGTTGGCGCCGTAGCGCTCCGGGGTCTCGACGGTGCGGTCGTGGTTCCCGCGCACGGTCGCGGCCGCGACATCGCGCACGCGCTCGACGCACTCGGCCGGCCACGGGTTGTAGCCCACCACGTCGCCGGCGCAGTAGATCCGGTCGACGGCGGGCATGTCGTCGAGCACGGTCTCCAGCGCCGGCAGGTTCGCGTGGACGTCCGAGATGAGGCCGATCTTCATCGCCCGAGGATTCGGTCGGCGGCAGGGAATAGGTTGCGGCGAGGAGCGTGTCGCGGGACGGGTAGCGGGGCCTCGGCGTTTCGAGAGGGCTTAAATAGGGATACTGGCGCGTGCCTCCGAGTGGCCGCCTTCGGCGGCCGCGAGGAGCACGCGCGAGGGACGCGGCGACCGGAGCGAAGCGGAGGGAGCCGCGAGGCTGGGGAGGCGTGAGGTGCGGTTGCGGCGCTGTGCGGGGTGGGAATCGAAGGGGCAGCCGCGAGGCCGCAGTAGGCGACGTAAGCACCGCAGGAACGAGCGAAGCGAGTGACGAGGAGCGCAACGAGCGTACTGCGGCCTCGCGGCTGGGGCTTCGGTGGTGTTTGCCGCCGCTCCGCGTTTGACCGTTTATAAGAGATCGACTGTGGCTTCAGCGGTGTCCACCGACTCTCCCTACGCCTTCGCCTTCTCGTTGAACCGCTCGCGGACCTTCTCCACCTTCGGCTGCGCGTGCATCGTGCAGTAGGCGTCGGCCGGGTTCTTCTCGAAGTAGTCCTGGTGTTTCTCCTCGGCGCGGTAGAACGTCTCCAGCGGCTCGACTTCGGTGACGACCTCGTCGTCGTAGCCGCCCTCCTCGTCGAGCGCCTCGACGTACCGCTCGACCACGTCGCGCTGCTCGTCGTCGTGGTAGAGGACGATCGACCGGTACTGGCTCCCCACGTCCGGGCCCTGCCGGTTCAGCTGGGTCGGGTCGTGGACGGTGAAGAACACTTCGAGGATGTCCTCGTACGACAGGGCGTCGACGTCGTACTCGACCCGAACGACCTCGGCGTGGCCGGTGTTGCCGGAGCACACCTCGCGGTAGGTCGGGTCCTCGGCGTGGCCGCCGGCGTAACCGGAGGTAACGCCCTCGACGCCGTCGAGTTCCTTGAACGCCGCCTCGACGCACCAGAAGCAGCCGCCGCCGAACGTCGCGGTTTCCGTGTTCGTCATAACTCACTATTAGCGTCGCAGACGTATTAATCACGCGTGGCGCGAGACGTGAGCGTGGACTGGCTCGTTTATTTATAAACAAACCGTGCTGGATCGACGACGGACACCTCCAAAGCCCCAGCCGCGAGGACTCGCGCGACTCGCTGCGCTCCTCGTCACTCGTTTCACTCGTTCCTGCGGTGCTTACGTCGCCGTGCTTCGTCCTCGCGGCTGCCCCTTTGAGTCCTGCCCCGCACGGCACCGCAACCGCGCCTCACGCCTCCCCAGCCTCGCGGCTCACGCTTCGCGGCTGCGCCGCTCGCGTTCGCCGCGTCCCTCGCGCGTGCGACTCGCGGCCTCCGGCCGCTCGTCGGCACGCGCCACCGCGGTCCGTTTATAACCAATCGTTCGTCCGTCCGGACCCGTCCCCGAACAGGTTCGTCCGGCAACCCTGCGGTCGAACGGTAGACCTTTGCCGTCGCCCGCACCAGTCCCGGTATGGTCTCGCTGGGACTGGTGGTGGCGCGGTTCAACGACTCCGTCACGGAGCCGATGGCCGAGGCCGCCCGGGAGGCGGCCGCCGACCGCGACGCCGTCGTCGTCGACGAACTGAGCGTGCCGGGCGCGTACGACAGCCCGCTGGCCGCCGACCGGTTAGCGCGGCGCGAGGACGTCGACGCCGTCGCGGTCGTCGGCGCCATCGTCACCGGCGACACCGACCACGACCGCGTCATCGCGACCGCGACCGCCGAGAAGCTCACCGACGTGAGTCTCGACCGGGACACCCCGGTCACCTTCGGCGTGAGCGGCCCGGGGATGTCCGGCGCGGAGGCGCGCGAGCGGATCGACAAGGGGGCGGACGCGGCCGCGGCCGCGATCGACCTCGCGGCAGAGCTCGGCTGACCGAGGCGACTACACACGACACATGAGCGACGCATACGACTTCTCGGAGCGGATCGGACGCGTAGAACCCAGCGCGACGCTGGCGATATCGAACCTCGCGGCGGAGAAGGAGGCGGAGGGCGCCGACATCGTCGACCTCTCGGTGGGCGAGCCGGACTTCGACACCCCGGCGAACGTCGTCGAGGCCGGCAAGGACGCGCTCGACGCCGGCCACACGGGGTACACCTCCTCGAACGGGGTCCCCGAACTCAAGGAGGCGATCGCGGAGAAGCTCCGCGGGAACGGCGTCGACGCCGACGCCGACGAGGTGATCGTCACCCCCGGCGGCAAGCAGGCGCTGTACGAGACGTTCCAGACCCTGATCGACGGGGGTGACGAGGTCGTCCTCCTCGATCCGGCGTGGGTCTCCTACGAGGCGATGGCGAAGCTGGCGGGCGCCGACCTCTCGCGCGTCGACCTCGCGCCCCACGGCTTCCAGCTGGAGCCGGCGCTCGACGACCTCGCGGAGACCGTCTCGGACGACACCGAACTGCTCGTCGTCAACTCCCCGTCGAACCCGACCGGCGCTGTGTTCTCGGAGACCGCGCTGGAGGGCGTCCGCGACCTCGCCGTGGAACACGACGTCGCCGTGATCTCGGACGAGATATACGAGCGCATCGTCTACGACGCCGAGCACGTCTCGCTCGCGAGCCTCGACGGGATGGCCGACCGCACCGTCACGATCAACGGCTTCTCGAAGGCGTACTCGATGACCGGCTGGCGGCTCGGCTACCTCCACGCCACCGACGAGTTCGTCGGTGAGGCGGGGAAGCTCCACTCGCACTCCGTCTCCTGCGCGACCAACTTCGTCCAGCGCGCCGGGATCGAGGCGTTAGAGAACACCGAGGCGGCGGTCGAGGAGATGCGCGACGCGTTCGCGGACCGCCGCGACCTCCTCGTGGACCTGTTCGACGAGCACGGCGTCGACGTCGACGTCGGTGACGGCGCCTTCTACATGATGATCCCCGTGGACGACAGCGAGGTGCAGAGCACCTCGGATGCGAGCGGCGACGAGCCGCGAGCCGACGACCAGGCGTGGTGCGAGCGCGCCATCGAGGAGGCGTCGGTCGCCTGCGTCCCCGGAAGCGCCTTCAACGCAGACGGCTTCGCGCGGATCTCCTACGCCGCGAGCGAGGAGCGCCTGCGCGAGGCGGTCGACCGGCTCGTCGCGAACGACCTGCTTTAGGCCCCGATTCGGCGGTATCGTCCCGACGCCGGCGTTTCCGGGAGCTTTCTCCGCCCGCCGCCAACGTTATCTGTCGGGTCATCGAAACTTGAGAGTGGTGACAACATGTACCAGACTATCCTCTATCCGACGGACGGGAGCGAAGGATCGGCGGCCGTCGCCGATCACGTCCGGGAACTCGCGGCCGCGTTCGACGCGACCGTTCACGTCCTCCACGTGATCGACGCGCGAAGCGCCGACTACGGACTGAGCGGCACCTTCCTGACGGACGAGGGATCGGGTGTGCGCGCCGACCCGGCGTCGGGCGACGACAGCGGCATGGCCGGCGGGGACCTGGACGCCGGGGAGACGCGGTCGGCCCTCGTCGAGCACGCTGAGGAGGTCGTCGAGGCGACGGCCGCGTCCCTCGGTGACGGCGACCGGGAGCCGGAAACGGTCACGGCCGTCGAGACGGGGACACCGCACTCGGCCATCCTCGAGTACGCGACGGCGAACGACGTCGACCTCGTCGTGATGGGCACGCACGGTCGGACCGGCGTCGAGCGGTACCTTCTCGGTAGCGTCGCGGAGAAGGTGGTGCGGCTGTCGGACGCCCCGGTGGTGACGGTGCGGGCGGACGAGGAAGCGTGACGACGGCGGTCAGAGCTGGTTTCGACATTTGGTCCGGCGGGTCGGGCCCGCCGGCCAACGGTTTTTCGGGCCCTGTCGACTAGAGTCACTCATGAGCGAATCGGAGCGAACGACGATCGGCGACGACGTTCGTGAGGCCCTCCTCGACCGCGTGACCAGTCAGAGCGCCACGGTCGGCGCGAGCGTCCCCGACGAGATCGAGGTCGACGGGACCGCGGTCGACCTCTCCGCGTTCATCGTCGAGAGCCGGAAGGTCGACGCCGTCCCGCCCGCGCTCAACCGGAAGGTGACGGCCGCGCGCAACGCCCTCCGCGGGGAGCGGGAGCGGCGGCTCGACCGGTTGGAGACGGAGCCGATCGACCGGGAGACTGCGGAGACGCTCGCCGAGGAGGTCATCGGCATCGACCGCGCGCTTAACGCCCTGGAGGGGATCCGTCGTCCGGGGTTCGCCGACGAACACCACGCCGACACGGTGGCGGGCCACGAGCGCTGGCTCGCCTTCGTCGATCAGGTTCGGTGACTCGCCGTCCCCTTCGGCCTCCTCGCCGCCGTCCCTCTCGGCTCCCCCCTCGCCGGCCCCCTTCCGAAACCCTTACTCGCCGCCCGCGTGGTACGTTCGGGTATGAGCGACACCGCAGCGTCGGACGACGGTGAGGCGGCCGCCGTCGACGCCGAGGAGGTCAGACACGTCGCCGATCTCGCGCGGGTGCGGCTCGCCGACGACGAGGTCGACGAGTTCGCGGCGCAGTTCGGAGACATCCTGGAGTACTTCGAGGCGCTCGACGAGGTCCCCGAGACCGAGCGGGAGGAGGAGCTGGTCAACGTGATGCGCCCCGACGAAATCGAGGAGGGGCTCTCACAGGAGGCGGCGCTCGCGAACGCCGAGGAGACTGAGGACGGCTTCTTCGTCGGGCCGAAGGTGTCGTAGATGGCGGCCGACCTCAACGCCTTCGTGACGGAGGAGCGGATCGAGGGCGACGCGGACGCCGACGGCCCCCTCGCAGACGCGACCGTCGCGGTGAAGGACAACATCTCTACCGAGGGGATCCGGACGACCTGCGGCTCGGAGATGCTGGCGGACTACGTCCCGCCGTACTCCGCGACCGTCGTCGACCGCCTGACCGACGCGGGCGCGACGGTCGTCGGCAAGACGAACATGGACGAGTTCGGGATGGGGACGACGACGGAGACCTCCGCGTTCGGTCCCACCCGGAACCCGGTCGACACCGACCGCGTGCCCGGCGGCTCCTCCGGGGGGTCCGCGGCCGCGGTCGCGGCGGGCGAGGCCGACGTGGCGCTCGGCTCCGACACGGGCGGCTCGGTGCGCTGTCCGGCCGCGTTCTGCGGCGTCGTCGGGATCAAGCCCACCTACGGGCTGGTCTCCCGGTACGGCCTGATCGCGTACGCGAACTCCCTCGAACAGATCGGCCCGATCGCGGGTACCGTCGAGGAGGCGGCCGCCGCGCTCGACGCCATCGCGGGCGACGACCCCAACGACGGGACGACCCGCGACCTGACCGAGGTCGAGGGCGCGGACCCCGACGCGAGCTACGCCGCGGCCGCCGACGGCGACGTGGCGGGACTGACGGTCGGCGTCCCCGCCGAACTGTTCGAGGGCGCCGACGAGCGCGTCGTTTCGACCGTCGAGGCCGCCATCGAGGACCTCGAAGCGCAGGGCGCGGAGACGACCGAGATATCTTTGCCCTCCGTCGAACACGCGGTTCAGGCGTACTACGTGATCGCGATGGCGGAGGCCTCCTCGAACCTCGCGCGCTTCGACGGGGTTCGGTACGGGAACCGCGCCGAGTCGGACGGCAACTGGAACGAGTCGTTCGCGGAGACGCGCGAGGAGGGGTTCGGCGCGGAGGTCAAACGCCGGATCCTGCTCGGCACGTACGCGCTCTCGGCCGGCTACCACGACAAGTACTACGAGAAGGCGCAGGACGCCCGCGCGTGGGTCCGCCGGGACTTCGAGGAGGCGTTCGACGACGTCGACGTGGTCGCCTCGCCCACGATGCCCGTCCTCCCCTTCGAGCTGGGCGAGAGCCTCGACGACCCGCTGCGGATGTACCTCGCGGACGCGAACACGACCCCGGTCAACCTCGCGAATCTCCCCGCTATCTCGGTGCCGGCCGGCGAGGCCGACGGGCTGCCGGTCGGGCTCCAGCTCGTCGGACCGAAGTTCGGTGAGGAGACCATCGTCCGCGCCGCCAGCGCGGTCGAGGGCAGATGAGCCTGAGCGACGAGGAACGCGGTCGGCTCGCGGACGTGGTCCGCCTCCAGCCGACGAAGAACGGCGAGTTACAGGACGTCTGGGAGATGGAGAGCGGCAGCGAGGTCCACGGCTACCTCGAAGACCACCTCAAGGAGTACTACTACCGCGACGACGACAGCCTGATCCGCGCGACCGCGGAGGCGAACGACCTCGTCGACGTCGAGCCGGGGATCGAGCCCGACGCGGTCGCGCGCGGTGCCGTCCCGGAGACGATCCGCGTCCCGGAGCTTGAGTCGCGAGTCGTGGACGTGCTCGCCGGCCCGGAGGAGCGCTCGCAGTCGGTCGTCAGCGTGCTCAACGCCCTCCGCGAGGCGTACGACGCCGACCCCGAGGTGGACGCGGTGCGGCGGGCGCTCCGCAGCCTCGAACGCAAGAACGTCGTCGAGGTCGTCTACCGGACCGTCCCGACGTTCCGGCTGGCGGTCGAGCGCGACGAGATCACGGTCGAGATCGAAGAGTAGGCGGCGCGGCGTGACCGGTGGCGCCCGCTTGCCCGACGGTACCGCTCGCTTCGGGGCCGCGGGCACTCTTCCCGCCGATACGATTTTGTACCGCGGCGGAAACCGTGCGTTCGATGGCCGACGAGACCATCCGCGAGCGCTTCCGCCGCAACGCGAGCGGCATCGCCGCCACGACGGTGACCGGGACGTGGCTGGCGGCGCTGCTTCTCGGCGCCGAGTGGTGGCTCCCGTTCATGCTGTTCGGGTACGTCGTCATCGTCCCGCTCGTCTCGATGCTGTTCGACGAGGAGGAGGCGGAGTCCGTCCGGGTCGAGTCGGAGTCGGGCTCCGTCCGCGTCGAGCGCGGGACGGCGGCGGAGCGCGGGGAGGCGACCGACGACACCGCGGACGCACTCGAGCGGTTGCGCACCCGGTACGCGAACGGCGACCTCACCGACGAGCAGTTCGAGCGGAAGCTCGACCGCCTGCTGGAGACCGAGACGCCCGAGGACGCCGCCGAGTGGGCGAAACGGAACCGAGAGGCGCGGCGGAGCCGCGAGTCGGACCGCGAGGTCGAGCGCGAGCGGTGACGGCGGCGCGTCGCGCCGACGCGGTCGAACCTCAAGGTTCAATGCGCGCGGCCGACTCGACCGCGTATGAGCGACCAAGAGCTCCGAAAAGAGGCGCACGACCTCGACGTCACCGTCTGGGTCGGGAAGCACGGCATCGACTCGGTCGTCGACGAGACGGCCGACCAGCTCGACGACCGGAAGCTGGTGAAGGTGAAGTTCCTGCGAGCGGCCCGGGGCGGGACCTCGACCGAGGCGCTCGCCGAGGAACTGGCGGAGGCGGTCGGCGCGGACCTGATCGAGACCCGCGGCAACACGGCGGTGCTTCACTGATGGGCGCGCCGGGCGACGGGGGCGCGGTCGTCGCGCTCTCCGGCGCGTTGGACCCCTACCTCGGTCCCGCGACCGATATCGTCACCGACGCCGCGGTCTTCCTCGTCGTCATCGTCGCGACGTACCTCTTCTACAAGTCGGTCGTCACCTCGCTCGTCCGCCGGGTCTTCGACAGGCGGGGGCTCGACGAGCACGCGCGGCGCCCGCTCCAGAAGATCGTGGCGTTCCTCGTGTTGTTCGCCGGCGTCACGGCCGCGTTCGGCGCGGCGGGGTATCAGGGATTCCTGCGCTCGCTGGCGACGATCGCGGCCGCGGCGACGCTCGCGATCGGCTTCGCGCTCCAAGACGTGATCAAGAACTTCGTCGCCGGCGTCTTCATCTACACGGACAAGCCGTTCCGCATCGGCGACTGGATCGAGTGGAACGACAACTCGGGGGTCGTCGAGGACATCTCCTTCCGAGTCACCCGCGTGCGCACATTCGACAACGAACTGCTCACGGTGCCGAACCACGCCCTGACAAGCGACGTGGTGAAGAACCCGGTCGCGAAGCGGACGCTCCGCTTAAAGTTCGTCTTCGGGATCGACTACGAGGACGACGTCGAGACGGCGACCGAGATCATCGTCGAGGAGGCGGAGAAGAGCGACGCGATCTTAGACGAGCCCGCGCCGTCGGTCCGGCTGACGGAGCTGGCCGACTCCTACGTCGGCCTGCAGTCGCGGATCTGGATCGACGACCCCTCCCGGGCGGACTTCGTGAAGACGCGCGCCGACTACGTGAAGGCCGTCAAGGAGCGGTTCGACGAGGAGGGGATCTCGATCCCCTTCCCGCAGCGCACCGTCTCGGGGCGGAACAGTTGGACGGACCCCTCGTCGTTCGGCGGCGGCGACTGAACCGGCGGCGACGGCCGAAGCCGCGCCTCCGGCCCCACGGGTTCGATAGTAACCCACTAGTGGGTCCGCGTGGTCGGTTCGGCCATGTACGTGGTCGTCATCGGGGCCGGCGAGGTCGGGACGAGCATCGCCGCGAGTCTCGCGTCGGACCACGAGGTCGTCGTCGTCGACGTCGACCCGGACCGGGCGGAACAGCTCAAGTACGAACTCGACGTCCTCACCATCGCCGGCGACGGCACGTCCTCGGAGATCCAGACGGCCGCGGACGTCGGCCGCGCGGACATGGTCATCGCCTGCACCGACAACGACCAGACGAACCTCGTCGCCTGCGGCACCGCGAAGACGCTCGGCGGCGGCTTCACCATCGCCCGCGTGAAGAGCACGGACTTCCTCCGCACGTGGCAGGGCAGCGAGGGAGCGTTCGGCGTCGACTTCATGGTGTGTACGGACCTGTTGACCGCGGAGAACATCGTCCGTATCATCGGGCTGCCGGCGGCGATCGACGTCGACCCGTTCGCCGGCGGGCTCGTCCAGATGGCGGAGTTCGAGATCGACGAGGGGAGCCCGGTCGCGGGACAGACGGTCTCGGAGGCCGATCGGTTCGAGTCGCTCACGTTCGTCGGGCTGTTCCGCGACAGCGAGATGACGATCCCGCGCGGGGACACCGGTATCGAGGCCGGCGACCGCGCGGTGGTGATCGGCAGCCCCGAGAGCGTTCAGGCGTTCGCGACCGACGTCGCGCCGGAGACGACGCCGGACGACGCGGACGACATCGTCATCGTCGGCGGCAGCGAGATCGGGTACCAGGCCGCCCGCCTCCTCGGCGAGCGCGAGCTCCAACCCCGGGTGATCGAGCGCGACCGCGACCGAGCCCGCTGGCTCGCAGAGCAGCTCCCGAAGTCCGTCGTGATGGAACACGACGCGACGGACGCGGAGTTCCTCACCCGGGAGAACGTCGACGACGCCGACATCGTCGTCACCGCGCTCGGCTCGGACGAGCAGAACCTCCTGGTCTCGGTGCTCGTCAAACGGCTCGGGGTCGACCGCGTGATCGCCGTGGTCGACAGCCCGGACTACGTCACCGTCTTCGAGGAGATCGGGATCGACATCGCGATTAACCCGCGGACCGTGACCGCCGAGGAGATCACGCGGTTCACCTACGAGAGCGTCGCGGAGAACATCGCCGTGCTGGAAAACGATCAGGCGGAGGTCCTCGAACTGGAGCTCACCGAGGGCTGTACGCTCGTCGGGCGACCGATCTCGGAGCTGGTCTCGGAGGTCGACGCCCGGTTCGTCATCGGCGCGATCACCCGCGACCACCAGCTCGTGACGCCGCGCGGAGACACGGTCTTGCAGCCGGGCGACCACGTTATCCTGCTCGTGGACTCCGACTCCGTGGGCGCGATCACCTCGATGGCGTGAGGCGGTCGTGACCAGCGGGATCCGGGTCGGCTGGCGGGCGAGCGTCGGACTCGCCGGCGACGTCCTTGCCGCCCTCCCCGTCCCGCTGGCGTTCCCTCTCCTCGTCGCGCTCTACTACGGTGAGTCGTCGATTCCGTTCCTCGCGGCGATCGCGGTCTCGCTCGCGCTCGGGGCGGCGTTCCGGTCGATGAAGGACCCGGCGGAGGATCTCGGCCCCCGCGAGGCGTTCCTCGCTGTGGCGCTGATCTGGTTCCTCGTCGCCGCGGTCGGCGCGGTCCCGTTCGTGGTCGCGGGCGTCGGTACGGTCGCGCACCCGGTGAACGCCATGTTCGAGGCGATGAGCGGGCTGACGACGACGGGCGCGACGGTCCTCGTCGACTTCTCGATCCACTCGCGCTCGGTCATGATGTGGCGGCAGGTGATCCAGTGGCTCGGCGGGCTCGGAATCCTCATCCTCGCGACCGCGGTGCTCTCCGAACTCGGCGTCGGCGGGGCACAGCTCATGGAGACGGAGTCGCAGACGCAGGACGTCAACAAGCTCACGCCGAAGATATCGCGGACCGCACAGCTCATCTGGGGGATCTACTTCGGACTCACGGGGCTGGCGGTCGCCGTCTACTTCCTGCTCGGACTCGCGGTCGACCCGCAGATGGGCCTGTACAACGCGGTCGCGCACGGGTTCACCTCGGTCGCGACCGCCGGGTTCTCGCCGGAGCCGCTCTCAGTTGGCGCGTTCCACCCGCTGATCCAGTGGGCGGTCGTCCCGTTCATGGTGGTCGGCTCGACCAGCTTCGTCCTCATCTACTTCGCCATCAACGGCGAGCCGATGCGCCTCCTCCGGAACGAGGAGTTCCACTTCTACCTCGGCGCGATGGCGACGCTGGCGTCTATCGTCGCCCTCGGCTTATTCCTCGATCCGAGCGTCGCGTACGGTCCCGAGGCGACCCTCCGGCACGCCGTCTTCAACGTCGCCTCCATCGTGACGACGACGGGGTACGCCAGCACCGACTACGTGCAGTGGGCGCCCGCGGCGAAGCACATGCTGTTCATGGGGATGTTCATCGGCGGGATGGTCGGCTCGACCACCTGCTCGATCAAGTCGCTGCGGTGGCTGGTCGCGCTGAAGTCGTTCAGGCGGGACCTCTTCACCGCGATCCACCCGGAATCCGTTCGCCCCGTGCGGATCTCGGGGAAGTCGGTCGACGAGGGCGCGATCCGCGACATCTACGCGTACCTCCTCCTCAGCATCGTGATCTTCTTCCTGCTGGCCGTGGTCATCGTCGTCGACGCGGAGCGAGGGGACGTCCGAGTCACCGAGTTCGAGGCGCTCGGCGCCGCGGCGACGACGTTCCTCAACATCGGGCCGGCGTTCGGGGCGGCGGGACCGTACGGGACGTTCGCGACCTTCCCGATGAGTACCCGGGCCGTGATGGTCGTCCTGATGTGGATCGGACGGATCGAGATAATTCCCGTCCTCGTGCTGTTCACGAAGGCGTTCTGGACGTCGTGAGCCATCGCGAGCGACCGCCGCGCGCGCGCTCTCCGTGACGCCGCCGTCGCCCCTTCGACAGTTTAATACAGCGAACGGGCGACTCCCATATCGATCGAGCAACTATGTCCTGGGGCGTGAACTGGAAGGCGAGCGTGGGCCTTCTCGGGGTCGGGATCAAGTACCTCGCGCTCACGCTGCTGGTGCCGCTGGTCGTCGCCGTCGCGTACGGCGAGGACATCTGGGTGTTCCTCGTCTCGATGGCGCTCGTGGCGGCGCTCGGCTTCGCGGTCGAGCGGGTCGACCCCGACCCGGACCTCGGCCCGCGCGAGGCGCTCCTTTTCGTCTCGCTCGCGTGGTTCGCGGCGGCGGTCATCGGCACCATCCCGTACCTGCTCGCGGGTTACGGGACGGCGTCGACGGTCGGCCTCCAGACGGGGTCCGTCGGCGCGCTGACGGGGTCGGTCGTCAACGCGCTGTTCGAGTCGATGAGCGGGTTCACTACCACGGGCGCGACCGTCCTCGGCGAGATCGGCACGGACCGGCACTCCCACGCCCTGCTGATGTGGCGACAGCTCACGCAGTGGCTCGGCGGGATGGGGATCATCGTCCTGATGATCGCCATCCTCCCCGAGGTCGCGGTCAACGGTGCCCAGCTGATGGATTCGGAGGCGCCGGGGCCGGAGCTCCAGAAGCTCACGCCGAAGATCGCCGAGACGGCGCGCGCGCTCTGGCTGATCTACTTCGGCTTCACCGTGCTGCTCGCTGCTCTCCTGTACGTGCTCCACCTCCTCGGCATGGCGCCGAACATGAACCTGTTCAACGCGGTCGCCCACGGGTTCACCACTCTTCCGACGGGCGGTTTCTCGCCGCAGGCGGATAGCATCGGCGCGTTCTCCGCCGCGGTCCAGTGGGTCGTCATCCCGTTCATGGTCGTCGCCGGCGTCAACTTCGCCCTGTTCTGGCACGTGCTTCGCGGCGAGGCGGAGGTAATGTTAGAGAACACGGAGTTCCGCGTGTACGCGGGGGCCCTCGCGGTCGTCACCGCCGTGCTCGCGCTGCTGCTCTTCCGCGGCGCGGCACCGCCGATCGAACTGGGCGGCACGACAGAAGGGTTCGCCGGGAACTCCCTTCGGCAGGCGGCGTTCCAGATCGGGTCGCTGCTGAACTCGACCGGGTACGCCACGGCCGACTTCGCGCAGTGGGACCCACACGCGCAGATATTCCTCCTGTTCGCGATGTTCATCGGCGGCTCAGCCGGCTCGACCGGCGGAGGCGTGAAGGTCGTCCGGTGGATCATCGTCGCGAAGGCGATCCGGCGCGAGCTGTTCACGTCGGCCCACCCCGACGTCGTCCAGCCGGTCCGGCTCAGCGGGACCGTCGTCGACGAGGACGCGATCCGCGGTATTATGTCGTTCACCCTCCTGTACGTGGTGCTGTTCGCGTTCTCGGCGGTGTTCATCGCGCTCGACACCACCCGGGTCGGGATTCAGCTGTCGGTGTTGGAGTCGATCAGCGCCTCGCTCGCGACCATCGGGAACATCGGGCCGGGCTTCGGCCGACTCGGCCCCTTCGGGAGCTACCTCTTCTTCCCGGACACGTCGAAGCTGCTGATGATCTTCCTGATGTGGATCGGCCGGCTGGAGATTGTCCCGGTGCTCGCGGTGTTCATCTCGGCGGTCGACGGTCGGTGAGCGGTCCCTCGGCTCGTCGCGAACGCGGCCGTCAGATCGCTGAAGGGGGGCTCTATCGCTCACTGTCGCCCCGAACGCGGAGAGCGTATCTTCTTAACTGCCGAGGATCGTGGTGTTCATATGACGAGTACCGACGACTCCGACGGGCAGAACCTGCTCGGCCACGTCCTCCTCCCGGTCGCACACGAGGAAGACGCGCTGGCGACCGCGCGGGCGCTCGAACCGTACGACCCGGAGCGGGTGACCGCGCTCCACGTCGTCGAGAAGGGCGAGGGCGTCCCGGACAAGACGCCCGTCGAACAGTCCGAGGAACTGGCCGCGGAGTCGTACGCGGCGGTCCGAACGGTGTTCCCGGACGCGGACGAGCACACGGCGTACGCCCGCGACGTGGTCGGGGCTATCTTCGACGCGGCCGACGAGGTCGACGCGAGCGCGGTCGCCTACCGCTCGCGCGGCGGGAACCGGCTCATGCAGTTCCTCTCGGGCGACATCTCGCTGAAGCTGGTGACGAACGCGCCGCTCCCCGTGATCGCGCTCCCTGCCGCTGCCGACGAGGACTGAGCGCCGGCCGTTCCGCGGGTCCCGCGCGGAGCGAGGGTCCCGTCGCCTCCCGCAAGCGGTAGGCTTTCGGCGGTCGGTTCTGAAGGCGTGCCACATGTATCTGATCGTCGTGGGGGCCGGCGACATCGGCACCCCGCTCGTCGACCTCGCGACCGCCGGCGGCAACGAGGTCGTCGTCATCGAGCGCGACGAGGAGCGCGCGGAGCGAGCGTCGAGAGGGTACGACTGCCTCGTCATCAACGACGACGCGACCGCGAAGGAGACGCTCCAGGACGCCGGCGCCGAGCGCGCCGACGCGCTCATCTCGACGACGGATCAGGACGCGACGAACATCATGGTCTGTCTGCTGGCTCAGGAGCTGTCGGTCCCGAACATCGTCTCGGTCGTCCACAACCCCGAGCACATGAGCGTGTTCGAGCAGATCGGCGTCAACACGATGCAGAACCCCCAGAGCCTGATCGCGGAGTACCTCTACCGCGCCGTGAGCCGGCCGTCGGTCGTCGACTTCATGCACATCGGCGAGGAGGCTGAAGTGTTCGAGATCACTGTCGGACCGAGCGCGCCGATAGCCGGCAAGACGCTGCGAGAGGCGGACGAGGCCGACCTCATCCGCGGGCAGACACTGATCGTCGCCATCGAGCGCGACGGAGAGGGGACGCCGATAACGCCGCGCGGGAACACCCGAATCGAGGGGGGCGACCTCCTCACGGTGTACTCCGGCGAGGGCGTGACGCCCGAACTGACGGACGTGTTCGGCCACGCCGAGGACGGCGAGTGAGATGACCGACCGATCCGACGGGCGGCTTCCGGCGGACCTCGGGATCATCGCGCGCGACGTGGGGTCGCTCGTCCTGATGGAGGCCGGACTGATGACCGTCTCCGTGGCCGTCGCGCTCGGGTTCGGGGAGTATCACGTCGCGCTCGGGTTCCTGATCGCCGGCGGCGTGACGGCCCTGATCGGCGGTCTCGCCAATCGACGGTTCGCCAACGCTCCCGAGCCGAAGATGAAACACGGGATGGTGATCGCGGCCGGGGGGTGGCTCGCGGTCGCCCTCTTCGGCGCACTCCCGCTGTTCCTCGCGGCGTGGCTGACGCCCCCCGCAGTCATGGACGCGTTCGTCCCCGCGGCGGCGGACACCGCCTCGTGGGAGCCGGTCGCGGTCGGCGGATCGACGACGCTCTCCAGTCTCGCCTACTTCCGCGACCCGCTGCACGCCTTCTTCGAGAGCATGAGCGGGTGGACGGGGAGCGGGCTGACGATGGCGGTCCGCGAGCCGTCGCTGCCGCGGGCGGTGCAGTGGTGGCGGTCGCTCATCCAGTGGGTCGGGGGGGTCGGCGTCGTCGTCCTCACCGTCTCCATCCTCTCCCGGCCGGGGAGCGGGAGCTACGCCCTCTACCGGAGCGAGGCCCGCGAGGAGAAGATCCACCCGAGCGTCGTCTCGACGGTCCGGACCGTCTGGAAGCTCGTCGTCGGGTACACGCTGCTGTCCGTTGCGGTACTGTTCGCCGCGATCAACGCGAGCGAGAGCGCGTACGCCCGGTCGCTCTCGCTCGGGGAGACCGCCTGGCAGGCGCTCAACCACGCCATGACCGGGCTGACGACCGGGGGGTTCTCCGTCACGGACAACTCCATCGCGACGTACGGCTCGCCACTGGTCGAGGCCGCGCTGCTGCCGATCATGGTGCTCGGGGCCGTCGCCTTCCCCGTCCACTACGTCGTATTGCGGGACCGAAGCCTCCGCGAACTGGCGGGCGACCTCCAGACCCGGTGGCTGTTCGTCCTGCTCGCCGCTGGGGTCGCCGTCCTCTCGACGCAGAACGTCGCGTCGGTGTCGGTCACGTCCGGCGCGTTCGCGACGGAGTCGTTCCTCTCGTTCCCGGTCCCGCTGCTCGACGGCGCGGGGCTCGACGCGGTCCGCGACTCGACGTTTCAGTGGATCAGCGCGATGACGGCCACCGGCTTCCAGTCGGCGCCGATCGGGAACTGGGTCGCCGGCGCGAAGGTGCTGGTCGTGGGCGCGATGGTGCTCGGCGGCGCGGCCGGCTCCACCGTCGGCGGCATCAAGATAATCCGCGCGTACACGGTCGCTCGGGGGATCGCCTGGCAGTTCTCCCGGGTGTTCCTCCCGAAGAACGCCGTCATTACCACGCGCATCGGGGACCGCACGCTGGACCGCGAGACGATGGAGCGGGAGTTCGGCGAGGCCGCCATCGTCACCCTGCTGTGGCTCCTCGCGCTCGCGGTCGGCAGCCTCGTCCTCGTCAACGTCGCCGGGCCGGAGTTCGGCTACGCCGACGCGCTGTTCGAGGTCGCCAGCGCGCAGGGGAACGTCGGTCTCTCCTCCGGCATTACCGGCCCGTCGATGCCGCCGCTGGCGGAGGGGATGTTCCTGTTCAACATGTGGATCGGCCGGCTGGAGATCATCCCGGTCCTCGTGTTCCTGCGGGCGGGAATCTGGGGACTGAATCCCTGATCGCGGGGGAGGACGTCAATGCCGACGGCCCGCGGTCGCCCCGATCACTCGGATCCCTTGACGGCGCCCACGAACGACCAGTGGACCTTGCGGCTCCCGTCGGGCTGCGGCTCCTCCGTGACGTGGTAGAGGTACGGGCCGTGCGGGCAGTCGTCGCAGCCGTCCGCACAGCGGAACTCCTTCACGACCTCGGTGTACCCCTCGTGTTCCGTGACGCGGATAATGTCCTCGTTGCCCTCGGCGGTGACCGGGAGCTCCGCTTCCCCGTGGTAGTGGAGCAGCTCCTGGGCGTGGACGATCGCCTT